>NZ_JBIUYR010000030.1:0-86069 GCF_044744625.1 Streptomyces sp. NPDC087270
GGGCCCGGCCCGTTGGGGGGGTTCCCGGGGGGGGGCCCGGCCCCGGGGGGGGGGGGGGGGGGGGGGGGGGGGGCCCGGTTTGGGGGGGGGGGGGGGGGGGGGGGGGGGGGTTTTTGGGGGGGGGGGGGGGGGGGGGCGCGCGCGGGGGGGGGGGGGGGGGGGCGCCCCCCCCCGCCCGGCTCACTCCGGGTCGAGCGCGCCGCCCAGCTCGTCCTCGAAGACCAGGCTCATGTCGAAGCGGCACAGCGCGAGCTGCGGGTCGGCCTGGTCGAACGGCGCGTCCAGCCACTCCCCCGGCTCGGTGGGCTCGGCGGCGCACACCCACAGCGTCGAGTCGCCCTCCTCCAGCCCGAACTCCTTGTGCCGCTGGGCGATCTCGTCGGGTTCGTACTCGCCGAAGACCGCCGCGACGGCCGCGTTGACCGACTCACCGGCCTCCGCGTCGCCCTCCGCGGCCCGCCGGGCCTGGGCGAGCAGCCGCTCCGGCTCGACCACGGTGTAGTCGCGCCGGATCAGGACGCTGATCGCCTCCGGGTCCTCGGGGCCGCGGTACTCCGGCGCCCCGTCGCCCGCGGGCACCTCGAACGGGGTCACCTCGTCGTACCTGTCGTACAGCAGCTCGTCGTACGACTCGGCGGCCGAGGCCAGAGCTTCGAACGCCGCGTAGACGGACGGGTCGTCGTCCCCGGCACGGTTCTCGATCGCGTCGAGGTGGCGGTCGAGCGCGGCTTTGAGCGCTTCTACCGCGGCACGGACCTCGGCAACGGTGGGCTGCACGTCATCAGACATGGAGCAGACGCTATCCGCACAGGGGCGTTGCCCGCACAATAGATTGCGATGCCGGAATACGAATTCAGAGAGATGTACGTGCCGCGCGGTACCTCGCGCAAGGACGCGGCACGTCTGCTGACCGACGAAGCCGAGTACAGGCACTGGGAGCTGGACCGGGTGCGGTTGTACCCGGACGGCAGCCGAAGAGTGCGGTTGCGCCGCCGGATCATCCGCCAGGTGCGGGCCACGTGGTGAGAAGTCCGGGGTGTCAGGTGACGGGACCGCCCGGGTAGCCACGCCCCGTGGATCGCCGGACCTCGCGGTCTGTGGACGGTTGCTCGCTTGGTTCTCCCCCCGCGCCCCTGTGCAACCGCGGCCCGCCGCGTGCTTGCCCCGGGGGCGCCCGCGCTGCCCGCACTGCCCGCGCTGATCAAGGGGCGCGTGGGGGTGCTTCCCAGGGCCGTCAGGCCCTGGGGGGAGAACGGGGCGAGGGACCACCCACGGACCGCGAGGTCCGGGCTCTGCTGACAGGGGCTGGGCTTGCCGTCCCCCGCTCAGCGCGCGGCGCGTCCGCGGCGGAAGAGCAGGGCGCCGCCGAGGAGCAGCGCGCCGGCCGCGCCCGCGATCATTCCCATGTCGTCCGCGCCGGTCTGGGCGAGGGTGGGGGTGGCCGCGCCGGCGGGGGTGGCGGTCTGCGACACGGGGGTGGCTCCGCCCGGGGTGCCCGGGTTCGTCGAGGTGCCGGGATTCCCGGGGGTACCGGGGTTGCCCGGCTTCCCCGGGTGGCTCGGCGTACCCGGGTGACTCGGCGTACCCGGGTGACCGGGGTGGCCGGGGTGGCCGGGCTTCCCCGGGTGGCTCGGCGTACCGGGGTGGCCGGGCGTACCCGGGGTGCCCGGCGTGCCCGGCGTGCCCGTACCCGTGTCGCTGTTCCCGCACTCGTTGCCGAACGCCGGGTTCAGCAGGGCCAGCACGTCGACCGTGTTGCCGCAGACGTTCACCGGCACCTGCACCGGGGCCTGGACGGTGTTGCCCGACAGCACGCCGGGCGAGCCGACCGCCGCACCGCCCGCACCCGCGTCCGCGTGGGCGAGCCCGCCGGCCGCGGCGAGCACCCCGCCCGTGGCGACCGCGGTGAGCAGGCCCTTCTTGGTGACCTGACGCATGGATTCGTTCCTACCTTCTTGCGACTCTTCACCGAGCGGTAGGGAACATCCATGCCCCGCACCCCCCGGAAATGGCGAGCGGCCCCGGAGCGCCGTGAGCGGCGTCCGGGGCCGGCCTCCCCCACGCCGTCGGGCGTGGGAGGGTTCCCGAACCGCGGCCGGGTGGCGGCCGCGGAAGGTCCTGCTAGCTGTTGACGCAGGTGTTCCCGAAGGCGGGGTTGAGCAGCCCGACCACGTTGACCGTGTTGCCGCACAGGTTGACCGGCACGTGCACCGGGATCTGGACGACGTTGCCCGACAGCACGCCCGGGGACTGCACGGCGGCACCCTGCGCGCCGGCGTCGGCGACCGCCAGACCCGCGCCCGCGAGCACCAGACCACCGGTGGCAGCCGCAGTGGCGACGACCTTCTTGAGCATTTGCTTCCTCCTGGATGGGACCAACGTGGCCCCAGAGCCGCGGACCACACCCGTCGTAACGACGCGGAGGAAACAGGGCTACGAACGAACCCGGTCATTCACTCGTACTGGCGATCCGGGCCGGGGGTACGGGCACAGACGAGCGAGCGTTCGACCGCCGTACGGCCGTGGGTGAGGTGGGCGTGGTGGCCGCCGCCGTACGGCCGCGGGCGGGCGGCGGGCGGGGCCGTGTCCACCGGCCGCCGCCCGCCACCCGCCCGCGCGCTGCTCGATCTCCCGCTGTCGCTCAGCAGTTGTCGATGAAGTGGTCCAGCACCCGCACCCCGAACTTCAGGCCCTCGGTCGGGACCCGCTCGTCCACGCCGTGGAACATCCCGGCGAAGTCCAGCTCGGGCGGCAGTTGCAACGGGGCGAAGCCGAAGCAGCGGATGCCCAGGTCGGAGAAGGACTTGGCGTCGGTGCCGCCGGAGAGCATGTACGGCACGGTGTGGGAGATCGGGTCCTCCGCCTTCAGCGCGGCCCGCATCGCGTCGACCAGCGAGCCGTCGAAGTCGGTCTCCAGCGCCTTGTCGGTGTGGAGCGTCTCGCGCTTCACCCGGGGGCCGAGCACCCGGTCGAGGTCTGCGAGGAACTCCTCCTCGTACCCGGGCAGGAAGCGCCCGTCCACGTGGGCGGTGGCCTGGCCGGGGATGACGTTCACCTTGTAGCCGGCGCCGAGCATGGTCGGGGCGGCGGTGTTGCGCAGGGTGGTGCCGATCATCCGGGCGATGCCGCCGAGCCGGGCGAGGGTCTCGTCCATGTCCTCAGGGTCGAGTTCGACCCCGAACGCGTCGGACAGCTCGTCGAGGAAACCGCGCACCGACTTGGTCAGCCGGACCGGGAACTGGTGCCGGCCCAGCCGCCCGACCGCCTCGCACAGCTCGGTGATGGCGTTGTCCTTGTTGGTCATCGAGCCGTGGCCGGCGGTGCCGTCCACGGTGAGCCGCATCCAGTGCATGCCCTTCTCGGCGGTCTCCACCAGGTACAGCCGCAGGTTCTCGTTGACGGTGAACGAGAAGCCGCCGACCTCGCCGATCGCCTCGGTGACGCCCTCGAAGAGCCCGGGGTGGTTGTCCACCAGGTGCCGGGCGCCGTAGGTGCCGCCGGCCTCCTCGTCGGCGAGGAACGCCAGCACGATGTCCCGCGGGGGCTTGCGCCCGCTGCGCACCCGGTCGCGGATGACCGCGAGGGTCATTGCGTCCATGTCCTTCATGTCGACCGCGCCGCGGCCCCACACGCAGCCGTCGACCACCTCGCCGCCGAAGGGGTGCTGGCTCCAGTCGTCGGCGTTCGCCGGGACCACGTCCGTGTGGCCGTGGATCAGCAGCCCGGGCCGGCTGCGGTCCTCGCCCTCGATCCGCACCACGGTGGACGCCCGGCCCGGGTGCGACTCGAAGATCTCCGGCGCGAGACCCACGTCGGCCAGCTTCTCCGCCACGTACTCGGCGGCGGCGCGCTCCCCCGGGCCCGAGTGGTCGCCGTAGTTGCTCGTGTCGATCCGGATCAGCTCGGCACACAGGTCGACGACCTCGTCCTCGCCCGCGATCCTCCCGCTGTCCGCCCTTGCGGGCCCCGACTCACTCACGCTGTCTCCTCGCTCGTTCCCCGCCGCGGCGACCGCGACCGATGCGTCTCCCATCCTCCCTCGCCGCCCGGCGTCTTCCCACCCCCGCCTGCCTCGGCTCCTTCCCCTCCCCTTCCCCCGCTCCTCCCGCTCCCCCTCCCGCGCACCCTCACCGCCCCTGCGCCGCACCCTCGCCGCCCCCCTCGCCGCCCCGTCAACGCGCCCTCCCGGCCCCGGCCTCCGGCCGTGATTTCCCGGTCTGGATCTTTGCTATGGTTTACCTCGTCGCCCCGGCCCCGTCGCCGCGGTGACACACCCCGTCCGGGTGGCGGAATGGCAGACGCGCTAGCTTGAGGTGCTAGTGCCCTTTATCGGGCGTGGGGGTTCAAGTCCCCCCTCGGACACCATCACCGACGAAGACCCCTGTTCATCAGGGGTCTTCGTCGTTTTACGACGGTGGTGTGACCGACGGCACGGCGACTCGTCGCCCGGGTCGGGCCGGGGATGACCGGCCGCATCGGTCCGCCCCGGAGGCTGCCGACCGACGCGCTCCGTCGTCACCCGCCAACACGTGGGACGGGTCGTCCGGCCAAGGGACTTGACGGTCAGCCGAAACGGTGCGGCCGAACCGATGGAAACCGGGTCGCCCCCGCTCCCGCCACCAGCGGAACCCCGCCTCCACCTCGAGGGTGGTGCACGGGCGGTCGGCATGGGCATCCATACGTTCGCTCGTCTCGCGGGCAAGGCCGATACGGTGCCGCGCTTCCTCGGCGTTCCCGGCGCGCGCCGAACCCACTGCCGAACTCACTGCCGCGCGACGTCGCAGGGAACCCCGTGTACGCAGGGCGAGTTGGTCTCCGATGCCGCGCTCGCTCCGGATGGACGAAAGCGACATGTCGAGGAAGGCGTTCGCGTCGGACCAATCAGCGGTGGCCCACATGTCCCAAGCCCGGAGGCTGTTGGCCACCGCAGGCATCATGGCGTCACCGGACGCGGCCGCAGAGCACGCGGCGCGCCCACAGGCCATGGCGATCGGCTCGGGATGGCCGAGAGGGTGGGCGGCGTCGTGGGCGGTCTTGCAGGAGATCGTGTCGATGGCGAACGCCTCCTCGCGCTCGCGCCCGCCGGCGAGCGGCGCGGGGTGCCGTCGAACACCGGTGCCAGGTCGCACCGTCGAAGCTCTCGCAGGATCGACGCGACAGAGGTACGCCAACCGCTTTCGGCTCCCCTGGTCGCGTGAGGCCGTGCCGTCAAGTCCTTCGGATGGCAGTGCAGGGCCGCGGCCAACTCATCGATCGCGCCTGCCCGATCACGCTCCACGCGCTCGTTCCCGACCTTGGAGACCCGCTCTTGGGTACGCCGCACGGCGGCGGCGAGGTCCGCCTGCGCCATCCGCAGACGAAGGCACCGGCGTCGCACCCTTCGTCCCACCGTCTCGCCCTCACGCCGCATGCGTCGATGCCGGCACGACGGCGGCAGCCTGCCGACGGAAACGTCAACCAAGGGCGGGGCATCGGGAAACCGCGCGCGGGCCGTCGGGCGGGCGAACCGCCCGTGGTGTGCCCCGGCTCACACGGGGCTCGGCGTGGCGCGGTGATTGCAGTGGCATCGGCCACAGAAAGGCGTTCTCCCGGGCCCATCCCTTCGAAATCGGGTTATAACTTCCGAAGTGGTGCGCAATGGGAGTTACTTGATCATCACTGGCGAAGTGACCGATTTCATACGCTTCGCGGCATTTCATCGTCCTGCGTAGAAAGGTGCGTATTGTGGCCGCTTACCTCTGCCCGCCCGCGGTGATACACGGCGAGCACGCCGTGCAGACCGGCCAGATCCTGGCCGAAGTTCGCGACCGGCACCCCCACGCACCGTGGCTGTCGCGGATCGAGGGCATCGCGGACTCCACGGGGATCGCCTCCCGCGGGTGGATGCTGCCGCTGAGCGCCGCGGTCGCGCACAGCGCCGAGGGCGGCCTGCGGACGCCGGGCGTCGCCCCGGCCCGGGAGGCGCTGGCCCGCGACGGGTTCGCCGAGCAGGACGTGGACCGGGCGATCGCCGCGCTCGAAGCGATACCCGCACCGCAGACCGTGCAGGAGCGCACCGCGCCCGCCTGGGAGGCCGTGCAGGCGTACGGTGAGCGGGCCGCGCGCGGGGCCCTGCAGAGCGCCGGCCTCGACGCCTCCGACGTCGACTGCCTGATCACCAGCAACTCCACCACCCCGGCGCTCCCGGGCCTGGACGTCACGCTGGCCAACCGGCTGCCGCTGCGCGACGACGTGCTGCTGCTGCCGGCCGCGCAGTGGGCGTGCATCGCCGGCACCCGCTCGCTCGCGCTGGCCGCCGACCTGGTCGCCGCCGACCCCGAACGCGTGGTGCTGGTCGTGATCTCGGAGGCGCTGAGCACCACCTACCAGCCCGCGGACGACACGCTGGAATCCCTGATCGTCCGCCTGCTGTTCGCGGACACCGCCGTCGCCGTGGTGGTGACCGGCCGGCAGCGGCCGCAGTCCGTACTGCGGCTCGACGCCGCCTGGCACCACACGCTGCCCGGCACCCAGGACCTGCACCGGCTGGACACGCGCAGCGACGGCACGCACTTCGTGATGGACCGGCGCGGGCCGCGCGCGGTGCAGAGCACCGTCACCGCGATGTGGGAGTGGCTGGGTCGCCGCCACCAGAACGACGCCACCCCCTGGCACCCCGACCTGCTGCTCGCGCACCCCGGCGGGACCCGGGTGCTGGAGTACATGGAGCAGACGATGCCCGAGGAGTGGCCGGAGGGGATGCTGACCTACAGCCGGGACAGCTACACCACCGGCAACCGCGGGGGCGCGGCCGTGTTCGACATCCTTCGGCGCGCGCACGACGCCGGCCAGAAGCCGGGCAGCCGTACGGTGCTGTACGCGGCGGCGCCGGGGCTCACCGCCACGGCCGTGGAAGGCGAGTGGCTGTAGCGCGCGGACGCCCTCCGCGCGGGTCCGCTGCCGATCGACAGTAACGCGCGGACGCCTTCCGCGCGGGTCCGGCACCGAGCGGCGCGGGTCGGCTGCCGAGCCACCTGTCCCGTGGCGAGCCCGCGCTCCCCGTACCGAGCCGCGCGTCCGGCGCCACCCGCACCCCGCCCGGCCCTCGCCCCAACCGCCCCCGCTACCAGGCGAGTTCGGCCCAGACGACCTTGCCGGTGTCGGTCCACCGCACCCCCCAGTGCGTGGTGACCTTGTGCACGACGTACAGGCCGCGGCCGCTGTCGTCGAGCAGCCCGGTGCGGCCCAGCCGCGGCCGGCCGTTGCCGGTGTCGCCCACCTCGCACAGCAGGCCGTGACCGTCCTTGATCAGCCGTACGGTGATGGGCCCGGTGGCGAAGCGGCCGGCGTTGGTCACCAACTCGCTGATCAGCAGCAGCGCGTTGTCCCGGGTCTCGTCCTTGGCCTGCCACTGCCGCAGCCGCGTGGTGGCCAGGGCGCGGGCCTGGGCCGCGGCGTCGGCGCGGGCCGGCAGCCGCCAGGTCGCGATGTCCCGCTTGCGACGGCCGGTCATCCGGGCGATCAGCAGCGTCATGTCGTCGCGCAGCCGGCTGCGCGTGGTGAGCTCGGTCACCAGCCGCCGCGTGGCCTGCTGGAGGTCGTCCCACGGGTGCACCCTGCTGACCGTCTCCGCCAGCCGGTCGATGCCCTCGTCGATCGACACCGCCGGGTCCTCCACCAGCCCGTCGGTGTAGAGGGCGATCAGTGATCCGGGGGGCGCGGCGAACGTGTGCGTGACGAACGGCTCGCGCAGGGCGAACTCGGTGCCCAGGCCGGGGTGGGGCGGCACCGCGAGGATCTCCGGGGTCCCGTCGGGCAGCACGAGCACCGGCGGGAGGTGGCCCGCGCTGGACATCACCACCTGGTGGCCGACCGGGTCGTACACGGCGATGCAGCAGGTCGAGCCGAGGGCGCTGTAGCCGGCCGCCAGGCCCGCCTCCGCGTCGTCCAGGAGCGTGACCGTCTCGTCCAGGTGCTCCAGCACCTCGTCCGGCGCCAGCCCCGCCGACAGCAGCGCCCGGGCCTCCATGCTCAGCTGTCCCATCGCCGCCGCGGCCGCCAGGCCGTGCCCCACGACGTCGCCGACCACCAGCGCGGTACGGCCGCCCGGCAGCGGAAAGCTGTTCACCCAGTCGCCGCCGACGCCCGCGCTGTCCGGGGTGGTGGGCTGGTAGACGCTGGCGACCTCGATGGTGTCGCTCCCGGCGCGCGGCAGCAGCCGGCGCTGAAGGGCCAGCACCTGGGCGTGCTCGCGCTGGTGCTGGCGGGCCAGGTCGACGTGGTGGGCGGTCCTGGCCGCCAGTTCCTGCAGGTCGAGCAGTTCGCTCTCCCGGAACGGCCGGTCCGGCCGCCGCCATATCTCCGCCACGCCCAGCACGATGGGCGGCTTGCCGCCCTGGCCCTCCAGGACCAGGGGTATGCACACCAGGCTGGCGGGCCGGTCGCCGGGCACCAGGGCGCGCACCAGCCGCGGATCGCGGAGCGCCCGCTCGATCACCTCGCGGTCGGGGATGACGATCGGCCGCGCGACGTCCTGGCGTCGGACCGCGATGGCCAGCAGGCGGCTGGCCTCGCCGGGGAGGTTGTCGCCGGGCGTCAGATAGCCGTCCGGCCACGCCCGGTCCGGCACCAGGGCCGCCCGCCGCAGCCGGATACGCCCCAGCGGCTGCTCGGTGACGGCCTCGCCGGTCCACACGGCGTAGTCGAGGTCGACCGCGGCGACGTCCGCCCAGGCCAGCAGGGACTGGGCCAGGGACTGCGCGGTCTCGCCGATGTCCAGCGAGGTCCCGATGGCGGTCTCCGAGGCGTACAGGTGCAGCCGCTTGGCCATGGCGATCAGGGAGACGGTCAGCCCCTCCTGGGGCGCCGCGGCGGGCAGGATGCTCATGGAGACCACCAGCTCCGTGCCGTCGTCCCTGCGCAGCCGCTGGACCCGGGCGACGTGCGGCTCCCGGGTCTCCATCACCTGCCGCAGCCGCCGGGTGACCGTCGGGATGTCCCCGGGGGGCAGCAGGTCGGAGAAGGGCCGTCCGGCAGCCACCGTCAGCCCCTCGAACGCGGGGGCCTCCAGGTTGCAGCGGGTGATGTTCAGGTCCCGGTCGACGTCGACGGAGCCGAGGATCTGCTCCTGGCTCTCGGTGGCGGGCTCGGCACCGTCGGGCCCTCCCGCGCTCTGCGAAGCGGCAGGACCGACCGCCGTCCGGCCGCCCTGCGGGCCGTAGTTCCCCAGGGCGCGGCTGACCTGATCGGACGGCAACGAAGACGAGGGGGATGGTGTCGAGTCCATACGGCTCTCTCAGCTCGCTCGCCAGCCCCCGGCGCATGACCGGAGGCATACCCGAGTTTCCACGTGCGAAGAAGCCCCGAGATCCCCTACCGCACACCCATTGAATAACACTCGAAGCCGCTCTGCTCGCAAGATCGATCACGCAGCGAAAGCGCGTGGTCACGCCATGCGCGCCGCGCCGCGGAATCCCCGGAGTGGCGCCCGTGAACGCGACGCGGAATCGGAGGTCGGACCGGTCCGGTCCGGGCCCCGGGTCCACCGGATCGACCCAGCCGACCGGGCTCACCCGGACCACCCGGACCGCCCGGACCACCCGGACCACCCGGCTCCGGGGCACCGCGGAGCCCACCCGACTACAGGCGTGTAGACGTAAGAGCCTCGTTCTGACTAAGGTATGCCTTCGCTAAGAACGGTCGGACCCGCCGGTCCGCTACGAGGAGCGAGACACATGTGGGACGACGCGTTCCCGAGCTTTCTGATCGGGCTGCGTGAGGGACTGGAGGCGGGCCTGATCGTCTCGATCCTGATCGCCACCCTGGTGCGCGCCGACGCGCGAGCGCGGCTGCCGCAGGTGTGGACGGGAGTGCTGGCCGCGGTCGCCCTGGCGATGAGTTTCGGCGCGGTCCTCACCTTCACCGCCGCCGGCCTGTCGGCCACCGCGCAGGAGGCGTTCGGCGGCACGCTGAGCGTCCTGGCCGTCGCGTTCGTCACGGCGATGGTCTTCTGGATGCGCCGCTCCGCACGGCATCTGTCCGGGGAGATCAGGGAGAAGGTCACCGCCGCGCTCGCCATGGGCTCGGGCATGCTGGTGGTCACCTCCTTCCTCGCGGTGGGCCGCGAGGGCCTGGAGACCGCGCTCTTCCTGTGGACGACGGCGCGCGCCGCGGGTGAGTCCACCGGGCCGATGCTGGGCGCCGGCATCGGTCTGGTCATCGCCGCCGGCCTGTGCTGGGGCCTGTACCGCCGGGTGCTGAAGATCAACCTCACCCGCTTCTTCACCGCGACCGGCGCCGTCCTGATCGTGATCGCCGCCGGGGTGCTCGGCTACGGCCTCCGCGACCTCCAGGAGGGCCGGGTGCTGCCGGGCCGCACCGCGTACGCCGTCGACCTGAGCGGCCACGTCGACGCCGGTTCCTGGTACGCCACCCTCGTCCAGGGCGTGCTGAATCTGACCCCCACCATGACGTGGCTCCAAGTCGCCGCCTACGTCGTGTACTTGGCGGTGGTGATGACGCTCTTCGTCCGGGGTGTCAGGGCGCCCCGCGCACCGGCCGAACGGCCGCACGCCGCCGCCGGGTCCACCGCCGCGCCCTCCACCGCCGCGCCCTCCACCGGCGGCTCGCCGCAGCCGAAGGGCGCGAACGCGCCGGAGGAGGCGGGCGCACCGGCCGCCGGCCCCTCCCCCGCCGCCACGGGCCGAACGCGGCGGCGCCCCGCCTGGGCCGTTCCCGTCACGGTGATCGCCGTGCCCACGCTGGTCGCCGGCCTGGTCGTCGCCCTCAGCGACGGCAAGCCCGCCGGCGCCCAGACCGTCGCCGTCTCCGAGTCGGACTGCGGCAAGGGCTTCACCGCGCCCGGGACCGGCCGCCGGACGTTCCAGATGCACAACACCGGCGGCAGGACGTCCGAGGTCTACCTCGTCGACCCGGCCACCAACGCGGTCTATGGCGAGATCGAGGGGCTGGCCCCCGGCACCACCCGGGACCTGGTCGCCACCGTCGGCGCCGGCACCTACGCCTGGCGCTGCGTGCCGACCGGCGGCAAGGCCGTCACCTCGGCCTCGGTACGGGTCAGCGGCAGCGGTACCTCCCGGGCCGTGCTCCCGCTCGCCGAGTCCGACCTGCGACCGCCCCTCGCGGCCTACAAGGCGTACGTGGCCGCCGGTCTCACCACCCTCGTCCGCCAGACGGACACGCTCACGGCCGACGTCCGGGGCGGGCGGCTCGCCGCGGCACGCGCGGACTGGCTCACCGCCCACCGCACCTACGCGTCCCTCGGCGCCGCGTACGGCACGTTCGCCGACTTCGACGGGCAGATCGACGGCCGTCCCGACGGGCTGTCGGGCGGGATCGGGGACCCGCGCTTCACCGGTTTCCACCGGATCGAGTACGGCCTGTGGCACGGCGAGTCGGCGGCCGGCCTGATGCCGTACGTGCAACGGCTCGGCAGCGACGTCCGCGAGCTGCGTACGGCCTTCCCCGGACAGGACTTCGACCCGTCGGACCTGCCGCTGCGCTGCCACGAGATCCTGGAGAACACCCTCCAGTTCGAGCTGACCGGTGCCACGGACCAGGGCAGCGGCACCAACCTGGCCACCGCGGACGCCGACCTCGCGGGCACGAAGGAGTTGCTGCGCGTGCTGCGTCCGCTGATCTCCGCGCGCGATCCGCGGCTGCCGGCGACCGTGGACGCCGATGTCGCGCGCCTGCAGGCGCTGCTGGACGCGGCCCACCAGGGCGCCTCGGGCAAGAGCGCCTCGGGCAAGGGCGGTTCCGGAAACAGCGGCGGATGGACTCCGGTGGAGTCGCTCGACCCGACCGCCCGGGCGCGGATCAACGGAGCCACCGGACAGCTCCTGGAAGACCTCGCCCCGATCCCCGATCTGCTCGAAGTCCGCAAGTCCGGCTGATCCGGGGCCCCTTCGGCGTCCCGCCGACCCGCGCGCCGCCGTCGGCACGACCGCGTCCGTACCCGTACCACCGCATCCGTACGACCGACCACCCCCGTATGACCACATCCGTGGACCGCTCGACCGGCAGCGCCGCTCGGGAGGTCCGGAAGGGACGCCGTCCATGCCCGACTCCGCTCACCCCGAGCCCTCCCAGGGGGGCTGCCCGAGGGACGCCGGCCGCCGGTCGTTCGTGAGGACGGCGCTCGGTGTCGGGGCCGGGGCCACCGCCCTGGCCGGCGGCGGCGCCGCCGTCACCACGGCGCTCGGTGGCGACAGCGCGCACGCGGCCGAGCCCGGCCGGGCGGCACCGGTCGCCTTCCACGGTGCCCACCAGGCCGGCATCACCACGCCGACGCCGGCCGCCGCGGCCTTCGTGTCGTTCGACGTCATCGCCGACACCAGGGCCGAACTCGCCGGCCTGCTCCGCACGATCACCGACCGCGCCCGTTTCCTGACCGCCGGCGGCGCCCCGGCCGACCTCGGCGTCGGCGCCCCGCCCTCCGACAACGGCATCCTCGGCCCCACGGTCCCCGCGGACGCGCTGACGGTGACCGTGGGCGTCGGGTCGTCCCTGTTCGACGACCGCTACGGCCTGTCCGCCGCGAAGCCGCGCCGGCTCGCGCCCATGCGCACCTTCCCCAACGACAACCTCCAGGCGGCGGAGAGCCACGGCGACCTGAGCCTGCAGATCTGCGCCGGCAGCACCGACACCGTGCTGCACGCCCTGCGGGACATCGCCCGGCACACGCGGGGCGCCATGCAGGTCAAGTGGCGTGTCGACGGTTTCCACAGCGCGCCCCGGCCGACCGGGACCCCGCGCAACCTGCTCGGCTTCAAGGACGGCATCGCCAATCCCGACGTGGCGTCCGGGCGCGAGATGGACCGGCTCGTCTGGGTCACCGACGCGCTCGGCGAACCCGCCTGGGCCCGCGGCGGCAGCTACCAGGTGATCCGGATCATCCGGATGCTGGTCGAGTTCTGGGACCGGGTCTCCCTCACCGAGCAGGAGAAGATGTTCGGCCGCCGCAAGGACACCGGAGCCCCGCTCGACGGCGCCCAGGAAGGCGACACGCCGCAGTACGCCAAGGACCCGCACGGCAACGCGATCCCGCTCGACGCGCACATCCGGCTGGCCAATCCGCGCACCGCGCGCAGCGACGACTCCCGCATCCTGCGCCGCGGCTTCAACTACGACCGCGGCATCGACGCGGTGGGCGATCTCGACATGGGCCTGGTCTTCTGCTGCTACCAGCAGGACGTGGTCCGGCAGTTCGAGGCCACCCAGACCAGGCTCGTCGACGAGCCGCTGGTCGACTACATCTCGCCGGTCGGCGGCGGGTACTTCTTCGCGCTGCCGGGCGTACGCGACGCGAAGGACTGGCTCGGACGCGGACTTCTCGGCGCCTGACGCGCGCCCCTCGCTGTCCACCGCCGCGCCGAACGTCTACAGTGCTGTAGACATTCGGGTCCGCCGGAGCGGCCCGACCCGGCAACGGATGCGGAGCGGCAGCGCGATGATCCCAGCGTCCACCGTCAGCGGGGCCTCGCCCCGGCACCGGCGCGGCCTGTGGCCACGCCGTACGCGGGTCGCGGTCGCCCTGTGCGGATGCGCCCCGCACCGCGGCGGCTCGCCGTGCGGCCGGACCGGTTCCGGGCCGCGGCCCGGCCGGGTCCGCCGGGCCGGGCCGGCGCTCGCCCTGTTCGCGCTGTTCGCGGCCCTGTTCGGGCTGCTGCTGTGGGCGCTGAGCGCGCGCGACGGCGCACCGATCGGACCCGACCGGGTCCTGCACCACTGGGCGGTGGCCCATCGGTCGGCCGATCTCACCGCGGTCGCCCACCTGCTGGACTCGACCGGGGCCGGCCCGCTGCCGTACATCGCGGTGATGCTGGCCGGTTGGACCGGGTGCGCGCACCGGACGGCTTCGCGGCGGGAGGTGTCGGCGGCCCTCGGCGCGGTCGTCATCCTGCTGACCGGGCAGGCGGTCCGCCTCGCGGTCGTCTTCGCGCTGGCCCGGCCCCGACCGCCGGTGACCGACTGGGCGGTGCTCAGCACCGACTGGGCCTTCCCCTCCGGGTACGCCACGACGTCCGTGCTCACCGCGGGACTTCTCGCCTGGGCGGTCCTGCGCAGCGACGCGCCCCGCGGGGCGGTCCGGTTCGACGTGCTGGCCTGCCTGCTGTGGGCGGCCGCCATCAGCGCCACCCGGATCTACCTCGGCGTGCAGTGGCCCACCGACGAGCTGGGCGGCTGGCTGCTGGGCACCGCGTGGCTCGCGCTGACGCTGCCGATCCTGTCCGGACTCGCCGGACCCGCCGGCCGGACGCTCTGACGCACCCCGCCCGGCGGGCGTGCCGACTCGCCTCGCGGGAAACGCCGTTGAGCGCGCGGGCGGCGGCCCGGGAGACTGCCGTCATGGGCTCCCGGCGCTTCGTCTTCCTCGACCCCGACGGCAGCGCCGGCGGATGGCTGTACGCGGTCGTCGAGGCGGCGACGGGAGTGGTCTACCAGCAGCAGTACGGCGGGACCGCCTGCCGGCAGGGGCAGGTCGAGGGTTTCCTGGTGCCGCTCTTCGAGCCGGACGGGCTGGACGCGCTGCGCGAGCTGTTCGAGCGGGACTTCCGCGGTGCGGGCACCCGGCACAGCACCTGGCCGGACGCCAGGCGGGAGCGGCTTCGCGGCATCATCGGGACTCTCCGCTACTGGGTGTCCGACGGGACCAGCGAGGAGCCGTACCCCCTGCGGCTGGACGACAGCCGGTTCGGTGCGGCCGACGAGGCATGGGTACCGGTGATCACACCGGACGGCCCCGCGATGCTGGTGTGGCTGAACTCCGACTGACCGGCCCCCGCCAGGGCTCCCGGCAGCGGGCTCGGGTACGCGGGGACTCGGGGAATCCGACGTGGCGGCCCGGAGCCGCGCGCGGGACCTGCCGCGGCTCCGGGATGCCCGTACACCGTGGGACGGTCAGCCCTTGGCGCCCTTCGGCACCGCGTTCATCACGGCGGTGCTGCTGCGCAGGACGTCCTTGCACAGAGAGACGGTGCCGGTGTTGTCCACGTACTTGGCGGAGACCCAGTTGGAGTTGTCGCGCAGCAGGTACCAGATGTCGTTGCCCGCGATGTTCTGGGCGTGGACCTTGCAGCGCAGGCCGACCTGCTGGTGGTAGGCGAGCGAGCCCTTCACGGACGAGTCCGTGCTGGGGAACTGGCGCTGGACGACGCCGTCACCGGCGACGACGGTGCCGTACGGGCGGGCCGGGGTGGCGGCCTGGGCGGCCGTCGCGCCGAGCAGCGTGGTGCCGAGCGCCACAGCGGTGGTCAGCGCGCTCGCGCCGACGATGATGCGGCTGCGGAGAGTGGGAAGAGCAGCGGATGTCGCCAAAGGACTTCTCCTGTTCCAGATGTGCGGGGAGACGCATGGGCACCGCCGAACGTACGCCGCACAATATCCAACAACTAGGATAAATCGCCGTGTTGAGCCGAACGTGCGAGGCACTCACCCGTCTGCGGGTACCGGCGCCGCCCGGAAGGGGGCGGTGGTGCGGGAGGGGCGCCTCCTGGCTGGTGGGCAAGCGCGGCCCCCGACGCCTTCCGTCCGCCCGGGGGAAAGCCCGACCCGGCGAGGAGCCGACGGAGACGGTGTGCCGGGAACCGGATCACCTCTGACACGTTCCGGGATGTGGGCGGTGCCGAGCCAAAGGCACCCGGGCGATCTAGGCTGGCGGGTGCAGCTGGTTCGCCCTGCCCGCCAGGCAGGCGCGTCGTAAGAGGGAACCCGGTGGGAATCCGGGACTGCCCCGCAGCGGTAAGTGGGAACGATCGCCGCCATCAGCACTGGGTCCGCGGCGCGGACCTGGGAAGCGACGGCCAGTAGGTGCCTGCCCCGGCAGGCGTGCCCACGAGTCCGAAGACCTGCCCGTTGCCCGTACGCGACCGATCGCGTGCGGATGTCCCGGTGACCTCGTGGGCGGGTCGGCGCACATGTCAGGCGGTGGAGCGTCCTCGAACCGGGCGTGTTCGGTCCGTCCTGTTCGCCGCCTTCGCGTCCGCGTCCCGTCTCCGGGATGCCAGGGAGACATCTCGCGAAGGAGATTTCCGTGTCAGCAAAGCCCGCAGCCGCGGCAGCACGGGCCACCGTGTACGGCTACCCCCGCCAGGGACAGCACCGGGAACTGAAGAAGGCCGTCGAGGGCTACTGGAAGGGCCGTGTCACCGCGGACGCCCTCCGGGAGACGGCGGCCGGACTGCGCCGCTCCAACTGGCGGCAACTCGCCGAGGCCGGCGTCCACGAGGTGCCCACCGGCGACTTCTCGTACTACGACCACGTCCTGGACACCAGCGTCATGGTCGGCGCCGTCCCCGAGCGGCACCGTGCCGCCGTCGGTGCCGACCCGCTCAACAGCTACTTCGCGATGGCCCGCGGCACCCAGGACGTGGCGCCGCTGGAGATGACGAAGTGGTTCGACACCAACTACCACTACCTGGTCCCCGAGTTGGGCCCGGACACGGTCTTCGCCGCCGACTCCGCACAGCAGGTCGGCGAGCTGCGGGAGGCCCTCGCGCTCGGGCACACCCCGCGGCCGGTGCTGGTCGGCCCCGTCACCTACCTGCTGCTCGCCAAGCCCGCCCCCGGGGTGCCGGCCGACTTCGAGCCGCTGACCCTGCTGGACCGGCTGCTGCCGGTGTACGCCGAGGTGCTCGCCGACCTGCGGGCCGCCGGCGCCCGGTGGGTGCAGCTCGACGAGCCCGCCCTGGTCCAGGACCGTACGCCCCCGGAGCTGGACGCCGCCGCCCGCGCCTACCGCGCGCTGGGCACCCTCACCGACCGGCCGAAGCTGCTCGTCGCCTCCTACTTCGACCGGCTCGGCGAGGCGCTGCCGATCCTGGTGAAGGCCCCGATCGACGGCCTGGCCCTCGACTTCACCGGCGCGGCCGCCGCCAACCTCGACGACCTCGCCGCCGTCGGCGGGCTGCCCGGCAAGCGGCTGGTGGCCGGCGTCGTCAACGGCCGCAACATCTGGATCAACGACTACGAGACGTCGCTGTCCACCCTGGCCACCCTGCTCGGCCTCGCCGGCCAGGTCGACGTGGCCGCCTCCTGCTCCCTGCTGCACGTGCCGCTGGACACCGCGCCCGAACTGGACATCGACCCGCAGGTGCTGCGCTGGCTCGCCTTCGCCCGGCAGAAGACCGCCGAGATCGTCACGCTCGCCAAGGGCCTGGCGCAGGGCACCGACGCCATCGCCGCGCAGATCGCCGCCAACCGGGCCGACCTGGCCTCCCGCGCGGCCTCGCCGATCACCCGCGACCCGGCGGTACGCGCCAGGGTCGCGGCCGTCACCGACGCCGACGGCCGCCGCGCCCAGGCGTACCCGCAGCGCGCCGCCGCCCAGCGCGCCCACCTCGGGCTGCCGCTGCTGCCGACGACCACCATCGGGTCGTTCCCGCAGACCGGCGAACTGCGCGCCGCCCGCGCCGACCTGCGGGCCGGCCGGATCGACCGGGCCGGCTACGAGGAGCGGATCAGGACCGAGATCGGCGAGGTGATCGCCTTCCAGGAGCAGACCGGCCTCGACGTCCTGGTGCACGGCGAGCCCGAACGCAACGACATGGTGCAGTACTTCGCCGAGCAGCTCACCGGCTACCTCGCCACCCAGCACGGCTGGGTGCAGTCCTACGGCACCCGCTACGTCCGCCCGCCGATCCTGGCCGGCGACATCTCCCGGCCCGAGCCGATGACCGTGCGCTGGACGAGCTACGCCCAGTCGCTCACCTCGCGCCCGGTCAAGGGCATGCTCACCGGGCCGGTCACCATGCTCGCCTGGTCCTTCGTCCGCGACGACCAGCCGCTCGGCGACACCGCCCGCCAGGTCGCCCTCGCGCTGCGCGACGAGGTCACCGACCTGGAGGCGGCCGGCACTTCGGTGATCCAGGTCGACGAGCCCGCGCTGCGCGAGACCCTGCCGCTGCGGGCCGCCGACCGTCCCGCGTACCTGGCCTGGGCCACCGAGTCCTTCCGGCTGACCACCGGCGCGGCGGGCGCGGCCACCCAGATCCACACCCACATGTGCTACGCCGAGTTCGGCGACATCGTGCAGGCCATCGACGACCTCGACGCGGACGTGATCAGCCTGGAGGCCGCCCGCTCCCACATGCAGGTGGCCGACGAACTGGCCGGCCACGGCTACCCGCGGGAGGCCGGCCCCGGCGTCTACGACATCCACTCCCCCCGGGTGCCCGGCGCGGACGAGGCGGCCACGCTGCTGCGCAAGGGCCTGGAGGCGATCCCCGCGGAACGCCTGTGGGTCAACCCGGACTGCGGGCTGAAGACCCGCGGCTGGCCCGAGACCAAGGCGTCGCTGGAGAACCTGGTCGCCGCCGCCCGCACGGTCCGCGCGGAACTGCCCACCGCCTGAGCCCCGGTGGGCCGGGAGGGAGCCGCGCGGTTCCCTCCCGGCCCGCCCGGCGCGGGGGTCGCTGGCGCGGCCACCGGAAGGGCGCGGGCTCTACGGGCGCCGGCGGCCTTTACGGACTCCGGCCTTACGGGTACCGGCCTTACGAGCTCCGGCCCTACGGGCGCAGGTCGAGGTTCTGGTAGATCTCCGTGGTCGCCTTGGAGAAGTTCATCGTCATGAAGTGCAGGCCCGGGACATCCTCGGCGATCAGCCGGCGGCACATCTCGGTCGCGTGCTCGATGCCGATCGCCCTGACGGCCCGCGGGTCGTCCTCGGCCGCGAGCATCCGCTCGGCGAGCCCGGGCGGGAAGGCGGCGGTGCTCAGGCTCGGGATGCGGCGCAGCGAGCGGATCGTGGTGACCGGCATGATCTCCGGGATGATCGGCGTCGCGCACCCGGCGGCCGCCACCCGGTCGCGCAGGCGCAGGTAGGCGTCCACGTCGAAGAACATCTGGGTGATCGCGTAGTCGGCGCCGGCCCGGCACTTGGCCACGAAGTGGCGGATGTCGCTGTCCCAGTCGGGCGAGCGCGGGTGCCGCTCGGGGAAGGCCGCGACGCCGACGCAGAAGTTGCCGGACTCCTTGACCAGTTCCACCAGTTCGGCCGCGTACGCCACGCCCTGCGGGTGCTTCACCCACGGGCCGAGCGGGGCGCCGGGCGGATCGCCGCGCAGCGCCAGCACGTTGCGGACGCCCTGGTCGGCGTACTGGCCCAGGACGTGGCGCAGTTCGGCGACGCTGTGGTCGACGGCGGTGAGGTGGGCGACCGGGGTGAGCGTGGTCTCCTGCGCGATCCGCCCGGTGATGTTGACGGTACGGCCGCGCGTCGAGCCGCCCGCGCCGTAGGTCACCGACACGAAGGTCGGCGCCAGCGCCTCCAGCCGGCGGATCGCCGTCCACAGGCCGGCCTCCGCGGCGGCGCTGCGCGGGGGCATGAACTCGAACGAGTAGGAACGGCCGCCCGCCGCGAGGAGATCGCGGATGGACGGTGCGTGTTCCGCCTGCGTGCTGGGCACCCCGTAAGCCATACGTGCAGGTTAACGGCCTGGCGGCGGCCTCCGGCGGACCGTCCACGTGGTGATATCGGGTCGCGGCGGGACCCGGGTGGCGGTCCTGGGCGGCGGTGCTGGGCACGGTCGCGGGCCGGCGGTCGCTCGGCCGCGGCCGGTGGGTCAGGCGCGGCCCGGTGGGTCAGGCGCGGCTGTCCTCGGTGCGGCCGGTGCGGCGCAGCAGGTAGGTGTCCATGATCCAGCCGTGCCGGGCGCGGGCCTCCGCACGGACCTGCCGGATGCGGTCGGCGACGTCGGCGAGCCGCCCGGAGACCAGGAGCTCGTCGGGCGTGCCGATGTAGGCGCCCCAGTAGATCCACACGTCGTCGCCCTCGATCCGGGTGAACGACTCGTGGGCGTCGAGCATCACGACGACGTCGCCGTCGCCCTGGCGGTCACCGCCGCCGCTGGCGGTTCCCTCGCCGGCTCCGTCGCCGACCGCGTCGCCTTCGCCGGTCGGGAAGAGCTCGGCCAGCCGGCGCGCGGGCGTGATGTGGACGGGCCGGCCGACCTGGTTGAGGCTGGTGCGGTGCCGGGCCGCCAGCGCGGAGACGCTGCTGATCCCGGGCACCACCTCGACGTCGAAGCCGACCGTGCCGCGCGCCGCGATCTCGTCCAGCATGCTCAGCGTGCCGTCGTACAGCGCCGGGTCGCCCCAGACCAGGAACGCGCCGGCCTGGCCGGGCGCCAACTCGTCCCGGATCAGGCGCTCGCAGGCGTCGGCGCGCCGGGTCCGCCAGTCGTGGACCGCGGCGGTGTACGCCTCGCGGCCCGCCGCCGACCGGTCGCGCGGCGGGTCGTCCAGCTCGACGACGCGGTGCGGCCCGTCCGTGTGCTCGTCGATCACGCTGCGCCGGAAGTCCGTCAACGACGACTTCGCCGGGCCCTTGCCGATGAGGAAGAAGACGTCGGTACGGCGGATGGCCCGCACCGCCCCGAGCGTCAGGTGGTCGGGGTCGCCGGCTCCGATGCCGATGACGAGGAGGTGGCGCTGCTCCGTGCTCATCTGCGGGCTTTCCAGGTGGGTGGTCGAAAGGCCGCTGGTCCGCGGCTGTCACGCACCCGGCAGGGGCGCGCTGCACGAAGCGTACGCTGCCCCGCGCGCGGGCCGGCCGGTGGTATCCCGCCCGCGGGGCCGACCCGCCGGCACCGCGCGGCGCCGGCGGGTCGGCCGCGGGTCAGGACGAGGCGTGGCCGGGCGCCGCGCCGGTCGGGGTCTTCTCGCCGGCCTCGATCGCCACCGGAAGCCGGTTCTCGGCCGGCGGCAGCGGGCAGGTGGCCAGGTCGGTGTAGGCGCAGGGCAGGTTGGCGGCCCGGTTGAAGTCGACCAGCACGGTGCCGTCGGCGTCGGGCGCGGCCAGCGACAGCGAGCGGTTCGCCGCGTACGTGGTCACCCCCGAGGTGGCGTCGGTGAACAGGACGAGCAGGCTGCCGGGGGTCCGGCCGTTGAAGGCGGTCAGCCGGTGGGTGGTGCCGTCCAGTGCGAACTCGACCTCGCCCGGGGCGTCGTAGACGTGCTGGAGGCCCTCGACGACGGCGCCGACGGTCGTCGGGCGCGGGGTGTCGAACGGCAGGTAGCGGCCGGTGCGGGCCCAGCGCGGGTCGGGGGCGTAGGCGGGGGTGCCGGTGAAGGCGGTCAGCAGGGCGTTGTCGGGGTGGCGGGGGCGCAGGATGTCGTGGCCGCCGCGCTTGGCGACCTCGATCACCGCGTCCCCGGCGGCGGGGAACAGGCCGCCGCGCTCGGCGATCACCCCGAAGTCGTGGCGGCCGCGCAGCACTTGGCCGTCGAGGGTCAGTTCCTCGCCGTCGTCCAGTTCCACCACCACGCCGTCATGGGTGCTCGACCAGGCGCCGGGCGCGTCCGGGAAGCGGGTGGGGGTCGCGTCCAGCCAGCGCAGGCTGGTGATGGCGAGGAAGCCGTGCGGGTCGGCGAGCACCCGCTCGTGTGCGGCGTGCCACTCCTCCCACTCCCGGGCGAAGCTCGCGCGGTCGGTCTCTTCGGCTTGTGCGGTCATTTCGGCTCCTTGGCTTCGACGGGGAGGGCGGGGAGGGCGGCACGGTCGGAGGGAAGGGAGTGCGCGGGGTGGCCCGGGCGGGCCTGCGGGGCGGGGCCGGCCGGGGGCGTGGCGCCGGCCGGGGCTTCCGCGCCGGCGGGGGCTTCGGCGCGGCCGGCGGCCTCTTCTAGCCGCCGGAACCGGCTGGCGTGGAAGACCAGCGGCGGCGCGTCGTGGTCGGCGTCCAGCGCGTGTACCCGCAGCAGCACGATGTCGTGGTCGCCGGCCCGGATGTGCTGCTCGATGGAGCAGTCGAACCAGGCGCTGCCGCGGTCCAGCAGCACGGCGCCGTCGGCGGTGGCGTGCCAGTCGAGGCCGGCGAACCGGTCGGTGCCCCGCGCGGCGAGCTGGGCGCAGTCGCGTTCCTGGTCGGCGCCGAGCACCGTGACGCCGATCCGGGTGCGGTCGGACAGCGCCGGCCAGGTGGTGGAGGTGTGCGCCACGCAGACCGACAGCAGCGGGGGGTCGAGGGAGACCGTCGTGAAGGAGTTGGCCGCCAGGCCCACGGGCGCGCCGTCCACCAGGGCCGCGATCGCGGTCACGCCGGTCGGGAACGCGCCGAACACCCGCCGGAGTTCGGTGGAGGCGAACGCGCCTTCCTCGGAGGGCAGTCGGCGCTCAGGCCGGGCGGCCACCGGCGTCCGTCCGGTGCCCTCGGCCCGGTGCGCGGCGGCGGGCGGCCGGACCGGCTGCCGCGGGCTGTGCGTCTCGCGCCGCTCGTCCCTGCACTGCGCCCTGGTCGTCGTCATCGTCGCTTCCACTCCTCGGCCAGCAGTTGGTAGGAA
The DNA here is from genome assembly GCF_044744625.1 of Streptomyces sp. NPDC087270. Lineage (NCBI taxonomy): Bacteria > Bacillati > Actinomycetota > Actinomycetes > Kitasatosporales > Streptomycetaceae > Streptomyces > Streptomyces sp. NPDC087270. The sequence goes on from NZ_JBIUYR010000030.1 coordinate 22,279, forward strand.
CGCACCCGGTCGGCGTGGTCGTGGGTGATGGTGGTGATCACCAGCTCGTCGGCGCCGGTGGCGTCGCGCAACGTCTCCAGCTGGTCGGCGACCTGCTGCGGGGTGCCGACGAACTGCGTCTCGACCCGGTCCGCCACCAGTGCCCGGTCCTCCTCGCTCCAGGCGCCGGCGCGGGCCTCGTCGGGGGTGGGGAACCGGATGGCGCCCGCGCCGGTGCGGATGCTGTGCACCCAGGGGCCGTAGCCGGTGGCCAACTCCCGTGCGGTGGCCTCGTCCTCGGCCACCACGACGTCGGCGGACACGCTCACGTAGGGCCGGTCCAGCTCCGCCGACGGCACGAACGCCGCCCGGTAACCCTCCGTCGCCTCCAGTACGGTGGCCGGGCTGACGTGGTAGTTCGCCGCGAACCGGAGGCCGTGGGCGCCCGCGGTCTGGGCGCTGATGCCGGCGCTGCTGCCGAGTATCCACACCTGGAGGTCGGCGCCCTCGCCGGGCACGATGTGCGCGGCGGCCCCGTTGTCCGCGATGTAGCTGCCGGCCAGCAGCGCGAGGATGTCGGCGATCTGCTCGTCGTACGGCTGCGGTTCGGCGCCCGGCTGGGCCAGCAGCTTCTGGTGGAGCACGAAGCGGGGCGAGGTGAGCAGCCGCTCGAAGGAGAACCGGGCGGGTATCCGCAGGCCGTTCGGGGTGCGGCCGTCGGCCACCGGGGTGGTGGCGGTCAGCGCCGGCTGCCGGGCGGCGGCCGGCGGGGTCTTCCCGCCGGAGCGGCCCAGGCCCAGGTCGAACCGGCCCGGGTGCAGGGCGTCCAGCAGCCCGAACTCCTCGACCGTGGACAGGGCGGTGCGGTGGCCGAGCTGCACCGCGCCGGCGCCGAGCCGGATGGTGCTGGTGGCGGCGGCGGTCAGGGCGAGCACGACGGCCGGGGAGGTGCCCGCGACGCCGGGGTTGAGGTGGTGCTCGGCGAACCAGTAGCGGGTGTAGCCGAGGCGCTCGGCGTGCTGGGCCAGGTCGATGCTGTTGCGCAGCGCCTGGCCGGCGGTGGAACCGGAGGAGATCGGCACGAGGTCCAGGACCGCGAGCGGGGTGTGTGCCACGGTGGTGCTCCTTGTCAGGCGGTGGCGGCGGAGGAGGCTGCGGTACCGGTTGCGGCGCCGGCTGCCGAAGTGGCTTCCCGAGCGCCTGCCGAGGTGGCTTCCGGAGCGCCGGCGGCGGCCTCGACGCCGACCGGGCCCCAGGTCCACGGCGGGTCGGGGATGTCCCGGCGCAGGGTGGGGGCGATGTCGGACTGGAAGAGGGCGAGCGCGTCGCGGTGCTGGGCGTCGGTCAGGCCGTCGGCGTCGGCGTGCAGGTGGAGCACGGAGTGGCCGAACTGCTCGTGGTAGCGGTGGACCTTGTCGATGATCTGCTGCGGGCTGCCGATCAGCGCCGAGCTGCGTTCGACGAAGTCCTCCAGGGTGGGGAAGACCGGTTCCACGCCGAGCTGCTTCTGGAAGGCGAGCCGGCCCTCGAAGACCGGGCGGTACGCGGCGATCGCCTGTTGCGAGGTGCGGGCCGCGTAGTAGCCGGCGCTGCCCGCGCCGACGGTGGCCAGCGCCGGATCGTGGCCGTAGTGCTGCCACCGCTCCCGGTAGTAGCGGACCAGTTCGGCGTAGGGCTCGATGGGGTTGGTGACGTTGGCGGAGAAGAGCGGGTCGCCGTAGCGGGCGGCCAGGTCGACCGACTCCCGGCTGGTGGCGCTGCCGTGCCAGACCCGGATCGGCTGCTGGAGGGGGCGCGGCCACACCTCGGCGTCGTCCAGCTCGGGCCGGAACCGCGGGCGGGCGGTGGTGCGGTCCTGCCGCCAGATGGTGCGGAAGAGTTCGTAGCTCTCGGCGTTGCGGTCCCACTGGTCGTCGGTGCTGACGTGGAACAGCTCGCGCTGGGCGGAGCCGTTGCCCTTGCCGACGATCAACTCTAGCCGTCCGTCGGAGAGATGGTCGAGCGTCGCGTAGTCCTCGTAGGCCCGCACCGGGTCGAGCAGGCTGAGCGTGGTGACCGCGGTGAACAGCCGGATGCGCGAGGTGAGGGCGGCGAGGTGGCTGAGCACCACCGGCGGCGAGGAGGAGATGAACGGGCGCTCGTGGCGTTCCCCGACGCCGAACCCGTCGAAGCCCAACTCCTCTGCCAGCAGGGCGTTGTCCACGACCTCGCGGAACCGGTCGCGGGTGGAGGTGCGCACGCCGGTGACCGGGTGGGGCGCGTGCACGATCAGGGTGATGGCGAGGAACTTCACGACGCCGCCTTCGTCCGGCCCGCGGTGACCGGCCGGCCCGGGTGGGCCAGGCCCAGGTGGTCGCGGAGCGTCTCACCCTCGTACTCGGTGCGGAAGACGCCGCGTTCCTGGAGCAGCGGCACCACGGTGTCGGCGAACTCGTCGATGCCGCCGGGGGTCAGGTGCGGGGCGAGGATGAAGCCGTCGCTCGCGTCGGCCTGCACGAACGCGTCGAGTTCCTGGGCCACTTGGGACGGGGTGCCGATGAAGGACTGCCGCCCGGTCAGCTCGATGACCAGCTCGCGCAGCGAGAGCTTCTTCTCCTCGGCGACGGCCCGCCAGCGGGCGACGGTCTCCCGGCGGTCGTCCCGGTTGGCGTCGGCCCGGCCGCGCACGATCGGCTCCGCGCTGTCGTCGTAGCGCGGCTCCACCTCCGGCAGCGGCCCGTCCGGGTCGTACGCACTCAGGTCGCGGTTCCACAGGCGTTCCACGAAGGTGATCGCCGTGGCCCCGCTGACCTGCTGGTGCCGGATCACGTCGGCCTTCTCGCGCGCGTCGGCCTCGGTGTCGCCGAGCACGAAGGTCACGCCGGGCAGGATCAGCAGTTGCTCGGGCGACCGGCCGTACTTCGCCAGCCGTCCCTTGACGTCGGCGTAGAACGCCTTGCCGGCCTCCAGGGTGCCGTGCCGGGTGAAGATGGCGTCGGCGGCCGAGGCCGCGAACTCCCGTCCCTGCTCGGAGTCGCCGGCCTGGAAGACGACCGGGTGGCCCTGCGGGCTGCGCGGCACGTTGAAGTGGCCGCCGATGTCGAACTGGTCGACGCGGTGGTCGAACCGGCCGGGCCCGGGAGCGCGGAGGAAGGTACCGTCCGCCTGGTCCGCGACGATCTCGTCGCCCTGCCAGGAGTCCAGCAACTCCCTTACCGCGGTGAGGAACTGGCGGGCGCGCTCGTAGCGGTCCTCGCGGGCCAGGTAGCCGCCGCGGCGGAAGTTCTGCCCGGTGAACTCGTCCCACGAGGTGACCACGTTCCAGGCGGCGCGGCCTGCGGACAGGTGGTCGAGGGAGGCGAACTGCCTTGCCACCTCGTACGGTTCGTTGAAGGTGGAGTTGATGGTGCCGGCCAGGCCCAGCCGGTCGGTGACCCCGGCGAGCGCCGCGAGCACGGTGAACGTGTCCGGCCGGCCGACCACGTCCAGGTCGTGGATGCGGCCGCCCTGCTCGCGCAGCCGCAGCCCCTCGGCCAGGAACAGGAAGTCGAACTTGGCGCGTTCCGCGGTCTGCGCCAGATGGACGAAGGAGCTGAAGTCGATCTGGCTGCCGGCCGCCGGATCGCTCCACACGGTGGTGTTGTTGACGCCGGGGAAGTGTGCGGCGAGATGGATCTGCTTGGGCGTGCTGCTCATGCGGGGTCTGCCTCCTGGGGCTTCGCGCGGGGTGGGGCTCAGGCGGGGGCGTAGCGGTTGGCCGGGCGCGGCAGTCCGAGCAGGCCGCGCAGGGTGTCGGCCTGGTACGCCTCGCGGAAGGCCCCGCGGCGCTGGAGTTCGGGCACCAGGTCGCGGCTGATCCGCGCCAGGTCGTACGGCAGGGTGGCCGGCCGCAGCCGGAACCCGGTCAGCCCGGACCGGGCGAACTCCTCCAGCAGGTCGGCGAGTTCGGCGGATGTGCCGGCGAAGACCAGGGCGTCGCCGGCGTACGGCGCGTCCAGCCGGGCGTCCAGCCGGGCCCGGCGCTCGGCGGCGCGGCCGGGTTCCTCGTCGAGCAGGACCACCAGGTCCGCGAAGACGTGAACGGTCTCGCCGGCCCGGCCGGCCCGCTCCTGCGCCTCGCGGATCTCGGTGACGATCGCCGTCGCCTGGCCGGTGTCGTGCGGGGTGGTGAAGCCGAGGTCGGCCGACCCGGCGACCAGCCGGAACGGCTCGCTGCGGTGCGCGAGCGCGGCCACCACCGGCTGGCCCTGCGGCGGGCGCGGCGTGATGGAGGGGCCCTTGACGCTGAAGTGCGGGCCCTCGAAGTCGATGTAGTGCAGCTTGTCGCGGTCGATGAAGCGGCCGGTGGCCACGTCGCGGATCTCCGCGTCGTCCTCCCAGCTGTCCCACAGCCGGCGCACCACCTCGACGTAGTCGGCGGCCTCGCCGAAGAGTTCCGACAGCAGCGCGCGTCCGGCGGGCGAGTCCAGTTCGGTGACCGGCAGCCGCGGCAGGCTGCGCCGGCCGAAGTGCGCGGCCTCGTCCGCCCGGGCGGAGACCCGCACCTGCACCCCGGCCCGGCCGCCGCTGACGTAGTCGAGGGTGGCGACGGCCTTCGACAGGTGGAACGGCTCGGTGTGGGTGACCACCGCGACCGGCAGCAGGCCGATGTGCCGGGTCAGCGGCGCGATCCGGGCCGCGGTCAGTACGGCGTCCAGCCGGCCGCGCACCTGGTCGGTGCGCTCGTCGGGGCCGGTGAGCAGGGTGGACTGCAGGCCGAGCGAGTCCTCGATGGTGACCAGGTCCAGCAGGCCGCGTTCGGCCTCGGCGGCCAGGTCGGCCCAGTACGACGCGGTGAACAGGTCGGCGGGCCGGGCCTCGGGCTCCCGCCAGGCCGCGGGGTGCCAGCCGGCGCCGTCGAGGGCGACGGCCAGGTGGAGGGGGGTGGTGGATCGGGACATGGACGTACCGCTTCCTGCTCGGACGGCCGCGGGCGCGTGGCCGGGACGTGGAGGTCGGGGCGTGAGGTGGGCGGGGCGTACGGCGTGGGCGTACGACGGGGGTGTACGCCGTACGGCACTGGACGGAGTACGTGATGCGCGGGGCCGACGGGACCGTGCGGGGCGTGCGGAGTGCGGGGTGCGGCGGGCACGGCATGCGCGGCGTGCCGCGTACGACGAGGGCAGGCCGAACGGGTACCGGACGTGGCCCGCGCCGGGAACGGGGTCCCCGGGTGGGTCGGCGGAAGGGAGGGGTGCGCGCGGAGCGCGGGGTGCGGAAGGGTCAGCCGGCCTGACGCGGCGGCCGGACCGTCGACGCGCCCGGACACAGGGCGCCGGCGACACGTTGCAGGTCGATGTGGCGCCGTGAGTACGTGACGATGCCGGAGGCGGTGACGGGGGCGTTGCCGGACATCAACTGCTCGCTGCTGCCGCGCACTTCGCCACCTCCCACCTCGATCGGCTCACGCCTGTTCGAGCTCGCGCTTGCCGAGCCGTCTTCGGCTCCGCCGGGTCGTCACCTGGAGCACCCCACCGCGACAGGAGGGTTGCCGGTCAGCCGGCCAGGGCCTTGGTTGCTGACGCTCATGACCTGCAAGCACGGTAACTCCGTCGCGCGGTCGAACACAATCCCCTCCCGGCGGGAGTGACCTCCGTCGCTCCGGACGGCGTGCGGCACCGAGGGGGATTGTCTGACCGCCGCCCTGCGGTTAACGTGCTGTGGACACGGGTGCTGTCAACAGGCCCGATGCGACCGACACGACCGGCCGGGACACCCGACGCCGGCGGCACCGCGAGAGCGAGGGGACGGGCATGGACGCACATCGACGCGACCTCGCGCTCTGCCCCCGCGGCTTCGCCCAGACCCGGGTGGTCCGGCGGCACGTCGATCTGCTCCGGGTCTGCAGCGCGCTGTGTCCGGGAACGCCCGCGGTCCGCTGACCGCTGCCGGCACTGGGAAAACCGCTGTCCGAACGCTGGTTGAACGCTGCCGGCTGACATCCGCTGATCGCTGGGGCGAGGCAACGCCGCCCGCCTGAGCGTGGACCCGCGGGACCCGCGGAACCGCCGTCCGTCCGCGTACGGCGCCCCTCCCCCGCATCCGGGTCGGCCCGGCCGACGTACGGCCCTGCCCGCCCCACCCCGAACTCCCTTCCACTGCACCGCGGATGACGTGGCGTCTGTGATCGACGCGCGGTCGGACCGCGTGCGCCGTCTTCCTTCGCGGCGGGCGCCCTCCCCGAGTTCCTTCCCCGACTTTCCCCGACTTCCCTCGACTCCACCCGACTTCCTCCCCTCCCTCCCGGTGGCCCGCTGCGGCAGACCGGCCCCCGCGCGGGGCCGTCGCGTCCGCACGCGCCGTCGCCGCGGTCCCCGACGAGACGGGAACACCGACGATGCCCCAGCACGACACCTCAGGTCCGGCCACGGCCGCGCCCGACCATCCCCCGCCCGTAACCGACAGTTCCGCTCGGGCACTTGGGCCCCGGCCCCTGGACACCCGCCCGGACGACCGGGAGTTGCTCGCCGCACGGCTGGTGCCGCTGCGCCGCCCGGGGCAGTGGATCTCCGCGGCCGTGCTGCTCGTCCTGTTCGCGATGCTCGTGCACACCCTGGTGACCAACCCCCGCTTCCAATGGCACGTGGTCGGCCACTACTTCCTGAGCGGCTCGATCCTGCACGGGCTCGAACTCACCTTGTGGCTCACCGGCGCGGTGATGGCCAGCGGCTACCTGCTCGGCGTCGGCGTCGCCGCGATGCGGCTGTCGCGCAACCCGGTGCTGCGCACCCTGAGTTTCGGCTACGTCTGGCTGGTGCGCTCGGTCCCGCCGCTGGTGCAACTGCTCTTCTGGTACGAACTGGCCTCGCTGTACCCGCGGTTGTCGGTGGGGGTGCCGTTCGGACCGGAGTTCGCGGACGTGAAGACCGCGCACCTGTTCAGCGGCATCCTGGCCGCGTACGTCGGGCTCACCCTCGACGTGGCCGCGCTCTCCGCGGAGATCGTCAGGGGCGGCATCCTGTCGGTCGACCCCGGACAGCGCGAGGCCGCACGGGCGTTGGGGCTGGGCGAGGGACGGATCTTCCGCCGGATCGTGCTGCCGCAGGCCATGCCCGCGATCATCCCGGCCTCCGGCAACCTGCTGATCGGCATGCTCAAGGCGACCTCGATCGTCAGCGTCATCGCCGTACAGGACCTGCTCTACTCCAGCCAGTTGATCTACAACCAGAACTTCCTGATCATGCCGCTGCTGCTGGTCGCCACCATCTGGTACATCATCCTGACCACGCTGCTGTCGATCGGGCAGTTCTACGTCGAGCGCCACTACGCCCGCGGCAACAACCGGTCCGGCGGCAGGCCGCCGCGCGGCTTCTGGCAGGTGGCCCGCGCCAACATCCCGCTGTTCGGCCCGGCCAAGTCCCCCGCGGTGGGGCTGTCATGAGCGACGACGAGCGGCCCCTGGTGCGCGTCCGGGGCCTGCGCAAGAGCTACGGCGCGAACGTCGTGCTGGACGGCGTCGACCTCGACGTGCGCGAGGGCGAGGTGACCGTCCTGCTCGGCCCGTCCGGCTCCGGCAAGTCCACGCTGCTGCGCTGCGTGAACCACCTGGAGAAGCCGGACGCCGGCTTCGTGGAGATCGGCGGCGACCTCGTCGGCTACCGGCACGACGGCGGGCGGCTGCACGAACTGCGGGCCCGGGCGATCACCCGGCAGCGGGCCGATGTCGGCATGGTCTTCCAGCAGTTCAACCTCTTCCCGCACCTGACGGTGCTCGACAACATCACCGAGGCGCCGGTCGCGGTGCGCGGCGTGCCGAGGAAGCAGGCCGCCGCACGGGCCCGTGAACTGCTCGAACGGGTCGGCCTGGCCGGCCGGGAGGACTCGTATCCCCGGCAGATGTCCGGCGGCCAGCAGCAGCGGGTGGCGATCGCCCGCGCGCTGGCCATGGAGCCGCGGCTGCTGCTCTTCGACGAGCCGACCAGCGCGCTCGACCCCGAACTCGTCGGCGAGGTCCTCGCGGTGATCCAGGACCTGGCGCTCAGCGGCATGACGATGATCGTCGTCACGCACGAGATCGGCTTCGCCCGGAAGGTCGCCGACACGGTGGTCTTCCTCGACGGCGGAAGGATCATCGAGTCCGGTGCCCCCGCGGACGTGCTGAGCGATCCGCGCCACGAACGGGCCCGGTCCTTCCTGGCCGCGGTGCTCTGAGCCGGCGCCCGCGGGTGCGCGCTCCCGCTCCGGCTCCCCCTGGTCCCCCTGGTCCCCCGCAGTTCCCCCTTGTGAAAGGCACTCCCGTGACCACCGAACGCCGTTCCCACCGCCGCGCCCCGAGACTCGCCGTCGCCACTGTCGCCGCCGGCGCCGGGCTGGCCCTGCTCGTCGCCTGCGGCGGTTCCTCCGACGACTCCTCTTCCGGCGCGCCGGCCGCCACGGGTGCCGGAGCCGCCGCCAAGCCGAACGCGGGCGGCGCGGGTTCGACCGCCATCCCCACCCAGGACGTGGTGTCCGCGATCACCGCCGACCCGAAACTGAAGGCGGAACTGCCCGCCAAGATCCGCAGCAGCGGCACCCTCACGCTGGGCACCACCCGGCAGCCCGGCGTGCAGGGCCTGCCGCACGCCGGCGAGCAGAACGGCACCCCCGTCGGCCTCGACGTGGACCTGCGCAACGCCGTCGCCAAGGTGCTCGGCGTCAAGTGGGACGTGCAGTACGGCACCTTCCCCACCGTCATCCCCGGTGTGCAGAACGGCCGTTACGACGTCGGCCAGGACAACTTCGGCGCCACCAAGGCCCGCGAGCAGGTGGTCGACTTCGCCTCGTACCTCGACGACGGGCAGGCGTTCCTCGGCTCCCGGAACGTCTCCGTCGACTCCGTCAAGAAGCTCACCGACCTGTGCGGCCTGACCATCGCCACCTCCCCCGGCTCGACGTTCCAGCAGATCCTCACCGACGGCGCCGGCGACTGCGCCAAGATCGGCAAGAAGCCCTACAAGGTGCAGTACTTCGCCGACTCCGCCCCGATCTTCCTCGGGCTGTCCAACGGCAAGGTCGACGTCATGTTCGGCCCGACGCTGGGCCTGAAGTACGACGCGACCCGCATCCCGGGCACCAAGTTCCTCGGCGAGATCAGCACCACCACGGTCGGCTTCGTCACCGCGAAGAAGTCGCCGCTGGCCCCGGCGCTGCGCGACGCGGTCAACAAGCTGATCGCCGACGGCGACTACGCAAAAATCTTCGCCAAGTGGGGGGTGCCCGGCACCGGGATCAGCACCTCCCAGCTCAACCCGGCCACCACCTTCTGACGCCGGGCTCCGCGGCCCTCCCGGCTCAGCGGCTGACGCCGTTCCACGCCGGGAGGGCCGCGCCGCGCGCGCCCGGGCGCGCGGCGAACAGGCCGCCGTCGGGGCCGCCCGCGGTGATCAGCAAGGTGGCGAGGTCCGGCCCGGCGAAGGCCACGCCGGCGGCGTACGCGGCGGGGACCCGGACGGTGGCCAGGTGCCGTGCGGCCGGCGAGTAGCAGCGCACCTCGCCCGCGCCCCACACCGCCAGCCACAGATTGCCGTCGCGGTCCGCGCACAGGCCGTCCGGCAGCCCCCCGTCGACCGCGAGGAAGTCGCGGCGCTCGCCGGCCCGGCCGTCCGCAGGGTCGTATCCGCGCACCCGGACCAGGCCGGCGCCGGTGTCCACGCTGTACATCAGCCGTCCGTCGGGCGACCAGGCCAGCCCGTTGGAGCAGGTCAGGTCGGTATCGAGGACGGCGGGCCGCCCGTCGCCGGCGAGCCGGACCAGGACGTCCCGACCGCGGCGGCCGTCGAGCGCGGTGCTGCCGACCAGGAACCGCCCCGCCGGGTCGCAGCCGCCGTCGTTCAGCCGCCCGGGCGTGCCGTGCGGCAGCACGCGGGCCCCGGCCCGGCGGGTCCCGTCCGGGCGGAGGACGGTCACGCCGTACCGGCCGGCGACGAGCAGGCCGCCGTCGGCGGCGCAGGCCACCGCGCCGGCCGGGCCCGGGAGGCGGTGCCGCCGGACGACCTCCACCCGGTCGGGCCGCAGCCGCCCCTCGTGGACCTGGCCGGCCTCGATGTCGACCCAGAGCAGCCGTTCGCGAGGAGCGTCCCAGACCGGGCCCTCGGCGAGCCGGAAGCCGCCGGTCAGCACCGGGTGGGCGTCGTACGTCAGCACCGCGTCACCGCACGGCCCCGACCGCGGACCTCACGGCGGCGCCGGAGGCCGGCGCGTTCCCGGCCGGCCGCGCGTGCTCACGCATCGGCGCACACCGAGCGGTGCCGGCCGAGGCCGTCGATCTCCATCTCCATCACGTCGCCCGCGGACAGGTACGGGAAGCGGCCGGAGAGCGCGACGCCCTCGGGCGTACCGGTGTTGAGCAGGTCGCCGGGCTCCAGGACGAGATACTGGGACAGGTGGCGGATGATCTCCGCGACGCCGAAGATCATGTCGGCGGTCGAGGAGTCCTGCCGGGGCTCGCCGTTGACCCACGAACGCAGCCGCAGCGCCTGCGGGTCGGGCACCTCGTCGGCGGTCAGCAGCCACGGGCCGAGCGGGTTGAACGTCTCGCAGCTCTTGCCCTTGGACCACTGGCCGCCGGGGGTCTCCAGCTGGAAGGCCCGCTCGGAGACGTCGTTGCCGACCGCGTACCCGGCGACGTACGCCAGCGGGTCGTCGTCCTCGGCGAGGTAGCGGGCGCGGCGGCCGATCACCACGGTCAGCTCCACCTCCCAGTCGGTCTTCTTCGAGCCGCGCGGGATCAGCACGGTGTCCTGCGGACCGACCACGGTGTTGGGGCTCTTGTGGAAGAGGATCGGCTCGGTGGGCGGTTCGGCCCCCGACTCGCGGGCGTGGGCGGCGTAGTTCTGGCCGATGCACAGCACCGCGCCGGGCCGGGCCACGGGGGCGCCGGTGCGCTGCCCGGCGACGTCGGCCGCGGACAGCTCGGGCAGCCGGCCGGCGGCCAGCTCCTCCCGGGCCCGCGCGACGCCGTCGGTCGCGAAGAAGGCGGGGTCGAGGTCGGCGGTGAGGCCGGACAGGTCGTACGTCCGGCCGTCGGCGGTGCCGAGGACGGGGCGCTCGCCACCGGGCGGCCCCAGGCGCATCAGGCGCATAGGTGTTCTCTCTCTTCGTGTGTACGGTGCGGGTGCGGGTGCGGGTGCGGGTGCGGGAGTTCGGGGTTCCGGGTTCGGGTCGCGCGGGTGCGGCTGCGGGCCACGAGGGCGCCGCGGCTCGTCAAGAGCAGGCGGGCCGTGCCGAGTTGGCAACGACCCTCGTCCACGACGCTGACCGTGCTACTCGACCCTCTCCAGGGCGTCGCGGCCCACCTGGTGCAGCAACTCCCGCCCTCCCAGGTGGCGTTCGATCTCCGCCACGGTGCTGTCGCCCAGCGCCTGGCGGCCCTCGACCGTGGCGGCGGCCTGATGAGGCGTCAGGAGCACGTTGGGCAGGGCGCGCAACGGGTGCTCGGCGGGCAGCGGTTCGGCGTCGTAGACGTCGAGCGCGGCGTCGATCCGGCCGGTGCGCAGCTCGGCCAGCAGCGCGGCCTCGTCGACCAGCCACGACCTGGCGGTGTTGACCAGTCCGGCGCCGTCCGGGAGCAGGGCCAGTTCCCTCGGGCCCAGCAGGTGCCGGGTCTCGGCGAGCGCGGGCGCGTGCACCGCGGTGATCCGGCTGGTGGCCAGCACCTCGTCGAGTCCGGCGACCCGGACGCCGAGCGCGTCGGCGTCCTCGGGCCCGAGGTAGGGGTCGGCCACGGTGACGTCGGCGCCCAGTGCCCGGACCAGGGCGATGTAGGCGCGTCCGGTGCGGGAGGCACCGATCACGCCGATCGGGCAGCCGAGGATCTGGTGGCGCTCGGGCGCCGCCTCGGCCCGCTCCCAGGGCACTCCGCCGCGCAGCGCGTGGTCGAAGCGGTGGATGCGGTGCAGCAGCGCGAGGGTGAAGGCGAGGGCCACCTCGGCGACCGGGCGGGCCATCGCGGCACCCGCCTGGGTGACGCGGACCCCCCGGTCGAAGACGGCCTGGGTCGCGTACGGGCTGACCGCGCCACCGGTGTGCGCCAGGAGCGCCAACCGCGATGCGCCGGAGAGGAGTTCGGCATCGAGTCGGGCGGTTCCCCAGCCGGTGACGAGGATGTCGGCGTCGGCCAGCGCGGCGGCCAGCGCGGTCCGGTCGGCGGGCCGGTCGAGCAGCACCGGGTCGGCCAGGCGGGTCAGCCGCTGCCAGGCGTCCGCGGTGAACAGCTGCTCGCGCAGCGCGGGCGGCATCGCCACCACGGCGACGGGACGCGGCCCGCTGTCAGCGGAGCCAGTCATCACGGTGCTCCGCCACGAACGCGTCGTCGGTCAGCCACGGATAGGCCGCCGCGACCCGGGCGATCTCCTCGGCCTGCCGGGGCGAGAGCCGCTCGGCGGGGTCGAGGCACCAGGTGCCGGCCAGCAGGCCCTGGCGCCGCAGCACTTCGTGCACGCCGGGGATGCAGCCGCGGAACGCGTTGCGCACGTCGAAGACCGCCGCGTTGGCCTCGCTCAACTGCGGTGCCCTGCGCAGCAGATCGGTCATCAGCTGCTGGTCGCCCGCGCGCGCCGCGCGTACCTGCGCCAGCATCCCGACCGCGCTGGAGGTCCACACGGCCCACTGGCCGAGCAGCCCGCCGGCGAACCAGCGCAGGTCGCCGCCGGAGGTGCGGTAGGGGGTGAGCAGGTCGGTGAGGATCGCGTCGTCGTTCCCGGTGTAGAGGGCGACGTCGCCGGCGCGGTCGCTCGCGGCGACGGCGGCGATCACCTCGGCGGTCCGGTACCGGTCGAAGGGCGCGGCCTTGATCGCCACCACCGACGGGATGTCGGCGAACGCCCGCCAGAAGTCGGCGGACAGGTAGCGTCCCCCGACGGCCTCCTGGAGGTAGAAGCCGACGACGGGCAGCACCTCGCCGACCGCGCGGGCCCGGTCCAGCAGCCCGGTCTCGTCGGCGCCGGGCACCGCGGGGCTCAACAGCACCGCGTCGTAGCCGAGTTCGGCGGCGAGTTCGGCCTCGGCGACGGCCTGCGCGGTGTAGCCGCAGGCGCCGGCGACCTTGACCACGGGCCGGCCGGCCTCCTTGTCGGCGGTCTCGGCGGCGAGTTCGAGCACCGGGCGGAGCAGCCCGACGGCGGCGTCCCTGATCTCGAACTGCGTGGTGTGCACGCCGACCGCGATCCCGCCGGCGCCCGACGCCAGGTAGTAGCGGGTCAGCGCGCGCTGGCGCCGCTCGTCCAGCCGACGCTCGGCGTCGAGGGCGAGCGGGTGGGCCGGTATGACGGTCCCGGCGGCGAGCAGGTCGAGCGGGCTCGCCGCTTCGCCCGGGGCGCCGTCTGGGGAGAGGCCCGCCGGAACGGTGGCGGTCTCGTGGTTGCGGGAGGACACGGTGGGTCAGAACCTTCCGTCGCGGACGTGGAACTTGGTGGGCCGGCCCGACAGCGGCAGCCCGCGCCGAATCCACTCGGCCTGCCAGCCGACCAGCGTGCGCAGCGGCACCGGCGGATAGCCGAACAGCGCGTGGCAGCGGCTCGCGTCGGACAGCAGTGCCGTGCCGGATTCCTGACCCGTCGTCAAGGATGCCTGTTCCAGGGACGGTTCGGCGGACGTGACCGAACCCGCGGTGGCGCCGGTCCGGCCGAACTCCTCGCCGAACAGCTGGGCGAGCCGCCGCACCGAGGCGGTCTCCGGCCCGGTGAGGTTGACGGTGAACGCCTCCGCGTCGGCGTGCAGCAGCGCGCGCAGGGCCACTTCGTTGGCGTACCCCTGCCAGACCACGTTGGCGTGGCCGGTGGTGACGTCCACCGGTTCGCCGGCGTGCACGGCCGAGGCGATGTCGGCGAGCACCCCGTAGCGCAGGTCGATCGCGTAGTTGAGCCGCAGGAGCGCGACGCGGGTGCCGTGTTCGGCCGCGTGGTAGCCGAAGACCCGTTCGCGGCCGAGGCAGGACATGGCGTACTCGCCGACCGGGCCGACCGGGTCCGTCTCGGTGGAGCCGGCCGAGGCGGTGTCGACCAGCGGGTAGACGTTGCCGGTGGAGAACGCGGAGATCCGCGCGTCGCGGTACCGGCGCGCGATCCGGTCCGGCAGCGCCGCGTTGACCGCCCAGGCGTGGGCGGGGTTGCCCGCGGAGCCGAACTTGGCGCCGACCATGAAGACCGCGTTGCCCGCGTCGGGCAGCCCGGCCGGGTCACCGTCGAGCAGGTCGAAGGCGACCGGGTGGACCCCCTCGGCGGCGAGCGCGTCGGCCGCCGCCCGGTCCGACCAGCGGGAGACGGCGTGCACGGCGACGTCGGTGCGGCCGGCCGCGTCCAGCGCCCGGCGGGCGAGCCGGCACAGGCTGGGGCCCATCTTGCCGCCCGCGCCGAGCACGACCAGGTCGCCGTCGAGACGGGCGACATCGGCCACCAGGGCGGGCGAAGGGGTGGCGAGCAGGTCTTCGAGCTGCTGCTCGCCGGTGGGGAAGTCGGCCAGGCCGGGGCGTACGGACGCGAGCGCCGCGGGCGTGGGCGTGGACGGGGAGCTGTGGGGCATGAGCGTGGTCATCCTTTGACGGCCGAACCGGTGACGCCCTCGGTGAAGTACCGCTGGCCCGCCAGGTAGGCGGCGAAGATGGGGACGAAGGCGATCACCGAACCGGCGAGCACCTGGCTGAGCGGCACCTGCTGCTGTTGCAGCGACGCGATGCCGACGGTGAGGGTGCGCATGCCGCTGCTCTGGCCCATGATCAGCGGCCACAGGAAGTCGTTCCAGTGCCACAGGAAGACGAAGGTGCCGAGGGTGGCGAGGATCGGCTTGAGCAGCGGCAGCACGATGCTGACGAAGATCCGCAGTTCGCTGCAGCCGTCCAGCCGGGCCGCCTCGAACATCTCGTCCGGGAGGTCCTTGATGAACTGCCGCATCAGGAACACCGCCTGGGCGTTGGCGAGGGTCGGGATGATCAGGCCCCAGTAGGTGTCCACGCCGCCGAGCTTCGCCATCATGATGAAGGTCGGGATCATGGTGACGTGGTACGGGACCATGACCATGGACAGGAAGGACCAGAACATCGCCTCCCTGCCGCGGAACCGCTTCTTCGCGAAGGCGTAGCCGGCCAGCGCGGCCAGCACCAGCACGCCGACCACCGACACCAGCGAGTAGATCAGGGTGTTGAGCAGCCAGCGCGGCACGTCCTGGGCGTCGAGCACGGCGCTGTAGGAGGACCCGCTGAGGTGCCAGGGCAGGAGGCTGCCCGGGAGCGAGACCGCGGCGCCGGGCTTCAGCGACAGCACGAGCATCGCGTAGAAGGGGAAGACCGTCACCACGGCCGCCACCGCGAGCAGCACACCGCGGACGATCTGCCCGCCCGGGCTGGGCCGCAGCGCCCTGGGGATGGTGTCGCGCTCGCGGGGCTCGCGGGCGCGACCGGAGCGGCGCGGCCGACTGCCGCGCGCGGCACGGTCGTCGGCGGCGGCCGGGTCGAATACTCCGGGGCCCGGGTGGGAGCCCGCGCCCGCCTCGGCGGCCTGGGCGGTCGTGTTCGCCATGGTCACTTCTCCTTTCCGAGCACCAGTCGCTGCACGAGCGCCACGACCACGGTCATCACGAACAGCACGCAGCCGATCGCGCTGGCGTAGCCGAGGTCGCTGTATTTGAAGCCGGCGTCGTAGAGCTGGTACACGAGGCTGTAGCTGGCGTTGGCCGGGCCGCCGCCGGTCATCACGTAGATGGCGTCGAAGATCTGGAAGCTGTTGGTGGTCTCGATGACCGCCAGGAAGAAGAAGGCCGGCTTCAGCTGCGGGGCCACGATGTAGCGGAACCGCTGGAAGGGCCCCGCGCCGTCCATCAGCGCGGCCTCCTCCAACTCCCTTGGGACGTCCTGGAGTCGGGCGAGCAGGATGAGCATGCCGTAGCCGCAGCGCGACCAGATGCCGACCAGGGCGATCGCCGGCAGCACCAGGGCCGAGTCGGTGAGCCAGGACTGGTCCGGCAGGCCGAGCCAGCCCATGATGTCGGACCAGGGGCCCTTGGTGGAGAAGATCCAGATGAAGACGGTGGACGCCAGGATCAGGCTGGTGACCACCGGCAGGAAGAAGATCGACCGGAAGAGCCGGGAGCCGCGGAAGGCCCGCCGGGTGAGCAGCGCCAGCCCCAGCGAGGCGAGGATGGTGAACGGCACCGCCATCACGCTGTAGACGACGGTGACCCGCAGCGAGGACCAGAACAGCGGGTCGTGCATCATCCGCTGGAAGTTCTGCAGTCCGGTGAAGTGGGTGCTGTCGCCGATGGTGTAGTCGGTGAAGCCGAGCACCAGCCCGGCGATGCCCGGTCCGAACCGGAAGACCAGGAAGAGCAGGAAGCAGGGCAGCACGAACAGCAGCCCGATCCGGGCCTCCCGGCGCGCGTGTGGTCCGCGTCGGTTCTTCTGCGGGCGGGTGGTACGTTCCGCGACTGCGGCCACGGGACCTCCTTCGGGAGCGACGGGTGCTGCCGGACCTCGCCGGCTGGTGGGACGGTCGATCAGAACGTGCGGGCGGTCAGCGCCGGCCGGCGACGACCGCCCGCGCGCGGTCAGCGCTTGCGGGCGATCAGCTGGTCCGCGGCCTGGGCCGCGTCGTCGAGCGCCTTCTTCGGGCTGGTCTTGCCGAGCAGCGCGGCCTGGATCTGCGGGGCGAGCAGGCCCATCACGTCACGCGCGGACTTGTTGAGCGGGCCGACGTCGGTGCTGCTCAGCACCTTCTCGGTCGCCTCCTGCAGCTTGTCGCCGGGGTAGAGCGCGGTCGCGTCGGTGCGCGGCGAGAAGTACCCACCCGGCTTCTGCAGGCCCGCGGTGTTCTTCGGCTGCGACACGTACGAGATCCACTTGCCGGAGAGCTTCTGGTTGGCGCCCTTGAAGACCGCGAGGGTGCCGACGGTGCCGTACGCCACCGACTTGGTGCTGCTCAGCGCCGGGCCGACCTCGATGTTCTCCTTGCCCCAGAACGGCTCGACCTCGGCCGCGGTGTTCTGCCAGGTGCAGGCGACCTTGTTCTTGGCGAGGTCGGTCTGCTCGATCTGCGGGGTGGTGGTGACCAGGTCCTTGGGCGTCCAGCCGTTGTCCACGAAGGTCTTCAGCCAGGTGAGCGCCTTGACGCCGGCCGGGCTGTTGAAGGTGG
Source organism: Streptomyces sp. NPDC087270 (assembly GCF_044744625.1). Lineage (NCBI taxonomy): Bacteria > Bacillati > Actinomycetota > Actinomycetes > Kitasatosporales > Streptomycetaceae > Streptomyces > Streptomyces sp. NPDC087270. The sequence goes on from NZ_JBIUYR010000030.1 coordinate 39,372, forward strand.
CCTTCTTGCCGTCGGCGGAGAAGACGTCGCCGCCGGCCTGCCACAGCAGCGGGTAGAAGGTCATGTTGAGGGTGGCGGTGGTGTCGCCGCTGTAGCTGGTCGCGTAGAAGCCCTTGGCCTTCAGCTTGGGCGCGAGCGCGGCGAGCTGGTCCCAGGTGGTCGGGTAGGAGGTCTCGCCGATCGCGTCGAAGACCTTCTTGTCGCACAGCAGCGGGTAGCTGGACATCAGCACCGGGGCGGCGAGCGGCTGGCCGTCCACGGTGACCGCCTTCAGCGCGGCCGGGCGGTAGGCCGCCTTGTCCGCGGCCGGCATCCACTTGTCGGCCGGCATCAGGTTGCGCTGGTACGCGGAGAGCTGGTCGGGGATCAGGTACGCCACGTCGGGGCCCTTGCCGGCCGCGAGCGCGGTGGCCAGCGCGGTGTCCCGGTTGGCCCACGGGTAGGTGGAGACCTTCACGGTCACCCCGGGGTTCTCCTTCTCGAACCCCTTGACCAGGCCGTCCCAGTAGGCGGAGTTGGCCTTCGGGTCGTTGATCACCGGGTACACCCAGGTGTTGATGGTCTTCTTCGAGCTGGACCCGGAACCGGTGCTGGAACCGCAGCCGGCCACGGCGGTGGCGGCAAGGGCGGCGGCGACGGCGAGGGCGGCGGTGTTACGGCGTCTCACGGTGGTTCTCGCTTTCCGGAGCGTGGTGCGTGGCGGTGGTCGGTGGTACGGGCGCGGGTGGGGCCGCGGTGCCGTGCGGGCGAAGCGTGCGGGTGGTGCGGGTGGGGCCGCGGTGCCGTGCGGGCGAAGCGTGCGGGTGGTGCGGGGTGCTGCTGGTGGTGCGGGGTGCGGGTGCTGCTGGTGGCGCCGAGTGCGGGCGCGGCCGGGGTGCGGCGTGCGGCCGGTCAGCGGGGCGGCACCGTCTCGACCGTGCCCTGGTGCCGGGACCGCTCGGCCGCGAAGGCCGCGAGGTGGCTGCCGAGGGACTCGACCGGGCCGGAGCGGATGTGGGAGCGGTCGCCGGTGGCGAGCGCGGTGACGAACGACTCGACCAGCACCGAGTCGCCGCCGCCGTGGCCGTCGGCGGCGTTGGAGCCGCTCGCGCCGACCTCGTGCACCTGGGTGGTGTCGTCGCGGAAGTCGTGCACCGTGACCCGCTCGCCGTCGCCGCGCAGCCAGCCGTGGCTGCCGAAGATCCGGGTCTGGCGGTGGGTCTGCTCGGTGAACGCGGTCATGGTGAAGACCCCGGTGGCGCCGCCGGACAGCTGCATGGCGACCACCTGGTTGTCGACCACGTCGTTGTCCGCGCGGTACACGCACCGTCCGTACGGGCCGGTGCGCAGCGCCTCGGTGAGCACCGCCTCGTCCTGCGGGCCGGTGGCGTGCGCGGTCACGTGGTCGATCGGCCAGGCGGCGCCGGTGGTGCGCAGCGCCGGGTAGTACAGCTTGGGCGCGGAGTACGGGCAGCTCGGCTCGACCGGGCAGTCCAGGCAGTTGGCGGCGGCGCCCGCCGGGGCGTTCTCCGGGCGGAAGTGGGCGAGCGAGCCGAAGCTCGCCACGGTCTCGATCCGGCGGCCGGTGACGTAGGCGATCCAGTCCAGGTCGTGGCTGGACTTGGCGAGGATCATCGGTGAGGAGTGGTCCTCGCGGCGCCACGGGCCGCGGACGTAGCTGTGCGCGTAGTGCCACCAGCCGACCGGTTCCAGGTGGTCGAGTCCGGTGACGGTGCCGAGGACACCGCTGTCCACCACGCTCTTCACCAGGTCGGTGTAGGGGGTGTAGCGCATCACGTGGCAGACGGCGAAGGGCACGCCGGCCGCCTCGACGCCTTCCACGATGGTGCGGCACTCGGCCTCCGTGGGGGCGAGCGGCTTCTCGGTCATCACGCCGTACCCGGCCCGGGCCAGGGCGAGCACCGGTTCGGCGTGCTCGCGGTCCTGGGTGGCCACGATCACGCCGTCGGCCAGCGGTCCGCCGTTCGCCTCGGTGGCGGCGAGCAGTTCCCGCCAGTCGCCGTACCCGGTCGCCGTCGGCACCAGCGCGCGTGCCTCGGGCCGGGGGTCGGCGACGGCGACGATCCGGGCGCGCTCGGGGTGGTCGCGAATCCATGCGGCGTAGGTCAGCCCGCGGTTGCCGGCGCCCACGAGGGCGATCCGCACCGGGCGCCCCTCGATCGGGGTGCCGGCGGTGCTGGTCTGGTCGGTGGCCATGGTCTCTCTCTCACGGTGGGCGCGAAGGTCGGCGGGACGGTTCGGCGGGAAGGTTCGGCGGGACGGTTCGGCGGGAAGGTTCGGCGGGAAGGGGCCGCGGAACACAAGTGGCTTGCGCGGTGCCGGTGTTGGCCAACGGCGGTGCCCGGATGCCGCGTTGGGCGGCGGTCGGGCCGGGGCCGGCCGGGCTCGTGACGGGCCCGGCCGGCGCTCTCAGATCAGCAGGTTCCCGGCGGTGTGCCGCACCCGGTCGCCCTCGGCGGGCATCTTGGTGCGGGTCACGCCGTCCTCGGTGCAGCCGGTGTGCAGCAGGTGGCTGTCCCCGGTGAAGGCGGCCGGGTCGAGTTCGATACGGCCGCCGGAGAAGGCCGAGCCGCCCGCGCGGTAGTGGTTGACGCCGTCGGTGATCAGCAGGTGCGCGGTCTTCTGGTCCGCGGCGCGGGAGTCGACGCCGTCGAGCTGCCAGCTGACGGTGCGGTCCGCGCCGCTGCGGGCGAGGAAGGCCGCCGAGCTGTTGCCGCCGCCGAAGCGGGCGCCGCCGTCGATCCACAGCCGCTGGTCCTTCGCGGACTTCAGCACCAGGCCGGTGTCGGTGAAGGTGCCGCCGTGCACCGCGGTGTCGGCGTGCGCGACGGTGCTGGGGCCGGCGTCCGCGCCGGTTCCGGTGAACGTGCAGTGGTCGAGGACGAGGTCGCCGGTGCCGTTGAACTGCGCGCCGTCCAGGTCCTTCAGGGTGACCCGCAGCAGGTGCACGTCGGAGCTGACGGTGGCCGCGGTGACCTCGGACGCCTTGCCCTGGGTGAAGGCCGAGTCGGCGATCACGGTGGGGCGCTTCGACTTGGCGGAGGACTGGGAGATCACCAGCGGGCCCGAGGCGACGCAGCCGCGCAGCTGGGCGCCGTCGGAGTTCACCCAGATCATCCCCGAGTTCGGCTGGGCGTTGCCGATGACCAGCATGTCCTCCAGCGTCAGGTCGGTGATGTTGGTCCTGGCCACGAACCACGAGCAGGCGTGCTTGCGGACGGTGATCCGCTTGGCCGCGCCGCCCCAGGCCGCACCGGAGTTGGCGAAGGTCATCAGCCCGGAGTTGCCGGTGTAGGTGAGGTCGTGCTCGAACTGGCCGTGGGTGACGAAGGGGCCCTGGTCGTCGCCGTCGCCGTGGCAGTTGGTGACGTAGCCGTAGGCGGAGGCCGTCCAGTCGTTGAGGTGCCGGGCGTTGGCGACGTGGCAGTCCTCGACGTGGCCGTACAGGCAGTAGATCTGCTGGGTGAGGTAGCCGGCGCCGCCGTAGGTGACCGAGGCCGGGTTCTTCAACTGGCACTCGGAGGTGCGGAAGTACGTACACCAGCGGCGGATGATCACCGGCCAGAAGGTGCCGGTGGCGTCGATGCCGGAGACGTCGCAGGAGACGGCGTACTCGTAGGCGAGCGGGTGCGAGCCGGTCTCGGTGTCGTCGTCGGCGACGTCCGGCACGCCCTCGAAGACCATGTTGCGCACGTGGACGCGCTCGACCGGCTCGACCCGGGTCCAGGTGAAGGTGCGCCCGGCGGCCAGCTCCCAGCCGATCTTGTAGTTGACGCGGATGTGCGTGCCGTCCACGATCTCGGTGACCTGGACGAGCTTCTGCACCTCCTTCTCGTACAGCCCGGTGCCGGCGGCCGCGTCGATCTCCACGCTCCACCACTGGCCGACGGTGAAGGACTTGCTCGACGGCACCTCGAAGATGTCGGCGAGGTCGGGCATCGCGGCGGACAGCTGGGACTTGACGGTGGTGCTGGTCACCTTGCCGAGGAAGTACAGCACCGCGCCGAACGGGTTGTTGTACGCGTTCTTCTCGATCCCGGTGGTGGTGACCTTGTTGCCGCCGAAGTCGAGTTCGAGCCGGGAGCGGGTGAAGGTGTGGCGCTTGGTGAAGTTGAGGTCGGTGTGCGCCTCGATCCGGTACACGGCCGGGTCGCCGACCATGGCGTCCAGCGCGGCGTCGGCCGGGGTGGAGGCGTCGAAGACGCCGAACTGGCGGAAGTCCAGCAGGCCGTCGTGGACCATGCGCCAGCGGCCCTTGCCGGTCTGGCCGGCCGGGCGCAGCACGGTGCCGCCGTTGGGCGCGGTGGTCGCGGTCGCGTCCCAGCGGGCGACCAGGCCGCCGCCGTCGCCGGGTGCGCGGTAGCCGGAGACCAGCGCGACCGTGCCGTTCGCGAGCGACCTGGTGTCGAGCGCGAGCAGCCGGGCGACGGAGTCGGCGGTGAGCGGCGCGACCGGGTGGCCGGCCGGCTTCGCGGCACCGGAGCCGGAACCGGCCGCGGACGCGGTGCCGGTGCCGGCGGCAACCGCCGTGGTGGTGGCCGCGAGCAGCAGCCCGCCGATACCGCCGGCCCGCAGCAGCCTGCGGCGGGAGGTGTCGGTACGGCTCTGCTCGGGGCTCGACTCGGGGCTCTGGTCGGTGGTGGAACCCGGCACGGGGCCAGGGGGAACGTTCACGATGTGCCTCAGCCTTCGATGGGCCTGGGGTGAGGACGAAACCGTGACGCTTGCCGGATGTGCGGATGGCGGTGCGGACCGGTGCGGGAAAAGCGCAGACCAGGGGCAGGGTGCTTGCGCGGCACCGTCCGACGGGGCGAGACGCTAGCCCGCCGCCGGTGAATCGGTCAAGACCCCGCGGTGGCCGTTGTGCGGCCGCCGGACGTCGCCGGGGCGTTGCCGTGCCCCAGGCTCTGACTGATCCGATCGGCGAAGTCCCTTACCTGGAGGCCGAGTTCGCGGAACCGCCAGCCGGGCAGATCGAGCTTGAGGCCGGTGATGCTGATCGCGCCGACGCATCGGTCCCGGTGGTCGCGGACCACGCTGCCGATGCAGAAGATCCCGTCGGCGTCCTCCTCGTCGTCCAGCGCGTAGCCGGTGGCGCGGACGTCGGACAGGTGGGCGAAGAGCGTCGCCTCGTCGGTGATGGTGCGCGAGGTGCGGCGGGGCAGCCCGGTGCGGGCGACGAGTTCCCTGGCCTCCTGCTCGGGCATCGCGGCCAGCAGCGCCTTGCCGATCCCGGTGCAGTGCGGCAGTTCGCGGGCGCCCATCCGCAGGTCGAGCCGCAGGCCGCCGCCGGCGTCGACCTGGTCGACGATCACCGCCTGGCCCTCCTGCGGCACCGCGACCCGCGAGGCCATGCCGGTGGCGGCGGTCAGCTCGCGCAGCAGCGGGCGGGCCACGTCCCGCAGCGAGATCTGCGCCTGCGCCCGGTCGCCGAGCCGGGCCAGCGACATCCCCAGCCGGTAGCGGCGGTTCATCCCCTCGCCCTCGTCGGCCACCAGGCCGTAGTGCCGCAGGGTCTGCAGCAGGCCGAAGGCGGCGCTCTTCGAGACACCGCTGCGCTGGGCGACCTCGGTCACGCTGAGTCCCGCTCCGGGTCCTCCGGCGGCGAGCACCTCCAGCAGCTCCGCGGCCCTCGCCACGGTCTTCACCAGGTATTTCGGCTCGGCCCCCGCCGCGCGGCCCCGCTCGTCATCCGCGCCGCGCTCAACACTGTTCTGCATAGCAAAACAGGTTACCACCGGACCCCCCTTGACCGAGGGTTAAACCGGATCTAAGATCAGCCCACTGTTCGGATATTCAGAACAGTGTTCTTGAAAATCGTTCCTTCAGTGCAGCGAACGAATCCTGCGACGACTTGCCGGGCGGATGGCGTCCTGCGGTCCCGGCCGGGCAGGGCCGGGACCGTCACCCACAGCATCGACGCGAGGAGCACCACATGACGCTCGCCGAGCGGGCCCGCCGGGTGATACCGGGCGGTGTCAACAGCGGCCAGCGCAGCATTCCCGGCCTCACCGACTTGGTGATCGCCCGCACCGCGGGGTCCCGGTTCTGGGACAGCGACGGCAGGGAATTCACCGACTACCACGCCGCGTTCGGGCCGCCGCTGCTCGGCCACAACGACCCGGACGTGGCCGCCGCGGTCGCGGACGCGTCCGGCCGGCTCGGTCTCACCGGGGTGGCGGTCACCGAGGCCGAGGTGGTCCTCGCGGAGCAACTGGCCGAACTGATCCCGTCGATCGAGCAGGTGCTGCTCACCAGCACCGGCAGCGAGGCGACCTTCCACGCGCTGCGGGTGGCCCGCGCGGCCACCGGGCGCCGCCTGGTGGTGAAGTTCCAGGGCTGCTACCACGGTTGGCACGACGCGGTCAGCCTCAACGTCATCTCGGCCCCGGACCGGGTCGGCCGGCACGACCCGACCTCCACCGGCATCCTGCCCGAAGTCCTCGACGCCACCCTGGTGTTGCGCTTCAACGACGTCGCCGCCGTCCGCCAGGCGTTCGCCGAGCACGGCACCGACATCGCCGCGGTGATCGTGGAGCCCATCCCGCACAACGTGGGCGCGCTGCTGCCCACCGAGGAGTTCCTGCGCACGCTGCGCGAGGAGTGCACCGCGGCCGGCAGTGTGCTGGTCTTCGACGAGGTGATCACCGGCTTCCGGCACGCCCTCGGCGGCTACCAGGCGATCTCCGGCATCACCCCGGACCTGACCACCCTCGGCAAGGCCATCGCCAACGGCGCCCCGATCGGCGCGCTCGGCGGGCGCGCCGACCTGATGGAGCAGTTCAGCAGCCGTCCCGGCGGCCCGGTGTTCTTCGCCGGCACCTACAACGGCCACCCGCTGCCGGTCGCCGCCGCCCTGGCCACCATCGGCAAGCTGCGCGAACAGCCGGTGCACGAGCACGTCTTCCGGCTCGGCGATCGGGTGCGCACCGAACTCACCGCGCTCTACCAGCGGATCGGCGTGCCCGCCGTGGTGACCGGCTACGGCTCGGTCTTCGTCAGCTACTTCATGCCCGGCCCGGCGCCGCTCAGCTACGACGACCTGCTCGCCAACGACACCGCGCTCTTCGTCGGCTACCGCCGCCACCTCATCGAGCACGGCGTCTTCGAGCTGCCGCTGAACCTCAAGCGCAGCCACCTGTCCTACGCGCACACCGACGCCGACGTGGACCGCCTGCTGGAGGCGACCGAGGCGGCCGTCACCCGCACCCTGGCCGAGGGCGGCCCCAGCGACCTCGCGCACGTCTCCACCATGGGCGGCGCCGGCACCGCGACGGGGGCCCGCTGATGCTGACCGTGAACACCACCCGGCCGGCCGGCCCGGCGGGCCGGATCAGCAAGGTCGAGACGCTGCAACTCGGCACCGCCTGGCGCGACTTCGGCTACGTCCGGATTCACACCGACCAGGGCCTGACCGGCGTCGGCGAGATCACCCACCCCTACCGGGTGGACGAGACCTGCCGGCTCACCGAGGCGATGGGCCACCGGCACCTGCTGGGCGCCGACCCGTTCGACGTCGAAGAGCTCTGGCTGCGCATGTACCAGGGCGACTTCCTGCGCGGCGGCGACATCGGCGGCGTCGTCGTCTCCGGCGTGGACCAGGCGCTGTACGACCTGATGGGCAAGGCGCTGGGCGTGCCCGCCTACCGGCTCACCGGCGGCGCCACCCGCGACCGGGTCCGGGTCTACGCCAACGGCTGGTACACCGGCGAGCGCGAGCCGGCCGAGTTCGCCGCCAAGGCGAAGGAGACCGTCGCCAAGGGCTTCACCGCGCTGAAGTTCGACCCGTTCGGCGCGGGCCTGCACGAGCTGGAACGCAGCGAGCTGCGCCGCTCGCTGGCGCTGGTCGCCGCGGTGCGCGAGGCGGTCGGCCCCGAGGTGGACCTTTTCGTCGAGGGGCACGCCCGGTTCGCGATGGCCACCGCACGGCGGCTGGTGCACGAGCTGGCGCCGTACGACATCGGCTGGTTCGAGGAGCCGCTGCCGTGGACGCACATCGAGCGCTACGCCGAGCTGCGGCAGATCGCGGCCTTCCCGATCTCCGGCGGCGAGCACTTCCACAACCGCTACGAGTACAAGCAGCTCTTCGCGACCAACGCCGTGGACATCGTGCAGCCCGACCTGTCGATGGCCGGCGGCTTCACCGAGCTGCGGAAGATCGCCGCGCAGGCCGACGCGCACGGCATGCTGGTCGCCCCGCACAACTCCAACTCGCCGCTGTGCACCACCGCTTCGGTGCACGCCACGCTCGGGATCAGCAACCTCAAGATCCTGGAGACCTTCGACGGGCTGCTCGAACCGTATGTCTTCGAGGCGGTCCGCGGCGCGCTCCCGATCACCGACGGCCACATCGAGCTGCCGACCGCACCCGGGCTCGGCATCGAACTGGTCGACGAGGTCTTCGCGGAGCACCCGCCCACCCACCGCTTCTGGAACATGTTCGCGGACGGCTGGGAGAAGAGGAACCGCACATGATCGTCGACGTGCACTCCCATCTCTTCCGGCACAGCCACGACTTCGACGACGCCTTCCGCGCCGAGTCCGCCCGTGCGCACGCCGGCGAGGTGGACCTCACCGTCCGGTACGAGGACTACGCGGCGAGCGCGCCGGAAAACACCCGCACCGTGGTGGTCGGCGGCAAGGCCCGCCGCAGCGGGCTGTGGGTGGAGGACGCGGCCGTCGCCGCCTACGTCGCGCACCACCCCGACCGGCTGATCGGCTACCTCTCGCTCGACCCGACCCAGCCCGGCTGGCAGGACGAACTGCGCTACGGACATGAGGAGTTGGGGCTGCGCGGCATCAAACTGATGCCGATGTACGCCGGGTTCGACCCCGCCGACGAGGCGTACGAACCGCTCTACGCCTACGCCGAGCGGCACGGCCTGCCGCTGCTGGTGCACACCGGCACCACCTTCGTCTCGCAGGCGCCGCTGGAGTACGCCATGCCGCGGCACCTGGACTGGGTGGCCATGCGCCACCCGGAGCTGCGGATGGTGCTGGCCCACCTCAGCCACCCCTTCGAGGGCGAGTGCATCGCGGTGATCCGCAAGCACCGGCACGTCTACGCCGACATCAGCGCGCTGCACTACCGGCCGTTCCAGCTGTGGCACAGCCTGCGCCTGGTGCAGGACTACGGCGTGTGGGACAAGCTGCTGTTCGGCAGCGACTACCCCTTCACCACGGTGAACGACTCGGTGGAAGGGCTGCGCCGGATCGCCCGCATCCCCGGCATCCCGGGTCTGGACCCGCTGGACCAGGACGCCGTGGAGGCGCTGATCCACCGCCCGTCGCTGGACCTGCTCGGGCTGGGGCAGTCGTGACCTCCGCCGGCGGCCCCGCCGCGGCGCGCTTCGACCTGACCGGTCGCACCGCGCTGGTCACCGGGGCCGCCCGCGGCCTGGGCCGGGCCTTCGCGGTGGCGCTGGCCGAGGCCGGCGCCGACCTGGTCCTCACCGACCTGCCCGGCGCCGAAGGGCTGGCCGAGACCGCCGCGCTGGTCCGCGCGGCGGGGCGCGGCGCGCTCGTCGTCGAGCAGGACCTGTCCGACACCGCGGCGCTGCACGACTTCGCCGACCGGGTGCGCGCGCAGGCCGGACCGATCCGCATCCTGGTCAACAACGCCGGCACCGCGGCCCTGGAGCGGTTCAACGAGATCACCCCGGACAGCTGGTACCGCGTGATGCGGGTCAACCTCGACGCGGTGTTCTTCCTGACCCAGCGCGTCGCCGAGCACATGGTCGCCGACGGCCTGCCCGGCCGGATCGTCAACATCACCTCCAAGAACGCGCTGGTCGCCGAGGCCGGGCTGGCGCACTACAACGCCTCCAAGGCCGCGGTGGACCTGCTCACCCAGACCCTCGCGGTCGAGCTGGCCCCGCACGGCATCACCGTCAACAGCCTCGCCCCCGGCATGGTGGACACCCCGATCGACGGCGAATTCCCGTTCGACCGCGAGGCGTTCGAGGCGGCGTACCGTCAGCGCATCCCGCTGGGCCGCTACGCGCGGCCCGAGGAGTGCACCGGCGCGCTGCTGCTGCTCGCCGGCGACGACGGCGCCTACCTGACCGGCACCCGGATCGTGGTGGACGGCGGGGTCCTGGCCGACCAGATGCCGCGCACCGCGTTCATGCCCCCGTACCGCACGTCGCTCGGCCCCCAGCGGAAGGACGGCACCACTCCATGACCACCACCCGCAGACACCTGCTCCGTTCCGGCGGTATCGGTGCGGCCGCCGTCGCGGCCGGCGCGCTGACCACCGTTCCGGCGCAGGCGGCCGCACCCGCCGGCAGCGCCAAGGGCACCGGCGACGACGGGAAGAGCGGCGCCAAGGGCGGCGGCACGGCGGGGCGGCCCGCCACCACCGCCGCCACCGTCGCCGACCTGCTCGCCACCCCGTCGAAGTCGCTGCGGGACGGGACGGTGACGGTGGTCGCCGGCTACCGCGCCCCCGGCGACGGCGGCGGCATGACCGTACGGTGGGACGCCGGCAGCACCCGCGCGCCCAACGGCGGCACCGTGCTGCGCCCGAACGACCGCCCCGCGCACGGCCGTTGGCGCCGACTGCACGACGGGGTGCTGGACTTCCGCGGCTTCGGCCTGTTCGACGCCTCCGCCCCGGCCGACGACGCGCTCGACGCCATGGTCGACGACCCGTCGGTGCACCGGGTGGAGGCCCACACCGACCTGCTCTTCCAGCGCCGCCACACCTACCACCGCTCCCGGCTCGCGCTGGACTTCGGCGGCCACACCGTCCACACCGGCGGCATCGAGCGCAACACCCACGACAACCCCTTCGGCGCCGTGCTGTTCTTCCAGGGCACCGTCACCGGCGACACCGTCAGCCACGCGCTGTCCGCCGAGGTCATCGAACTCACCGACGCCTTCCCGGTGCCGGACTCCGGCGCCTTCAAGGTCGGCCAGTGGTGGGCGGTGCAGAGCAACGAGGTGGCCGGCGGCGGCAGCGACGAGCGCGAACTGCAGAAGATGGTCGAGGTCACCGAGATCATCGACGGCACCCACATCCGCGTCGACTACCTCAACGGCTGGCCGCTGGCGGCCGGCCGCAAGCTGACCTGGCGCCGGGTCGAACCGGTGGTCGGCGTCCGGGTGGACCACCTCGTCTTCCTCGGCGCCGGCCAGGACACCGGCGCGGTCGACGACGAGTACACCGGATCGCACCCGGTGGCGTACGAGTACGCGGTGGACTGCGACGTCTCCGGCATCCAGGCCACCGGCACGTTCTGGCCGGTCATCATGCGGCGCTGGTGCACCCGTTACCGCACGATCCAGTGCGGGCTGAAGAACCCGCCCACCGTGATGTACGGCGGCGCCGGCTACCTCACCCAGCAGATCTACTGCCTGTACGGCCACGTCGCGGACTGCACCAGCAGCAACGTCCGCCACCTCAACGACCTGACGGCGTCGGCCTACTGCCAGGTCGTCAACTGCCACGGCGACGGCGACGACGAGGGCGGCAACCCCTTCACCACCCACGGGCAGTACGAACACGACCTGCTCTTCGACGGCAACTCCGGCCTGATGGACATCGCCAACTCCGGTGCCCAGTGGGGCGATTCCGCCAAGCGGATCACCGTGCGCAACCACGTCTGCTCCTGGTTCACCGCCAACACCAAGATCACCGACCTGACGCTGGAGAACGTCAAGGTCATCGCCCGGCCGACCTTCGACCCGGCCGGCACCCTGGTGGTCAACGCCGACGGCGCCCAACTGCGCGGCTGCACCGCCTCCTTCTTCGCCGTCGCCCAGCAGTCGGCGCGCTCCACCCGGCCGACCACCGTCACCGACTGCACCTTCGACCTGCCGAAGGCGTCCGTGCTCGTGCAGACCCCGGTCACCGCGCCGGTGCACTTCGTCCGCACCACGTTCACCGGGCTCGACGGCAACGTGCTGCGCGGCAGCGGCCCGGTCCACTTCACCGACTGCCGGCTGGTCGGCAGCCCCAAGGCTGCGCCGCTCGCGGTCGGGGCGTCCGAGGTCACCGTGGACGGCGGCAGCCTCACCGACACCGGCATCGCGCTGAGCGCCGTACGCGACCAGCGGATCAGCGTCGGCGGCGGCACCGCCCTGTCCGGGACCAACACCGCCAAGGCGCTGCTCTCCCGCGACGCCGGAACGGGTGCCACCGTCACCTGGGACCTGGCCGACCTGCGCAGCAGCGCCGCCGACGCGGACACCGCGCATGTGCGCGTCGCGGACGGCCACAACCGCTACACGGCGGTCGGCGCCCGGCTCACCGGGGGCCAACTCGCGCTGGCGGAGGACGCGTTCGGCGACACGTCGTCGCTCCTGCACACCGCGTGCACCGAGGACGGTGTCGCCCGGAAGGGGCTGCCCGCGGACGGGAAGAGGATCAGCGCGACAACCGGCAACCTCATCCTCTGAGTTCGCGGCGTGCTCGGCGGGTGCTGGGTGCGCGGCGGCCTGCGGCCGAGCGAACGTGGCGGTGGGCGCGGCCGGTTGGGCCTCGCTGAGCCGGTCGTGCGTCGTGCGCCCACCGCCACGCTTCACCGTAAGGACCGCGAGTCCGAGAGGAACCGCAAGACCGTAGGGAGCCGCAGGGCCGCGGGGCCCTGCGACCGTGACCGTGACCGTGACCGTAGGAGAGGGAAGGCCGTCGCCATGCGCTATCGCACCGCCGCGCCGGCGGACGAGCCGGCGCTGCACGCCCTGTGGGCGGCGGCCTTCCCCGACGCGGCGACGGTCGTCGCGCTGTGGGGCCGCGACCCGGGCCGCCACAGCCGCACGTTCGTCGCCGAGGACGACGGCGGGCGGCTGGTCTCGGTGCTCCACTACCTGCCGCGGCCGATCCGCTCGGCCACCGGCCGCCCGCAGCGGGTCGGCTGCCTCGGCAGCGTCGCCACCCACCCCGACGCGCGCGGCCAGGGCCACGTCCGGCACCTGCTCGCGGCGGCGGTGGCCGCCATGACGGCCGACGGGTGCGCCTGGTCGCTGCTGTTCACCGCCACCCCGCGGGTCTACGAGGGCGCGGGGTGGCGGTCCTTCGCCGCCCCCGGCTGGTCGGGCCCGCTCACCGACCGCGCGCCGCACCCCGGCGCCGCCGCCGTACGCCCCTCGACCCGCGCCGACCTGCCGGCCCTGCGAGCGCTGCGGGACGGCTTCGACGCGGTCCGCCCGCTGACCACGGTGCGCGGCGCGGACGACTGGGAGCACCGGGTGCCCGTCTGGTACGCGGCCCCGGCGCAGATCCTGGTTGCGGAGGACAGCGGACATGGGGGAAGCGGCAGGAACCCGGAGCCCGGGGCGCCCCTCTTCCCCGGCGAACCCGGCGAACCCGGCGGACCCGGTGGACCCGGCCGACCCGGTGGACTCGACCGGGCCGGCCAACTCGACCGGGCCGGCCGACTCCCCTCCCTCACCGCTCCCTTCGCGCCGTCCGGCCGCCCGCTCGGCTTCGCCGTGCTCCGCCGACCCACCCCCGATCAGGTCGAGCTCGCGGAGATCGCCCTCGCCCCCGGCCGGGAGGAGGACGCGGCCGGCGCCCTGCTGTCGGCCGCCGCGGTCCGGGCGCGCGCGGCGGGCGCGACGTCCGCGACCGTACGGCTGCCCGCCGAGCCCGCCGTCGTCGGCGCGCTCCCCCACCTCCTCGCCGAGTCCGTTCCCGAGGCCACCCACTACGGGATGGCCCGCCCGGTGCTCGCCCCCGCGGCCGAGGTCCTCGCCACCGTCACCGCGCCAGGCGCCTTCCACTGGTACGGCGACTCCTTCTAGTGCCGTGACCGGGGCGGGGTGCTCCGCACGCTCTCCCGCTGCCTTCAACGGGTGGCGCGCCCGGCGCCTCGCGCTCTCCCGCCGGGACCGGCGAACCGCCGAGCCGCCCGCCGCCCCGCTCTTCGCCCCGGGCCGGCTCACCGCACACCCTGCTCGTGCTCCCGGCCCGCGGCCCCTCCCTCCGCCCGGGCCTCCGCCCGGGCCTGCGCCCGCCCGCCGACCGTGGGCACCCGCGCACTGACCGCCTCGCCTGCCCATCGCCGCCCGCAATACTCAGGCGCTTGCCTAAAGGTCTTAGGTATGCGCATGATGGGTATCGGAAAACGGGAGGAAGCTTATGGTGCGCGCAGGGTTGACGGCTGAGCGGCTGACCCGGGCGGGTGCGGAGCTGGCCGACGAGGTCGGCTTCGACCAGGTGACCGTCTCGGCACTCGCCCGGCGGTTCGACGTCAAGGTCGCGAGCCTGTACTCGCACGTGAAGAGTTCGCAGGACCTCAAGACCAGGATCGCGCTGCTCGCTCTCGCGGAACTCGCGGACCGGGTCGCCGCCGCGCTGGCGGGCCGCGCGGGCAAGGACGCGCTGGCCGCGTTCGCCGACGCGTACCGCGACTACGCCCGGGAGCACCCGGGCCGGTACGACGCCGCCCGGCTCCGGCTCGACCCGCAGACCGCGGCCTCCAGCGCGGGCGTCCGGCACGCCCAGATGACGCGGGCGCTCCTGCGCGGGTACGACCTGACCGAGCCGGACCAGACCCACGCGGTCCGGATGCTGGGCAGCGTCTTCCACGGCTACATCAGCCTGGAGATGAGCGGAGGCTTCAGCCACACCGCCGTCGATCCCCGGGAATCCTGGGACTGGATGGTGGACTCCCTCGACGCCCTGCTGCGCAACCGGACCTTCCCCGCCCACCCGCGACCGTCGTCCCCGTGAGCGCCGCCCCCGTGCCCACGACCGCCACCGGGACCGGGACCACGACCGCAACCGCCACCGGGACCGCCACCGGGACCGTGATCGACAGGCAAGGACCATGAACACCGAGCACGACTGGACCACCACCCCCCTCACCGCCGGCATGCTGCGCGGCGCCGTCGAGGTGGAGCGCACGCCGCACGGCCTGCTCCCGCACCGGCTGCCCGCCTCCGCGCGCCGCCAGTTCCCCGACGACCAACTGGCCATGGCCGAGGCGCAGCCGTCCGGGGTGCGGCTGGTCTTCCGCACCCGGGCGACCACCGTCGAACTGGACGCGCTGCCCACCAAGCGGGCGTACGTCGGCGCGCCGCTCCCCCCGGACGGCGTGTACGACCTGCTGGTCGACGGGGTCCTCGCCGGCCAGGCCACCGTGCCCGGCGGGCGGCTCCGCATGATCGACATGGCCACCCAGGCCGCCGAGGTGCGCGAAGGGCCCGCCGGCACCGCCCACTTCGCGGACCTGCCGCCGTACGACAAGGACGTCGAGATCTGGCTGCCGCACACCGAAGGCACCGAGCTGGTCGCGCTGCGCACCGACGCGCCGGTCGAACCGGCACCGGAGAGCGGGCGCAAGGTGTGGCTGCACCACGGCAGTTCGATCAGCCACGGCTCGAACGCCGCCCATCCGACGGGGATCTGGCCGGCGCTGGCCGCGTCCCGGGGCGAAGTCGACCTGGTCAACCTCGGGTTCAGCGGCAGCGCGCTGCTCGACCCCTTCACCGCGCGCGCGATGCGGGACATCCCCGCGGACCTGATCAGCGTCAAGCTCGGCATCAACATCGTGAACGCCGACCTGATGCGGCTGCGCGCGTTCGGCCCCGCCGTGCACGGGTTCCTCGACACCATCCGCGAGGGGCACCCGGGCACGCCGCTGCTGGTGGTGTCGTCCATCCTGTGCCCCGTGCAGGAGGACACCCCCGGTCCGCTCGCGCCCGACTTCGGCGACGGGGTCTTCCGGTTCAAGGCCACCGGCGACCCGGCCGAACGCGCCGCCGGGCGGCTCACGCTCAACGTCATCCGCGACGAACTCGCCCGGATCGTCGAGCAGCGCGCCGCCGACGACCCCCATCTGCACTACCTCGACGGTCGCGAGCTCTACGGAGCGGCGGACTACGCGGAGTTGCCGCTGCCCGACGAGGTGCACCCCTCCCCCGAGGCCCACCGGCGGATCGGCGACAACTTCGCCCGGCTGGTGTTCGGCCCGGGCGGAGCGTTCCACGCCGGACCCGCGTGAGCGGAGATCCGGTCCGGCGGGCCGGAACGCACCCGCACCACTCGTGCGGGCGGTGCTGTCAGCGGGGGCTGCTCCTCAGCTGTGCGGCACGACATGGCCGCGGTGCGGTCAGGGGGTGAGCAGGCGGTCCTGCTCCGTCGGCGGCGTGCCCGCGTGCCAGTCCAGCGCCTTGCCGAAGCGGACCAGTTCGCCGTAGAGGGCGGGGTCGACGCGGTCGGCGAGGATCAGGTCGAGCACTGCTTCGGCGGCCTGCGCGGGCGACTGGGCCTGGCTGAAGTCGCCGAACCACGGGCGCGAGGTGGGGGTGTCGACCATGCCGGGGCAGACGGCGGCGACCAGGGTGCCGTCGGCCAGGTCGCGGGCGCGGCGGTCGGCGGCGACCGCGCGCACGGCGGCGACCTGGGCCACCTTCGAGGGCACGTTCAGCCACAGCGGCCAGCCGTCCTCCGTGGCCGTCCTGTGGTGGACGGCGCTGCGCCAGGACTCGACGGCGTACTCGACCTGGTCCAGGGACGCGCCGTCGAAGAGGCGGTGCAGCCGCGGCGCGAGGTGGCCGAGGGTGCCCAGGCTGCTGGCCACGACGAGCAGCCGGCCGCCGGGGCGCAGAACGGGGCCGAAGGCGCGCAGGACCGCGTGGGTGGCGGAGTTGGACACGTCGATGAACTCGTCGGCCCGCTCAGCCTGCGACTCGCCGGGCAGCAGGCGGGCGACCGCGTTGGAGACGACGATGTCGACCCCGCCGTGGCGGGCCCGCAGGTCCTCGGCGAGGCGGGAGACGGCGGCGGCGTCCGTGACGTCCAGGACCTCGCCCTCGACGCGCGCCCGGGTCGAGGGCGCCTGCGCGACCTCCTGTGCCGCGTCCGTCACCCGCTGCCGGTTGCGGCCGGTGAGCAGGACCAGGTCGTCCTGGTCCATGCGGGCCGCGAGCCCCTCGACGAGGGCCCGGCCGAGCCCTTGGTTGGCGCCCGTGACGAGGGCGATGCGCGAAGTGTTCATGCCTCCACGCTAGGAACCCCGCATCCATGAGTCCAACGAGAGTTCCGCACTGGTGGTATGCGTAGACGTCATGGACTTCACCGAAGTGTCGCTCACCGCGCTGCGGGTCTTCCGCGCCGTGGCCGAGCAGGGCACCTTCACCGCGGCCGCCGCGTCGCTCGGGTACACCCAGTCCGCGGTCTCCCGGCAGATCGCCGCGATCGAGCGGGCCGCGGGCGCGGAACTGCTGGAGCGGCGCCGCGACGGCGTCCGGCTCACCGACGCCGGGCGCATCGTCATGCGCCGCGCCACGACCGTACTCGACGAGATCGAGGCCACCGCGCGTGAGCTGTCCGGCCTGCCGGCGCAGGGCGGGACGGTACGGCTGGGATGGATGCCCAGCGCGGGCGCCGTGCTGGTTGCCCGCGCCCTGGCCGAGCTGCGCCGCACCGACCCCGACCTGAACGTCGTCGGGCGTGAGGGCAGCACCCCCGCACTGGCCCGGGCCCTGCGCGCCGGCAGCATCGACCTGGCCCTGCTCGCCTCCGGGCCGCCGTTTCGCGCACCGGACACCGAGTCGCCCCCGCTCGCCCTTCAGACCCTGACCGAACGCCCCCTGTACCTCGCGGTGCCGACCGCCCACCCGCTGGCCCGCGGCGAGTACGTCGACGTCGCCGACCTGCGCGGACAGCGCTGGATCGCCAGTCCCTCCTCGGGGGAGGAACGGCTGATGGGCGTCTGGCCGGGCCTGGACGAGCGGCCCGAGATCGCCCTCACCGCCCGCGACTGGCTCGCCAAGCTCCACCTCGTCGCCGCCGGCTGCGGGCTGACCACGGTGCCGGCCACCCTCGCGCCCGTCGCGCCGCCCGGGGTGCGCGTCCTGCCCGTCCGCGGCGGCCCCCAGGAACAGCGCCGGCTGCTGCTGGCCCGCCGCCCCCTCCCGCCGGAGCAGTCCGTCATCCGCGTCGCCGCCGCGCTGCGCGCCGAGGCACTCGCCACCACCTCGGCCGCGCCGCTCTCCTGACGGAGGGTCAGGTCAGAGGGCCCGGCCCGGTCGGGTCGGATCGGGTGGGATCGGATCGCGTCGGGTCGGGTCGGGTCGCGTCGGGTCGGGTCGGGTCGGGTCGCGTCGAGTCGAGTCGAGTCGAGTCGAGTCGAGTCAGCGTCCGTGCGGCGGCAGGCACCGCTCTCGTGGGCCTACGGCGACGCGTGCGGGCCGCGCTCCCTCTCCCCGGCGTGTGGGGGTGGCTCGCGCGCCGGGTGGGTGCCGCCGCGCGCCGGAGCGCGGGGTGCGCGGGCAGCACGCGCGCGAGCGCACTCCCACGCCCCGCCTCACCACGGAGGTTTACACCACCGGGGGCGCGAAGGCGCCCCCCGCGCGCTATACCGCGGCTCGGGCCGGGGCTGCTTGGCTGATCCCTGCGCGGAATTCACCCGCATTGCCCACAGCGCCCGCCAACGTCCGCCAGACCGTCAGCGTCCGCCAACGCCCTTGTCCACCAGTCCCGTTCGCTCCTTCTCACCTCTCCTCACGCTGCTTGTCCAGCTCATCTTCCGGGAGAAAACGTGCCCGAATCGGTACGCACCACCGGCGCCACCACCGACGACCCCGCCGCCGAACCAGCGAGCGGCGCACAGCTCACCAGTCTCAGCACCCAGGCGGCGCGCCAACTCGCGACCACCACCAAGTCCGAACCGCAGATGCAGGGCATCAGCTCGCGCTGGCTGATCAGGATGCTGCCCTGGTTGGACATCAAGGGCGGCACCTACCGGGTCAACCGGCGCCGCCAACTCCGCGTCGGCCGAGGCCGGGTGGAGTTCGAGCAGAACGGCGCCGACGACGTCCGGGTGATCCCCGAGACCCTCACCGAGCTGCCCCCGCTGCACGGCTACACCGACACCGGCGGCGTGCTCACGGAACTCGCCGCCCGCTTCCAGGTCAAGGAAGTACGCCCCGGCGAGGTGCTGTTCGAGGCCGGGCAGCCGGTGACGGACACCTATCTGGTCGTCCACGGCCGGCTCACCCGCTACACCGCCGGCATGTACGGCGAGGAGGGGATCGTCGGGGTCGTCACCGACGGCGACCAGCTGGGCGACGAGGCCATCGGCCGGACCGACCCGCGGTGGACGACCTCGGTGCGCGCCGACACCGCGGGCGTGCTGCTGGTCCTGCCCTGGCAGACCGCGCGCGAGCTGATCGCCCGCGAGCCGTCGCTGGCCGCGCACCTGGCGGCGTACGCCGAGCAGCAGCGGCTGCCCACGAACCGCCGCGGCGAGGCCGACATCCCGCTACAGGCCGGCCACTCCGGTGAGCCGTCCATCGCCGGCGGCTTCGTCGACTACGAACTCGCGCCGCGCGAATACGAGTTGTCGCTCACCCAGACCGTCCTGAAGGTGCACAGCCGGGTCGCCGACCTCTACAACGACCCGATGGACCAGACCCAGCAGCAACTCCGGCTCACCATCGAGGAGATCCGCGAGCGCCAGGAGTGGGAGCTGGTCAACAACCGCGAGTTCGGCCTGCTGCACAACGCCGACTACGGCCAGCGGATCAGCACCCACTCGGGCCCGCCGACCCCCGACGACCTCGACGACCTGCTCGCCATGCGCCGCAAGACCCGGCTGTTCATCGCCCACCCGAAGGCGATCGCCGCCTTCTTCCGGCAGTGCAACAAGCGCGGTCTGGTCCCCGGCACCGCCAATGTCGACGGCCACGAGGTCCCCGCCTGGCGCGGCGTCCCGATCTTCCCGTGCGGCAAGATCCCGATCAGCCCGCAGCACTCCAGCAGCATCATCGCGCTGCGCACCGGCGAGGCCGACCAGGGCGTCGTCGGCCTGCACGCGACCGGCATCCCCGAGGAGTACCAACCCGGCCTGAACGTCCGCTTCATGGGCGTCAACAACGCCGCGATCATCAGCTACCTCGTCACCGCCTACTACTCGATGGCGATCCTCGTGCCCGACGCGGTCGGCATCCTGGAGAACGTCCAGCTCGGCCGGGTCGAGTGACCGCGCCGAGCGACCGAGCGGAGTCCGCGATGGCCACTCCCCCCGACGCCGCCCCCGCGCGCCCGCTGCTGCCCGGGCCGCCGAGCTTCCCGCGTCCCGCGTCCGCCCGCCCCACCGGGGCGATCCCCGGCCTCAGGTACCAGCCGGCCACGCCCGCCGACCCGGAGAAGGTCAAGGAGGTCGACCGCCGTCTCGAGGCGTGGGCGCGCGAACTCGACCTGTTCCCCACCGCCTGGAGCGGTGACTTCGCCGGATTCCAGTTCGGCCGGGCCGTCGTACTCCAGCACCCCGGCGCGGCGGATCTGGACCGCCTGACCGTCGCGGGTCAACTCCTGCTCGCCGAGAACCTCGTGGACGACTGCTACTGCGAGGAAGAGGAGGACCGCGGCGGGTCGCACCGCGGACTCGGCGGCCCGCTGGTCATGGCCCAGTCGGCGATCGACCCCTTCCACGGCACGCCGGATGCCGAGGCGGACTGGCGGCAGGGCATGCAGGCCGACGGGCCGCTGCGCTCGTACCACTGGGCGATGAAGGACTACGCCGGCTTCGCCACGCCCAGCCAGACCACCCGCTTCGTCCACGACATCGCCCGCCTGCACCTGGGCTACCTCGCCGAAGCCGCCTGGGCGGAGACCCGGTTCGTGCCCAAGGTGTGGGAGTACCTGGTGATGCGCCAGTTCAACAACTTCCGCCCCTGCCTGTCGATCGTGGACGCGGTCGACGGCTACGAACTGCCCGAACCGGTCTACTCCCGCCCGGAGATCCAGCGGATCACCGCGCTCGCCTGCAACGCGACGACCATCGTCAACGACCTCTACTCGTTCACCAAGGAGTTGGAGACCGATCCGCACCATCTCAACCTGCCGCAGGTCGTGGCCGCCAACGAGCGGTGCGGGCTGAAGGCCGCCTATCTGCGCAGCGTCGAGATCCACAACCAGATCATGGCGTCCTTCGAGGAGGAGGCCGCCGCACTGTCGGCGACCTCACCCGTCGTCGGCCGCTACGCCCGCGGGCTGTCGGACTGGGTGGCCGGCAACCACGAGTGGCACGCCACCAACACCCAC
The DNA here is from genome assembly GCF_044744625.1 of Streptomyces sp. NPDC087270. Lineage (NCBI taxonomy): Bacteria > Bacillati > Actinomycetota > Actinomycetes > Kitasatosporales > Streptomycetaceae > Streptomyces > Streptomyces sp. NPDC087270. Next base: position 60,373 of record NZ_JBIUYR010000030.1, read on the forward strand.
CGTTACCACCTGCCGAACTACTGGTAGGCGCAGTTCACTTCACCCGCACCACCAACAGCACCCTGTACCAAAGGAGTCAGCGTTGACCACGACCCACCGCGGCACCACCACAGCACCGGTGCCGGCCCAGTCCTCGTACCAGACCCGCGTCGCGGACTACTGGAACGCCGAGGAGAACCCGGTCAACCTCGAACTCGGAAAGATCGACAACCTCTACCACCACCACTACGGCGTCGGTGACGCCGACTGGTCGGTGCTCGACGAGACCGACCCCGGCGTGCGCCGGGAGCGGATCACCGCGGAACTGCACCGGCTGGAGCACGCCCAGGCCGAACTGCTCGCCACCCACCTCGGGCCGCTCTCCCCCACCGACCGGGTCTTCGACGCCGGTTGCGGGCGCGGTGGCGGCAGCGTCGTGGCGCACCTGCGCTACGGCTGCTCCGCCGACGGCGTGACGCTCTCCACCAAGCAGGCCGAGTTCGCCAACGCGCAGGCCCGCGCCCGGGGCATCGACGGCAAGGTCCGCTACCACCACCGCAACATGCTCGACACCGGTTTCCAGACCGGCGGCTACGCGGCCTCCTGGAACAACGAGTCCACGATGTACGTCGAGTTGGAACTGCTCTTCGCCGAGCACGCCCGGCTGCTGCGCCGCGGCGGACGCTACGTCACCATCACCGGCTGCTACAACGACACCTACGGGCAGGCGTCCCGCGAGGTGTCCCTCATCAACGCCCACTACATCTGCGACATCCACCCGCGCTCGGCGTACTTCCGGGCGATGGCGGCCAACCGGCTCGTCCCGGTCCACGTCGAGGACCTCACCGCGACGGCCATCCCGTACTGGGAGCTGCGCAAGGAGGCCGACCACCTGGTCACCGGCGTTGAAGAACCGTTTCTCACGGCCTACAAGAACGGCAGCTTCCAGTATCTGCTGATCGTGGCCGACCGGGTCTGAGCGACCGGTCAGGCCGGTCAGGCCGGTCAGGCCGGTCAGGGCCCGCGCACACGTCGAGCGGCGCGTGCCGGCCACGGGAGGGTGCCCCGTGGCCGGCGCGCGCCGCCGTCGTCGTTCCGCGTCCGCCGCTCACCCGCGAGTGACGGCGCGTCAGATTACGCTGAGCGTGGTCCACTTCTGCGCGCCGGTGCCGTTGCAGTCCCACAGTTGGAGCTGGGTGCCGTCGGCCGTGGAGGAGCTCGGGTCGTCCAGGCAGCGGCCCGACGCCGGGTTGCGGTAGCCGCCGTCGTACGGCTGCCAGACCTGGTTGGCGCCTCCGTTGCAGTCCCAGATCTGCACCTTCGTGCCGTCGGCGGTGCCGCCGGCGTCGGCGTCGAGGCACTTGCCCACCGCCCGCAGGCTGCCATCCGTCCGCAACTGCCACCACTGCGCGTCGCTGCCGTTGCACGACCACAGTTGCACGGCGGTGCCGTTCGTACCGCTGTCGCCGTTGTCGTCCAGGCACTTGCCCGCGATGCCGGACTGCACCGGGCCACCGGCCGGCACCGGGGGCGTGATCCAGCCGGCGGCGTCGGCGGCCTGGACTCCGGCGTGGAAGGCGTCAGCCATCTTCTGGTAGCCGCCGTCGTTGGGGTGAAGCTGGTCGGACAGGTCGGCGGCGGTCAGGGCGCTCATGTCGACGAACCCGACGTGCTTGCCCGCCGCCTGCTCGGCCTGCACGATGCCGGGCACGGCCGCGTTGAACGCCGGCCGGTTGGGCTCCTCCACCGGGTTGGTGGACACGATCAGCGAGCCGACCAGCACCGTCGCGTACGGCGCGTCCGCGGTGATCTGGTCGATCAGCGCGTGCAACCGGTCGGTGGCGGTGGCCACTTCGTAGTTCTGGTTGAGGTCGTTGGTGCCGATCTCCAGGGTGATGACGTTGGGCCGGTAGCGGTCGAGCACGCTGTCCGCGATGCCGGCGATCTGGTCGATCCGCCAGCCGGAGTGGCCCTCGTTGTCCGGGTCGGCCATCGTGCCGTTGCGGCCCGAGCCGACGAAGTCCAACGCGTGCCCGTCGGCGGACAGTTCGCCGCCCAGGTCGGCCCGGTAGCTGTCGCCGGTACTGCTGCCGACGCCCCAGGTGATCGAGTCACCCAGCGGCATCACCCGCAGGCTCGACGCGTCGGCGGCGGACGCGTGCGCGGCCGGTGCGGTCCGGTGCTGGCCGCCGACCGCGGCGGCCGGCAGCGCGGTGCCCGCGCCGATACCCAAGGCGGCGGCGAGCGCCAGCGCGAACAGTAAGGGAGGTCGTCTCATCGTGGTGCCACGCTCCTTCACGAGAAGTGGGGGGAACAGGGCGTGCGGAGGTCGAACGGCCCGGTCAGCCGGCCGCGTTGAGCAGATCGAGCACGCTCTGCTGGCAGCCGTAGTCGCTGCTGCCGGCGCCACCGGCCCAGTGCGGGCCGTACTGGTCGAGGGAGTTGCGGTCGTTGGCGTACGCGGAGTTCGCCCACGCGGTGAGGTCCGCCGCGTAAGGGTGGTCGGACAACTGGGTGTTCAGCTTGCCGAGCCCGCGCACGTACGCGCCCTTGAAGCTCGGTCCGTCGCCGGTGCAGCTGTCACCCTCGCCGGGCTCGCGCAGCACTCCGCCGGACTGGAGCTTGACGGTCGACGCGTCGGCGAGGGTGCGTGCGGTGTCCAGCAGCCCCGAGTCACCGGTCGCCTTGTACAGCTCGGTCAACCCGCCCAGCACCACGCCCTGGTTGTACGTCCAGGTGGTCTGGCCGTTGTTGACGCACGAGTCGTTCAGGCCGTCGTTGATCATGTGGTCGCCGTTGATCATGCCGCTGTTCTGGAACCACGACCACTCGGTGTTCGCCCGGCCGAGGTAGGTGGTGTCACCCGAAATCCGGTTGTGCAGCGCGGCGTTCAGATACAGGTACAGCTCGTTGGTGATCGCGTTCTTGTACTCGCCGTCGGTGTTCCAGCGCACCCCGCCGCCACACGTGTCGTTCCAGTTGTCGGACATGTGGTCCGCGTCGGCCCGCGCGGTGTTCAGGTAGCGGCTGTCACCGGTCGCGTCGTACGCGTCGACCCAGGCCAGGCCCCACCAACCGGTGTCGTCCAGATAGCTGTTGGTGAAGTTGCCGTCCTGCGCGTTGATGTTCGCGTCGTACGTCTCGCTGATCGCGTACTTGTAGCTCGGCATGCCGCTGATCCGGGCGTCGTCGATGATCGCGGTGAGCGCGTTGGCGCTGGTCCACCAGCCGTTGCCGCCGAACAGCTTGCTGCCGCGGTCGTACGACATCATCAGCGCGGTCGCCGCGGCGGTGCCCCGGGACCACGCGTTCCAGGTGGTGCGCGCCCACGAGGTGCACGCGATGCCACTCGAACCGGACGCCTGGCCGCAGGCCCGCACCGCGCCGACGCCCTCGTTGTTCCAGTCGTCGACGTTGTACATCAGGGTGCGCCAGCCGCCCGACCCGGACGGCACCGAGGTGTCGCCGAGCTTGCTGCCGTCGCTCCAGGTCCGGCCGCCGTCCATCGAACGGTCCAGCCACACCTCGTCGCCCGCACCGCCGTTGTCGATCGACGCCCACGCCATCGCGTCCGTGTCGTCGAAGTGCAACACGATCGAACGCGAGTTGACCGACGTGCTCACCGGCTGCCGGTCCGTCGTGCTCAGCGCCGGATCGCGGGCGTCGCAGTACGCGTTGCAGATCGTGCTGGCGGCGCTCACCGAGGGCGCCGATGACGCCGCCTCCGCAGGTGGTGCCGCGCCTTGCGCCACGGCGGTTGACATCGTTGTCAGGGCGGCCGCGAGGACGGCGATGCGCAGTGGTCTCATTGCACGCATGGGGGGCTCCTGAGCGTTTGGCCTGGCGCACGGGGCACGCCACTTGGGGGGCGCTGGGGGGGAGAGCGCTCTCGTCGGAAGCTAGCCAGCGGGTGAGGGCTCGTCAATAACCTGCGCGGATGGTCGGATCACTCGGGTTGTGGGGTGCCGTTCGGCCGGGGGTGGGGCGGGGGCGCCGAGGTGGGGGGCGCCGGCCGGCCGGGAGCCGCTGGAGGGGACCCGGGTGGACGTGCGCGGGTCCACCCGGGTCCCTCCGGCCCCGTGCGACCTCCTTCGGCACACCTGTCTCATCGGGCGCACTTTTCCCAGGTAGGGGCCGACCGCATGGGGGCTGGGGCGCCCGGGGGCGAGCCGGTGCCCTCTTTGCGTGGCAGGGGCTCGGCGGGCGGGCGGCGGGCGGGCGGGCGCGAACCGCCGGGTGCCGAACTCCCGTTGCCCGTCGCACCGCACCACGATCCACCACGACCGCACACATACGGACGGGCGTGGCTTGCTCCGCAGACGTCGGATGTCTCTTCGCGGCGCGAGGTACGCCCGGGGCGAGGTCGGGAGCCGACCCCGGTTCCGGCTTCCGGCTTGCGGCTTCCGGCCTCCGGCTCCCGGCTTCCGGCTTCGGGCCCGTGGGCTTCGAAAAACGGGGAAGCGGGGCAGGGGGGCAGCGGGGAAACGGTTCGGCTATGCGGTGAGGCGCCGGAGCGAGGCGTGTCCGGGTGGGCCCCAGGTGGGCTTGCCGCCGGGGCGGCCGTGCACGCCGGCGTTGCCGATGGAGAGGCAGGCGAGGGCGCGGCCCACCGCCCAACCGCGGGCGCGTCGCAGGGTCGCGGCGTCCGGGGCCGGCCGGTAGGCGGCGTGGAAGCGGTCGGCGGCGCCGTCCGGCAGCAGAATCCACGCCGCTGCGAGGTCGACGGCCGGGTCGCCCGCGAAGAGGTCGCCGAAGTCGATCACGCCGGAGAAAGTGCCGTCCGTGGTAAGGATGTTGGCCGGATGCAGGTCGCCGTGGAGCCAGAGCGGCGGACCGTCCCACTCGGGCGCGGCGGCTGCGTCGTCCCAGACCGCGCGGACCTTGTCCGGGTCGGAGATCAGTCCCTCCTCGACGGCGGCGGCGAGCCCTCGCACGAAGCCCTCCGTGCTGTCGGCCAACGCTCCCCCGCGGCCCCGTGCGCTGGGCGCGCCCTCGGGCGCCGGACGGTGCAGGGCCGTCAGGAAGGCGGCCAGAGCGTCGGCCGCCTCCTCCCCGCGCGTGGCGGGAGCGCGGTCGGCGGGCTCGCCCGGCACCCAAGTGGTGACGATCCAGGGCCGCGGAAACCGCGCGGAGGGCTCACCGAGGCGCTGCGGAACGGGAACCCGCAGCGGAAGACCCTCGGCGAGCGAAGGCAGCCAGGTGTACTCCTTGCGCAGCAACTCGTCCGCCGAGTCCGTCGCCCACGGCAGCCGTACGGCGAGGTCGTCACCGAGCCGCCACAGCTGGTTGTCCCAACCGCGCGCGCCGAGCCGTACCGGGTGATGGGCCAGGTCGGGGTGCTGGTCGCGGAGCAGCTCCCGGACCAGCTCCGCGGTGATCTCCGTGTCGGCGTGGGTCATGCGGGCCAACGATAGCCGGGTCCCGGTCCGCGACCGCCGGGCGCCGGCCCGGCCGCCCGACCACCCTGGTGCGTACGGGCTCCGGGAGTAGCGGTGTTGGGGGTAGCGGCGTCGCGGGTGGCTTATTGGATTGCCGTCGCCGGGCCCGGTCGGATAGGAAGCGTGCATGCTACGGGGCGAAAAAGTCGGGCTCAGAGCCCGGCACGACGACGACATCCCGATCCTGCGGGCTGAGCTCTACGACGACGTGGTCAACTCCTCGCGGGCGGAAAGCGGGCCGTGGCGGCCGATCACGCCCGGCTCGAAGGACCCGCGGCTCGTGGTGGACGACACGGACCAGGGAAGCGTCCCGTTCTCCGTGGTGGAGTTGGGCGGCGGCACCTTGGTCGGCGCCGCGGCGCTGTGGGGCATCGACACCCATCACCGCTCCGCGCACATCGGCGTCGGGCTGCTGCCGTCATCGCGCGGCAAGGGCTACGGCGTCGATGTGGTCGCGACGCTGTGCCACTACGGCTTCATCGTGCGCGGCCTGCACCGGCTGCAGATCGAGACGCTGTCGGACAACACAGCGATGCTGCGCTCCGCCGAGCGCAACGGCTTCGTCCGCGAAGGAGTGCTGCGCGCGTCGGCCTGGGTGATGGGCGAGTTCCTGGACGAGGTGCTGCTCGGTCTTCTCGTCCAGGACTGGAAGCCGGACGCGCCGGGCCGTACAGCCAGGGCCTGACCGATGCAACCGGTCGGCCTCGGCCGGCCGCGGACGGCCGCGGACGGCCGTCCACCAGAGCCTGGACTCCCCGACACCTCTCCTCCGCACCGCACTTGCGGCACACCGCGCAGTGCGTGACCGGCTCGAAAGCCCTCTGCTCTCCGTTCCCGCCCCCTCACCGGGGCGGGGGCAGCGGGCGAACAGCGATGCCACGCTGGGGCGTTCCGCCCCGGATTCCGCGCTCACTGCGCCGTGCCCGACAACAGCCAGCGGTGGACGGGGACTTCGAGGAGGAGGCGGGTGCCGGCAGGGCGGGTGGGGGCGGTGACGTCCCAGGCGTACTTCTGCTGGAACGCGGCGACGATGCCGGGTGGGAACGGGGTGGAGATCAGCCGGGCGGTGCCCTCGGCGACGACCGGGACGCGGCCGTCCTCCAGGGCGAGGGAGACGCGCGGCTCGTGCCGGATGTTCCTGACCTTGACGGAGAAGCCGTCCGTGCCGATCCACCACCGTTCGGCCTCGTAGACGAACCAGACGGGCGTGACGTGCGAGGAGCCGTCCGGCCGTACGGTGCAGAGCCAGACGTTGCGTTCCTGGTCCAGGCGCTCGCGGACGGCCGGGCCGGGGTCGGTCGGTGGGTGAGCGTGCATCGGCCCATTGGACCAGCCGGCCGGGGGGACGGCATCGGGCGCGGGCTCGGACCAATGTCCTAGGCGGATGGGAGGATGTCACGCATGGTCTCGGTGGTGCAGAACGTGGCGATCGACTGTGCGGATGCGTACGAGCTGGCGCGGTTCTGGAGCAAGGTGACCGGGCGGCCGCTGAATCCGGAGGACCGGCCGGGCGACCCGGAGACCCAGGTGCTGCTGGCGGAGGGCCCGGTGCTGCACTTCAACCAGGTGCCGGAGCCGAAGGCGGTCAAGAACCGGCTCCATCTGTGTCTGCGCCCCGAGACCTCACGCGATCACGAGGTGCAACGGTTGCTGGGCCTCGGTGCCACCTTTGTCGGCCCACCGCGACCCCGACGGCTCGGGGTGGGCCGTCCTCGCCGATCCCGAAGGCAACGAGTTCTGCGTCCTGCGCAGCGAGTCCGACCGAGCCGCGACGGGTTCCTGACGCTCCCCCGCCGTCCCGCCCGCCGCTTGCGTACGGCGGCAGCCGGTCGTGGGCTCCTCGTTCGGGACGCCGCCGGCGAGTTCCGCGGAGGTCTCAGCCGAGCTCGGTACGGATTTCCTGCGCTGCTGCCCATCGCCCGGAACGGCATCCATCGGGGTGGACGAGCCAAGCAATGGAATGGGCAACGGAGTCCGGGGATCAGGCGAGGGTGACATGGACACCGTTTCGCAGAAGTCAGCAGGCCACGACGAAGCGAAATCCCGGACAGACCATCAGCCTCGCTCAGGCGGTCCAACGGAATCAGGAACTGACCGAGCTCCCGGACGCCTACCAGCGCGACCGGGGCCTTACGCAGGCACGGCTGGCAATGGCCTACGCAGGAATCCGGGAGTACGAGGAAGCCGCCGAACATGCCGCTTCAGCGCTCAGTGTTGCGCGTGGTTCAGGCTCGGCGCGTACGATGCACGAGACCGTATCCGCGATCAACGCACTCGGGGCAGTCCATGCCTCGCCTGCCGTAACTGAACTGTTTGACGCAATGGGAGAAGATCCGGAGTTGTGGCGCGGTGAACACTCATGAGTTGGCAGCCATGCGGCGTGCCATCGCGATTTCCGCTCAGGGCTTGGGATCGACCAGTCCGAATCCGCCGGTTGGATGCGTCATCCTCGACCGCGAGGGACGAACGGTCGGCGAGGGATACCATGTCCACAAGGGGAATTCGCATGCGGAGGTAAATGCACTCACCGCCGCCGGGAGACACGCCGCGGGCGGAACGGCGCTGGTGACACTGGAGCCGTGCAATCACTACGGCCGGACGCCACCCTGTCGGGAAGCATTGATCCATGCGAACGTGGCCAGAGTTCTGATCGCTGTCATGGACCCCACTTCACGCGGTGAAGGTGGTGCCGCCCTCCTGCGCGAAGCAGGCGTCCAGGTGGAAACCAATATTCTTGAAGATGAAGCGCTGATTGTTTTGGGACCCTGGCTGGCCGCACTGAACAGGGGTCGACCATTCGTGACATGGGTGTACACGGCCGGCTCGGATGGCCTGCCGAACTCGAACAATGAACGTGATGTGGCATTCGATGAAATGCGAGCACTCCGGGAATCATATGACCTTGTGGTCGCAGATGATGGGAGAATAGCAGAAGGACGTCCAGCGGGACACGGCGAGGATTTCCGAACTCCTGTCGACTGGCCAAGCGGCGGCGCCGTCGACATATTGGGGGATTTGGGCGAGACAGGAGCGCGGTCCCTGCTGGTTCACGGCGCGTCCGAACATGCGACCGCCTTCAACGCAGCGGGCGCCGTGGACCAGGTGATCGTCTACCTGCCCAGCACAGCACCCTCGTGGTCTCCCGAATGCGGCCACCTCACCGCTGTCCCAGAGGGCTACCGGCTAGTCGACGTCACTCGCCGGGGAAACCATGTGCGCGTAGTCGGGCGAAGGGTCTGACGATTTCCAGTCGACGCCGCCGGCGCGTTTCCCGGGGTGGTTCCGGTCCGCGAATTCAAGGAGTCGACCCGCCCGTAGCACGCCTTCCGCCCCAGTCGCGGCGCGAGTGCTTCCCTCCCTGCCGCGCTGGAGAGCCGGAGCGAGGGGGCACCCTGGTCGGCTCGTCCCCGCGGCGAGGCTTGACGCGCTCCGCGGCTCAACCGCCCGGCTGATGCTCCGTCGCAGTACGCCCGTACCCCGACGCCCCGTTGCGCTTCACCGCCGTCGACGGCAACCGGCTCACCCGCATCGCGCCCAACACAGAGGTCGCCGGCTCGCCAACCTGCTCCCACCCACGAAGTTCCGCGCCCCGCAAGCACGGAGCCACGTCAGCGAACCGACGAGGGCTCATGAAGGAAGGATCGAGGCTAGGACAAACCTAGGACGAGTCCAGGACTCGTGAAGCTAGCTTCGCCTCACACCGGATCGACTCCGGTGATCCGCGGGCGGGTCACCGTGAAGGGAGCGCGATGAACAGAAGGTCACAGGTGGCAGCCGCGGTGGGTGTCATCGCCCTCGTGGGGGTCGCCGTGGGGACGGCCCCGGCCGGTGCCGCCGATCACGGTGCGGCAGCGTCACACGCCCCGCCCACCATTACCGTGTCTCCGGAGATGGCCGCCGCAGCAAAAGCCGCCGCTGCCGCCGGGACGAACTACATCGGCAACGACAGCCTCCTCGGCCTCGGTGTCATGCACATCCAGGACGGTGTCTACACCCAGGGCTCCTACGACGCCGTCCTGCCGGCGGATTCGTACACGAATGGTGTATTCGGATGGGCCAACGCGGCCGGCTGGTACCTGGGCCCGGGCTACTGCTCCGCGCAGCTCCGGTCGGACGACGGCGGGGTCACCTGGCACCCGCAGAATCCCAACCTCGGCCCGGGGCAGCACTTCATCGGCTCCACCACGGACTACGTCGTCGCGATGTACCGCTGCTGAGCTGAGCCGTGTGCGCTGAAATCTCCGCGGACGCAGAGCCGTTGCGCTCGCGGGAGCGCCTCCTGGTCGTGCTTGTCGGCGTCCGGACGGCGTTTCGGTCGGGGGGCTTCCCTCGGCGCCGGTGCCCAGGTGCGGGCCCTGCGGGGCCGGCTCCTAACGGGGGGCACTTGTCGCCGCGCCGCCGGGGAGCAAGCCCCCGACCGAGCTCTCCTGGCTGGTGTCCCCGGAAAGGGAATGCCCGGCGCGCACGTGAACGGCAGACTGGCCCGATGACCGCGACGGATGCCAAACCCGAACTCCACCTCTACCTCCAGTCCGCCCGGGACGCCCTGTTGTGGAAGATCGAGGGCCTGTCCGAGTACGACGCCCGCCGCCCGTTGACGCCGACGGGCACCAATCTCCTGGGCCTGGTCAAACACGTGACCGCCGCGGAGTCGGGCTACCTCGGTGACACCTTCGGGCGGCCGTCCGGCACGCTCGCGCCCTGGATGGACGAGAACGCCGAGCCCACGGACGACATGTGGGCCACCGCCGAGGAGTCACGCGCGCTCATCGTGGACAACTACCGCCGGGCGTGGGCGCACGCCGACGCGACGATCGAGGCGCTGCCGCTGGACACGGTCGGCACGGTCCCGTGGTGGCCGGCGGGCCGTGGCGAGATCACGCTGCACCATGCCGTGGTCCGCGTGATCTCCGACACCCACCGGCACGCCGGCCACGCCGACATCCTCCGCGAACTCCTGGACGGCAGCGTGGGGATGGCCGCGAACAACCTCGACGTGCCCCAGAACGAGCCGGCTTGGTGGGAACGCCACCGAAACCGCCTGGAACAGGCCGCGGTCCAGGCCGCCGCCCAGGCCGAAGCCGCACAGGCCCCCTCCCCCACGTCCCCCACCGACCCTGTGGCGTAAGGCCGTTGGGGATCGGGGGCCCCGACACGGGCCACCCGCGGCTCAGTCCGCGTCCCCGAGGTCCATCCCGGAGAGCAGGAGCAGGTCCAGGAGGCGATCCAGGTCCCGCTCTCCGGGTTCGCCGCCGAGCACCGGGCCCAGCGCGACGAGGGCGCCGCGCAGCCGCTCCCGTACGAGCGCGACGTCCAACCGGTGCTTCGCGGCGAGCCGTTGCATCACTTTCCGCGCCCGCGGCGAGCGCAGCAACCGGTCCGCGAACTCCGCCGGCACCGGCGCCCCCGTACCGCCGCCCCCGCCGACACGCGCACCCGCACCCGCACCGCCGCCCCCGCTCTCGTCGATCAGGGCCACCTCCAGCCGGGCACCGAGCGCCCCCGCCAGCTGGTGCAAGGCCGCCATCGTCGGATTGCCGCGCCCGTTCTCCAAGTTGGCGATGTACGGCACCGACAGGCCGGCGTCCATCGCCACGGACGCGATCGTCCGTCCCGCGGCCTTCCGTCGGGCCCGCAGCGCCCGCCCCAGCTCGATCCCGTCCATGCCGACCCCACGAACTATTCCATCAGAACACTATTGCCAAGAAGTATCCTAGCGAAATACATTGCCCGGCGTGAACCCGCCCGCCACGCCCGAAAAGCCCGACCGGCCCGCCACATCCGCCATGCCCGCGACACCCATCCTCACGCACCCCGGATTCCGCCTGCTGTGGGCCAGCGGCACCATCTCCGGCCTGGGCTCCTGGCTGCTCGTCGCCGCCCTCCCCTTCCGGGTCTTCCAGCTCACCGACTCACCCGCGGCCACCGGGCTCACCCTCGCGCTGGAATCCCTCCCGGCACTGCTGATCGGCCCCTGGGCCGGCGCGCTGCTCGACCGCCGGCACCTGGCCCGCGCGATGTGGCAGGCCGACCTGGCGAGCGCCGCGGCCGTCGCGCTGATCCTTCCGGCCGGCGGTGCGGGACGCCTCTGGCTGATCTACCTGGCCGTGCTCGGCGAGAGCCTCGCGACCACCGTCTTCCGACCGGCCGCCCGCGCCCTGACCCCCGCCGTCATGGGCACCGGCCCCGAACTCAACGCCGCGAACTCCCTCACCGCGCTCACCGGCAGCGTGCTCCGGCTGGCCGCGCCGCCCCTCGGCGCCCTCCTGCTGGCCGGCCCCGGCATCACCGCGGTGCTGCTCATCGACATCGCCAGCTATCTGGCGTCGGCCTGCCTCATCGCGAGGCTCAGCCGCCGCATCCCCGCACCCGTCCCCGCAGCCGCCCGCCACCCCAAGGCGCCGACGGCACACCGCACCACACCCGCAGAGCGCCGCGCGGAACTCCGCACCGACCTCCGCGCGGGCCTCCGCCACGTCGCCGCGACCCCGCTCCTGCGCGGTCCGCTGCTCGGCAACGGCGTGTTCCTCACCGCGAACGCCGCCCTGACCGTGCTCCTCGTCCCGTTCGTCGTCGGGCGCCTGCACGCCCCGGGTTACGCCGTCGGCTACCTCGTCTCCGGCCTGGGCGCGGGCTACGCCATCGGGTCCGCCGTCAGCCGCCGCGCCCTGCTCGCACTCGGCATCCGCCGGGTCCTCGGCGCGACTCAACTCGCCAACGCGGCAGCCTACTTCGCCCTGTTCAACGCGCCGACCCTGCCGCTCGCCGTCGCCGCCGCGGTGCTCATCGGCCTGCCCGGCAGCATGCTGCTCATCTCCGTCGAGACCCACGTCCAGCGCACCGCCCCGCCCGGCATGCTCGCCCGCGTCGGCGCGCTGTTCTTCGCCGCGGACTCCCTCGCCGCCGTCGTCGGCGCGCTGGGCGCTCCCGTCCTCGTCGCCGCACTCGGGCTGCCCGCCGCGCTCAACGCCATCAGCGCCTTCGCCCTCCTCGCGGTCCCCGTCACCCTGACGTCCCTGCCCGCGCCGGCCCCCCGGGCCGACCCGACACCCCCGCCCGGCCCGGCACCCCCGCCCGACCGCGCACCCCCGCCCGGCAAGCCACTACGGTGACGGCTGCGTCAGCATCCGCCAGCCCGGCGCGTACGTGCCGTGCAGCACCAGGGACGCCGCGCCCACCGCCCCCACCGCCTCGCCGATCACGCTGCGCTCGACGGCGACGCGGCGGATCGCCCGGGCCACCGAGGTCGTGTTGACGGCGGCTTCGACCTCCTCGCACATGATCGCCTCGATCCCGCGCAGCGCCTCCCCGCCCAGCACCACCCGGTCCACGTCGAGGAGGGCGACCGCGCCCCGGGCGGCCTGGCCGATACGGGCGGCGGCGATCCGGATGACGTCGCAGGCCGCGGGATCACCGCGGCGGGCGGCCCGGCACAGCAGCTTCCAGTCCGCGTGCACGGACGCGTCGGCGAGGGCGAGCCCTAGCCGCTCGGCGACCGAACGGCCGTGCCGCTCCCGCAGATCGGCCAGCACCGCGGACGGACTCACGTACGGGCCGAGGCAGTTGGTGCCGCCGCAGTGGCAGACCCGGTGGCCGGGTTCGACGGCCATGTGCCCGAACTCCCCCGCGTTGCTCGAATCCCCGTGCAGCACGGTGTTGTTGAGCACGATGCCGGCGCCGATGCCGGTGCCGAGGTAGACGAAGAGGAAGCTGCCGGCCCGGGCCCGGCCGCCGATCCAGCGTTCGCCTATGGCCGCGGCGGTCGCGTCGTTGTCCATCGCCACCGGCATCCCGGTGGCGGCGCCGAACATCTTCAGCAGCGGCACCCGGCCCCACCCGGGGAAGTTCGGCGGGAGCACCACGTCCCCGGCGGTGCCGTCGATCGGGCCGGGCGTGGCGATGCCGGTGCCCAGCAGCCGGGCCGGGTCCACCCGGGTCCTGGCGGTGAGCCGCTGCGCGGCGGCGGCCACCCGGGCCACCACGTCGGCCGGCTCGCCCGGGTGGACGAGCTTGACCCGGCGGGAGGCCAGCACCTCACCGGCCAGGTCGACCACGACGATCACCGCGGCGTCCGGATCGAGTTGCACCCCGACCGCGAAGGCCCCGTCGGCGCGCGGCGAGAGCAGGGTACGGCGTTTGCCGCCGCTGGAAGGGGCGTGCCCGGACTCCGTGATCAGGCCGGCCGCCAGCAGCCGGCGCACCACGTTGGAGACGGTCTGGCTGGTCAGCCCGGTCAGCGGCGCCAGTTCGACCCGGCTGACCTGCCCCGCGGTCCTGATCGCGTCCAGGATCACGGCCTGGTTGTAGCCCCCCACCCGGGGCAGGTTGGTTCCACCCTGCGTCACCGTGTCACGTCCTCTCCTCGCCGCGTCACGCCTCCCGCCCCGTGCCCAAGGCGCGCCTCGTGCCCAAGCCCGCCCCGCGCCCAAGGCGCGCCTCGTGCCCAAGCCCACCCCGTGCCCAAGGCCCGCCCCGGGCCCGGGCCCTCGCTCCGCCGACGGCGCCGCATCCCCATTCCGCTTCGCCCGCCGCACTCCCCCGTCCTGCCGCGCACACGCCGCCCGCAAGCCCGCGAACACGCCCGTCGCCACGCCGTTCCGCGCGCCCCGCGTCCGCTTCCGCACCCCCCGACGGCGGGAAGTTTACATGTCAGAAGCGTTGACTTACTCCATCCATTGGATTTAGCTTCGCCGACAACCAGGGCGCCGTCCGCCCTGTCTGTCATGGGGTTTCTCATCCGGGGCGCTCCGTGTCACACCCGCGACCCGCACCCGTCCCGCGCCCGCCAACACCGGTCGCGGGCCCCGTTCGGGCACTCCTCCGGAGGTTGAGCGTGCGCACGAGACTCACCGTTGCCACCGGCATCGCCGTTGTCACCGCAGTGCTGGCCGCGACCGCGTCAGGCTGCGGTTCCGGTTCCGGCAGTTCGGGCAAAACGATCAAGGTCGTTTACCAGAAGCAGCTGAACAGCAGCAACACGGTGCAGCCGAACTTCCTGGCCGGGCAGGTCAAGGCGTTCGAGAAGGCGAACCCCGGCACCACGGTCAAACTCGTGCCCGTCACCGCGAGCGAGAACGACTACTACACCAAGATCCAGCTGATGATGCGCTCCCCCGTGACCGCGCCCGACCTGGTCTACGAGGACACCGCCACCATCAACTCCGATGTGGCCAGCGGCTATCTGAAGCCGCTGGACAGCTACCTGGCGACGTGGAAGGACTGGAGCCAGTACGCGGCGGCGTCCAAGGCCGCGATGAAGTACGCCAAGGACGGCAAGACCTACGGCGTCCCGGACAACACCGACACCCGCGGCATCTGGTACAACAAGACGCTCCTCAAGCAGGCCGGGATAGCGCTGCCGTGGCAGCCCAAGACGTGGGCCGACGTGCTCGCCGCGGCCCGCACCATCAAGGCCAAGGTGCCCGGCGTCACCCCCATGAACCTCTACACCGGCACCGCCGGCGGCGAGCAGTCCTCCATGCAGGGCTTCGAGATGCTGCTGTACGGCACGCCGGCCGGCGGCAACTCCCTCTACGACGCGGCGCAGCAGAAGTGGGTGGTGGGCAGCTCCGGCTTCAAGGACTCGCTGAACTTCCTGCACACCGTCTACAGCGAGAACCTCGGCCCGAAGGTGCAGACGGCGCTCGGCGTCAACATCGGCGCCCAGGTCGGCACCGAGATGATCCCGCAGGGCAAGCTCGCCATCGACATCGACGGCTCCTGGATGCCCAACAACTGGATTCGCACCGGCCCGAAGCCGTGGCCGCAGTGGGAGACCACGATGGCCGAGACGGCGATGCCCACCCAGAACGGCCAGGGCAAGGGCAAGGTCAGCATGTCCGGCGGCTGGGCCTGGTCGATCCCGGCCAAGGCGAAGAACACCGATCTCGCCTGGAAGTTCCTCCAGTCGCTGGAGACCGAGTCGGCCTCGGCACAGTGGAACAACGTCAACGCCACCATCCCGGTCCGCCAGGACGTCGCCGCCGACCCGAAGTACCTCAAGGCGCTGCCCACCAACGAGTTCCTCAGCTCGCTGGTCGCCGACACCTACTACCGGCCCGGCGTGCCCGCGTACACGCAGGTCTCCAGCGCCATCCAGAAGGCGATGGAGTCGGTGACGACCGGTCAAGCGTCCGTCGACAAGGCCGCAAGTACGTTCGACAACGATGTCAAGTCCGCGGTCGGCGCGAGCAACACCGTCCAGGGCGCCCAGTGACCTCCTCCACCGCCCCCGCCGCCGGCCGCAGGGGAGCCGGCGGCGGCAAGGCCGACCGCACGCCCCTGCCCGCCCCGGTCGCCGGGCTGCTGCGCGGCCTGCCGGTACTGCCGTCCGTCGTGCTGCTGGCGGTGTTCCTCGCCGGACCGATCGGGTACTGCGTCTACTACGCCTTCACCGACATGCAGCTCACCGGCGCGTCGGGCACCCACTTCACCGGACTGCACAACTTCTCCCGCGCCTTCGGCGACCCCGACTTCACCAACGCGGTCGAGCTGACCCTGATCTTCGTGGTCGGCTCGGCGGTGATCGGGCAGAACACGCTGGGGCTGGCCCTGGCCGTGCTGATGGAGAAGGCGTCCAAGCCGGTGCGGTCCTTCACCAGCGCCGTGGTGATCTCCGCCTGGGTGCTGCCGGAGGTGGTGGCCGGCTACCTGATGTACGCGTTCTTCTTCCAGCAGGGCTCGCTCAACGCGATCCTGCACTTCCTGCACCTGCCGCAGCAGAACTGGCTCTACACGCTGCCGATCCTGGCGGTGTGCCTCGCCAACGTGTGGCGCGGCACCGCGTTCTCGATGCTGGTCTTCTCCGCGGCGCTCGGTGATGTGCCGCGCGAGCTGGTGGAGGCCGCGGAGGTGGACGGCGCGAACCCGTGGCAGCGGCTGTGGCGGGTGACGCTGCCGGTGATCCGGCGTTCGATCCTGACCAACCTGATGCTGATCACGCTGCAGACGCTGTCGGTCTTCGGCCTGATCTACACGATGACCCGCGGCGGTCCGGGCAACAAGACCGAGACGCTGCCGATCTTCATGTACCAGCAGGCGTTCCAGAACAGCCTGATCGGCTACGGCACCGCGATCGCGCTGGTGCTGCTGGTGGTGGGGGCGCTGTTCTCGGCGGTGTACATCCGGATGCTGAAAGTCGAGGAGGGGTGACGAGCGAGACCCCGCAGTGGCCGGCCGACGAAGGAGGTCGTCCGCGAAGGGGACGAGGAGGAAGCCCGACCAATGAAAGAGGAGGGGTGACGAGCGAGGCCCCGCAGTGGCCGGCCGACGAAGGAGGTCGTCCGCGAAGGGGACGAGGAGGAAGCCCGACCAATGAAAGAGGAGAACTGATGGCCGTCACCGACAGTCCGCCGATCGCGGCGGCGCCGGCCGCGGACCGTACGCGTCCCGGGCGCTCCCGGCGGAACCGGGCGCGGGCCAGCCGGGGCACGATCAATGTCGTCCTGCTGCTGTTCTCCGTGCTGTACCTGGTGCCGCTGCTGTGGATGGTGCTGGCGTCCTTCAACGCGCACGCGTCGTTCAAGCTGTCGGTGCCGTCGCCGACCACCGCCAACTTCCGCCATGTGCTCACCTACGACACGACGTTCCGCCCGATGCTCAACGGCCTGCTGCTGTGCGGCGGCGGCACCCTGGTCTGCGTGGTGTGCTCGATCCTGGCCGCCTACCCGCTGTCCCGGTTCCGCTCGCGGCTGCGCCGGCCGTTCCTCTACACCATCCTGTTCAGCACCGGGTTGCCGATCACCGCGGTGATGATCCCGGTCTACAGCATGTTCGTGCAGGTCAACCTGATCGACTCGATGCCGGCCACCACGCTCTTCCTGGCCGCGTCCGCGCTGCCGTTCGGGATCTGGCTGATGAAGAACTTCATGGACGGCGTGCCGGTGGTGCTGGAGGAGGCGGCCAGGATCGACGGCGCCAACTCCATGCAGGTGCTGTGGCGGATCGTGCTGCCGCTGATGTGGCCGGGGGTGATCGTGGTGACGATCTTCACCTTCATCAGCATGTGGGGGAACTTCTTCGTCCCCTTCATCCTGCTGCTGACACCGGAGAAGCTGCCCGCCTCGGTGAGCGTCTTCAACTTCCTCAGCGCCCACGACTACACGCAGTACGGGCAGTTGTCCGCGTTCTCGATCCTGTACTCGATTCCCGTCGTGATGCTCTACCTGGTGCTCGCCCGCCGGCTGGGCGGCGGCTTCGCGCTGGGCGGCGCGCTCAAGGGCTGACCCGCGCCCGATTCGACCCGCCCGGCCGACCCCGGGCACGCACCCACCGAGAGGGAGGGCCCCCTTCCATGCACAGCGACCCCGCCAGCACCGAGGAGCGGCTGCACCGCGTGCTGAACCAGCGCCTGCGCCCTGCCGTCCATGCCCGTACGGTGCCGCTCACCGTCGAGGTCTGGCACGTGCCGGGCGAACCGGTGCCGGTCAGCGCCGGGTTGGCCGCCGAATACGCTCCGGCGCGGGTCGGCGACCGGTGGGGGCCGGCCTGGTCGACGAGCTGGTTCAAGCTCAGCGGCAGGGTGCCGGAGGGGTGGGCCGGGCTGCCGGTGGAAGCGGTCGTCGACCTGGGTTTCGGCACCACCGAGCCCGGCTTCTCCACCGAGGGCCTGGCCTACCGGCCGGACGGCACCGCGGTGAAGGCGCTCAACCCGCGCAACACCCATCTGCCGGTCGCGTCCCCGGCCCGCGGCGGCGAGGAGGTGCTGTTCTACGTCGAGGCCGCCGCCAACCCGGTGGTGATGCACACCGGCCCGGACCAGCTCACCTTCGGCGTGACGTCCGCGGGCGACCGGGCCGGCTGGCTGGCGGACGGCGACGACGACGACAGTGACCGCGGCGGGGGTACGGACCGCGGGGGGCGCCCGCCGGCCGGCGAACCGCTCTACCAGCTACGGCGGTCGGACCTCGCGGTCTTCGACGCGGGCGTCTTCGAGCTGGTCCAGGACCTGGACGTGCTCGGCGAGTTGATGCACGAGCTGCCCGAACAGTCCACCCGGCGCTGGCAGATCCTGCGGGCGGTCGAGGACGCGCTGGACCTGGTCGACCTTCAGGACATCGGCGGCAGCGCGGCCGCCGCGCGCAAGGCGCTCATCCCCGCGCTGGCCGCACCGGCCGGCACCGGTGCGCACCGGATCTCGGCGGTCGGCCACGCGCACATCGACTCGGCCTGGCTGTGGCCGCTGCGCGAGACCGTGCGCAAGGTGGCGCGGACGGTCTCCAACGTCACCGAACTCATGGACGGCCACCCCGAGTTCCGGTTCGTGATGAGCCAGGCGCAGCAGCTGGCGTGGCTGAAGGAGCACCGGCCGGAGGTGTACGCGCGGGCTCAGGAGAAGGCGAAGACCGGGCAGTTCCTGCCGACCGGCAGCCTGTGGGTGGAGCCGGACACCAACATCACCGGCGGCGAGTCGCTGGTACGGCAGTTCGTGCACGGCAAGCGGTTCTACCTGGACGAGTTCGGCCTGGAGACCGAGGACATGTGGCTGCCGGACACCTTCGGCTACAACGCGGCGCTGCCGCAGCTGATGAAGCTGGCCGGGGTGCGCTGGTTCCTCACCCAGAAGATCTCCTGGAACACCACGAACGCCTTCCCGCACCACACCTTCTTCTGGGAGGGCATCGACGGCACCCGGATCTTCAGCCACTTCCCGCCGGTCGACTCCTACAACAGCGGTCTGACCGGGGCGGAGCTGGCGCACACCGAGCGCAACTTCCGGGACAAGGCGCACACCCACCGCTCGCTGGTGCCGTTCGGCTACGGGGACGGCGGCGGCGGGCCCACCCGGGAGATGCTGGCCCGGGCCTCCCGGCTGGCCAGCCTGGAGGGTTCGCCGCGGGTGAGCGTGGAGGGGCCGGCCGAGTTCTTCCCGAAGGCGTTCGCGGAGTACCCGCAAGCGCCGGTGTGGGTGGGCGAGTTGTACCTGGAGTTCCACCGCGGCACCCTGACCAGCCAGCTCGCCACGAAACAGGGCAACCGGCGCAGCGAACACCTGCTGCTGGAGGCCGAGTTGTGGTCGGCGACAGCCGCGCTGCGCACCGGCGCGCCGTATCCGTACGAGGCGCTGGACCGGTTGTGGAAGACGGTGCTGCTGCACCAGTTCCACGACATCCTGCCGGGCACGTCGATCGCGTGGGTGCACCGGGAGGCGGAGCAGACGTACGTCGAAGTGGGGTGTGAGCTGCGGGAGTTGGTGGACACCGCGCAGCGCGCGCTGGCCGCGGCCGACGACGGCGGCGAGGGCGGCGAGGTGGTGTTCAACGCGGCGCCGCACGCCCGGGACGGGGTGCCCGCGATGGGCGCCGCGCTCCGCGCCGCCGGCCCGGCCACGGTGCGCCCGGTGCCGTCGGGCGACGGCTTCGTCCTCGACAACGGCCTGGTGCGGATCACGATCGACGGCCGCGGCCTGATCACCTCGGCGTACGACATCCCGGCCGAGCGGGAGGCGCTGCCGCCGGGCGCGACCGCGAACCTGCTCCAGCTCCACCAGGACTTCCCCAACCGCTGGGACGCCTGGGACCTCGACGCCTTCTACCGCCACAGCGTGCGCGACCTGACCGACGCCGACTCGGTGGCCGCGTTCGAGGGCGGGCCGGACGGCGCCGGCGGCGGGGTGCGGGTGGTCCGCGGCTTCGGCGACTCACGGGTCGAGCAGGTGCTGGCCCTGCGCGAGGGCAGCCGGCAGGTGGACATCGAGACCGTGGTCGACTGGCACGAGCGGGAGAAGCTGCTCAAGGCGGCCTTCCCGCTGGACGTGCGGGCCGCGCACTCCACCGCGGAGATCCCGTTCGGCCACGTGGAGCGGCCCACGCACGTCAACACCAGTTGGGACGCGGCCAAGTTCGAGGTGTGCGCGCACCGCTTCCTGCACGTCGGCGAGCCCGACTGGGGCGCCGCGCTGGTCAACGACTCCACCTACGGCCACGACATCACCCGCGATGTGCGGGAGGACGGCGGCACCACCACCACGGTGCGGCTGTCCCTGCTGCGCTCGGCCCGCTTCCCCGACCCGGAGCAGGACCAGGGCCGGCACCGGCTGCGGTACGCGTTCGTGATCGGCGCCCGGGTCCCGGACGCGATCCGCGAGGGCTACCGGCTCAACCTGCCGGAGCGTACGGTGCCGGGCGCGGCCGCGGTGGCGCCGCTGGTGGCCGTGGACCACGAGGGGGTCGTCATCACCTCGGTCAAGCTCGCCGACGACCGGTCGGGGGATGTGCTGGTGCGGCTGTACGAGGCACACGGAAAGCGGGCCCGGGCCACGCTGACGCCGTCGTTCGCCCTCGCGTCGGTGGCCGTCACCGACCTGCTGGAGCGGCCGGTCACGGACGACGGGAGCTGCGCGGCGGCGGGTCCCGAAGTGCGGCTGACGCTGCGGCCGTTCCAGATCCTGACGCTGCGGCTGACCCCTGGGCGGCCCTGACCGGTGCTGACCGGCCCATGTGCGGGGCGCCGGCCGGGGTCCTCCCCGGCTCCGGGCGGCGCCCGTCCCCGGGTCGCGGGAACGGTGCCGCGCGGGCGGCGGGCCCCGGCTCTTCCGGCCTCAGCGATTCAGCGTTTCAACGCTTCAGCGCTTCCGCCGTGACGTTGCGGCGTGACGTTTCGCCGTGACGTTTCGCCGTCACCGCTTGGACGCCATGCGGACCCGTTTCTCTCCCGACTCACGCACGATGAAGCGGGTGAGCAGCACCACCGAGCGCGGCGCGGAGTGGTCGCCGGCGATCCGGGAGAAGAGCACGTTGGCCGCGGTGCCGCCGAGCGCCACCGGGTCCTGGCTGACCACGGTCAGCGGCGGGTCGAGGCGCTCCGCGAGCGGCAGGTCGTCGAAGCCGACCAGGGCCAGCGGCGTGGTGTGGCCGGCGTCGAGCACCCCGAGGGTGATCAGGTCGTTGCTGGTGAACAGCGCGGTCGGCGGGTCGGGCAGGTCGCGCAGGGAGGCGACGGCGGCGCCGGCCGACTTCCTCGTGCGCAACCCGTGCCGTACCAGGGTCTCGTCGATCGGCAGCCCGTGGGCGGCGAGCGCGTCGCGGTAGCCGGCGAACCGCTCGGCCTGCGTCCATATGTCGTACCGGTCGCCGAGGTAGGCGATGCGGGTGTGGCCGTGGCCGAGCAGGTGGGTGACCGCGCGCTGCGCGCCGGCCTGGTTGTCGACGGTGACGGTGTCCACCTCCAGGCCGTCCGCCGGGCGGTCCACGCACACCACCTGGGTGCCGGCCGCCATCGGCTGCTTGAGGAAGCCGTGGCTGCCGATGGTGGGCACCAGTATCAGGCCGTCCACCTGCCGGGCGGTGAAGGCCGCTATCACCTCGCGCTCGCGATGCGGCTCGTCGTTGGTGCTGCCGACCAGCACCACGTAGCCGCGGCGGTGCGCCTCGTCCTCCACCGAGCGGGCCATCAGCGCGTAGAAGGGGTTGGCGAGGTCGTCGACGACCAGGCCGATGGTGGAGGTGCCGAGGTTCTTCTGGCGCAGGTGGCGGGCGTTGTCGTTGCGCTGGTAGCCGAGCTTGCGGACGGCGCGCTCGACCCGGGCCGCGGTGGAGGGCGACACCCCGGGCTCGCCGGAGACGACACGGGAGACGGTCATCGGACTGACTCCGGCGGCGCGGGCCACGTCCTTCATCGTCGGGCGCTTCACGGCTCTCCTCATCGGGCGCTCCCGGGCCGCCGGCCCTGGCCCGGGGCCGCCGGTGGTGATGGCGCGGGCGGCGTTTCCCGCCCGGCCCGCCATCATGACAGGGCGCGCCGGCGGACCGTCGCCTGCCTCCCCCGCGGACGGCACCGGGTACGGAACGGGGTGCGGCACGGGGTGCGGCAGTGGATAGGGCGCCGGGTGCGGCGGCCCGCCCGGGTGCCCGCAGGGGCACCGGGCGGGCGGCCGCTCACGCGGGGGCCTCGCGGTCAGCAGCCCGCCTTGTAGAGGTACTTGCTCACCGACGGCGAGTTCAGGTTGGCCTTGGTGATGGCGACCATGTCGGTGCCGATGGAGGCGGTCACCTTCTTCTTGTCGATGGCCGCGAGCGCCTGGTCGACGCCCTCGGTGCCGATCTTCGCCGGGTCCTGGGCGACCAGGACGTCCAGCGTGCCGTTCTTCAGCGAGGTGACCTCGTCGGGTTCGGCGTCGAAGGCGGCGACCTGGACCTTGCCCTGCTTGCCCGCGGCCTGCAGCCCGGTGGAGATGCCCTGCGCGGTGTTGGTGTTGCCCGCGAAGACACCGCCGAGGTCGGGGTGCGCGGCCAGCGTGGACTGGATCTGCGAGGCCGCGGTGGCCGGCAGGTCGTTGTCGTAGAGCACCGGCAGCAGCTTGATGTTCGGGTGGTTCGCCTTCATCTCCTCGTCGAAGCCCTTGGTGCGCTCGTCGGTGGTGGACACCCCCGGCTTGACGCTGATCACGATCGCGGAGCCCTTGTCGCCCATCAGCTGCGCCAGCGCCTTGGCGGCGGCGCGACCGCCGGCCACGTTGTCCGAGGAGATCCGGGACACCCCGATCGAGGCGTCGCTGACCGTGGTGTCGACCAGCACGATCTTGGTGCCGCCGTTCTGCATCTGGGACAGCGACGGGGTCAGCGCGGCGGTGTCCACCGGTGCGATGAGCAGCCCGGCGGGGTGCTTGGCGGCGACCGAGTCGATGATCGGGCGCTGCACGGACACGTCCCACTGCGCGGAGCCGTTGACGGTCAGCTTCACGCCGCGCTTCTTCGCCTCCTGCTGGGCCGCGCAGGCCATGGTGATGTAGAACGGGTCGCTCTTCACCCCGGTGATCATCTCCAGCGACTTGCCGCCGGAACCGGAGGACCCGCCGCCGCAGGCCGCCGTGGTCGCGGCCACGAGCGCGAGGACCGCGCAGGCCCCCACGAGCGTCGTGGGTCTGCTGATGTGCCGCATGCTGGACCTCTTTCTGTGCGTGAGCCGGGCTTGCTGCGGATACGGGCCGCCGGAGAAGGGTCCGGCCGCGGATACGGACGCGGGTACGGCCTCCGGCGCGGTCGCGGTTACGGCGCAGGGTCGGTCGCGGATACGGCCGCGGGTTCGGCTTCGGGCCGGCCGCGGATACGGCTTCGGGTCGCTCGCGCGTTCAGGCGCGCTCGCGCCCGCGCCTGCGGAACTGGTCGAGATAGACCGCGGCGACCAGCACCACGCCGATCGCGACGTCCTGCCAGTACTGCTGGACGCCCATGATGATCAGCCCGGTGCTGAGCACCGCCGGGATGAAGACGCCGATCAGAGTGCCCAGTACGGTGCCGCGCCCGCCGAAGAGGCTGGCGCCGCCGAGCACGACCGCGGTGATCACCGTGAGGTTGTCGGTGGCGTGCCCGGCGATGGAGGTAGTGCCGAAGTAGGCCAGCCACATCACGCTGCCGAGCCCGGACAGCAGGCCGACCAGCGCGTAGACCTGCACCAGGTGCCGGTCGACGTTGATGCCGACCCGGCGGGCGGCCTCGGGGTTGGAGCCGATGGCGTACGTGTAGCGGCCGAAGCGGGTGAAGGCCAGCACCAGCCCGAAGACCAGGGTGGTGGCGAAGGCGATCACGACCAGCCAGGGGATCTGGCCGAAGAGCTTGCCGAAGCCGACGGCGTGCTGGAGGTGGCCCGAGACGGCGCCGGTGGGGTCCTGGCCGCCGGTGATGATCTCGGCGATGCCCAGCGCGGCGCCGAACCCGCCCAGCGTGACGATCAGCGGTGGCACCTTCGCCTTGGCCACCAGCCAGCCCTGCATCCCGCCCCAGACCAGGCCGGTGGCGAGCGCGATCACCGTACTGACCGCGATGGTGCCCCAGCCGGCCTTCGCGCCGCCGTGGTGGATGGTGTACTCGGCCGACAGCACCGCCGACAGCACCAGCACCGACCCGACCGACAGGTCGATGCCGGCCACGATGATGACGTAGGTCATGCCGACCGCGAGCACCAGGTAGATGGCCGCGTTGGTGGCGATCTGCGTGACGTCGTAGCTGGTCAGGAAGGTGCTGGGGCGGGCCGCGGTGAAGAACACCACGAGCAGCAGCAGCACGCCGAAGGTCCACACCTCGTTGACGTCGGCGAGCCGGCGCAGCCAGGGCGGTACGCCGCGCCCGCGCGGCCGGCCGGTGGGAGCGGCCGTGCCGTCCTTGACGGGGGTTCCCGCGCTCATGCCGCGCCCTCCTTGCCGGCCGCGTCCAGCGCGCCGGTCATCGCCCCGACGAGTTCCTCCACGGTGGTGTCGGCGGCGGTGAACCGGGCCACCCGGCTGCCGAGCCGCAGCACCTCCACCCGGTCGGCCACGGAGAGGACTTCGGGCATGTTGTGGCTGATCAGCACCACGGCGATGCCGCGGTCGCGGACCCGTCTGACGGTGTCGAGCACCCGGCCGCGCTGGACGACGCCCAGCGCCGCGGTCGGCTCGTCCATGAAGATGATCCGGTTGGCGAAGGCGACCGCGCGGGCGACCGCCACGGACTGCTTCTGGCCGCCGGACAGCGCCGCCACCGGCACGCTCACGTCCCGCAGGTCCACGCCGAGTTCACGGAACGCGGCGACCGCCGAGCGGCGCATCGCGGCCCGGTCCAGCACGCCGAGCCGGCCGAGCAGGCCACCGCGGTACAACTCCCGGCCCAGGTGCAGGTTGGCGGCCGCGTCCAGGTCCTGGGCGAGCGCGAGGTCCTGGTAGACGGTCTCGATGCCGTGGCCGCGGGCGTCCAGCGGGCTGGTGAGCTGGACCGGCACGCCGTCCACCAGCACCTCGCCCTCGTCCGGCCGGATGGTCCCGGAGAGCGTCTTGACCAGCGTGCTCTTGCCGGCGCCGTTGTCACCGATCAGCGCGACGACCTCGCCGGGGTACGCGGTGAAGTCCGCGCCCTGGAGCGCGTGGACGTGCCCGTAGCGCTTGGTCACCTTCCTCGCTTCGAGCAGGGGCTCTGTCATCGCGACCGCCTCCGGGTGCCCTTGGTAACGTTCCCAGTTTTCCGTGAGTGTGGGCGCGACCTGACGGCATGTCAATATCCCTGGCAGTAAACGCGATCGGGCCCGAACTCCCTGGAATTCCGGGGAATCAGCCACTGCCCGCACGGGTCTTGACAGGTCGGCGGCGACGGCCGGACACTGCCCCGCCGGCTGGTAACGTTCACTTGCTCGGGGAACGGCCGTGGGGGGGGGGGGGGGGGGGGGGCGCCCGCCCCCCCCCCCCCCCCCCCCCCCCCCCCCCCCCCCCCCCCCCCCCCCAGCCGTCAAGCCGCAGAAGGTCCGGCAAACATCCGCAGCAGCAGCCTGGACGGCAGTCCGGCCCGGCCAAAGCCCGAGAGAAGCAAGCACACC
>NZ_JBIUYR010000031.1:0-79814 GCF_044744625.1 Streptomyces sp. NPDC087270
GGGGGGGGGGGGGGGGGGGGGGGGGGGGGGGGGGGGGGGGGGGGGGGGGGGGGGTCGGGGGGGGGGGGGGGGGGGGGGGGGGGCGGGGGCGCGGCCCCCCCCCCCCCCCCCCCCCCCCGCCACAGCCGCTCCCGAACGCCCTTGGCCCCGGGCCGGATTCACGGTCGCGGTGCGTACTCCCGCCGAAAGGCCCGGAGGGCACCGCCACCGCCATGTGTACGGGTAGCAACCTGATGTGTACTGTGTGTCGCGTGAACGACATATGCTGTCGGCCTGCCGTCGGTCAGGTCACCGGGCTCCCGCCCGCGCCATCCCGCTGTGCCCCGCGGAGCGCTGCGCCTGGGCCGGCGGACGCTTCGGCTGCGCCGCCACCCCGTTCTGCACATCCATGACGGCGTGCGCCACGAGACCGCCCATCGGGTCGTACCTGATCAGGTCACGCAGGCGCGATCGCGATGACCGGCCCTCGTTGCCCGGGTACAGGTGCTTGCCGAGTCCCACGGCGTGGGCGAGCGCGGCGAGCGCCGCGGTCCGCGGGTCCGGCGGCACGCCGGTGCGGATCGCGCTGTCCAGCCGGGACCTGATCTCCCGGCTGACCGCGCTGTCGGTCGCCTGGTACCGCGTGGTCGGCAGCACCCCGCACATCTGACCCGGCACGGCGTGCACCATGCCGCACCGCTCCAGGTGTGCGAGATACGTCTGGCGCAACCCCAGCCGGGGCCCGCCGATCCAGTGGACGGCACGCACCGGGCTGCCGCGGCGTCGCAGCAGTTCGAGCGCGGAGTCCAGAGTCGGATCTCCTGTCGGCCGTGGGTGCACCACGGCTATACGATCCCCGTCAGGGGCTATCCGTCCGGCCAGGGCCAGCTCGACGAGCTGCGCCCCGGCGAGGCCGAGGTCGAGCGATTGCGGCTGCGCCGTGGTCCCGGTGGTCGGGTCCAGGGCGAGCAGCAACAGCTCTTCCGGAATTGTTCTGCGGCTCTTGCCCATCCATGCCTCCCCGCGTGGATGAATGACAGGGTGACGCCTCTCACACCGGCCTGTCGAGAGCGCCTTCGCCATATCGGCGGGAACCGGCTGGTATGTCGTTCTCGTCTACGGGGTGGATGGGGTGTCGCAGACGGCCTGCGCGCCTCTCGCGGGACACTTGCCAGTGTGGTCGAGGACCGGTAAAGGCGCCGTATCCGGCCGCTTTTGCCCGAGTGTGTGCATGAGTCATCACGATGTGTGGAGGAGGTCTGCGTGGCGGGCGACGCCCCCGGCAGGGAGCAGCAGCACGAGACGTCGGGGGAGCCGGGTATCCGCCCGGCCACAGATCCGAGGCTGGCGGTGTTCCGAGTGCCCATGGAGACGCCGGAGGCGCGGGTGACCGAGGGCGGTCCCGAGGAGCAGACGGCGGGCGACGCGGCGGACGCGCCGCCCTCGCACGCCCAGGACGACATCGAAGATCCCAGTTCAGAGCCCCGATCGCACCCGTCTGACGACGCTTCCGCGGAGCCGTCGGACGCCTCGTCCGGACGGTCCCGGGCGGGCGCGGTCGCTACGTCGGACGACGTAGTGACCGTGGACGCCGTGACCGATTCCGCGCCCCCCGCCGCACCTCCCGCGCCCCGTTCGGCGCAGGAGGAGAGCGGGAAAACGGAACCGAATCGTGACCAGACGGATGAGGCTGAGGAGGCCGCTGGGGCTGGTGGGGCCAGTGGGTCCGACGAGTCCGGGGCGGGTGGCGCCGAGGACGCGGGCGAGGACGCCGACGCGGAGGCGAACGAGGGCTCCGTCGGCTCCGACGGCGACTCCGACGCGGACTCCGACGCGGACTCCGCCGAGGAGGAGGACGGTGCTCCGGTCGCCGCGGCGGAGGACGCCGAAGCCGCGGACGAGCCGGACGAGGCCGGGGCCGACGCTGATTCCGCCACCTTCACCTTCACCTTCAACGCCGCCGCCACCTCCACCGCGAACACGGACTCCGCTGCCGACGCGGACGACAGCACCGACGCGGACGACAGCACCGCCACGGACGACGGCACCGATGCCGACGCCGATGCCGATTCCGCTTCCCGTTCCGGTTCCGTCGCTGGAACGGGTGCAGAGGCTTCCCGGACGGCCGACGCCCGGGCGGGTGAAATCCCGTCCGCCGGCGCGGACATCGAGGACGGGCGCCCGGCCGACGCCCCCGCGCCCCCCTCCGCGCCCCCGGAGCGCCCTGGGCCGACGGTGAAGCCGCTCGTCTCCGACATCCCCGCGGAGTGGCCGGAAGAGCCGCAGAACGGCCGTCAGGCCCCTTCCAGCGGGTCCTCCGTGGCGTTCGGCGCTCCCGGCCGCCCGACGCGGGCCGAGACCGCGCCGCCGCGCCCGGCTCCGCTGCCCCCCGCGCAGCCCCCCGCCGCGCCCGCCAAGTCCGCTTCCGGACCCGCGGCGCCTTCCACTCCCCCCGCGCCCTCCGCTCCCCCCGCCCCCGGCGGTGCCGACCGCTCCGCCGAGGAGGCCGCCGGCCCCGGGAGCACCCGCTCCATGCCGGTGCCGCCGCCCCCCGACAAGCAGCCGCTGAAGCTGCTCGCCGAGCTGACCAACACCCCGCCGCCGCCGGACACCGCGCTGCGCACCGTCGCACGCCGGTTCAAGATCTGGACGCCGCTGGTCGTGCTGCTCGCGATCGTCTTCGTCGTGGTCCAGGCGCTGCGCCCGCTGCCGTCTCCACACCTGTCGCTGACCGCGGCGCGGACGTACACCTTCGCCGGCACCCCGCTGCCGCAGACGATGCCGTGGCCGAACGAGGGCCAGGCGGTCGCCGAGGTCGAGGGGCTGGGCTCGCTCGGGGTGCACGGCACCCAGTCGCCCGTGCCGATCGCCAGCCTCACCAAGGTCATGACGGCGTACGTGATCCTGCACGACCACCCGCTCACCGGCAGCCAGGGCGGGCCGACGATCAAGGTCGACGCGCAGGCCGCGAAGGAGGCCGGGTCCGACGACCAGTCGACGGCGCCGGTCAAGGAGGGCCAGCGCTTCGACGAGCGGCGGATGCTCCAGCTGCTGCTGGTCCCGTCGGGTAACAACATCGCCCGCCTGCTGGCGCGTTGGGACTCCGGCACGCAGGACGCCTTCGTCGCGAAGATGACCAAGGCGGCCGCGCAGCTCGGCATGACGCACACCACCTACACCGGCGCGAGCGGCATCGAGGAGACCACCGTCAGCACCGCGGTGGACCAACTCAAGCTCGCCCGCGAGGTGATGAAGAACGACGTGTTCCGCTCGGTGGTCGCCATGCCGAACGTGGACATCCCCGGCGTAGGCCGGATCTACAACAACAACAACGACCTGGTGAAGGTCGGCGTGGTCGGCATCAAGACCGGCTCCAGCACCCCGGCCGGCGGCGCGTTGATGTGGGCGGCGCACAAGACCGTCGACGGCAAGCAGCAGTTGGTGCTCGGCGTGGTGCTCCAGCAGCACGGCGGCACCACCGTGGACGACAGCCTCCAGACCGCGCTCGCCCGCAGCCAGGCGCTGATCGAGTCCGTGCAGGGCGGGCTCGGCTCGTCGACGATAGTGAAGAAGGGCACGGTCGTCGGCAAGGTCGACGACGGACTCGGCGGCAGCACCCCGGTCGTCACGGGCAAGGACCTCACGGCGATCGGCTGGGCCGGCATGAAGCAGGACCTCACGCTCGCGGCGGACGGCAGCGGAGTGCCGCACCACGCCGCGGCCGGCACGCAGGTGGGCACGCTCAGCTTCGGCAGCGGCTCGGCCCGTACGTCGGTGCCGGTGGTGCTGCAGAGCGACCTGGACGCGCCCGGCTTCGGGGCGAAGCTCACCCGGTTCTGAGCGTTCGTACGTCGTCCCCCGCTCGACCGCGTTCCTGCGGTCGGTCGGGGGACGACGTGTGTCAACGGCCTTGTCGCGAGCGGTGCGTGTCGGGCAGGCCAGGTGCGCGGGTCCCTTGCGCGGGTCCGTTGCGCGGGTCCCTCGTACAGGTCCGTTGAGCGGTCAGGCGAGGGGTGAGAACCTGCGCAGGCGCAGGCTGTTGGCGACGACGAAGACCGAGGAGAAGGCCATCGCCGCACCCGCGATCATCGGGTCGAGCAGCCCGGCCGCGGCCAGTGGGATCGCCGCGAGGTTGTACGCGAACGCCCAGAAGAGGTTCGCCTTGATGGTGCCGAGGGTGCGCCGCGCCAGCCGGATCGCGTCGGCCGCCACCAGCAAGTCGCCCCGTACGAGGGTGAGGTCGCCCGCCTCGATGGCCGCGTCCGTGCCGGTGCCCATCGCCAGCCCCAGGTCCGCCTGGGCGAGCGCGGCCGCGTCGTTGACGCCGTCGCCGACCATCGCCACGACCCGCCCCTGCTCCTGCAGCCGCCGGACGACGGCCACCTTGTCCTCGGGCAGGACCTCCGCGTGGACGTCCTCCCCGTCGATCCCCACCTGCGCGGCGACGGACCGGGCGACCTGCGTGTTGTCACCGGTGAGCAGGACCGGCCGCAGCCCGAGCGCCCGCAGCCGCCGTACCGCTTCCCGGCTGGTCGGCTTGACCGCGTCGGAGACCACGAGCACGGCCCTGGCCTGCCCGTCCCAGCCGACGGCGACCGCGGTGGCGCCGCGCTCCTCGGCGGCGGACTTGGCCGCGGCGAGCGCGGACGGCAGTTCCTGCGACCACTCGCGCAGCAGGCGCTCGCGGCCCACGAGCACCGCGTGCCCGTCGACGATGCCCTGCACGCCGAGCCCGGGCACGTTGGCGAAGTCCTCGGGCACCGGCAGGGTCCCGAGCCGCTCCGTCGCGCCGGCCGCGATCGCGCGGGCGATCGGGTGCTCGGAGGCGCCCTCCAGGGCGCCGGCCAGCCGCAGCACCGCGGCCTCGTCCTCGCCGTCCGCGAGGTGCACGGCGGTCAGCGTCATCGAACCGCTGGTGACCGTGCCGGTCTTGTCGAGCACCACGGTGTCCACGGCCCGGGTGGACTCCAGCACCTCGGGTCCCTTGATGAGGATGCCGAGTTGGGCGCCGCGCCCGGTACCGACGAGCAGCGCGGTGGGCGTGGCCAGGCCGAGCGCGCACGGGCAGGCGATGATCAGGACGGCGACCGCCGCGGTGAACGCCGCCGTGGCGCCCTCGCCGAGCGCGAACCACACCACGAGCGTGCCGAGCGCCAGCGCGATCACCGCGGGCACGAACACCCCGGAGATCCGGTCGGCGAGCCGCTGGGCCGCCGCCTTCCCGTTCTGCGCGTCCTCCACCAGGCGGGCCATCCGGGCGAGTTGGGTGTCGGCGCCGACCTTCACGGCCTCGACCACGATCCGGCCGCCCGCGTTGACGGTAGCGCCGGTGACGGGCGATCCGGGCCCGACCTCGACCGGCACCGACTCACCGGTCAGCAGTGAGGCATCGACCGCGGAGCCGCCCTCGCGGACCACCCCGTCGGTGGCGATCTTCTCGCCCGGGCGGACGACGAAGTGGTCGCCGACCGCCAACTCGCCGATGGGCACGCGTACTTCGATGCCGTCGCGGAGCACCGCCACGTCCTTCGCGCCGAGTTCGAGCAGGGCGCGCAGCGCGGCGCCGGCCCGGCGCTTGGCCCGGGCCTCGAAGTACCGCCCGGCGAGGATGAACGCGGTGACACCCGCGGCCGCTTCGAGGTAGATCTCGCTCGCACCGTCGCCACGGGAGATGGTGAACTCGAAGGGGTGGGTCATGCCGGGCATCCCCGCGTCGCCGAAGAACAGCGCCCACAGCGACCATCCGAAGGCCGCGAGGGTGCCGACCGACACCAGGGTGTCCATCGTCGCGGCGCCGTGCCGGGCATTGGTGTACGCGGCGCGGTGGAAGGGCCAGCCGGCGTAGACCACCACGGGGGAGGCGAGGGTCAGCGCGAGCCACTGCCAGTTGGTGAACTGCAGCGCGGGCACCATGGACAGCAGGATCACCGGCAGGCCGAGGACGACCGCCGTGGTCAGGCGCTGGCGCAGCGTGGTGAGTTCGGGGTCGCCGGCGTCGGCGGGGCCGTTGCCTTCGGCCGCGGAGCCGGACGGTGCGCCCGGGGGCGCGGACGGCGCCGGGGCGGCCGGGGGAGCGGGCACCGCGGCGGTGTATCCGGTGGCCTCGACCGTCGCGATGAGGTCGCCCACCGCCACCTCGCCCGCGTACTCGACCCTGGCCTTCTCGGTCGCGTAGTTGACGCTCGCGGTGACCCCGTCCATCCGGTTGAGCTTCTTCTCGATCCGGGCGGCACAGGACGCGCAGGTCATGCCGCCGATCGCCAATTCGACCCGCTTTCCCGCGGGTTCGCTGTGCGTGTGTGCTGTGCTGGTCGCCACTGCTCACTCCCTGGTCGATCCGTGCGGCGTTCGATGTGCTCCCGGTGCGCCCGGTGCGTGCGGCCCGCAGCCGTGCCCGCGGAGGCGGCCGGTCCGGTCGAGTCCGGCCCGGTCGACTCCGGCCCGGCCCGGTCAGGTCCGATCCGTCCGTACGGTCCGTCCGGACGCGGTCCGCCGCGGGTGGGGCTGCTCGGTCAGGCCCGGCCGACGAGCTCGTAACCCGCCTCGTCCACGGCCGCGCGCACCGCCTCGTCGTCCAGCGGTTGCTCGGACGCGACGGTCAGCAGGCCGCTGCCGGCCACCGCGGTCGCGGAGGTGACCCCGGGGATCGCGCCGACCTCCTTGCTCACCGCGGACTCGCAGTGCCCGCAGGTCATACCGGACACCGAGTAGACGGCCTCGCTCATGCTGTGCTCCTCATCCACGGGTACGCGCGACGCGTACGGCTGGTGCGGCTGCGGTCGATGTCGCTGGGCCGCGCCGCGGCGAGCGGGCGAATCTCCCGCTCTCACTGGTGGCAACCATATACCCCCTAGGGGTATTCCCAAGGGGTGGGTCGATCCCGATCGACCCCCGTTGCCCGCGGTGGCTTTCCCGCCCGCCGCTCAGCCGTCGTCGTCGGCGAGCCGGTCGAGCAGTGTGGCGGCCAGCCGCAGCAGCGCCACCTCCGTGTCGTTCAGTTCCGCGGCCATCCGCCGGCGCAGCCACTCGTCGCGGTGGGCGACGTCGCGCGCCATGGCCTCGAAGCCGCTCGCGGTCAGCTCGACCAGGCGCTGCCGGCCGTCGCCCGCGTTGCGTGAGTGCGTCACGTAGCCGTCCTCGCGCAGTGCGGCCAGCGTGCGGGTCAGCGACTGCGGCTGCACGTGGAGTGCCGCGGCCATCGCGCCCGGCGTGCTCGGGCCGCCGCGGTACAGCTGCGCGAGGACGCCGAGCCGGGCACTGGGCAGCCCGTCCGGCAGCCGCTCGGCGCGCATCCGCCGGGCCAGCCGGTTCACCGAGCGGCGGACCACGGCGCTGTCGTCGGACGGCGGGGGAGGGAACGACATCGTGCTGTTTCCTAAGCTAGGCGTATGATTTTTCTACCCTGACACGGGCATGATCTGGCTATCCGAGCGGACGAGCGGTCGGCGTGCGGCCGAAAGTCATACGCAAGGCTTATCAATCTGGAGCGCGTGACCGGGTACGGCCCGCGCGAGGAGACGTCATGGCGGGGACGAGGGGGGACGAAGGATGCTGATCCGGCTGCGCCTGCTGGACCCGGGACGGGTACGGCTGCGGATCGCCGTGCGCACCGTGCTCGCCGCCGTCGCGGCACTGCTGGTGTCGGGCGCGGTCGGCCATGCCGCCGGCCTGCCCGGCGGCATGGTGGTGATCGCGACCGTCGTCGCGGTGATGGTGTCGCGCAGCCTGCACGCGACCAGCCTGCCGCACCGGCTGTCGGCCCTCGCGTACGTCCCCCTGGTCGGCGTCCTCGCCGCCTTCGTCGGGCGGCTGATGGTGCAGAACGCGTGGTTCGGCGCGGGCGTCTTCGTGGCCGCGGTCGGCGGGTCCCGCTACCTGATGCGGTTCGGCGGCAAGGTGCGGCGCTTCGGGCGGCTGGCGCTCACCCCGCTGATCGCCGTGCTGGTCACGCCGGTGCCGCCGTCCGCGGCCAAGGCCACCGGGCCGCTGTGGGGTGCGGTGTGCGGGGTCATCGCGGTGGCCTGCGTGCTCGGGTCCCAGCAGCTGCTGCCGTCCCGCCCCACCCGCGAGGCGGCCGCGGCGGCGGGCGACTTCGTACGCGGCGCCGTCCGCCTGCGCGCCCTCGCGCCCGGGGGCGCCCGGCACGCCAAGGCCGCGCTGACCCTGCACCGCACCGCCCTCACCGTCGAGGACCGCCTCGACGCCGCCCGCCTCCCCGCCGGCGCCGACCGCACCCCGCTCGACACCCTCGCCGCGGCCGTCCTCACCGCCGAGGTCACCGCGGGGCAGCCGGCGGCCGCCCCGGCCCCCGTCGTACGGCCCGGCCCCGGCGACGAGCCCGCGGGTGCGGGCGGTTCGGCCGGCGCCGGCGCCGCGCAGGCCGCACCGGAGCAGCCGACCATCTCGGACCGGGCCGCACCGGAGCGGGGCGTATCGGCGCAGGGCGTTCCCGCGCAGGGCGTACGTGCCCCGGTCGTACGGTCCCGGGTCGTACGGTCCCGGGTCGCCGGGACACCTGCCGCGGTGGGCGGCGCGGGGACCGGCGGTATGGGGACGGGCGGACCCGGGGCGGACGGGCCGGGGGGAGGCGGCGCCCTGGACGACGCGCTCGCCGCTGTGCGGGCCGCCGCCGCGGCGGTACGCGGGGTGCGGGCGGTGCAGGGGCCGGCCCCCGAACCCCCGGCGCCCGCGGCGCGGCCGGGCGGCTGGCGGAACCCGCAGCCGCAGGCACGGCTGGCCGCGCAGCTCGCGGTGGCGATGGCGGCGGCCTTCGCCGTCGGCCACCTGGTGTTCCCGCGGCACTGGTCGTGGGTGATGATCACCGCGTTCGTGGTGTGCAGCGCGGCACGGGGGCGCGGCGACGTCGTGCACCGCAGCGGGTTGCGGGTGGCGGGCGCGTTCATCGGCGCGGTCACCGGGACCCTCGTGGCGCACCTGGTCGCGGGCGACGACGCCGCGGCGATCACCGTCATCTTCTGCTACCTGCTGGTCGGCCTGTGGCTGCGCGAAACCACCTACGCGGCCTGGGCGTTCTGCGTCACGAGCCTGCTGGCGGTGCTCTACGGCCTGAACGGCGAGCAGGGCGGCGCCCTCCTCGTGCAGCGCCCCGAGGGCATCCTGCTCGGGTCGGCCTGCGGGATCGCGGCTGCGTACTTCGTGCTGCCGCTGCCGACCGCCACGGTCCTGCGCGGCCGGGCCGCCCGCGCCCTGCGGGTGCTGGCCGACCTGCTGGTCGCGGCCCGCGCGCCGGAGCCGCGGCCCGCGGAGATCCGGCGGCTGGCCCGCCGCTTCGACCGCGCCACCCGTGAACTCGCGGTGGCCGCCGCACCCGCCCGCGCCCACCGCACCCTGATCCGGGGCACCCTCGGCCACCCCGCGTGGGGGACGCGCCGGGCCGCGCCCGCGCCGCAGCACGCCGCCGACTGGGTGGACGCGTTGACCGCCTGCGCGCACGCCGGCCGCGCGCTCGCGCTCAGCGACGCGGCCGGACTCGCCGCGGCCCGACCCCAACTCGGCCTGGCCGCAC
This sequence comes from Streptomyces sp. NPDC087270, assembly GCF_044744625.1. Lineage (NCBI taxonomy): Bacteria > Bacillati > Actinomycetota > Actinomycetes > Kitasatosporales > Streptomycetaceae > Streptomyces > Streptomyces sp. NPDC087270. The sequence goes on from NZ_JBIUYR010000031.1 coordinate 9,506, forward strand.
GCAACCTCGGCCAGGTGCGCCGCCGCCTCGGCAACCGCCCGGACGCCGCACCCCCGCGGCCGGTCCGCACCGGACCGCCCGCCGTGATCCGCCTCGACGCCGCGCTCGTCGAGCTCTACGACCGGTTGCCCGCGCCGCCACCGCCGTCCTCGCAGGCGCCGGCGGCGACCGCGGCCGGCTGACACCTCCGCCCGGGACCGCGGCGGTGTGCCCGCCTGCCGGGACCCGCGCTCCTTCGAACTGCCGGGACCCGCGCTCCCGCGAACCCCGACCCGGTCGCTGAGATCTTCCGCACTCCGCCCCGCACCCCCCACCGCGCCCGGGCCCGGCGGCCCTACCCTGGAGGCGACGGCGCGTATCCCGGCAGGGAACGCGACCCACCCACCCGCCAGGAGGCGACGCCGTGCTGCGCACCATGTTCAAGTCCAAGATCCACCGGGCCACCGTGACCCAGGCGGATCTGCACTACGTGGGTTCGGTGACCGTGGACGCCGAGCTGATGGACGCCGCGGACCTGCTGCCCGGCGAGCTCGTGCACATCGTGGACATCACCAACGGCGCCCGGCTGGAGACGTATGTGATCGAGGGCGAGCGCGGCTCAGGCGTCATCGGCATCAACGGAGCCGCCGCCCACCTGGTGCACCCCGGCGACCTGGTCATCCTGATCAGCTACGCCCAGGTCGAGGACGCCGAGGCCCGCGCGCTGCGGCCGGCCGTGGTCCACGTCGACGCCGGCAACCGGATCGTCAAGCTGGGCGACGACACCGCCGAGCCCGCTCCCGGCACCGATGCCCTGCGACCCCCGCACGCGGTCGTCCACGGCTGAACCCGTGGGCCGCGCGCCCCTTCAAGCGGCGGTGACCACCGAGGCGCCCCGCACCGGCCCGGCCACCGGACGTATCTCCACCCGAACACCGCGCGCCGCCGCCGTCCACTGGGCGCGCAGCCGCGCCAGTTCGGTCAACTCCTCGGCCGTCCAAGGCCGGTCGCCGTGCTCCTGCACATAAGCGCGCAGGGCCGCGTTCGCCTGATCGAGATCTCCCCCGTACATGTGATCCACCCTAGACCGGCCCACTGACAATCCCGAACCGATTGACCACCGCGCGTGCTCGGCCGGACCGGCCCCGGGTCGTTCACCAGGCTGTGACCTGGCACGAACGGCGGTTGTCGGAGTCTGCTGGCATGCTGAGTGTGAGGGAGGACACAGCGGCCGTATCGGCTGCATATCCCACGGAATCCGGCACCTGGCGCATTCCGCTCCGCCCTCCCGCGTTCCGCACGTCGCGCGCGCGTTCGGGCTCACGATCACGGAGGACCGCACCATGCTCACCAACGACTACGTGCCCGGCGCACCGAGCTGGCTCGACCTCGGCAGCCGCGACGTCGAGGGCGCGGCGGCGTTCTACCGCGCGCTGTTCGGCTGGGAGTTCCGCTCGGCGGGCCCCGACGCCGGCGGGTACGGCATGTTCCAGCTCGACGGGCAGACCGTCGCCGGCCTCGGCCCGATCACCGAGGAGGGGGTCAGCCCGGCCTGGACGCTGTACTTCGAGACGGCCGACGCCGACGCCACCACCAAGGACGTCGAGCAGGCCGGCGGCTCGGTCCGGTTCGCGCCGCTCGACATCGGGGACCAGGGCCGGATCGCCGGGTACACCGACCCGTCCGGCGCCCAGTTCGCCGTCTACCAGCCCGGCACCCTCAAGGGGCTGGACCGCACCGGCGTCGGCGCCCTGTGCTGGACCGAGCTGTACACGACGGACGCCGAGCAGGCCAAGCGCTTCTACGGCAGCCTCTTCGGCTGGGACACCGCGGACATGCCGCTGGCCGCCGACGCCGGGGTCTACACGGTGGTCTCCCGCGCCGGCGGCGGCCAGGCCGGCTCGCACGGCGGCATCATGCAACTCGCGCCCGAGCAACTGCCGGACGGGGTCTGCTACTGGCAGCCCTACGTCGGCGTCGCCGACGCCGACGGCGTGGTGACCACCGCCGCCTCGCACGGCGCGACCGTGCTGATGCCCACCACACAGGTGGGCGGCATCGGCCGGGTCGCGCTGCTCAGGGACCCCGAGGGGGCGTTCTTCGCCGTCCTCCAGCCGGACCCGCAGATGGCCTGACCCGCGGCCCCCTGCTGCCGTCAGCCGTCAGCCGTCAGCCGTCAGCCGTCCGCGTTCGCCGCCCGGCTCGTCGGCGTCGGGCGGCCACGCGGACAGCCGGCGCGCGCTGGCGAACCGCAGCTCCCGGCCGGTCAGCGGATCGGTGAACTCCAGCGTCCGCGCCAGCAGTTGAAGCGGCCGTGCGTACGGGTCCGCGCCCTCCTCGGCCGCCGCCTCCGCCCACACCTCCGGGTAGATCGGGTCGTTCAACAACGGCAGCCCCAACGCCTGCATGTGCAGCCGCAACTGGTGGGTGCGGCCGGTCAGGGGCCGCAGAAGGTAGCGGCCGAGCCCGCCGCGCCGCGCCAGCAGCTCGACCACGCTCTCCGCGTTGTACGGCCCCGGCACCTCCCGCGCCGCCATCTGCCCGCGTTCCTTCACGATCCGGCTGCGCACCGTCGCCGGCAGCGCGACCGCCGGGTCGTAGGCCGCGACGGCCTCGTACTCCTTGCGTACCAGCCGGTCCCGGAAGAGCGTCTGGTACGCCCCGCGGTCCTCGGGACGTACGACGAACAGCACCACTCCCGCGGTCAACCGGTCCAGCCGGTGCGCGGGGGACAGCAGCGGCAGGTCCAGCTCGCGGCGGAGCCGGGCCAGCGCGGTCTCGGTGACATGGCGGCCGCGCGGGGTGGTGGCCAGGAAGTGCGGCTTGTCGGCGACCACGATCCGCTCGTCCCGGTGGAGCACCTCCACCGGGAACGGCACGGCCGGCTCCGGCGGGAAGTCGCGGTGGAACCAGACCCACGCCCCGGGTGCGTACGGCGTCAGCGCGCCCACCGGCCCGTCCGCGGTGACGAACCGCCCCGCGGCGAGCATCGCCTCGATCCGCTCCCGGCCGACCGCCGCGCCGTACCGCTCCAGCAGGTACCCGCCGATCGTCGTCCAGGCCGCGCGCCCCGCCGCACCGTCGGCGTCGCTGTCGCCGTCGGCGGGGTCGGGCAGGCGCACGCGCACCGGATCGACGCCCTGGCGCTGCCCCAACGGGGCGGCAGGCGCCCCGCGCCCCGCTCTGCGCGCCATCGCGTGTCCCCCGGCTCTCCGGCCCCGAGCCGACCCGGTCCGTCCGACCCGGCCGCCGCGACCTGGTCTTTTCCAGGCCGCACACCGCCAGGTTACGACGTACGACGTCGCCGGGCCGTGGCCGGGCCGCCGCCGGACTCAGTCCTCGCGGGCGTCCGCGATCTCCCGGAGCCGGTCCAGGTGGCCGCCCCTCTTCTCCCATGCCGCCAGGGCCGCCTCGATCTGGTCGTGCGTGGCGTCCGGCTTGCCCTTGACCACCACCACCATCTCGGTGTTGGGCGACAGCGGCACGACCGCGGTGTCCAGGGTGACGCCCTCGGCGAGCGCGCGGGAGATCCGTACCGGCAGCTCACCGCCGGCATCCGGCCGCGCGTGCCGGGTGTAGTAGCGGTTGCCGGGGGAGTCCGGCGGCAGCGGGTCGCCGCCGTCGAGGATGTGCTCGATCGAGCCCTGGCCCCACTCCAGAATGCGTTCGATGTCCCGCAGGGTCGCCGTGACGCTCTGGAACTCGTGCCCGCGCTCGATCGTCTGGATCACGGTCCGCTTCACGCCGATCGAGTCGCCGAGGCGCACCTGGCTGAGTCCCTTGCGCTTGCGCGCTGCCCGGATGACGCCGCCCAGCCGCAACCAATCTCCGTCCATGGCCCACATCATGCCGGACTGCACGCAACCACGCAGCCATCTTCCGAGCCTTCGACCTGCGGCCGATACGGCCGGAACTCGCCCATTGGTTGCGTGGAATGGCGGTGATGCGGCTCGGGAGAAGGCGATCGAATGACGCCATCGAGCTTGGAAAGCTCACATTTAAGATCTGTTGGACTTGCAAGCGCGGTGGTTGGCGGATACTTTCGAGACGTGAGACCGAACGGCGCGGCAATGAGGGCACTTCGCATTGCTCGGAAGATGAGCCTTCGCGAGATGCAGGTGCTGACGGGGCTGGACCGGGGCCATCTCTCCCGCCTGGAACGCGGCTTGGTCGGTGCGAGCGACGACACGATCCGGCGCTGCGCCCACGCTCTCGACGTCCCCGTCGCCGCCATCACCCACGACGACCGCTGACCGGCGTCACCTGACGCGAAGTCACCCGTCCTCGCGGTCACCGCAGTTGACGCCTTCCCCGCGACGCGGGCGGCGGCCGGTTCAGATCTCGTCGAGCCAGATCACTATCCCCGTCAGGTGGTTGAGCACGGCCGCCGTGCCCGCGCCGATCGCGGCGGTGCAGCGCTCGGCGGTGAACGAGGCGGCGTCGTAGGTCGAGGACATGCCGAGCCCCTCGCCGCGGAACGACGCCCCCGACCAGTCGACCGAGGTGACGTTCTGCGTCGGCTCGGCCAACTCCGCCCCCACCACCAGGAACTGCTGGGACAGGTGGTTCGCGGTGGCGGTCGCGAGGGGGTCGACCAGGCCGTCGCCCGCGCTGACGACGAGGTCCGGTCGCGCGGCGAGGGACCTGGTGATGGCGGGAAGCAGGTCGGAGGGGCCGTCGGCGACCACCGTCCTGAGGCTGACGTGCTCCTTCGCGGCCCAGTCCTTGACGGCGGTGACCAGCGACCTGGTCGGGCGGTCGTCCCCGGCGGTGAGCAGGACCACGCGGTAGCCCTTCGACGGGTGGACCCCGTTCCAGGAACCGGGCCGCGGGGTGATGGTCGCCTCCGGCGCGGGCGGGGCGGAGGGATCGGCGAACCCCGCCTCCAGCGTGCCGACGGCGCTGGGTGCCGGGTGCGGCCGTGACCAGTCGTCGCCGGAACCGCATCCGGTGACCAGCGCGGCGGCCGCGGCCAGCAGGGCGGCGGCCCGGAGCGGGGGGCGCAAGGCGATCGTCCTCCGAGTGATGGCGGAATGGTGCGTCCCATCCTGCTGATTCCTTTGGCGCCGAATAGGCCCTGAGGCGCCGTTCGCGCGGTTGTTCTTTAATGATTCGGCAAAGGGATGGTCTTTGTTCATCCAAGGCGTGCACCGTGCACGGGCAACCCCGAAGGAGCCCCATGCCAGCACGTGCCCGCCGCACCGCCGTCGCGATCGCCGTAGCGGTGATCGCCTTCCTGAGTCTCGCCCCGCCCGCGTCGGCCCACGGGTTCACGTCGGTCGCCTACGTCCACGTCACCGAGGGCGAAGGCGACGGTGACGGCGACAGTGGCGGGCGCCGGCTGCGGACGACGCTGGAGCTGGAGTACGACCTCTACGTCATCTCCACCGCCGACTACGAGCACGACGACGCCCTCTTCCGGGCCGGGAACGCCGCGTTCGACGCCGGCGACACCAAGGCGCAGGCCGCCGCGCTCGACGCGCACGCCCGGTCGGCCGTCGGCTACGTCACCCGGCGCTTCTCCGTCACCGCCGGCGGCAGGGCCTGCACGCCCGCCCGGGCCGGCGGCTTCACGATGACCCGGCGGCAGGGCGTGCCGTACGCCGTGCTGCCGCTGGACTGGGACTGCTCCGGGCGGGCCGGCGAACCGGTGCTGCGCAGCGGGCTGTTCCCCGACGCCGAGACGTATGTCACCGGCACCAAGACGATCGTCACCTACCACCTCGACGGCCGGTCGGGCAGCGCCGCGCTCGACGCCGCCCACCCGTCGGTCTCGCTCGCGCAGCCGTGGTACGACCAGTTCGGGGAGTTCTTCCGGCTGGGCGCCGAGCACCTGCTGACCGGGATCGACCACATCCTGTTCCTGCTGGCCCTCATCGCCGGGTCGCGGCGGCTGCGCGAGATCGTGCTCGCGGCCACCAGCTTCACCCTGGCCCACTCGGTGACCTTCATGCTCGCCGCCCTGGGTCTGGTCGACGTGCCGGCGCGGGTCGTGGAGCCGGTCATCGCGCTGTCGATCGCGGTGGTGGCCGGCTGGTACCTGTGGCGGCTGTGGCGGCGCGGGGGCGAGGCGACCGAGCTGGAGACCTCCGGCGGCGGCCACTTCGCCCTGGACCGGGCCGGCTGGACCCGCCTCGCGGTCGTGTTCTGCTTCGGCCTCGTGCACGGCCTGGGCTTCGCCGGCGCGCTCGGCATCGACAAGGCGTTCTCGTGGACGCTGCTGTGGTCCCTGCTGGTGTTCAACGTCGGCATCGAGGCCGTCCAGTTGACGATCATCGCCGCCGTCTTCCCGCTGCTGGCCCTGCTGCGCCGCCGCGCGCCGGTGGCCGGCCGCTGGGCGACCGGTGCGATCTCCGCCGGTGTGACGGTTATGGGACTCATGTGGTTCATGCAACGGGTGTTCATGTTCTGAGGCATAGGTCTGTGGGAAGTTCAGCCGCTCCAAAGGTCGTATTCGCGAGCGGTTCACCCTCCCGCGACAGCTTGACGATCGCCAAGTTCTGGTTTTCTCTTAGTAAAGGGAACGAAAAAACCCATGAAATCGAGCAGCTCGACGCAGGCCCGCGGGCCCGCGCGGCGCCGCGTGGCCACCGGGGTCACCGCGGCGTTCCTGGGCATGACGATCGCCCTCGGCGGCGCCGCGGCCTCGCCCGCCGGCGCCGCGTCGCCCACCACGCTCAGCGGCGTCATCCTCGGAGTGGGCGCCAACGAGGCGCAGCGCACCGTCTCCTGGTACTCCTCAGCCGACACCGCGCAGCAGATCCAGGTCGCCCCGACCGCGGAGCTGACCGCCGGCGAGTTCCCGGCCGGCGCCGCCACCTTCGACGCCGCCGGCGGGGCGAACATCGCCTCCAGCGGCGGCTACAACCGCCACGCGACGATCACCGACCTCAAGGAGAACACCGCCTACTCCTACCGGGTCGGCTCCGCGGGCGACTGGTCCGCGACGTACGCGTTCACCACGCAGGACTTCGACGGCGACTACGACTTCCTGTTCTACGGCGACCCGCAGATCGGCTCCTCCGGCAACACCGCCAAGGACCAGGCCGGTTGGCAGGACACCCTGGACGTCTCCCTCGCGGCCAACCCGAAGGCCGAACTGCTGGTCTCCGGCGGCGACCAGGTGGAGAGCGCCAACACCGAGTCCCAGTGGAACGCCTTCCTCGCGCCCGACAAGCTGCGCCAGTACCCGTGGGCGGCCACCATCGGCAACCACGACGTCGGCGGCAAGGCGTACGAGCAGCACCTGTACACCCCGAACACCGACCGCACCGCCCCGTACTACTCCAACGGCAAGCCGGAGTCTGACAGTTCGGGCGGCGACTACTGGTACATCTACAAGGACGTGCTGTTCATCGACGTCAACAGCAACAGCTACACCACCTCCCAGGGCGGCGGCGGTGACGAGGCCCACGTCAAGTACGTGACCGACGTCATCAACCAGCACGGCTCCGAGGCCAAGTGGAAGGTGCTCGTCTTCCACCACTCGATCTACTCGCCGGCCTCGCACGCAAAGGACAGCGACAACAAGGTCCGCCGCGTGGACTTCCCGACCGCGGTGTCCAAGCTCGGCGTGGACCTGGTGCTCCAGGGCCACGACCACAGCTACGCCCGCAGCTACCTGATCAAGAACGGCGAGAAGGCGGACGCGGCCGAGCAGCCGGGCGCCTCCGACGTCTACCCCGGCCCCGGCGGCGTGCTCTACGTGACCGCCAACTCGGCCTCGGGCTCGAAGTACTACGACATCACCGCCCCGGACTCCAGCGGCACCAGCGGCGCGGGCAACGGCGCCGACCCGCTGAACCCGGGCAACTACTGGTACAGCTCCGTGCAGAACCAGGAGCACGTGCGCAGCTACGTCAAGGTGCAGGTCCGCAACGACAAGCTGGTCGTCGAGGACGTGCGCAGCGGCACCTGCGCGGCGCCCAACGCGGCCGTCGAGGGCGGCGACTGGTGCAAGAACACCACCACCGGCCAGCCGGTCGGCTCGCTCGTCGACAAGGTGAGCGTGCACCCGTACCACGGCTCGGGCCAGGACCTGCAGGTCGACGTGCCCGCCGCCGCGCCGGGCGAGTTCGGCTGGACCATCGACGGCTACAACGGCCTGGTGGACCTCGGCACCGCCAAGGACCACGACGGTGACTACTTCGACGCGACCGGCCGGATCAACCCGATCGCCGTCTCCGACAGCCGCCGTTCGCTCGCGCCGTGGTCGATATCGGCGAGCGTGGGCGACTTCAAGGACGCCGGCAAGACGTTCTCCGGCGCCTACCTCGGCTGGACGCCGAAGGTGCTGGAGGGCGGCGCCGGCGCCAAGGCCAGCGGTTCGGTCGCCTCGGCCTATGACGACCACGGTCCCGGCCTGTCCGTCTCGCGCGGCCTCGGCTGGGCCGACCAGGGCCACCCCAAGGGCAAGGCCGAGCTGGGCGCCGACCTGGATCTGAAGATCCCGGGCAGCGCCGACAAGGGCTCCTACCGCGCCACCCTCACGATCACCGCGCTGAGCAGCTGACCGTACCCGTCCCACCCGGCGGGGCGGGCACCCAGCTGCCCGCCCCGCCGGTCTCACCCCACCGACCGCCCGAGGACCCGAGATGCACCCGCCCGTGACGCGCCGGACGACCTCCGCCGCCGCCCTCATCCGTACCGTCGCCCTGGTCCTGCTCACCCTCCTCGCGGTCGCCGGGCTGCCGGCCGGCTCCGCCCTGGCGGCGGACACCGACGCCACCTGGACGGTGCGTACCGGCTCGGGCAGCCACGGCGACGACCGGTCCAGCTACAGCTACACCGTCAACCCCGGCGGCCGGGTCGAGGACACCCTGGTCGTCGCCAACCGCGGCAAGGCGCCGCTCACCCTCGACCTCTACGCCGCCGACGGCTTCACCTCCGACGCCGGCCAACTCGACCTGCTCCCCCGGGCGAAGAAGTCGGTCGCCGTCGGCGCCTGGCTGCACACCGACCGGAAGAGCGTCGAGATCAAGCCCGGGAAGTCCGTGGACGTCCCCTTCACGGTGACCGTTCCGGACCGGGCCACACCCGGCGACTACGTCGGGGGCGTCCTCACCGCCCTGACCCAGCCCGACGACGCCGCGGGCATCAACGTCGACCGTCGGCTCGGCATCCGGGTCAAGCTGCGGGTCAGCGGCGAACTCACCCCGGGCCTGGCGGTCGAGGACGTCCACGTCGGCTACTCCGGCCCGCTCACCCCCTTCGCGAAGGGCGACACGGTCGTCACCTACCGGGTCCACAACACCGGCAACGCCGTGCTGTCGGCGCGCCAGGCGGTCTCCGTCGCGGGCCCCTTCGGCCTGCTGCGGACCGAGGCGGGCAAGGTCGCCGCGATGCCGGACCTGCTCCCGGGGGAGAGCCGGAAGGTGACGGTGCCGGTGCACGGCGTCGAGCCCGGATTCCGGCTGTCGGCGCGCGTGACCCTCACCCCCGTGGCCGTCGACGCGTCGGGCTCCACCACCGAACTGGAGCCGGTCCGGGCGACCGGCGGCGGCTGGGCCGTCCCGTGGCTGCTGACCCTGCTGGTCGTGGCCCTCGCCGCAGGGATCGCCGCGGCGCTCGTCCTGGCCCGCCGCGCCCGCGCGCGGCGCGAGCTGCGCGAGGACACCCGGGTACGGGACGCCGTCGAGCAGGCGCTGCGCGACCGCACGCCGTGATCCCCGCCCCGGTCCGCGACCTGCCAGGACCGTACGACCGGTCCGTAAAGCCGGTCCGTAAAGCCGGTCCGCACGACCAGTCCCTACGACTGGTCCGTCAGCACCCCGAGTTCGACGGTCAGGCCGTACTCGCGCAGCTGGGCGACCTGGGTGCCGGTCGCGTTGTCGCCGACGATCAGCAGGTCCAGATCGCTGAGCGGGCAGACCGGGGCGAGGTCGGTCCTGCCGAGCTTGGTCGAGTCGGCGAGCAGGATGTGCTGGGTGGTGGCGCGCAGCATCCTGATCTTCATCTCGGCTTCCTGGATGTTGATGTTCGTGACGCCGGTGTCGGGGTGGATGCCGCTGCACGACAGGAACGCGGTGTCGGCGTGGATGTTCTCCAGGATGCGCCCGCCCATCGGGTCGACCAGGGACCGCTGCAGCGGGCGGAGCGTCCCCCCGGACAGCACCACGGTGAAGCGCGGGATGGCGGGTTCGAGCTGGTGGGCGACGCTGGTGCTGTTGGTGAACACCATCAGGTCGGTCAGATCCCGGCGCGCGACCAGCTCGCGGGCGAAGAAGGTCGTGGTGGTCCCGGCGTCGATGACGAGGGACTGGCCGCTGCCGACCCGCTGGGCCGCGGTCTTGGCGATGGCGGCCTTCTCCAACGCGGCCGAGCCCAGCGACTGTTCGTAGGAGGGCTCGTTCCGCGTGTCCAGCGGCGCGGCCCGGGCGCCGCCGCGGACCCGGCGGATCAGGCCGTGTTCCTCCAGCACGTCCAGGTCGCCCCGGACGGTGACCACCGAGACGCCGAACGCCTCGGCGAGGGCCGCGATCCGCACGAAGTCCTGCTCCTGGACCAGGGCGAGCATGCGCTCGCGGCGGACCTCGGCCGGCATCGGCTCATGGGTACTGGTCACGCCTGGCCCTTCCGGTCCGCGAGACCGGCGGGCAGCAGGTCGCGGTGTGCTTCGGTCATCTCGTCGCAGAGCTGTTCGATCGCGGCCAGCGAGAGCGTCGCCGCGGTGTTCGGGTCCAGCATCGCAGCGTGCCGCACATGACGCGGTTCGCCGTCCAGCACGGCGCGGACGGTCAGTTCCGCGACGTTGACGTACGCGCGGTTGAGCGCGGCCAGCTGCGCGGGATAGCGGTCGATCGGGGCGGCCGTGACGCCGCCGGCGTCGATGTCGGCGGGCACCTCGACGAAGCACTCGGCCGGCAGCGCGGGGATCAGGCCCTCGTTGGGCAGGGTCAGGTTCACCCGCCGGGTCTCGCCGGTGATCATCGCCCGCAGCACCTCGGAGGCGATCTCGGGTTCCAGCCAGCGCATCAGCATCGGCCGCCCCTGGGCCAGCCCCCGGCGGATCTCCTCGTAGGCGTGCAGGCTCCGGCTGAGCACCCCCAGGTACTCGCCGACGGGGATGCCCAGCCGGGCGATCTCGTCGTCATGGCGCATGAACCAGGGCACGTACTCGGCCGCGTGCTCGCTGGACTCGGTGGGGAAGTAGCCGAACCGGCGCCACATCTCCATCCGCACATGCCGCCCCAGCTTCGGGTCGGCCCGCACCGCGGCCTCCAGCTCCGGGTACAGCGACCTGCCGTCGGCCTCGAAGCGCAGCACGAACGCCTGATGGGTCAGCCCCGCGGTGAGGAAGGTGAGGTCCTCGGCCTCCCGGCCGACCGCGTCGGCGAGGAACGCGTGGGTGTCGCGGACCGCGTGGCACAGGCCGACCACGCGGCTCATGCCGGTGACCTCGCGCACCGCCCACAGCGTCATCACCAGCGGGTCGGTGTAGCTGAGCAGCCACGCGTCGGGGCACTGCTCGGCCATGTCCCGGGCGAGCCCGACCATCACCGGGATGGTGCGCAGGCCGCGGAAGATGCCGCCGATGCCGATGGTGTCGGCGATGGTCTGGCGCAGCCCGTGCCGGGCCGGGATCTCGAAGTCGCGCAGCGCGGTGTCGTAGCCGCCGACGCCCAGCTGGCAGACCACGTAGTCGGCGCCGTACAGGGCGGCCCTGCGGTCGGTGTACGACTCGATCACCGCTCCGGCGCCGGCCTCCGCGTCCAGGCTCCGGGCCAGGGTGAGGGCGGTGGCCAGCCGGTCCGGGTCGATGTCGTGCAGCCGGATGCGCAGGCGGCCGGCCAGGGCGGGGACGAGGAACAGGTCGGACAGGATGCGCCGGGTCATCTTCACGTTGCCCGCGCCGGTCAGCACGATGTCGGCCATGCCCCCGTCCTCCTCCGGCAGTGTCGTTTCGGTCAGTGTCGTTCCGGTCGTCCTGATGGCGCACCCGGTGGTGCGGCTGTGATGAAGCCGGCGGTGCGTCTCGTGGTGCACCTGCGGGTGAATCCGTGGGTGGACCTCGGGGTGAAAGCGGCACTCAGCGTACGCCGAGCCGGGTGCCGGCCACATGATCCGCGCGCGGACCACGTGACCGGCGCCCCGGTCCCGATACGGGCGATGGACGAGGTCAGCCGACGGTGATGCGGTCGATGTCGGGTGCCCAGTCATCCGGGTTGGCGAGGGTGACGGTGTTGGCGTTCCCCGCCTTCAGGTCGAGCGTCGCGGTGGCGGTGGCGGTGGTCTGCCAGTCGGCGGTCGGGGTGACGGACACGCTCACCGGGGTGCCGCCGTCGGCGCTGATTTGCAGGGTGCGGGCGACGGCGCTGGTGTAGGCGACGGTCACCTGGGTGGCGCCGCCGCTGCCGCCGGCCACGTTGTCGAAGGTGAGCGTCGCGCCGTTGCCCAGGTAGCCGACCTTCTGCCCGCCCGAGCAGCCGGTGCAGTCGGCGACGGCCGCGCCGCCGGTCAGGGTGTTGGCGGACGCCTCGGCCTCGTAGGAGGTGGAACCGCCGTCCCCGCCGCCGCTGTTGCCGGAGCCCACGGCGATGGCGCCGAGCCCCAGCCAACCGTCGGCGTTCTGGGTGGCGTTGGCGAAGCGCAGGCTCTTGGCGGCGGCGTTCACCGCCGAGAGCGGGTTCACCACGTCCATCACCAACTGGTAGGAGCCCGACGCCACGGAGGAGGTGTCCACGCTGGTGTCGAAGTATTCCGGGTACCCGTACGGCAGGTATGTCGGGTCGGTGCCGGCGTTCCAGTCCGGGAACGCCCGGATCTTCAGCGGCATCACCTTGGTCAGGTCCCAGGAGGTGTCCCAGGTCTTGACGACCTTCCCCGAGGAGTCCTTCAGGCCCAGGCGCACCGTCCAGGGGTGGTAGAAGGGCGCCACCCCGTCGTTGGAGATCTTCACGCCGATCTTCGCGGTGCCCGAGACGCTGCTGTCGTAGTACGCGTCCGGCACGGTGAGGTCGTAGCCCATCGCGCGGACCGCCGCCCCCACGTCGGGATCGGTGGGGCTGTAGCCGGTGCTGCCCTGGTCGAGTTTCCAGGTGGTGTGCTCCATCTCGATGCACGCCTTGATGTCGTCGTCGGAGCCGCTCGCGCCGCTGCCCCAGGTGCCGAAGACCGAGCCCTGGATCTCGGGCCGGACCTCACCGCCCATCGAGTCGGTGACCCACTTGTTCTCCACGCCCTCGTCGAGCGCGTACTGGAGCTGGGAGTAGTCGGCGCCGCCCATCGACTGGGGCAGGGTGACTCCCGCGAGCGGGTCGCCTTCGCGGTAGCAGAACGAGTCGTCGTGGTAGCCCACGTCGAGGTCGTTCGCCGCCCCGCCGCCGGACGTGGGGTAGCGGACCTCGATCTTGGTGGTGTGGAAGGCGTTGGCGAAGGCCCTGACGATCAGTGCCGCGTTCGCGTCGGTGGCCATGAAGTCCGGGTAGCCGCCGGTGCCGTTCTCCGGCCAGGTGTGCCACTCGCCCCAGTAGCCGATCAGGCCCATCTGGATGAAGCCGATCCGCGGGTCGCCGTCGTACTTCGCGCCGAACTGCCCGATGAACTGCTGCAGCGAGCTGAGCAGGAACGCGTTGTTGTAGTCGGGGCTCTGGGTGTTCCAGTACGTGTCGTCGTTGGTCGGCACCTTGCCGTTCCAGCAGGCGGGGATGCCGTTGGTCGGGTTCCCGCTGGGGTAGTCCAGATAGAACCGGATCGCGGCGGTGTTGCCGTACGACGCGGTCTCGTCGAGCATCTTCTCCACCGGGGACCAGTCCAGCGCGGTGCAGTCACTCGCGTCGGTCATCACCGCCGAGAGCGGGAAGTAGCTCCAGGTGATGCTGTGCGGGTAGCCGGTGTTCTGGTCGGTGCCCGCGTTGTAGTAGACCGCCAGGCCCTTGTCCGGGTTGTCCAGCGGTCCCGGCGCGTACGTCAGCGGGTGGTCGGTCAGGGACGGGTCCGGGGTGGCGGGCGGTGCGGGGCGGGCCGGGGCGCCGGCGGCGGCCGGCGCGGCCGGGGCCGCGGACGCGCTGTGCGTGCCGGCCATGGTCGCCGCCAGCAGCGCGAAGAGCGCCGCCAGCGCCATCGCAAGGCGCGTCCTGGCGTGCCCGGTTGGTCTCGTGCGTGGTTGCATCGTGTCGACCTCCGTTGGTCGATCGCAGTGAACGGTGCGCGTGGTGCCCTCCGGCCCGACCCCGGAAGAATCGCCCCCCTGAACCCCCCGGCCCCCGGCCCTTGCCCCCGGTCCCGGTCCCCGCCCCTCTTCCCCCCGGTCCCTGAACTCCCTGCGCCCCCAGGTCACATGGCGGCGGTCAGTCGCCCCGGCGCAGCGCGGCCGCGGTGAAGTCCACCTCCTGCGCACCGATCTCGAACCGGTAGCGGTCCAACTGGCGCACCTCGGGGCGGGACTTGAGGAAGTCGGCGAGCGCCGCGCGTTCGGTCGTGGCCAGCCACGCGGGCGGGTCGGAGGTGGCCCGGAAGTCGCAGACATGGGCGAGGTCCACCAGCAACCGCCGCTGCGCCGCCGTCAACAGGCTCTGCCGGTCGCGGAAGTAGGCGGCGTCCGGGTCGAGTTCGACCAGGCCCTTGAGCCAGAGCCGGTTCACCGAGGAGACCAGGGCGTTCTGCGCGGTGGCGTCGGAGGGGTCCTCGGTGGCGTAGTGGGACCAGAACGGGGCGACGTCGGGCCCGACCCGGATGCCGTCGCACACCCCCAGCGACGGCAGCACCGGCGCACCCGAGCCCAGGATGTAGACGTCCTCGCCGGCGGTCTGCCGGATCAGCCGCATCGCGTCGCGGTAGGCGCTCTCACGACCCACCGTCGGGTCGTGGCGCCGCGCGGTGATGGCGGCGGCGTTGACGAAGTCGAGCTTGAGGTAGCGGAATCCCCAGCCGACCACGGTCTCGATCGTCTGCCGCAGGTGGTCGAGGGCCTCGGGCAGGGTGACGTCCAGGGCGTAGTACGGCCCGCCCCAGTTGTAGCCGGCCGGGACCGGGGTGCCGGCGTCGTCGGTGAGGAACAGGTGCGGCCGCTCCTTGACGATCCGCGCGTCCGGCCGGGCGATGAACGGCGCGATCCACAGGCCCGGGGTCAGTCCGGCGCCGGTGACCCGGGCGGTGAGGTCGGCCATGCCCGAGGGGAACTTGGCGTTCGGCTGCCAGTCGCCGACCATCCGCTCCCAGCCGTCGTCGATCTGGAAGACGTCGAACGGCAGCCCGGCCAGCCCGTCGAGGTTCGCGTGCAGGGTGCGCTCGTCGATGTCCTCGTAGTACGCGTACCAGCTGGACCACACGTTGCCCGCCCGCCGGCCGGCCCGCCCCAGGTGCTCGCCCAGCAGTTCGGCGTAGCGGGCGAAGACCTCCAACTCCGGTCCGTAGCCGCAGAACCAGGGCGCGCCCGCCTGCTCGTACCAGCCGGTGACGGTGTCGCGGTCCACGCTCAGCCGCGGCACGTCCAGGCCGAGCGCGCCCAGCAGCAGGACGTTGCCGTCGCCGGCGGTGAGCGCGGTCACCGCGGAGGAGTGGTGGCGCCCTTCCTCGTCCCAGACGGTGTCGTCGGCGGTGAGGCGGCGGATCGGGTTGGCGATGCGCAGCGGCGGCTCGTCCATGGCCCGCCAGCCCGACGGGCTCCAGGAGTTCCAGCCGTGCCGGTAGACCTGGGCGTCGGGCAGGCCGTGGAGCAGCGCCACCCGGCCCGGCGGCAGCAGCAGGCCCCCTTCCACGGTTTGCGGTGGGCCGCTGAGCTGCGCGGGGAGGTGCAGAGGACCGAGGTCCAGGAGGTGGGGCATGGTGTCCCTTCACTTCGGGGAGGGCCGGGGCGCCGTGGTCGGGACGGCGTCCCCGGCCCGGTCACGGGTGCGTCGTGGCAGCGGGGATCGGTGCCGGCGGGGGTGGTGCCGGCGGGGATCGGTGCCGGCGGGTCGGTCAGGGCTGGGCGAAGTACCCGTTCACGGCCTTCTGCGCCTTGGCCAGCGCGTCGGCGCCGTCGGACTGGCCGAGCCAGACCCGTTCCAGGTCGGTCTGGACCTCCTGGGTGACCTGGTCGGCGTGGTCGGTGATGGGGTAGGTGAAGGTGCCGCCGGGGGCGGTGGCCTCGTCCACGAAGACCTTGACGTCCTGGCCGGCGGCCTTGTGGGTGGCCAGCGCCTTGTCGCTGTCGGTCTTGAGCGCGGGGAAGACCACGCCCTTGGCGGCGATGATGTCCTGGCAGCCGGTCGAGCCGAGGAACTTCACCCACTGCCACGCCTGGTCGGGGTGCTTGGTGCCGGCGTAGATGGCGTCGGACAGGCCGTTGAGGAAGGTCTTGCGGCCCTTCGGGCCCACCGGCAGCGCCGCGAAGGCGAACTTCTGGGTGGCGGTCGGGCCCAGGTAGGTGTTGATGTTCCACGACCCGGTCATCGTCATCGCGGCCTTGCCGGCGTTCAGCACCGCGTCAGGGCCGAGGCTGGAGTTCTTGTCGTAGGCCGGCGCGTAGCCCTTCTTGGCCAGGCTCGCCTCCCAGTCGACGGTCTTGGCCAGCGCCGGGTCGTCGTAGTGGTACTTGGTGCCGAACGGGTTCTTGTCCAGGAAGGTGAAGCCGGCCGAGGCGGCGAGGTTGCCCCAGCTGCTCTGCCCGGTCGAGCCGTCGTCGTAGGCGAGTTCGATGCCGTACGTCTTGACGTGCTTTTTGTCGAACTTCGGGTCGAGCCCGTCGCGGCCGCTGGTGTCGACGGTCATCTTGGCGATGAACTGCTCGAAGGTGCCGCCGTCGTCGGGGTTCCAGGTCAGCTTGGCCAGGTCCGCGGCGGAGTAGCCGGCCTTGGCGGCCATGGTGGTGTTGTACGCGATGGCCTCGGTGTCCCAGTCCTTGGGCAGGCCGTACCGCTTGCCGTCCTTGACCCAGGCGTCGGCCAGCCCGCTCTGGTACTGCGACAGGTCGACGTGGTCGGCGGCGACCTGCTGGGAGATGTCCAGGATCTGGTTGTTCTTGACCAGGTTCGGGTAGTAGGCGACGTGGTCGGTGAACACGTCGGGGGCGTTGCCCGCGGTCATCTCGGTGGTCAGGTTGGTCCAGTACTGGCCCCACGCGGTCTGGGTGATCTTGATCTTGATGTCGGGGTTGGCCGCGGTGAAGGCGTCGGCGCAGGCCTGGTAGGCGGGCAGCTGGGCGCTGTCCCACAGCGCGTAGTCGAGGGTGACGGGGCCGCCGGCCTTCGAGGAGTCGCTGGAGCAGGCCGCCAGGGTGACGGGGAGTGCGGCGGCGAAGATGGCGACCGCGACGCGGACGTTGCGTCTCATGGGGGATCGTTCCTTCCTTGGGCCGGGGCGGTCCCGGCGGAGGGGCGCACGAGGGTGCGGGGAGAGGGCGTGCGCCGCGAGGGTTCGGGGGCGTCGTCGCGGGCTACGTGCTGCCTGTCGCGGGTTCGCTGCGGGATCGGTGCGGGATGGGTCCGGGACCGGTGCGGGATGGGCGCGGGATGGGCGTGGGCTACTTGATGCCGGTGAAGCCCATCGACTCCACCAGCCGCTTGCCGAAGAAGATCAGCAGCAGGGCGACGGGGACCACGGTGAGCACCGAGGCGGCCATCAGCCCGGTCCAGTCCGGCGCGGTGTTCGGGGACTGCTGCAGGAAGATCCCGAGTCCGGCGGTCAGCACCCGGGTGCTGGGGTCGGGGCCCACCAGCAGCGGCCACAGGTAGTCCTTCCAGGCCCAGACGGCCGTGATCAGGCCGATGGTGAACAGCGGCCCGCGGCTCATGGGCACGATCACCTGCCAGAACTGGGTCCACTTGCCCGCGCCGTCGATCGTGGCCGCCTCCTCGATCTCGCGCGGGATGGACAGGAAGAACTGGCGCAGGAAGAACACCGCGAACGGCGTCATCAGCAGCGTGGGCGCGACCATGCCGGCGAACGAGCCGAGCCAGCCCAGGTTCTTCATCAGCGCGAAGTTCGGCAGCAGCGTGAAGATCGGCGGGACCATCAGCGACATCACGAACAGCGAGAAGAGCAGGTTCCGGCCCCGGAAGCGCAGCCGGGCGAGCGCGTAGCCGGCCATGGCGCAGCAGAACGTCTGGACGGTGGCGA
This sequence comes from Streptomyces sp. NPDC087270, assembly GCF_044744625.1. Lineage (NCBI taxonomy): Bacteria > Bacillati > Actinomycetota > Actinomycetes > Kitasatosporales > Streptomycetaceae > Streptomyces > Streptomyces sp. NPDC087270. The sequence continues at coordinate 27,524 of NZ_JBIUYR010000031.1, forward strand.
TCAGCGCGCAGTAGATCAGGGAGTTGCGCAGGTAGAGCAGGAAGTTCAGCTGGGCGCCCGACCCGCCGGCGGCCTGGTTCTGGGCCAGGCTGGTCAGGCCGATCACCCGCCTGAAGTTGATCAGCGTCGGGTGGTGCGGCCACAACCCGGAGTTGTCGGCGAGCAGTTGGTGGGCCGGGGTGAGCGCGGTGCGCAGCATCCAGTAGAACGGGAACACCGTGACCAGCAGGGCCAGGATCAGCACGGCCCAGGCGAGGGTACGTCCGGTGGGCAGGCGCGGGGAGAGGGAGCGGCGGGGCATCGTCGGGACTCCTAGGCCAGGTCCGAGCGCGATGCGCGCAGCAGCCGCATCTGCACCATGGTCAGCACGCCGAGGATGAGGACCAGCGTCATCGCGACCGCGCTGGCGTAGCCCATTTCGAAGTGTTTGAAGGCCAGTTCGTAGATGTAGTAGTAGATGACGCGGGTGGAGTTGACCGGGCCGCCGGGACTGGGCGTGATCGCGACCGTGTCGAAGATCTGGAACGAGCCGATCACCGACACGACCAGCACCAGCGCGAGGACCGGCCGGATCAGCGGCAGGGTGAGCCGGAAGAACATCCGGATCTCGCCGGCGCCGTCCAGCAGCGCGGCCTCGTAGATCGGGTCGGGGATCTGGAGCATGCCCGCGTACAGCAGGAGCGCGGTGTAGCCGGTGTAGGCCCAGGTGTTGGTGAGCGCGATGGTCGGCATCGACCAGGTGGTCGAGGAGAACCAGCCGTGCGTGCCGACACCGACCGAGCTCAGCACGTGGTTGACCAGTCCGAGGTCGGCGTCGAACAGCCACAGGAAGAGCAGCCCCACGGTGACGTTCGGCACCAGCCAGGGCAGCAGCAGCATCACGCGGATGGCCACCGACCGGGTCAGCCGGAACATCAGACCTGCCAGCACCACCGCCAGCACCGTCTGCGAGCCGACGTTGAGGACGACGTAGTAGGCGCTGACCTTCAGCGAGTTCCAGAACAGCGGATCGTGCAGCAGCGTCGAGTAGTTGGCCGCGCCCACGCCGTGCGGAGCGGAGAGCAGGTTGTAGTCGGTCGTGGAGAAGTACGCGCCGCGGATCGCCGGGTACACGTAGAACACCGCGAAGCCGAGCAGTACCGGCGCGAGGAACAGCAGCGCGACGGGTCCGTCCCCGCGGCGCCGGGGGCCGGGCCGCGGTCGGTGCCCCGTACGGTCCCGGGCTTCGGCTCGCGCCTCTCGCGCTGTTCCCGCCCGTTCGCGGGTCTGCGACGCACCACCGGCCACGGAGACTCCTTCAGTACGACTTTCCATAACTTTCTCTTCTCATCGCTTGGAGAGAAGTAACGACCTTCGGCCCGGCGTTGTCAAGGCTCTCGTCGGCAACGATCGCCGAAGTTCCGGTGCGGCGGTGGGGTTTGCCGGGGTCGGGGCGAACGGTGGGGGAGCGGCGCCGCGGTTGTGGGGGCGGCGCCGGCCGGATCGGTTCTGGCGGGCGTCCGAGCTGGCACTTTGTCGGTGCGTCAGTGCCCTTGGCGGTAGCAGGAGTTGGCGGGTTCGGCGGGCGGACGGCCGGCGGCGGGGTGGGCGCGTGCGCGCGGGCGGGCGCCGCCTTCCAAGGGCCCGGGGGCGGGTTCCGGCGGGGCGGTCTCGGGCCCGCATCGGAAGGCTTCGCCGACCCTTGACTTTCTAAAACTTTCCATCGATGCTCCCTGCGAGGCGTTTGCCCCGTCCCCGGAGGAGAGTCGAGCCGATGCCCGAACAGCGCGCCGCGGCCCTGGCCGGCGGCCGGCCCCACCCCGTCCCCGACGCACCGGCGCACGCCCGCGGCGCGCTGCTGCCGATCCAGCGCAAGCGCGCCATCCTGGCGATCCTGGCCGCCGATCGCGCGGTCGAGACCGCGCGCCTGGCCGCGCGCTTCGGTGTCTCGACCGTCACCATCCGGCGTGACCTCGGGCGGCTCCACGAGGAGGGGCGGCTGGAACGGGTCCGCGGCGGGGGCCGGCCGCGCTGACCGTACGGCGCCCCCTCGCCGCACCCTCTCCGCCGCCCCGCCGTCGCCCGCGCCACCGTCCGGCCGACGCACACGCCACCGACCACCGCTGCCCCGCCATCGCCCCGCCATCGCCCCACCACCGCGCTCGCGCACCCGTGAGGTGCCGTTTGACGTGCACGGAAAGCCCGTGCATGATTCCACTACTTGATTAGTGGAATGAGGGGTGCGGTGGCGATGTTCGCCTTCCGGATCGACCGGCAGAGCGGGGTCGCCAGCTACCTGCAGATCGTCCAGCAGGTCCAGCAGGCCCTGCGGTTGGGCCTTCTGGAGCCGGGCGACCGCCTGCCCACCGCCCGCGCGGTGGTCGAGGCGACCGCGCTGAACCCCAACACCGTGCTCAAGGCGTACCGCGCACTCGAGTCCCAGGGCCTGGTCGAAACCCGACGCAGGCACGGGACGTTCGTGGTGGGCACCCTCGGCTCCTCCGGCGCCGACTCACCCTGGCGGGCCGAACTCGCCGAGGTGGCCGCACGTGCCCACGCGGCCGGACTGGAACGCGACGACCTCGCCGCGCTGTTCGCCGCCGTACTCGACGATCTCCATCCACCGAAGGATTCCGGCCTTGTTCCCCACCAGCAGCGCTGACCCGGCGCTCACCGCGCGCGGCGTCACCAAGAGATATCGGCGCAGAGGCCCGGACGCGCTCGGCGGTTGCACCTTCAGCATCCCGGCCGGCGCCGTCTGCGCTCTCGTCGGACCCAACGGTGCGGGCAAGTCGACCCTGCTGGAGATCGCGGCCGGGTTCGAGCAGCCCGGCGCCGGCACCGTCGAGATCTTCGGGAAGCCGCCCAGGGCCGGCCATCCGCGGGTCTCCTACCTGGCCCAGGACCGGCCGCTGTTCCCCCGGCTCACCGCCGCGGACACCCTGCGCTTCGGCGCGCTCGCCAACAGCGCCAACTGGGACCGCGAGCTGGCCGAGCGGGTCGCCGACCTGGCGCGGTACGACCGCGACGAGCGGATACGGGACCTGTCCGGCGGCGCGCGCGCCCGGATCGCGCTGGCCGTCGCCCTCGGCAAGCGCGCCGACCTGCTGCTGCTGGACGAGCCGATGGCGGAGGTGGACGTGCTCTCCCGCCGGGAGCTGATGGGCCTGCTGCTGGCCCACGCCGCCGAGACGGGCAGCACCGTGGTGATGTCCTCGCACATCATCTCCGACCTCGCCGACACCTGCGACCACCTGCTGCTGCTCGACGGCGGCCGGGCCCGCCTCTGCGGCGACATCGACGACCTCACCGCGTCCCACGCGATGGTCACCTACTCCGGGGGCGCCGATCGGCTCGCCGGCCACACCGTCGTCGAGTCCCGCCCGGCCGGCCGCGGCACCAGCGCGCTGATCCGCCCGGGAGCCGCGATCCCCGCCGACTGGCAGGTCCGGCAGCCCACGCTGGAGGAACTGGTGCTGGCCCACCTCGCCGCCCCGGACGCCCCCGACCTCGTACTCGCCCAGCAGCCCCACCCCGAGGAGTCCGCCGCGTGAGCGCCGCCACCGACACCGTGACGTCGACCAAGTCCCGCCCCCGTGGGGAGCGGTGGCCGCTCACCCGGATCGTCTCGCGCCAGATGTGGCCCGTGGCCGCCCTGCTCCTGCTGGTCGCGCTGCGCATCGGCGCCTACCTGGTGTTCCACTACTTCGGCTGGTCCCACGCCGTGGACCTGCGCGCACGCATCGGCAAGCAGGAGTACGACTTCGGACGGCACCCGGGCGACGCGCACGTCCGGACCGCCCAACTGCTCCAGGACGGCGCGCGCCTCGCCTTCCAGCCGGCCCTGTACGCCGCGGCGCTCACCGGCGTGGTCACCGGCCGCGAGTGGCAGTCCCGCCGGGTCGCTCTCACCCTCGCGCAGTCCGTCTCCGCGCGGCGCTGGTTCGCCGCCCGCTGGGCCGGGCTGGCCGCGGTGGTCCTGGTCCTGGTCCTGCCGCTGGTGGTGCTGTACCGGCACAGCACCGTGCACGCCGTCCACCTCGACCTGCTGACCCACGGAATCGACCGGCACACCGCCTACTTCACCATCGGCCCGGTCACCGTCGCCTACGTGCTGCTCGGCGTCGCCGCCGGCGCCCTGACCGGAACCGTGCTGCGCCGCACCGTGCCCGCGCTGATCGCCGCACCCGCGCTGACCTGGCTGCTGACCGCCCTGCTGGTGCGCTCGCGGGTGGCACTGCTGATCGACTTCCCGGCCTGGTCGCGGGTCAGCGGATGGCACGCCGGCGGTGTGCTCGGCCTGCAGTTCTACGACGTGCTCCCGCAGGACACCTTCCTCGTCGACTCCCTGAAGCCGGGCGACTACTGGCCCTACCAGATCGCCCAGAGCGCGGTCGTGCTCGCGGTGGCGGCCGTGCTGACCTGGGCCGCGCTGCGCGTCCTGCGCCGCCGTACCGCGGGGTCCTGACCGCGCGGCCGCCGGGCCGGGCCGGACGCACGCCGTCGAGTGCCCGGTCCGCCCGCCGCTCGGCGAAGCCGGTCACAGGGTCCGGCGGACTCCTGGCTGCCCAGCAAGCTGGTTGTCACCTCAGCCGGAGCGCGAGCGTGCCGACTCCGGCGAGCAGGAACGTGCCGGTGGCCGTCACCGCCACGCAGCGCGCTTTGAGCCGCAGGTAGCGTTCCGTGTACTCGGCCCGGAGTTCGGCGGCGCGTTCGCAGATCCGCTGGAACATCGCGTGCGCGGCGGCGGTGCGCTCGACGACGTAGACCCGCTCGACCTCCTCGCGCTGGGCGGTGGTGAGCCAGGGCAACTGGTCGGTGAAGGAGCGGGCCTGGCTGCGGGCCCGCTCCACCTCCGCGTGGCCCATGAGGTATCCCTCGATCCGCCACAGCCCGTGGTCGTCGTTCTTGTCCGGCTGCATGGGCGTGCCTTCGGTGGTCGGCGCGGGTTATCCGCGGCTGTCGCCGGAGGCGGCGGCCGTCGACGTGTGGGGGCGGTTGGCCTCGTCGTCGGCGGCAGCGATCTCCGGGTGGTGCAGGTCGAACGCGGGGGACTCGGAGCGAATCCGGGGCAGGGTGAGGAAGTTGTGCCGCGGCGGCGGGCAGGAGGTCGCCCACTCCATGGAACGGCCGTATCCCCAGGGGTCGTCGACCTCGACCTTCTTGCCGTACTTCGCGGTCTTCCAGATGTTGGAGAGGAACGGCAGCATCGACAGGCCGAGCAGGAACGAGCTGATCGTGGAGACCGTGTTCAGCGTGGTGAAGCCGTCGGCCGCGAGGTAGTCCGGGTAGCGGCGCGGCATCCCGATGACGCCCAGCCAGTGCTGGACGAGGAAGGTGCCGTGGAAGCCGAAGAACAGCGTCCAGAAGGTGATCTTCCCGAGCCGCTCGTCGAGCATCTTGCCGGTCATCTTCGGCCACCAGAAGTGGAATCCGGCGAACATCGCGAACACCACGGTGCCGAAGACGACGTAGTGGAAGTGCGCGACCACGAAGTACGAGTCCGAGACGTGGAAGTCCAGCGGCGGCGCGGCGAGGATGACACCGGTCAGCCCGCCGAAGAGAAACGTGATCAGGAAGCCGATGGACCACAGCATCGGCGTCTCGAAACTCAGCGAGCCCTTCCACATGGTGCCGACCCAGTTGAAGAACTTCACCCCGGTCGGTACCGCGATCAGGAAGGTCATGAACGAGAAGAAGGGCAGCAACACGGCCCCGGTGACGTACATGTGGTGCGCCCACACCGTCACCGAAAGGGCGGCGATCGAGATCGTCGCGGCGACCAGGCCGATGTAGCCGAACATCGGCTTGCGGGCGAACACCGGGATGATCTCGGAGACGATCCCGAAGAACGGCAACGCGATGATGTACACCTCGGGATGGCCGAAGAACCAGAACAGGTGCTGCCACAGGATCGCGCCCCCGTTGGCCGCGTCGAAGACGTGCGCCCCGAACTTCCGGTCGGCCTCCAGGCACAGCAGCGCGGCGGCCAGCACCGGGAAGGCGAGCAGCACGAGCACCGCGGTCAGCAGCACGTTCCAGCAGAAGATCGGCATCCGGAACATCGTCATGCCGGGGGCGCGCATGCAGATGATCGTGGTGATGAAGTTGACCGCACCCACGATCGTGCCGAATCCGGACAGCGCCAGACCCATGATCCACATGTCGGCGCCGATACCGGGCGAGTTCACCGCGTTCGACAGCGGCGAATACGCGAACCAGCCGAAGTCGGCCGCGCCCTGCGGGGTGAGGAATCCGCCCACCGCGATCAGTGAGCCGAAGAGATAGAGCCAGTAGGCGAGCATGTTCAGCCGCGGGAAAGCGACATCGGGCGCGCCGATCTGCAGCGGCATGATCCAGTTGGTGAAACCCGCGAACAGCGGCGTCGCGAACATCAGCAGCATCACGGTGCCGTGCATCGTGAACGCCTGGTTGTACTGCTCGTTGGACAGGAACTGGTTCCCCGGACGCGCCAACTCCGCCCGCATCAGCAGCGCCATGACGCCGCCGATCAGGAAGAACGCGAACGACGTCACCAGATACAGACTGCCGATCGTCTTGTGGTCGGTGGTGCTCAGCCACGACACCACCGCGGAACCGGCCCGTTTGGGGCGGACGGGTACTTCGTCCTCGTACGAGTCGTCCTGCTCTGCCACATCCGCGGCAGCCCGATCGGTCACCTCAACGCTCCTTCGCCTGGGCCGAAATGGCCACGGGGATCAGGATGGCGATGACCGGTCGGAAGCGCCGCTGGGCCCGCCGGGGCTTCGCTCGAACGGCGCAACGCGCGTCGAGAATCGCGGAAGAGCCGTGCGTCACAAGGCTGTTGTCGCGCGACGCCGCTCCCGCTGCCGGCCGGGGAAGCGGAAGCTCCGGCCGCAGGGGGCGGCGGCAGAAGCTTCGATCGTCGGCGCAGTCGGGGACTTGGGCCCTTCCGCGGCTGGTCAGGACCGCGCATCACGTCACACGGTGGTTGCCGGTTGCCGGTTGCGGGCTGCGGGCTGCCCTGGACGTGGGGCCGGGCCGTCCGTCGAGCTCGCTCCCCGCACCCTGAGCGGCTACTTCCCCTGCCCGTCCGGCAGATCATCGAGCCGGGATCGGGCCCCACCGCCAACTCGGGTGGAAATCCTGGCCGGATGACGGCCCACGCGGGCCCGGCACCGCCGGCCGAGCGGACCTGAGCGCTGCGTCGCCCGCGGTCGCCCCGACGTCAGCTCAGCCGAAGGACCTCGAACGCCGACGCGTAGGTCACACCCAGCCGGCTCCCGGCCGTCCGCCCGGACGACTCCAGGAACCCCTCGGCGTCGGCCATGTCCCCGCCCAACCCGGCAAGGTAGGCCCGGTGCGCCTTGAGCGAGGCGACACCGCTCGCGAAGTGGCCGGTGGTGTCGACCGCGTGCGCTGCCTCCGGCGAGCCCGCCGCGAGGACCATGCGAACGCCGTTCCAGGACGGATGGCCCTCGTCGGCGAGTTCCCGGAACACCCAGCCGTTGCCCGCGTCCCTGACACCGTCGAGCACCGCCCGGCCGACGGCGATGTGGTCGGCCTGGTTGGGAAACGACCCCCCGTAGGTGTCTCGGAAGTTCGTGGTGACCACGACCTCGGGCCGATGCCGGCGCACGCAGCGGGCGATGTCGCGGCGCAGCGGCAGCCCGTACTCGACCACGCCGTCCGGGTGGCCGAGGAACTCCACCATGTCGACGCCCACCAGCGCCGCGGACGCGATCTGCTCGGCCTCCCGAAGGGGGCCGCACTCGGCAGGGTCGAGGGAGGCGATGCCGGCCTCGCCGCTGGTGACCATCACGTAGACGACGGTCTTGCCCTGCGCCGTCCAGCGGGCCACGGCCGAGGCCGCGCCGTACTCCATGTCGTCCGGGTGGGCGACGATCGCCAGGGCGGTGTGCCAGTCCTCGTCGAGGGGTTGGTAGCGCGTCGGCGCCTGTTCGGTCATCTGTTTCCGTCCTGTCGAGGTCCGGCTGGTCAGCGCAGGGCGCCGTCGTGGATTTCGGTGACGAAGCCTCCGGGGAAGCGGACTACGGCGCTGTGTCCGCCCCGACCGGTGTACGGGCCCCACAGGACGGTGGCGCCGTGGGCCCGGGCCTTGGCCAGGGTGGCGGTCAGGTCCGGCACGTCGATGCCGCTGACCTCGTCCCCGAAGGGGTGGTTGAAGTAGCCGTCCTTGGTCGAGATGACGACCGTGTCGCCGTACGCCGAGGTGATGGAGATGCGGTGGTAGGTGGTGCCCGGCGCGCCGATCTGGGCGCCGTCGGCGTGCGGGTCGTCCAGGACGACGCGGCCCTTGGTGAAGGCCAGGTACGACTTGAGGAAGGCGGGGAGTGTGTCCCGGGGAACGTAGACCCGGTTGTCGGGCACTGTCGTCAGAGCCGGGAAGGGGTCGGGCGACAGCGTGGTCTCGTGCCAGAGCTGCGTGTCGATGCCGCCGGGGAACTGGATGACGCTGTCGTGGCCGATCGGGTCGGCGAAGGTCGCGACCAGGGAACTGGCTCCGGCCGCCTGGGCCTGCCGGGTTGCCGCGGCGGTGTCGGTGACGCCCCACCCGGTGCGTTCCTGGCCGAAGGGGTAGGGCACGGGAGTGGTGAAGTCGAACACCGACAGCAGGGCCACGGGTGAGAAGACCTGGGTGGCCAGGGCGGAGCTCGGTGTGGGGGTGAGCTGCGTGGTGAACGGTTTGACGTAGCTGCCGCCGAACGTCCCACCCAGCTCCTGGCGAAGGCTTCCAGTCGTCCCGGCTGCACGTAGACGTGGACGGCGCTGTACTGCGGGCCCAGCGCCGTGGCCTTGGCCGGAGCGGCGACCCCCGAGGGCTCCGAGGTCGCAGGGGCCGGGGTGTGGGCGGAGGCCGCGGTCGCTCCCGGGGTGCCCAGCACCCCCGCGAGGACCGCCGTGGCTGCCGCGCCCACCGAGATGATCCTGCCGTATGACCTGAGACTCATGTCCGACCTTCCTGGTGGAGGGGGAAAACCCCGGCAGCGCGGACCGGCGGCAGCCGCCGGGGCACCCGAGCGGGTGGCTGATCGTGCTTGCCCTCGGGTCGCCGCGCCTCCCGCGCCGGTGCGCGTCGGGAGCGCGTCGGCCGGTGTGCGGGCGGGCGGCGGTCTGTGGGCCCTACGCCTGGTAGGCGGCGGAGATCTGGCCGACCAGGACGGCGAACGGCATGTCGAGGGCGGCGTAGAGGGCGCCGGACTCGGGGGCGGCGTTGTCGGCCAGGGCCTCGACCATGAGAGTGGCGTAGTCGCTGACCATGACGCCCGCCTGCTGCATCCGCAGCAGTCCGGCCTCCCGCTTGGTCCGGCTGAAGGTGCCGGAGGCGTCCACGGTGACGTACGCGTCGTACCCGGCGGCCGTCGCGGAGATCGCGGGCAGTGCCGCGCACACTTCCAGCGACACCCCGGCGATGATCAATTTCTGCCGGCCGGTGGCCTCGATAGCCTCGCGGACCCGGTCGTCGTGCCAGGCGTTGACCGTGCTGCGGTCGATGATCTTCTGCCCGGCGGGCAGGGATTCGACCAGTTCGGGAGTGGTCGGCCCCCACATGCTGTCCGCCGCGGTGGTGGTGACGACCAGCGGGATGTCCAGCACGGTCGCCGCCCGGGCCAGTGCCACCACGTTGTGCTTCAGCTCGCCGACCGGGATGTCCCGGACGCCGGACAGAAGGCCCACCTGGTGGTCCACCAGCACGACGGCGGCGTTCTCCCTGGTGATCGACTCCTGGAACCTGCTGCGCTCGCTCATCATCCGCTCCTTCAGGGTTGGGCCGTGCTCCATATTGGTCACCAAACTTGATAGTCAAACTTGGTGACTACTTTGATGCTATGCCTCGGCCCCCTGGGGTGCAAGCAATGCTGGGGAAGGGCCGCCCGGAATCCGGGGCGATGCCCGGCCCACCGGGGGCGGGCGTCGCTAGAATCGCTGGTCACACACCACGGTGGCGGACGAGCGCCAGGACGGGAGAGACGTTGTCAGGACACCCGGCCCCCGAGCCGGACCTCGGCGTGCTCGCCGCCCGGGTCCTCACGTCCGTTCAGCGCGAGCTGTTCACCACGCTCGCCGAGCAGGGTTTCGACGACATCCACCCCCGCACCGGCGCCGTCCTCGCCCACCTGCGTGCCGACGGCATCCGCGCCAGCGAACTCGCCCGCGCCTCCGGGCAGCACAAGCAGGTCATCGGCACCCTCATCGACGACCTCGAACGCATGGGCTACGTCGAACGCAAACCCGATCCCGCGGACCGCCGTGCCAAGCTGATCTACCCCACCGAGCGCGGCCTGCTCCAGATGGAGGCGGCCGCCTCCATCATGCGCGCCATCGAGGAGCGCCACGCGGCGGCACTGGGCGCGCAGGAGTACGCCGCCTTCAAGACCGCCCTCCATCGTGTGGCCGAGCTCCAGCGCCAGGCCCCCCACAACAGCCGGGGCGGCGGGACGTCACCAGGGCAACCGGGCGACCCTGTGTGACGAGCAACTCGCCGCCACCGAAACCGCGTTGCAGCACCCCAAGCCCGCCCGCGCAGCCCGCGCCGGGACCCGCCGCCGGGTGCGCAGCCGCCGTACAGGCCCGCATGGCGCCGGACTTGAGGAATTCCACCGCTCTCGGGTGATCGCGTATGCCCGGGGGCCGCGGGGAACTCCCGGACGTGCTCCAGCCCTCCGTCGGCCACCGCCGCCCGGGAGTCGGCGCCGGCCGCCGCCGACTGCGTGGGCCCAAGACCGGGAAATCGACCATCGGGCCGACGAAGACGCAGGTCAGGACAGCTCTGACGTTGTGCCCCAGGCAGGATTCGAACCTGCGACACCGGCTTTAGGAGAGCCGTGCTCTATCCCCTGAGCTACTGGGGCGGGGATGTGCGCACCACCGAAGTGGTGCGGTGACACTGTACCGGTTGCCGGCGGGTCGCCGCGGAGCCGTACGGACCTCGCGGTGCGCCTCGCGGTACGCGACCGCGCGGGCAGCCGGCCGCGCCGGGGCGGGGCCGGTCGTACGGCGGGGGCGGGCCCGTACGGCAGAGGCGGCTCGCTCCCGCGGATCAGGCGTCGTAGTCGACGGTGAGCGTGTCGGAGGCGGGGAAGGACTGGCAGGTCAGCACGTAGCCGGCGTCGACCTCGGCGGGTTCGAGGGCGAAGTTGCGGCGCATGTCGGCCCGGCCCTCGGTGATCTTGGCGCGGCAGGTGCCGCAGACGCCGCCCTTGCAGGCGAAGGGGAGGTCGGGGCGGGTGCGTTGGGCGCCGTCGAGCAGCGTCGTGCCGGTGGGCAGGGCGGTGGTCGTGGTGCGACCGTCGAGGATGAGGGTGACCTGGCTGACCGGGCCCTCGACGGTGTCGTCCGCGTGGCGCAGCGGCGTGATCGGCTCGTCGTCGGCGAAGAACAGCTCCTGGTGGACGCGCTCGTCGGGTATGCGCAGCCGCGCGAGCAGATCCCGGGCGTCGGTGACCATGCCGTGCGGGCCGCACAGCCACCAGTGGTCGACGCTCGGCACGTCGACCAGGCCGTCGATGAGCGCGGCGAGCCGGTCCGCGTCCAGGCGCCCGGACAGCAGCTCCGCCTCGCGCGGCTCGCGCGACAGCACGTGCCCTATCTGGAACCGTGCCGGGTGCACGTCCTTCAGGTCGGCCAGCTCGTCGGCGAACATCACCGTGTCGCTGCGGCGGTTGCCGTAGAAGAGGGTGACCTGCGAGACGGCGTCGGCGGCGAGCACGGACTCGGCGATGGACAGCATCGGGGTGATGCCCGAGCCGGCGGCGATGAGCACATGATGCCCCGGAGCGCCGAGGTCGGGGGTGAACGCCCCGCTGGGCGCCATCACCTCGACCCTGTCGCCAGGGCGCAGGTCGTTCACCAGCCACGAGGAGAACAGCCCGTCGGGCACGACGCGTACCCCTATACGGGGCGCCTCGCCCGCGGGCGAGCAGATCGAGTAGGAGCGGCGCTCGTCGCGCCCGTCCACCATCCGCCGCAGGGTCAGCGACTGCCCGGGCCGGTGGGCGAACTCCTCGGCCAGCTCGGCGGGTACGTCGAAACCGACGGTCACGGCGTCCTCGCACAGCGGCCGCACCTCGCTCACCCGCAGGGAGTGGAACGCGGGACGCCGCCGCGCGCGTACGGTCCCGCCCGCCGTGTCGGCGGCGGCCGTGCCGGTCGTGGTGGTGGGGGCCATCACAACTCCTTGACGTGCTCGAAGGGTTCCAGGCAGCCGCGGCAGCGCCACAGCGAGCGGCAGGCGGTCGCCGAGAAGCGCGACGTCTGCTCGGTGTCGGTGCTGCCGCAGCGCGGACAGGGGACGGCCTGCCGGGTGGCGCCGAGGACCAGCGGCACCGGCCCTGCGGCCCTGCGCGGCGCCGGGCCGGGGGGCGCGATGCCGTGCTCGCGCAGCTTGCGCCTGCCTTCGGGGCTGATCCGGTCGGTGCTCCACGGCGGGTCGAGCACCGTGCGGATCTCGACATGCGCGAACCCGGCCGCGTGCAGCCGCGCCGCCACGTCGGCCCGCATCTCCGCCAGTGCGGGGCAGCCCGAGTACGTCGGTGTGAGGCTGGCGACCACCGTGCCGTCCGGCGTGGTGCGCACCTCGCGCAGCACCCCGAGATCGGCGAGGGTGAGCATCGGCAGCTCGGGGTCGGGGACCTCCGCCGCGATCCGTCGGGCCCGCTGCTCGTCGAGCCGGGTGGGTGCGGTCACCATGTCGCCTCCGGATGGGCGCGGGCCACGCTCTGCAACTCCTCCAGCAGCGGGGCCAGATGTTCGGTGTGCTCGCCGTGCCGGCCCCGGTAGGGCGCCGCGGGCCGCTCGGGCAGGTCGAGACCGGCAGCTGCCAGCACCTGCCGCAGTACGCCCAGCGTCTCCTCGCGTACGGGCCCGGAGATCTGTGCGGCGTCGGCATCGGCGGCCGGGCCGGCCTGGGCGCCTCGGACGGCGGTGCCGGTCGCGTTGAGGACTTCCTCGATGTACGGCGCGAGGTCCTCCAGGGCGGCGCGCATCCGGCGGTGCGACTCCTCGGTGCCGTCGCCGAGCCGCACCACCCAGTCGGCGGCGTACTGCCGGTGGTAGGTCAGCTCGGGCACCGCCTTGGCCGCGATCGCGGCGAGCACCGGGTCGGGGCCGGCGGCGAGACGGCCGAGCAGCGCGAGCCGCCAGGTCGCCAGGACCAGCAGCCGGGCGACGGTGAACGCGAAGTCCCCGTTGGGCAGTTCGGCGAGGGCCACGTTGCGGAAGTCGCCGGGATCGCGGAAGTAGGCGTACGCGTCCTCGCCGCGGTCGGTGCCGTCGACCTGGCCGCAGCGCGCGTACAGCATCCGGGCCTGGCCGAGCAGATCGAGGCCGATGTTCGCGAGCGCGACCTCCTCCTCCAGCTCCGGAGCCCTGGTGCACCACTCGGCGAGGCGCTGGGCGGCGACCAGCGCGTCGTCGCCCAAGGCGAGGCAGACCGCGGCGAGTTCGGCCGCGTCCACGCCGTCGGGCAGCGTGGTGTCGACGCCGTGCAGCGGATCGGCGAAGCCGGTGCCGAACGCCCAGCGGGTGTCCGTGTCGCCGTGCTCCTCGGTCAGGGAGAGGTAGACGTGGTCGTCGTCGGCCGTCTCGGTGCGGTCCATGCGGTCTGCCTCCTTTCGGGTGCGCTTCAGATGTGGGGGACGTCGTCGGGGATGTCGTAGAACGTCGGGTGGCGGTAGACCTTGTCGGCGCTCGGCGCGAAGAACGGGTCCTTTTCGTCGGGGGTGGACGCGGCGATGTTCGAGGAACGGACCACCCAGATCGACACCCCTTCGTTGCGACGGGTGTAGAGGTCACGGGCGTGCGTGAGCGCCATCCTGTCGTCGGCGGCGTGCAGCGATCCGACGTGGACGTGGTTCAGCCCGCGCTTGCCCCGCACGAACACCTCGTACAGCGGCCAGTCGCCCTTGCCCGCGGGCGCCGCACCGGCGGCTTCGCCGGGCCCGCCGGAGCGGTCGCCGACGCCGTTGCCGTTGTCCGTGCCGCTCATGCCGCCGCCCCTTCCCGTGTCGTCCCCGCGGCCGCGCGCTCGGCCCGCTCGGCCTGCTTCGCCGCGTGGGCGGCGGCCGCCTCGCGCACCCAGGCGCCTTCCTCATGCGCGGCCGCGCGCCGCTCGATCCGCTCGGTGTTGCACGGTCCGTCGCCGGCTATCACCCGCTGCAACTCCGACCAGTCGGGCGTGCCGAAGTCGTGCCGCCCGCGCTCCTCGTTCCACCGCAACTGCGGGTCGGGCAGGGTGACGCCGAGCTTCTCCGCCTGCGGGACGGTCATGTCGACGAACCGCTGGCGCAGCTCGTCGTTGCTGTGCCGCTTGATCTTCCACGCCATGGAGGCGGCCGAGTTGGGCGAGTCGCCGTCGGGCGGCCCGAACATCATCAGCGAAGGCCACCACCAGCGGTCCACCGCGTCCTGGACCATGGCGCGCTGCGCCTGCGTCCCGCGCATCATCGTCAGCAGCAGCTCGTAACCCTGGCGCTGGTGGAAGGACTCCTCCTTGCAGATCCGGACCATCGACCGCGCGTAGGGACCGTACGAACTGCGGCACAGCGGCACCTGGTTGCAGATCGCCGCGCCGTCCACGAACCAGCCGATCACCCCGACGTCGGCGAACGTGGGAGTCGGGTAGTTGAAGATCGACGAGTACTTCTGCCGGCCGGAGATCAGCCGCTCGGTCAGGTCCGCGCGGTAGGCGCCGAGGGTCTCGGCCGCGGAGTACAGATACAGCCCGTGGCCGGCCTCGTCCTGCACCTTCGCGAACAGGATCGCCTTGCGCCGCAGCGACGGCGCCCGCGTGATCCACTCGCCCTCGGGCTGCATGCCGATGATCTCCGAGTGCGCGTGCTGCGCGATCTGCCGGACCAGCGTGCGGCGATACCCCTCGGGCATCCAGTCGCGCGGCTCGATCCGCTGATCCCTGTCGATCGTCGCGTCGAAGCCGGCCTGGAACCGCCGGCCCTCGGGGTCCTGGTCCCGGCCTTCGTCCTGGTCCGCGGCGCGCGCGGGTCCTGCGGTCATCGCTGCCTCCCAACCGACCATTCGTTCGGTTCGAGTCTCGCCGATTCCGGCGGCCCGCGCAAGCACGGGAGGGCGGGCCTGTGGATAACCGCGGAGCTGTGGACAACCGCGGGGGTCGGCCGCGGCGGGTGGCGGTGGAGGGGGCGGCCGGAGCCGAGGCGCGGAGCGGTGGCCGGGTGGCGCGGTCGACGGGCAAACGGGCCGGTGGGCCGGTGGGCCGGTGGGCCGGTCGGTGGGGATGGGGGCTGCGGGAATAGCGCGCTGTGGTGGAATGTTCGTGTGGTTGAACAATCAACCAGATGGGACGGTGGGACAGAGATGCAGTTCGGAATCTTCACGGTCGGCGACGTCACGACCGACCCGACCACGGGCCGTGCGCCGAGCGAGCACGACCGGATCAAGGCGATGGTCGCGATCGCCTCGAAGGCCGAGGAGGTCGGGCTGGACGTCTTCGCGACCGGCGAGCACCACAACCCGCCGTTCGTGCCGTCCTCCCCGACCACCATGCTCGGCTACATCGCCGCGCGGACCGATCATCTGATCCTGTCCACGTCCACCACCCTCATCACGACCAACGACCCGGTGAAGATCGCCGAGGACTTCGCGATGCTCCAGCACCTCGCCGGCGGCCGCGTCGACCTGATGATGGGGCGGGGCAACACCGGCCCGGTCTACCCGTGGTTCGGCAAGGACATCCGCCAGGGCATCCCGCTCGCGGTCGAGAACTACGCACTGCTGCACAAGCTGTGGCACGAGGAGTCCGTGGACTGGGCCGGTCGCTTCCGCACCCCGCTGCAGTCCTTCACCGCCACGCCCAGGCCGCTGGACGGCGTGCCCCCGTTCGTCTGGCACGGCTCCATCCGCAGCCCGGAGATCGCCGAGCAGGCCGCGTACTACGGCGACGGTTTCTTCGCGAACAACATCTTCTGGCCCAAGGACCACTTCAAGCGGCTGATCGGCCTGTACCGCGACCGCTTCGCCCACTACGGACACGGCACGCCCGAGCAGGCGATCGTCGGCCTGGGCGGTCAGGTGTTCATGCGGAAGAACTCGCAGGACGCGGTGCGCGAGTTCCGCCCGTACTTCGACAACGCGCCCGTATACGGGCACGGGCCGTCCCTCGAGGAGTTCACCGAGCAGACCCCGCTCACCGTCGGTTCGCCGCAGGAGGTCATCGACAAGACGCTGACCTTCCGCGAGTCGTTCGGCGACTACCAGCGGCAGCTCTTCCTGATGGACCACGCGGGCCTGCCGCTGAAGACGGTCCTCGAACAGCTCGACATCCTCGGCGAGCACGTCGTTCCCGTGCTGCGCGAGGAGTTCGCCAAGGGGCGCCCGGCACAGGTTCCGGACGGCCCCACCCACGACGCGCTGGTCGCACGCCGCGACCAGGGCGACCAGGACCCGGCCGGCGCCCCGGCCGACACCCAGGAGGTGCGGGCATGACGAAGCAACTGGTCGTGGTCACCGCGGGCCTCGGCAAGCCGTCGTCGACCCGGCTGCTCGCCGACCGCCTGGCGGCCGCCACCGCGCGGCACGCCGACGTCGACGTCCAGGTGATCGAACTGCGCGAACTCGCCACCGACATCGCGCAGAACATGGTCACCGGCTTCCCCTCGCCGCCACTGAGCGACGCCGTCGAAGCCGTCACCTCCGCCGACGGTCTGATCGCCGTCACCCCGGTGTTCACCGGCTCCTACAGCGGACTGTTCAAGTCGTTCTTCGACGTCATCGACAAGGACGCCCTCACCGGCCTGCCCGTGCTGGCCGCGGCGACCGGCGGAACCGCCCGGCACTCCCTGGTGCTCGAGCACGCGATGCGGCCCCTGTTCGCCTACCTGCGGGCAGTGGTCGTACCCACCGCGGTGTACGCCGCCTCCGAGGACTGGGCGTCGGACGGCGACGGCGCGCTGGCCGCCCGCGTCGACCGTGCCGCGGCCGAACTCGCCGCGCTCCTGGGTGCCCGTCCCGGCCGGCCGCTGCACCCCGCCGACGGGACGGAGCACCTGGGGGAGCCGCGGGAGCCGGCCCGGGCGGACGTCATGGAAGTGGTGCCGTTCGCGCAGCAGCTCGCCGCGCTCGCCGTGGAAGGGTGACGTCGCGGGACGGAAGATGACGCGCGTCTTCGCAAGGGTGACTTCCCGGGCGGCGGGTTGACGGCGGAAGGCCACGAAGGCGCGCGCTAAGGGGCGCTGGCCTTCGGGCCGCCTCCCCGACGGCGGTCGTCCAGGAACTCGACGACCGCCAGCGCCGCGAGCGCCGCCAGCGCGATCCAGAAGATGACCATCCCGGTCGGGTACGACCACAGGAGAAGGACGACCACCGCCACCAGGACCACCAACCAGTGCAGCAGGTGGCGATACCGGTGCACCCACGGACCCACCGGCCCCAACGACACCCCTGTGGCCTCCCTGGCCGCCGCGAGCCCCGACTCCCACACCGACCTGACCCGCGCCGCCCACCGCCCGGCGCCGCTCAGCCACGCGCCGAGGGCCACGACCACCCCCAACACGATGACCGTGCGCACCGTCTCCCGCAGGAAGTGCACGATCTGGTCGTAGACCACGCCCGCCGCCCGCTCGTCGACGTCCGTCGGAAGGTGGTCCAGGTAGACGATCCGGAACACCGTCAGGCCGATCCCCAGCACCGCCGCCCCCGCGGCGATCGCCAGCGCCGCGGTCACCAGCGCCCGCCGCCGGCGTGCCGCCAGCAGCACCCCGCCGCCGGCCAGCAGCACGGTGACCACGGGCAGCCAGTTCCCGGCCAGTTGCAGCACCCGGAACCCCGTCCTGGCCCGTTTGACGTCATCCGACTCCAGCAGCGTGAAGTCCGTGTGCACCCGCGGAATGTGCGACGCCACCGTCAGTCCGCGATCCACCAGCCGCTGCTTGACCTGCTCGACGACCGGCGCCAGGTCGAGCGTCACCGCGTCACCGTTGATCCGCACCGCGCTGTCGCTGTTCCCGGTGAGAGCGCCGATGAAAGCGGCGTGCGTGCGGCGGTTGAGCTGCGTCCACAAGGTCTTGAAGGCGTCGCTCGCCACGAAGGAGGCGACCGTCTGGTGCACGAGGTCCCTGATGCCTTCGGTGATCGGACCGCCCAACGCGCCCAGCGCCGCCTTGAGGCCGGGCCGCTTGTCCGGCGCCACCTGCGACAGCAGGGTGTCGATGTCGATCCGCTGCATGACCGCATCGGTGACGGTGGTGGCCACCGCCGCCTGGACTTCGGGTTTCGACGCCAGCGGCGCGACCGTACGCACATAGCGGTCGGTGTTCGCCATGTCGTCCGCCACCCACACGGCGACCGCGCTCAGCGGCGCCAGCAGCGCGGCCAGGACGATCAGGACGGCCGACAGCGCCGACCGCAGCCTGTGGCGCGCGGGGAGGCCGGCCCGCAGGGCGTCGAGTTCCGCCCGCTCCCCGGCGCCGAGCGGTGCCTGGCTCGCGCCTTCGGAGTGCGTGCCGTCCGCGTCGCCGGCCATCCGCACCCTCCCCTCGCCACCTCGCCGAACGCTCGGGCACTCCGTCCCCCCCCGACCCCAGAAAACGGCCTCGGCGCACGTACCGCGCGCGGTGTTAGTGCGTACGTGAACAGCCGCAGTCGTTCACGTACGGGTGACCGTCGATCACGCGGATCTGCTGATCGGCGGACCATCGCACCGGCACATGGCAACCCGGGAGCGCCGTACACCGCCGTGCGCCGATGTGCTCATCGGGCCGCGCCATCCGGGTGACACGGCGTTAGCCGCACGGAGCCCTCGGATAAAGATCGTTTTGTCGGTGCCGCACACCCGGTGAAGCACGGGTCGCGCGGCGGTCGGTCACACGAAGGGCACGCCGGTGGACGTTCGTCTGCTGCTCAGGGCACACAGGGCCGTGACAGGACCGGCTCCGTCGGCCCGCGCCGCAGGCCGCTCGCCCGCCTTGCCGCCGGCCCGCAACCCGCTCGCGCGCCCCGCCGACCACCGCGCGGCCGACCGCTCCGTGACCGTCATCGCCTCCCGGGACGGTCGCCCGATGGCGGTCGCGGGTGATCTCCGGTTCCCCGCACCAGCACCAGGCGGCGAATCCGGGGACGGAGGATCTGCCCCCACGCCCGGGACGGGGCCCGGGCGCGGGCGGCCCCCCGAATCCGCCCTGCCCCTCACCGCACCCGCGCCGCCGCCCACCTGACGCGAGCCGCGCGCAAGGGCCGGTCCCCGGACCACGAGTCGGAGGACCGGCCCTGCAGACGTGGGCGCGGTGGCGCTCCCACGTGGCAGCCCCTCCGACCTGCGCCTAGCGTGGGACCGACCTCGGGGGGTGCGCCACTCGCGCTAAGGAGAGCACCTCATGGCCCGTGGCACCCAGGGAACCTCTGCGGGCTCGGACGTGGGCGGCGGCACGAAACGGCCCCGGCGTCCGAGCGTCGTCGACTCCCCGAACCACCGCTGGTGGGTGCTGGGCGTCGTCGCCCTCGCCCAGTTGATGGTCGTCCTGGACGCGACCATCGTGAACATCGCGCTGCCCTCCGCCCAGACCGCACTGGGATTCAGCAACGGCAACCGGCAGTGGATCGTCACCGCCTACGCGCTCGCGTTCGGCTCCCTGCTGCTGCTGGGCGGCCGGCTCGCCGACCTGATCGGGCGCAAGAGGACGTTCCTGATCGGTCTGGTCGGTTTCGCGGTCGCGTCGGCCATCGGCGGTGGCGCGCCGAGTTTCGAGGTGCTGGTCGTGGCCCGCGCCTTGCAGGGCATGTTCGGGGCGCTGCTCGCCCCCGCGGCTCTGTCGCTGCTGACGACGACGTTCACCGACCCCGGAGAGCGCGCGAAGGCGTTCGGCATCTACGGCGCCATCGCCGGTGCGGGCGGCGCGGTCGGCCTGCTCCTCGGCGGCCTGCTCACCGAGTACCTGAACTGGCGCTGGTGCCTGTACGTCAACCTGATCTTCGCCGTCATCGCCTTCATCGGCGGCATGCGCCTGCTGCGCGCGGGGACCCCGCCCGACCGCCCCACCCTCGACCTTCCCGGCGCGATCCTGGTCTCCGGCGGTCTGTTCTGCATCGTCTACGGCTTCTCGAACGCCGAACGCCACCCGTGGGGCGCCCCGAGCACCTGGGGTTTCCTGCTCGTCGGGGTCGTGCTCCTCGTCGCCTTCGTGTGGTGGCAGGGGCGCGCACGCCAACCGCTGCTGCCGCTGCGCGTGGTGGGCGACCGCGACCGGGGCGCGTCGTTCCTCGCGATGTTCATCTCGGGCGCGGGCATGTTCGGCGTGTTCCTGTTCCTGACCTACTACCTGCAACGGACGCTGCTGTACTCGCCGGTGAAGACCGGCCTGGCGTTCCTGCCGATGGTCGCCGTCATCATGATCGTGTCGGTGACCACGACGAACCTCCTCGTGCCGCGCTACGGCGCGAAGCCGATCGTCCCGACCGGCATGCTGCTGTCCGCCGGCGCGATGGCGTGGCTGACGGCGCTCGACCGCAACAGCACCTACGCGGCCCATGTGCTGCCCCCGCTGCTCGTCCTGGGTGTGGGCCTGGGCATGATCTTCGCCACCGGTATGAACCTCGCCACGGCGGGCGTCAAACCCCGAGACGCGGGCGTGGCCTCGGCGATGGTGAACACCTCGCAGCAGGTCGGCGGCTCCATCGGCACATCACTGTTCAACACCCTGGCCACCAGCGCCGCGACCCGGTACGCGGCGGGCAAGCCGCCGTCCGCCGCGGTCGCCGCCCAGGCGCAGCTGCACAGCTACTCGGTCGCGTACTGGTGGGCCTCCGGGTTCTTCGCCGTCGGCTTCGTGGTCACCTTGCTGCTGTACCGGCGCGGTGTGCCCGCGAGCCTGTCGGACCCGACCGCCCAGGGCGGCGCCGCGGTGTGAACCGGGCGGCTGGGGCGGCGGCCGCCTGCCGATGGGCGTGCCGCGACGCGGCCGTATCCACATCGCGGAATGCCCGTGCGGGCAGTTGGTGCCTACAGCTAGCGTTTCGCCATGGCAGCGAACGGCAAGGACACGACCGGTCCCACGCAGCCGGTGGTCGCGGCTCTCGACGCGGTCAGCGTTCGCCGGTACACCACCGGCCAGGTCATCCTCGACGACATCGACTGGACCGTGCGCTCCGGTGAGCACTGGGCACTGCTGGGCGCCAACGGTGCCGGCAAGACGACCATGCTCCGGTTGATCGGCGCCCTCATGCACCCGACGACCGGTTCGGTCGAGGTGCTCGGCCACCGTCTGGGCCGCGTCGACATGCGAGAGCTGCGCGCCCACATCGGCCTCGTGTCCTCCGCGCAGAAGGTCCCGCAGGACGCGACCGCGCACACCATCGTGCTGACCGGCCACACCGGCACCGTGCAGCCGCTGTGGCGCAAGTACGACGACGAGGTGCGGGAGCGGGCACACGCCCTGCTGGCCGAGTTGGAGATCAAGGAACTCGCCGACCGCGCCTTCGGCGTGTGCTCCGGCGGCCAGCGGGCGCGCATCCTGGTGGCGCGGGCGCTGATGGCCGACCCGTCGCTGCTGCTGCTCGACGAACCGTTCAACGCGCTCGACCTGCCCTCCCGCGAGGACCTCATCGACGCCATGCACCGGCTCGCGACCATCCGCACCGCCCTGGCCACGATCACCGTCACCCACCACTTGGAGGAGCTGTCACCGGCCATCGGCCACGTGCTGCTCCTCAAGGAGGGCCGGGTGCTCACCGCGGGTCCCGCCGGGGACGTCCTCACCGCGGAGCGGATGAGCGAGTGCTTCGGCCGGCCGATCGAGGTCAGCCGCCACGAAGGCCGGTGGCTGGCCCGCTCAGGGCGCCGCTGACGGCCTGCTGGGCCCGACAGGCTCCCAGCGGTCGGATTCGGGACGAAAGCGCCGCAGACGGCCGCTCAGCGGCTTGTGGAGGAGTCGGCTGCGCGCTCAGCGGAGCCAGGGCAGGTCCGCGCCCTGCGGGTGGTGCAGGCCGTCGGCGATGATCCGGGAGATCTCCCCGAGCTGCTCGGCCTGTTCCGGGCTGAGCCGCTCGAAGATCGCCGTGCGGACCGCGGTGACGTGCCCGGGTGCGGTGCGCACCAGCTCTTCGTACCCGGCGTCGGTCAGCACCGCGAGCTGCCCGCGACGGTCGGAGGGGCAGTTCTCGCGGCGCAGCCAGCCGTTGCCCTCCAGGCGCGCGACGGCGTGCGAGAGCCGGGAGCGGGTGATTTTGGTCCGCTCGGCGAGATCGGTCATCCTCATCCGGCGCTGGGGCGTCTCGGAGAGCGTGCTGAGCAGTGCGTAGTACATGTGCGGCATGCCCGCGTCCCGCTGGAGCTGGCGGTCGAGATGGTCCTCCAGCAGGGTCGTGGCCTGCAGGAAGGCACGCCAGGTCGCCTGCTCGTCTTCGGTCAGCCACTTCATGCGCCCATCGTAGGGCCCCTCATTGAAGCTTCAATAAAAACGGATCATCGGATGTGACGCGCCTCACTTATACGCGGGAAATATCCGGGGACCGACTCCCCGTTTAACCCTGCGTACGGAAACGGGGAGACCCTCCGCTTCGCCACCGGCCCTCCCGGGCCCAGCTGACACCGGCACCCAGACCGCCGAAAGGAGCTTGGTCGTGACGCTCGACATCGGCACCGCCGCCAAGCCGCGCACCGCGAGGCTGCGTGCGGACGCCACCCGCAACCGCGAGCGGATCGTCGAAGCCGCCCGCGAGGCGATCGTGGAGTTCGGCCCGGACGTCCCCCTGGACGAAGTGGCGCGTCGCGCCGGCGTCGGCAACGCCACGCTGTACCGCCACTTCACGGACCGCACCGAACTGGTCCGCCAGGTCGCCCTGTCGGTGATGGCCCGTACCGCGCAGCGCGCCGAGGACGCACTCGCCGAGGAGCCCGACGCCCTCTCGGCACTCCAGCGGTTCGCCTTCGAGGCCGCTGAAGAACGCATCGGCGCCCTGTGTCCCATGCTGTCAACCGCGTTCGACCGCGCCGAGCCCGCGGTGGACCACGAAGCACGCCGCATGGAACGCGCGATCACCGCGATCATGGACCGGGCCCAGTGCTCCGGCCAGATACGCGGCGACATCGCGGTCGGCGACCTCATGGTCGCGCTGACACAGCTCACCCGGCCGCTGCCGGGCACCGGCTGCATCGGCTTCGACCGCTTCATGCGACGGCACCTGCAACTCTTCCTCGACGGACTGCGCGCCCCCGCGCGGTCGACGCTCGAGGGGACCGCCGCGACCCTGGAGGATCTGCAAGGCTGCCATTAACCGTTCGCTTGTCACCCCGGGCGGGTATTAGCGTGGGCGACTTCGCCGCGCCGTCGATCACTCCACGGATCGCGACCCGCACGCAACGGCCGACCAGTACGGCGGCCGACCGGCGCCACAGAAGACCGCTCGTCTCCCCCGTGCGCCGGAACCGGGTTGAGGACGCCGATCCCACCCGGACCACTTGCTGACACACGTCCCCACGTCCTGTCACTCCGCAACTCGTTCTGTGAGACCACACATGCCTGAACAGCTCCAACCTGATCCGAAGCGCTGGACAGCGCTCATATTCATCGCGCTCGCCCAGCTGATGGTCGTGCTCGACGCGACCGTCGTGAACATCGCGCTGCCATCCGCCCAGAAGGCGCTGGGCATCTCCGACGGCAACCGCCAGTGGGTCATCACCGCCTACACCCTGGCCTTCGGCGGCCTGCTCCTGTTCGGTGGCCGCATCGCCGACATGTGGGGACGCAAGAACGCGTTCGTCGTCGGCCTGCTCGGTTTCGCGGCCGCCTCCGCCCTCGGCGGCGCGGCGGTCAACCCGGCGATGCTCTACGGCGCCCGCGCCCTGCAGGGTGCCTTCGGCGCGCTGCTCGCGCCCGCCGCCCTGTCGCTGCTCGCGGTCATGTTCACCGACGCCAGGGAACGCGCGAAGGCGTTCGGCGTCTACGGCGCCATCGCCGGCGCCGGCGCTGCCGTCGGCCTCATCCTCGGCGGCGTCCTCACCCAGTACCTGAACTGGCGCTGGGTGCTCTTCGTCAACATCGCGTTCGCCGTGGTCGCCGTCATCGGTGCCGTCATGTACATCCACGAGCCCGCCAAGGGCCGCAACCGCAACCGCCTCGACATCCCGGGTGTGGTCCTCGCGAGCGCCGGCCTGATCGCCCTGGTCTACGGCTTCAGCCGCGCCGAGGCCGACGGCTGGACCTCCAGCATGACGATCGGCCTGTTCGTCGCCTCCGTGGTGCTGCTGGGCTCGTTCGCCTACGTCGAGGCGCGCGTCCGCAGCCCCCTGCTGCCGCTGCGCGTCGTCACCGACCGCAACCGCGGCGGTATCTACCTCTCGCTGGGTCTCGCCGTCATCGGCATGTTCGGCCTGTTCCTGTTCCTGACCTACTACCTCCAGCAGGTCAAGGACTACTCGGCGCTCAAGTCCGGCTTCGCCTTCCTGCCGATGGTCGGCGGCATGATCGTGGGCTCCACCCAGATCGGTGCGCGACTGATGCTGCGGGTCCGCCCGCGGCTGCTGATGGCGCCCGGCTTCCTGGTCGCCGCGATCGGCATGGCCATCCTCGCCCAGATCAAGGTCGACTCCAGCTACGCCGAGGTGCTGCTGCCCGGCCTGGTCCTCATGGGCCTGGGCATGGGTACGGCGTTCATGCCGGCCATGAGCCTGGCGACGTACGGGGTGCGGCCGGAGGACGCCGGTGTGGCGTCCGCCATGGTCAACACCTCGCAGCAGGTCGGCGGCTCCATCGGCACCGCGCTGCTGAACACCCTGGCGGCCAGCGCGACCACCTCCTGGGCGGCCAGCCACATGCACAGTGCGGCTGACAAGACGAACCCGCTGCTGATCAACGAGGGCGCGGTCCACGGCTACTCCGTCGCCATCTACGTGGCGATGGGCATCCTGCTCGCGGCCTCGGCCATCGCGTTCACCTTCCTGAACGCCGGTGTCCAGAACACGGGGACCCGTGCCGACGGCGACGACTCCCTCGAGGACATCGCCATCCCGGTCGTCGCACACTGACGATCGAGCGCCGCGCCCCAGGCGCCGACGCGTAAACGGCAGGTCCCCGTCGCCCCGGGTTTTCCCGGATGCGACGGGGACCTGGCGTTTGTGTCCGCCGTGTCCGCCTCGGTTCCTGCCTTGCTCGACGAGGCACCGAAGCCGTTCAATCCGCCAGCCGTGCCCTTCGCGATACGTCGAATCGGCAGGGGTACACGCGTCCTACTGCTCAGCCGAACTGGACGGAACGCTTGGCCAGCCCCATCCAGAAGCCGTCGATGATGCTGCGCTGACCGCCGATCTCGGACTCGGCGGCGCCGAGCGTGACGAACAACGGCGCGAAATGCTCGGTACGCGGATGTGCCAGCCGCCCCGAAGGGGAGGCGTGCTCGAAGTCCAGCAGCCCGTCGATGTCCTGGGCTCCCAGCGCCCGATGCCCCCAGTCGTCGAACTCCGTCGACCAACTCGGCGGCCCGTCGCCCGCATGCCGCAGTGCCGCCAGGTTGTGCGTGAAGAAGCCGCTGCCGACGATCAGCACGCCCTCGTCACGCAGCGGCGCGAGTTTGCGCCCGATCTCCATCAGCTTCTGCGGCTCCAGCGTCGGCATCGACACCTGGAGCACCGGGATGTCGGCAGCCGGGAACATCTCCACCAGCGGCACGTACGCGCCGTGGTCCAGGCCGCGCTCAGGGACGTCCTGCACCGGCCGCCCGGCGCCGCGCAGCAACTTGCGCACATCCTCGGCGAGCGCCGGGGCGCCAGGGGCGTCGTACGTCACCTGGTAGTAGTGCTCGGGGAAACCCCAGAAGTCGTACACCAAGGGGGCGCGGCCGGTGGCGCCGATCGCCAGAGGCGCCTCCTCCCAGTGCGCCGAGACGATCAGGATCGCCTTCGGACGGGGCAGAGTGGCCGCCCAGGCGGCGAGTTCCCCCGGCCACACGGGGTCGTCCGCCAGCGGCGGCGCGCCGTGCGAGAGATAGAGCGCGGGCATGCGCTCCGGTGCCGCCGTGGTCATTACGCCTCCTTGAAGTTTCAACCGTATGCCTTGACGGTATCCCATGAGATTGAAACTTCAAAGAGCCGCCTCGGGTGGTCCGCGTCCTGGAGGCCGGGTAGGGCGCGATGTCAGGCGAGCCGCTTCTCGAACCACGCCACGTCGTGGTACTCGCCGAACTTGCGACCCACCTCCTCGTACAGCCCGACCTGCCGGAACCCGAACCGCTCATGGATGCGCACCGACGCGTCATTCGGGAGAGTGACGCCCGCGTACGCCCGGTGGACGTCCTCGGCTGCCAGCGCCTCGAAAAGCCGCTCGTAAAGCAGAGTTCCGATGCCGCGCCCTCCGACATCGGACGCCAGGTAGATGCTGGTCTCCACCGACGTCGCATACGCGGCCTTCGGGCGGAACGCGCTACTGGTCGCATAACCGAGAACCCGCCCGTCCGAACCGGGTATCCGAGCAACCATCAGCCGGTGAGGGCCGTCTTCCGGATGGGAGAGCAGCCACGGACGGCGTTCGCCGGGCGTGAGGGGAGTGACGTCGAACGTGACAGCCGTCTCGCGGACGTAGTGGTTGTAGATGTCCGTCAGGGCTGCCAGATCGGCCTCGCCGCCGGGGTCGACCTGCACGTTCATACGATCTGCCACCATGTGGCCTCTCTGTGTGGCGGAACAGGGTACTGCATGATCATAAAAAACAGGTGACGACTTGGGAATTGTGTCCGTATTCCAGTCGTTATCCAGAACGGATGGGGCAGCCGCAGAACTAAGGAAGCCGCACACGGCGGAAGCCGACGAAGCGACCGTACCGATCCGACAAACAGACCGACCGCACCTTCGAAAGGGAGCACGCATGGCAACCCGTGCCGTCGCCCGTCGTCACGCAGGCGGGACCAGCAGCGTTCGCGCCGCAGGCGGGGAAGTCGCCGACCGCGACCTCGTCGGCATGTACCTGGACGAGATCGCGCGCACACCGCTGCTCGACGCCGCCAGGGAGGTTGAGCTCTCCCGCGACATCGAAGCAGGCGTCTATGCGGAGCGCATACTCACCGCCGACGCCGAATTGCCCGCGTCCGCGGGCAGCGACGCCAAGCGCGAGGAACTCGAAGCGCTCGTCGCCGCAGGCGAACGCGCCAAGGACATCTTCATCCGCTCCAACCTGCGCCTGGTCGTCGCCGTCGCCCGACGCTACCCGCGCAGCGGTCTGCCGCTGCTCGACCTGATCCAGGAGGGGAACGCCGGCCTGGTCCGCGCCGTCGAGAAGTTCGACTACGCCAAGGGCTTCAAGTTCTCCACCTACGCAACCTGGTGGATTCGCCAGGCCATCACACGCTCCATCGCCGACCAGTCCCGCACCATCCGGCTGCCCGTCCACCTCGTCGAGGAACTCGGCAGGATTCGCCGTGTCCAGCGCGAATTCAACCGTGAGAACGGCCGAGACGCCGAACCCTCCGAGATCGCCACCGAACTCGGCTCCACCCCCGAGCGCGTCTCCGACGTCCTGGACTGGGCCCGTGACCCGGTCTCGCTCAACATGTCGGTCGACGCCGAAGGCGAGACGGAATTCGGTGACCTCGTCGAAGACGGCGCCGCACCCTCCCCGGAGGACTCGGTCCTCGTCATGCTGCGCCGCGAGGAACTCGACGGCCTCATCGACCGCCTCGACGACCGCACCGCGTCCATCATCCGGGCCCGCTACGGCATCGTGGACGGCCGCGAACGCACCCTTACCGAGGTCGGCAAGGAACACGGCCTCACTCGCGAACGCATCCGCCAGATCGAAAAGCACGCGCTCGCCGACCTCAAGCGCATGGCCCGCGCCACCGGCCTGGACTACGAAGCGGCATAACCCACCGCCACGCAACCCGTGGCCCCCAAGACCCGAGCCCCGGTGCATCCCCCCCGCGCCGGGGTTCGGCCTGTCCTGCCACCGCCTGCAGGGCGCGGAATGAGACGCTGCCTGGCATGAGCGACGACCGCGCCGGCAACAGCGACAGACCCGACGCACCGGACCTGGCGAACCACCCCAGGGAACGCCCCGACGAGCCGCACCACAACGGCCTCGGCGCCCGCCTGAACTGGCTGCGTGCCGCCGTCCTCGGCGCCAACGACGGCGTGGTCTCCACCGCCGGCATCGTCGTCGGCGTCGCCGGAGCCACCGACTCCCGCTCCGCGCTCCTCACCGCCGGCCTGGCAGGACTGCTCGCCGGCTCCCTGTCGATGGCCGCCGGCGAGTACGTCTCCGTCAGCACTCAGCGCGACTCCGAGCAGGCCGCGCTCGCCGTCGAACGCGAAGAACTCGCCGCCACCCCCCAAGCCGAACTCGCCGAACTCACCGGCCTGCTCGAAGAACAAGGCATCACCCGCGAACTCGCCCATGAGGTCGCCAAGCAACTCACCGCCCGCGACGCCCTGGGCGCCCACGCCCGTGTCGAGCTCGGCATCGACCCGAACGAACTCGCCAACCCCTGGCACGCCGCCTGGGCGAGCTTCGTCTCCTTCACGGCCGGCGCCTTGCTGCCGCTGCTCGCCATCGTGCTGCCACCCCACGGCTGGCGCCTGGCTGTCACCGTCGTGTCCGTACTCGTCGCGCTCGTCACATGCGGCAGGATCAGCGCCCTTCTCGGCAACGCCCCGGTACGCCCAGCCGTCGTCCGTAACGTCGCAGGCGGCGTCATCGCGATGGCCGTCACCTACGCCGTTGGCACGCTCCTTAGCGCCACCGGGGTCTGAGGCAGGTCCGGCCCACACTCAGGAACCGGCGAACGCTGCCTCCGGATCACCAGACGACGAAGGAGACCAGTACAGCAAGCAGAAGAGGGCGGTGCGGTCCAACCGGAGCTACCCGTCTTACGGCCCCTCCAGCCGCCCGGTGGCCAGGAACCGCTCCAGACACTCCAGATACGGCCCGATATCCAGGCCCTGCTTCAGCAGCCACGCGTCCGCGTAGTACTTCTCCACGTAACGCTCGCCCGGATCGCACAGCAGCCCGACGACGCTGCCGCGCTCGCCGCGCTCACGCATCTCGGAGATGATCCGGAACGCCGCCCACAGGCCCGTTCCCGTCGATGCCCCCGCCCGCCGTCCCAGCAGCTTCGCCAGGACGCGGACGGCGGCGACCGAGGCCGCGTCCGGTACCCGCATCATGCGGTCGATCGCACCCGGCACGAAACTCGGCTCCACCCGCTGCCGGCCGATCCCCTCGATCCGCGAACCCGTCGCGGTCGTCGCGCTAGGGTCGTTGTCCCGCCAGCCCGGGAAGAACGCCGAGTTCTCCGGATCGGCCACGCAGATACCCGTCGTCGCCTGCGCGTAGCGCACGTATCGGGCCAGAGTCGCCGAGGTGCCCCCCGTCCCGGCCGTCGCCACGATCCAGGTCGGGACCGGATGGCGTTCCGCGGCCATCTGCCTGAAGATCGACTCCGCGATGTTGTTGTTGCCCCGCCAGTCCGTCGCCCGCTCCGCGTACGTGAACTGGTCCATGTAGTGGCCGCCGGTCTCCTTGGCCAGCCGGGCAGCCGCCTCGTACACCTCGCTCGGGTTGTCGACCAGATGACATCGGCCGCCCTGGAACTCGATCAGCTCCACCTTCGCCCGTACCGTTCCGCGGGCCATCACGGCCACAAAGGGGACACCGATCAGACGGGCGAAGTACGCCTCCGAGACCGCCGTCGAGCCGCTCGAAGCCTCGATCACCGGGCGCCCCGGCCTGATCCATCCGTTGCACAGGGCGTAGAGGAACAGTGAGCGGGCCAGCCGGTGCTTCAGCGAGCCCGTCGGATGAGTCGACTCGTCCTTCAGATAGAGGTCGACGCCCCAGTCCGCCGGGAGCGGAACTGACAGCAAATGGGTATCGGCGGACCTGTTGGCGTCGGCATGGACCTTCGCCACAGCAGTGCTCAACCAGCGACGGTACGTGGGGTCGCTTCGGTCGAGGTCCATTACCTGCACGAGTCCGCTTGCGTGCGGTGGCGCTGGGGACGGCGTCGGCTTCGGGGTGTCCATGAGGCCAGGTATATCCGGCCGGGTGCCTCAAACGGACACTTGGGGTATCTCCGTACACCTTCTTGGGTGGGGACGGCTCCCGCGAGTCCTGTGCGGCGCCGTACCCTGGTGCCATGACCACAGGCGACGAGACCGGACGCGAGCCCGCGACATCGGGCCCGGGACCCTCCGTCCGCCCCACCACGGGCTGCCGGCCTTCGGTCGGGGTGCCGTCCTCCGCGGCTGCCGGGTTGGTCTTCGACGACCCGCTCGACCGGCCGGCGGCCGACGACACCGACCGGGGCTGGGGCGATTCCCCTTCGGGCGGGGCGGACGACGACTTCACGCGCTTCCTCAACGAGAAGCCGCCGCACCACATCTGAAGCAGGTCCCGGCCGCTGACCCTGTCACCGTTCCCACGGACCGCGTTCGCCGCACCGATCAACTGCCGGCACCAGCGCTGCGGGCGGCACTCACGTCCCTGACGTCCCTCAGCGGCAGGGTCTCGTCGCCCTTGAGGTTCACCATTCTCGGCCTTTTGTGACAGGACGAGTGCCCAGCGGGGTCCGTCATACCGAATGCACCGACGAGCGGACCGATGAACTCGCTCGCCGCCGAGTTCGCGATATTGCTGAACACGGCACCGGTGAGCGCCACGACGATGAGATCGATCATATTGCCGTGTGTGAGAAGTTCCTTGGACCTGGCCGGCAGGTTCGGATTGCCTTTGCCGCACAGTGTTGTGCGTCTCCTCGGCTCCCGATGCGGCGGATTGATGTGTGCCGTCATGAAGGGTGCTGGGGCCCGTGGCTGTCTGATTGCTCTTCGTGGGCGGGCGGTTCAGCACAGCGTCACCCCCAGGGGCGACGTCGCGGCGGCTCCGGACAGTGCCGCGGCCGTGCGACGCGGCACGGCCAGCACGATCAGCGCGCCGCCACTCGTGCCGGCGTTCTCAGGCGCTACGGGACTCGCCTGCTGGAGCTCAGCTGAACTTGGCGGTACCGACACCACGGCGACACTCGAAGCCACCACCCGGGCGCCGGCGAGCACATCCACACGCGCACCCGGGCGCAGCAGAGCTACCGTTTCCGGATCGGCGATCCGTACCGGTGCCTTCACCAGCCGCGTCTCGGGACTCATACGCGACGCGGGGGTGGTCGGGGAGGTCCGCGCGGTCGCGCGGGGTGCCGCCTGTTCGCGCCGTGGCGAAGCGCCGTGTGCCGAGGAGACCGCAACTACCGCTGCCACCACGGCCAACCCGGTGGCAAGGTGCCGCCGTCTACGTCGAATCGCCGCACCGAGCCTTCCTCCGCCTCGTCCGCCTGCGCGGATGGGCGGGAAGACCGGCACCGCGACGCGTGGCGGTGTGTACGACTCGGGCGTGCTGGATGCCGATCCAGGGTGCGGCCCGGCAGGAACGCAGGATGCGGAAGACATGGGGGGATTGGGGAAATTCATGCTCGAACACCGCCCGACGTGGAGGATACGCCGACCGCAATCAGTCGGCGTATCCACGATGACGCATTTCCCGCAACATCGTTCGAGCACCTGTGGATAACCGACACCCTGTGGATAACGGGTCGCCTAGCAGGGTGAAAATTATTCTGCTCGTTGACTTATCGGGTCGGCGTCGCTAGGGAAGCGTGATGCCGGGTTCCTGGCCGCCCAGCGGGTTGACACACAGGCAGTTCCGTTCGCTGTCGGCGGGCAGCGCTTTGACCACATCGAAGAGGACGTCGCGCATCCTCCCGACATTGGCGGCGAACACCTCGAGCACCTCCTCGTGCGAGACGCCGTCACCGGTGTCCGCGCCCGCATCCAAGTCGGTAACCAGCGTCAACGACGTGTAGCAGAGCCCGAGTTCCCGGGCGAGGACGGCTTCGGGGTGCCCGGTCATCCCCACGACCGACCATCCTTGCGCGGCGTGCCATAGGGATTCCGCGCGAGTGGAGAACCGCGGTCCTTCCACGACGACCAGCGTCCCCCCGTCCACGGCGTCCCAGCCGCCGGCCCGCGCAGTGCTGATCGCGGCGCTCCGGCCGACAGGGCAGTAGGGGTCGGCGAAGGTCACATGAACCACGTTGGGCGCCTGCCCGTCGGCTCGGGTCTCGCCGTCGAAGTAAGTCTGGACGCGGCCTTTCGTCCGATCGACCAGCTGGTCGGGGATGAGGAGGGTGCCCGGACCGAACTGCGCGCGCAAGCCGCCGACCGCGCACGGCCCGAGGACCTGGCGCGCGCCGACCGCCGCGAGCGCCCACAGATTGGCGCGGTAGTTGATCCTGTGCGGGGGCAGATGATGCTTGCGGCCGTGTCGCGGCAGGAATGCCACCCGGCGTCCGGCGACCTCGCCGATGAACAGGGAGTCACTGGGAGCGCCGTAAGGAGTATCGACGGTGACTTCTGTCACATCGTCGAGAAACGAGTAGAACCCCGATCCACCGATGACGCCGATCTCGGCCTGCGCCTGCGCGCCGCTGCTCTCCACCATGTGGATCAGCCTAATCGGCGGCCGGAGACACGACGAACCCCTGCTGTAGGGACAGCAGGGGTCCGTAAGGTCTTGGAGTGTCGGGCCGGGGACGAACGTGCGGGTCAGGCGGCCGACGTGCTGCTCGACGACGACGAGGAGGTGCCGGACGTCGTCGTGCTGCTCGAACTCGACGATTTGCTGCTTTCGGTGGACTTGGTGTCCGAACCGCCGCTCTTGGGCGCCGGGGTGCTACTCGACGACGAGCCGCGGCTGTCGGTCCGATAGAAACCGGAGCCCTTGAAGACCACGCCCACCGCCGAGAAGACCTTGCGCAGCCGTCCGGCGCAGTTGGGGCACTCAGTCAGCGCGTCATCGCTGAACTTCTGCACCGCCTCTAGGGCCTCGCCGCACTCGGTGCACTGGTACTGGTACGTCGGCACTTGCTCCTCCTGGCACTCTCACTTGTTGAGTGCTAACGACGCTCAATAGTGCAGTATTTCCCGCCGTCAGTCCACTGAGACCGGCGGACGGTGACCGATCCCACCTGCCACGCCCGCTCCCGAGGGAGCGGGCACCAGCCGCCCGCGGAGCCCGACGAGCACCACGAGTGCCAGCGATGTGCCCACCAGCGGCACCACGAAACCGGCCGACGAGCCTCGCGCGTCGGTCAGCAGACCCGCCACCGTCACCGCTATCGCCTGCCCGAACGCGACGGCCCCGGTCAGCCACGTGAACGCCTCGGTTCGGGCCGTTCGCGGCACCAGGGCGTCGACAAGCGAGTACCCGGTCACGATCGTGGGTGCGATGAACAGACCTGCGATCAGCGGAAGCACACTCAACAAGGCGAGGGAGTGAGCGGCCCACAGAGGCGCGCAGGCCACCGTGAGGCCCACATAGGCGGCGAGCAGCCGGGTGCGGGGCGCATGGCGCCAGGAGACCGCGCCGTAGACCGCACCGGCCGCCATGTTGCCGGCCGCGAACGTGCCGTAGAGCACGCCGTTGAGCCCCGGCCTGCCGACTTCCTGCGTGAACGCGGCGAGCGACACCTGCATGCCGCCGAACACTGCCCCGACGCCCAGGAACGCGACCGCCAAGGCACGCACCCCCGGCAGCGACAAGGCGGAGGTGTGCGCCCTTCCCTCGCTTGCCGACGCTTGGTGCGTATGCGGCTCGGATCGTCGTTGGGCCGCGAAGAGCATGCCGCCGACGAGGGTCAGCGCGGCTTCGGCGACCAGCCCCGCCGCCGGGTGGACCGCCGTGCACAGAGCCGTCGCGATGACGGGACCCACCACGAAGGTGAGCTCGTCGGTCACCGACTCGAAGGCGGCCGCGGTCTGCATGAGGGGCGACAGCGGATCGTCCAGCGCGACAGCCCAGCGCGACCGCACCATGGGCCCGACCTGGGGGACGGTGGCACCCGCCGGCACGGCTGTCGAGAGGAGTGCCCACGCCGGTGCCCCGGACACGGCCAGCACCACCACTGCCGTGACGGACAGCGCGTGCAGGACGACTCCCGGGAGCAGGACCGCGCGCTGCCCGTAGCGGTCGGCGAGTCGGCCGCCCTGCGGCGCGCACAGCGCACTCGCCGCCCCCGTGATGGCCGCCGCTGCACCCGCCATCCCGTAGGAACCCGTCGCGTGCCGGACCAGCAGCACCATGCTGATGGTGAGCATCGCGAACGGTTGCCGCGCGGCGAGGCCGGGCAGGACGAACGCCCAGGCGCCGGGGGTGCGCAGGAGGCTGCGATATCCCGGGCTACGAGCTTCCCCGTCCGGCTGCGGGCCCGAGGCGGTCGAACCTGACGCCTGTGGCGCCGGTCGGGGAGGCGAGGAGGGCATGGGGGAAGGCGAAGGGGTGGGCACCTTGGATGCCACGATCCGGACTTTCTGCCGCCTGGTGACGCGTACACGTGCCTTTGGCCGCGCTCGCGCCGAGGACCGTCCGCTCAGCGCGGATCACCGCGCCGGTCCTGCGTCAGGCAGGGGTCGCACTCGACTAATACCGGATCATCATACGTAAACCTCACCTCGTGTCCGCCACCCGAAGTCATCAGCCGCCGCTCAGCCAGCCCGCCAGCTTGCCGCCGCGTCCGACGGCGCGAAGCCTGTCCTCCGTCGCGTCACGTACCGGATCGGTGGTCACGACGAGTAGCTCGTCCCCCCTGCGCAGCATCGTCGCCGGCAGCGGCACGAAGCTCTTGCCGTCGCGCACCACGAGCGTCACAGCGGCGCCCTGCGGCAGTCGCAGCTCGCCGACCTCGACGCCGTGCATCTTGGAGCCGCCCGGGATCGCGACGGACAGCAGGTGCCCTTGCAGCCGTTCCAGGGGCGCGGACTCGATGCCCAAGTCGGCGGTCCCGGCGCCGTCGACGTCGCCCAGGTGCAAGTGCCGCGCCATCCAGGGCAGCGTCGGTCCCTGCACCAAGGTGTAGATGATCACAAGGACGAAGACGATGTTGAAGATCCGTTTGCTGTCCGTGACATCGGCGACCATGGGGATGGTCGCCAGGACGATGGGCACCGCCCCCCTCAGCCCGGCCCATGACATCAGCGCCTGGTCGCGCCATGGGACGCGGAACGGCACCAGGCTGACGACGACCGACGCGGGTCGGGCGACCAGCGTCAGGAAGAGCCCGATGACGATGGCGGGCACTATGTCGTCGCCCAGCTCGTGCGGAGTCACCAGGAGCCCGAGCAGCACGAACAAGCCGATCTGTGCGATCCACCCCAGCCCTTCTGCGAAGCCGCGGGTCGCGGGGCGGTGCGGCAGCTTGGCGTTGCCCAGGATGAGCGAGGCGAGGTAGACGGCCAGGAAGCCGGAGCCGTGCGCCATGGCGCCGGCAGCGTAGGCGGCCACCGCGATGGCCATGACGGCGATCGGGTACAGGCCGGACGCCGGCAGAGCGACGTGCTTGAGGGCGTACGCGCCGAACCAGCCCACCGCCAGGCCGATGGCGGCGCCGATCACCAGTTCCAGCGCAATCTCGCCGAGCAGTTGGTACCAGTGGTCGATGGGTCCGGCCGCGGAGAACGCCACCACGAGGATCACCACCGGGGCGTCGTTGAACCCCGACTCGGCCTCCAGGACGCCGGTCACCCGTTTGGGGAGCGAGATGTTCCGCAGCACCGAGAACACGGCGGCGGCGTCCGTCGACGACACCACCGCGCCGATGATCAGCGCCTGACGCCAGCCGAGGCCGACCAGGTAGTGTGCTGCGCCGGCGGTGATGAACACGCTCGCCAGCAGGCCGACGGTGGCCAGGACGGCGGCCGCCGGAACCACGGGTTTGATCTCGTGCCACTTCGTGCCGAGGCCGCCCTCGGCGAGGATCACCACCAGCGCCGCGTAGCCCAGCACTTGAGTGAGCTGAACATCGTCAAAGGTGAAGCCGAACAGGCCATCCTGTCCGATAATCACGCCGATGCCGAGGTAGATGAGGAGCGTCGGAAGCCCGCTGCGTGAGGCGAGCCGCACGGCGACCACAGCGACCAGGAGGACCGAGGCGCCGATCAGCAGGATCTCGTTCAGGTGGTGGACAGTCAGGGGCTCGATCCTTTCAACTTCATTGCCTTACCTAACAATTTACCCTCCCTTGACGTTCCTCGGTCCACGGCATGGTCACCTGGACGCCGCGTCTCCCGGCCACAGGCCGTACGCCTATGGTTGCCCTTGCACCATCAGCACTTGATCATCCGGTCCACCCTGCCCCTCGAAGGACAGCGATGCCCGCACGGAAGAAGTCCCGCCGCCTACGCCTCATCGTGATTGCGGTCGTGCTCCTGCTCGTGGCGGGCCTCGGCTACGGGTCGTACTGGAGCGTCAGCACGGTGCGCGCCTCCTTCCCGCAGACGTCGGGCTCCTTGAAGCTCAAGGGCCTGTCCGCGCCGGTCGACGTCGACCGGGACGCCAACGGCATCCCGCAGATCTACGCCGACAGCCCCGACGACCTCTTCCGCGCCCAGGGCTACGTTCAGGCGCAGGACCGCTTCTACGAGATGGACGTGCGCCGCCACCTCACCTCCGGGCGGCTGTCGGAGATGTTCGGCAAGAGCGAGGTCGAGACCGACGCCTTCCTGCGCACCCTGAACTGGCACGGCATCGCGCAGAAGGAGTACGACACCGAGCTCGACTCCTCCACGAAGGAGTACCTGCGCGCGTACACCGACGGCGTCAACGCGTACCTGAAGGACCACAGCGGTGCCTCGCTGTCGGTGGAGTACGCCGCGTTGTCCTTGAGCAACAGCTACAAGCCGGAGCCCTGGACGCCCGTCGACTCGGTCGCATGGCTGAAGGCCATGGCATGGGACCTGCGCGACAACATGCAGGACGAGATCGACCGCACCTTGATGACGAGTCGACTCAGCCAGGCGCAGATCAAGCAGCTGTATCCCGACTATCCCTACAGTCGCAACCAGCCGATCGTCGATGCGGGTACGGTCGACCCGGCCACCAAGGTGTACAAGCCCGCGGGTTCGGCCGACTCGCAGAGCAACGCCGGCTCAAGCGACCCGCAGGGTCTCAGCAGCACTGTCGACACCCAGCTTGCCGGGATTTCTCAGATCATCGACCAGATGCCCACGCTGCTCGGTCCGACCGGCAGCGGCATCGGATCGAACTCCTGGGTGGTGTCCGGTCAGTACACGACAACGGGCAAGCCGCTGCTCGCCAATGATCCGCACCTCGCGCCGCAGTTGCCCTCCGTCTGGTACCAGATGGGTCTGCACTGCCGCACGGTGAGCAAGTCGTGTCCCTACGACGTCACGGGATTCACCTTCTCCGGCATGCCCGGTGTGATCATCGGCCACAACCAGGACATCGCCTGGGGTATGACCAACCTGGGTGCCGATGTGACCGACCTCTACCTGGAGAAGGTCACCGCGAAGACGTACCTGCGCGACGGCAAGCAGGTGCCGTTCACGACCAGGCGCGAGACGATCAAGGTCGCCGGCGGAAAGCCCCGTACCATCACCGTCCGCGAGACGAACAACGGACCGGTGATCTCCGACCGTAGCGACGAACTGCGCACCGTCGGAGAGACCGCGCCCGTCACCGATCCGCCAGGGGGCGTCAACGGCGGTTACGCGGTCGCCCTGAACTGGACCGCGCTGCAGCCGTCGAAGACCATGGACGCCGTCTTCGAGCTCGACAGGGCGACGGACTTCACCCAGTTCCGCGCGGCGGCTGCGGACTTCGCCGTGCCGTCGCAGAACCTCATCTACGCCGACACCAAGGGCAACATCGGCTACCAGGCGCCAGGCAAGGTCCCGATCCGCGCCACGGGCGACGACGGCACCTATCCCGTGCCCGGCTGGGACTCGCACTACGACTGGAAGAAGTACATCCCCTTCAAGTCGATGCCGTACGAGTACAACCCGCCGAGCGGGTACATCGTCACCGCGAACCAGGCCGTTATCGACCAGAGCAAGTACCCGTACCTGTTGACGAACGACTGGGACTACGGCACCCGCAGCCAGCGCATCAACGACCTCATCGCGTCCAAGATCAAGGACGGCGGCAAGATCTCCATGGACGACATGCAGTCCATGCAGAACGACGACAGCAGCGAGATCGCCAAGCTGCTCGTGCCGTACCTGCTGAAGATCAACATCAAGAATGACAAGGGCAGTTATGTGCGTGACGCACAAAAGCTGCTCGAAGGATGGGACTACAACCAGGATTCGGACTCGGCGGCGGCCGCCTACTTCAACGCAGTGTGGCGCAACGTCCTGAAGCTGGCGTTCGGCAACAAGCTGCCCAAGGAGCTACGTCCCAAGGGCCAGTGCCTGAGGGTGCCGCCCGTGGGGGAGACCGGTCCGGTCGACGACCTCGACGGCAAGCCCAAGACGATCGAGGAGTGCGGCGAGCGGGACGCCGACGAGGCGCAGCCCGACGGCGGCGACCGCTGGTTCGAGGTGGTCCGCAACATCCTCCAGCAGCCCGACAGCCAGTGGTGGACGATGTCCACGACCGCGTTCTTCGGCGTCGACCAGAACCCGGCCCACCGCAGTGACCGCGACCAGCTGCTCGAGCAGGCCATGAAGGACGCCCGCTACGAACTGACCGCCAAGCTCGGCAAGGACATAGACACCTGGAGCTGGGGCCGGCTCCACAAGCTGGACCTGAAGAACCAGACGCTGGGCACCGACGGTCCCGGTGTCCTGAAGTGGATGCTCAACCGCGGCCCCTGGCAGCTCAGCGGCGGCGAGGCGGCCGTCGACGCCACCGGCTGGAACGCGGCCGGCGGGTACGACGTCGAGTGGGTGCCCTCCATGCGGATGATCGTCAACCTCCAGGACTTCGACAAGTCCCGCTGGATCAACCTCACCGGCGCCTCAGGACACGCCTACAACGCTCACTACACCGACCAGACGAGCCTGTGGGCCGCGGGGAAGCTGCTGCCCTGGTACTTCTCCGACAAGCGCGTCGACAAGGCGACAAAGGCGAAGATGGCGCTCACTCCGTAGCTGTGCCGCCCGGGTAACGGAAGCGGCGCACACCCTCGGGAGTGATGGCGGCGTCGACGAGGTGGTCGTGCGGTTCACGCGGAACCGCGTCGACCACCTCGTGCGCGTACAGGAGCACTGCGAGCGCGGGATGCGTCCCGGCCGCGGACAGGCGCTCCAGCACCCGGTCGTAGGAGCCGCCGCCGCGGCCCAGGCGCACGCCGTGGCGGTCGACGGCGAGCCCGGGCAGCAGCACGGTGCTCGCCTGCGTGACCGCCTGTGGTCCCAGGCGCGCGCCGCTGGGCTCCAGGAGGCCGCGGGAGGTACGTTCAAGGCTGCCAGGGCCGTCGTAGCCGGCCCAGTCGAGGTCGTTGTCGGCCTGAAGCACCGGAAGCAGTACGCGCGTGCCGTCGGCGTGCAGGGCGGCGATCAGATCATGCGTTCCAGGCTCAGTGCCCATGGATGCGTAGGCGGCCACCGTCCCGGCCCTTGCCAGCGGCGCCCAGTCACGTACCCTCTGCACCAGCGCCGCGCTCGCCGCCTGGCGTTCATCCGCGGTCAACGCGCGCCTGGCCTCCAGGAGCCGTACCCGCAACTCGGCCTTGCGCGTTCGAACCCCGCTCATACCATGCCCAAGCATTGTGTATAAGCCATAATCCACCCGTTCTTCATCTTCTCCACATTCTTCGCCGCTATGGTGCACGGCATGACGAGTACACGTACACGGATCTCCAAGGCTGTCATCCCGGCGGCGGGGCTGGGGACCAGGTTCCTGCCGGCCACCAAGGCCACTCCCAAGGAGATGCTGCCGGTGGTCGACAAGCCGGCGATCCAGTACGTGGTCGAGGAAGCGGTCGCGGCGCAGTTGTCGGATGTGCTGATGGTCACCGGACGCAACAAGCGACCGCTGGAGGACCATTTCGACCGCAACTACGAGCTCGAGGAGGCCCTGCGCCGCAAGGGTGACGAGTCCCGGCTCGCCAAGGTTCGCGAGTCGAGTGACCTCGCCACCATGCACTACGTGCGCCAGGGCGACCCCAAGGGCCTGGGGCATGCCGTGTTGTGCGCCGAACCGCACGTCGGTGACCAGCCGTTCGCGGTACTGCTCGGCGACGACCTCATCGACCCGCGCGACCCGCTGCTGTCACGGATGATCGCCGTCCAGGAGGAGTACGGGGGGAGCGTCGTGGCACTCATGGAGGTGGAGCCGGCCAGCATCCATCTGTACGGGTCGGCCGCCATAGCGCCCACCACTTACTCCGATGTCGTGCGTGTCACCGACCTGGTCGAGAAGCCCGAGACCTCACAGGCACCGTCCTTCTACGCCGTCATCGGACGCTACGTGCTCGACCCCGGGGTCTTCGAGGTGCTCAAGAAGACCCAGCCGGGCCAAGGCGGTGAGATCCAGCTCACCGACGCGCTGCGCGAGTTGGCCCACGAGGAGACCGACGGCGGCCCCGTCCACGGCGTTGTCTTCACCGGGCGCCGCTACGACACCGGCGACCGCGGCGACTACCTGCGTGCGATTGTCCGACTGGCATGCGAACGTGAAGACCTGGGGCCCGATTTCAGGACCTGGCTGCGTTCGTACGTCAATGAGGAGATGCAAGAGTGAGTCACGACGTCGATCGTTTGTGGTCCGTCACAGAACACCTGGACAACATCCTGGGGCAGCTCTCCCCGCTGGACCCGATCGACCTGCAACTCCTCGACGCCCAAGGGTGCGTACTGGTCGAGGACGTCACGGTGCCGACCTCCCTGCCACCGTTCCCGAACAGCTCCATGGACGGTTACGCCGTCCGGGTCGCCGACACCAAGGCCGCGACCACCGACCACCCCGCCGTACTCGATGTGATCGGCGACATCGCCGCCGGCAGCGGCGAGCCACCCACCGTGGGGCCCGGCCAGGCCGCCCGCATCATGACCGGAGCCCCGCTTCCCCCCGGCGCCGAGGCTGTTGTCCCCGTCGAGTGGACCGACGGTGGCACAGGCGGTGGGCCGGTCCGCTCCATGGCGTCCTTCGGTGACGACCCCGGGGGCGCCGGCGGTGAGGTGCGCGTGCACAAGGCTCCGGAGACCGGGCAGTTCGTACGGGCCCGCGGCAGTGATGTCACCGCGGGGGAGTTGGCACTCGCCGCAGGCACCGTGCTCGGCGCGCCCCAGATCGGACTGCTGGCCGCGATCGGCCGCGGTACGGTCACCGTCCGACCGCGCCCCCGGGTCGTGGTCGTCTCCACCGGCAGCGAATTGGCCCAGCCAGGTGAGGAACTGGGCCCGGGCCGTATCCACGACTCCAACAGCTTCGCCCTGACCGCCGCGGCCAGGGCCGCCGGCGCCATCGCGTACCGGGTCGGCGCGGTCGTCGACGAGGTCGAGACGCTGCGCGCCACCATCGAGGACCAGCTCATCCGCGCGGACATCATCGTCACCAGCGGGGGAGTCAGCGTCGGTGCCTACGATGTCGTCAAGGAGGCGCTGTCGTCACTGGGCGGATCGTTCGGCGAGGACGCGGAGGAGGCCGCCGGGTACGTCGACTTCCGCACACTCGCGATGCAGCCGGGCAAGCCGCAGGGCTTCGGGCGGATCGGCCCCGAGCGCACACCGCTGCTGGCGTTGCCGGGCAACCCGGTGAGCGCCTATGTGTCGTTCGAGATGTTCGTACGACCGGTCATCCGCACGCTCATGGGCGCGGGTGACGTTCATCGGCGGGTCGTACAAGCCGCGTGCACCACCGCGATCGAGGATTCGCCGGACGGCAGGCGGCAGTTCCTGCGTGCGCAGTACGACAAGCGGTCCCGTACTGTCACCCCTGTGGGTGGCGCCGCTTCCCACCTGGTCAAGGCCCTTGCGCACGCTGATTCACTGATCGTCGTACCGGAGGCCGTCACCTCGCTCTCCGCGGGCAGCGAAGTCGACGTGGTCGTGCTGGACTAGCACCCGGCATCCCGGCTCGCGGGCCAGCGCGCCACGCCCGGTCGCAGGCCGGTACGGTGTCTGCCCAAGCGACCGCACCGGGAGAACGATGAGCAGCGCGCAGCAGCACCTCACCCACGTAGACGAGGCAGGCGCAGCCCGCATGGTCGACGTCTCCGCGAAGGACGTCACCGCACGTACCGCGCGTGCCACCGGGCGCGTCCTGGTGGCTCCCCATGTCGTCGAACTCCTACGCGCCGACGGCCTGCCCAAGGGCGACGCGCTCGCGGTCGCGCGGGTCGCCGGCATCATGGGCGCCAAGCGCACGCCTGACCTCATCCCGCTGTGTCACCCGCTGTCGCTGTCCGGTGTGAAGATCGACCTGGCGGTCACCGATCAGGCGGTCGAGATCACCGCGACGGTCAGGACGACCGACCGCACGGGCGTCGAGATGGAGGCGCTGACCGCTGTCGCGGTCGCTGCGCTCACCGTTGTCGACATGGTCAAGGCCGTCGACAAGGGTGCCGTCGTCACCGATGTGCGGGTCGAGGAGAAGACCGGCGGTAAGTCCGGCGACTGGCGGCGGCCATGACCGCGCGCAGCGGCGGCCGACCACCGGGCCCGCCGCGCGCCCTGGCGGTCACCGCGTCCAACCGGGCCTCCGCGGGGGTGTACGAGGACCGCGGCGGCCCGCTGATCGTCGCCGCGCTGGCCGAGTGGGGCTTCGCCGTGGACGGCCCCCAGGTGGTCCCGGACGGGGAGCCCGTGCGGGAGGTGCTCATCGCGGCGGTCGACGCGGGCTACGACGTCGTGGTCACCACCGGCGGCACCGGGATCTCACCGACCGACCGCACCCCCGAGGTCACCCGTGCGGTGCTCGACTACGAGGTACCGGGCATCGCAGAGGCGATCCGTGCGGCAGGCGGGCGGAAAGTGCCCACCGCGGCGCTGTCCCGTGGTGTCGCGGGGGTCGCCGGCCGCACCCTGGTGGTGAACCTTCCCGGATCGACCGGCGGGGTGAAGGACGGCCTTGCCGTACTCGCGCCGATCGTCGTACATGCCGTCGATCAGATCCGTGGCGGCGATCACCCGAAAGAGCAGTCGGATCATCACTCGGACGATGATCCGCAATCCGTCACTGGGAGACCGAGCTGAACGGGTCCTGGCCGGCCGAGTTGGTGGACGGTGACATCACCCTCCGCCCGATCCGGATGCGTGACCAGCGCGCATGGCGCGAGGTCAACCGGCGCAACCGCGACTGGTTGCGCCCCTGGGAGGCCACGGTGCCGCCCGCGCCGCCGGGGCAGGTCGTACAACGTCCCACATACCGTCAGATGGTCAGACATCTGCGCCGGGAGGCGAACGCCGGGCGCATGCTGCCGTTCGTCATCGACTACCAGGGGCGCCTCGCGGGTCAACTCACCGTCGCGGGAATCACCTG
Source organism: Streptomyces sp. NPDC087270 (assembly GCF_044744625.1). NCBI lineage: Bacteria > Bacillati > Actinomycetota > Actinomycetes > Kitasatosporales > Streptomycetaceae > Streptomyces > Streptomyces sp. NPDC087270. Next base: position 70,723 of record NZ_JBIUYR010000031.1, read on the forward strand.
GGGCTCCATGTGCTCCGCGCACATCGGCTACTGGGTGGATGAGGCGGTCGCCGGCCGGGGAGTGATGCCCACATCCGTCGCGCTCGCCGTGGACCACTGCTTCCGGCGGGTCGGGCTGCACCGGGTGGAGGTGTGCATTCGCCCCGAGAACGGGCCCAGCCGCCGGGTCGCCGAAAAGCTCGGCTTCCGCGAGGAGGGGCTTCGTCCGCGCTATCTGCATATCGACGGCGGATGGCGCGACCACCTCGTCTACGCGCTCACCGCGGAAGAAGTGCCCGACGGACTCGTCAGCCGATGGCGGCAGGCAAGGCCGGGCGCGCCCCAGAAATAAGACTATTGTTCGACGGTAAAGCTCATCGCGCGTTCATCGCACAAAAATCTCGACGTATCAGCCGGATCGTGCGACACACCGGGCCGAATTGCCAATGGCGTGTCTCGATCCCCCCTACCGTGTAGCACGTGAGCAGTAGCGGCCTCATCTACGCAGTCATCGTCGGGGCCTGGGCTGCCTACCTGGTGCCGATGTGGCTCCGTAGGCAGGACGAGCTCAACGAAGCGCGTCCGACGGAACGCTTCAGCACCGCCATCCGGCTGCTGTCCGGGCGGGCGGCGATGGAGCGGCGCGTCGCCAAGGCGCGCGGTGAGACCGTCGACCCCGCCGCCGACGCACCGGACGACGACGCCGACCCGGACGAACCGGACGCGTCGGTCGACGTCCGGGGGCTGGCCGTGCCCGCGACCGAGGTACGGCGCCCCGCGGCGCGCCCGGCGCCCGCCGCCCAGGCTGCCGGCTCCCGGGACGCGGGCAACCAGCGAGCCCAGTTGCTCGCCCGGCGCCGCCGCACCACCACCACGCTCTTCCTCGCCTTCACCATCGGCGCCATCGCCGCGGCCGTGGGGGGTGTCGCGCTCCTCTGGGTCCCCGCCATCCCTGCGGTACTGCTGACCGTCTACATCGGTCAGATGCGCCGCCAGGAGCGCCGACGCTACGAGGTGCGCCTCGACCAGCGGCGCGCCGCCGAGGCCGCGCGCCGCCTCAGGGCCCCTCGGCCGGCGGCTCCAGCGGCCGAGCGCGGTCGCGACCGTGACGAGCGCCAGGCGCCCGCCCCCGCTGCCCAGGGTGCCCGCCCGACGCCCTCTGCCGTACCCGCGCCGTCGCCCCGCTCCGCCGATCGCCGCGCCCTGGTCGAGCAGACCGACCACGCCGAGTGGGTCGACCAGCAGCGCGCGCAGCAGTCCGCCGACGACGGCTGGGCGCCCGTACCGGTGCCGCTGCCCACCTATGTGACCGCCCCTGTCGCCCCTCGCACGTCCCGGGGCGTCGACCTCGGCGCACCCGACACCTGGAGTTCGGCCCGTTCCGGTACGACGCCCGGCGATTCCGCGGCGGCGCGCGAGCAGCGTGACCGCCGCGAGGCCCCGCAACCCCGGGAGGCGGCCGAGCCGCGCGAGCAGCAGCAGCCGGCGCGCCGCCCGCGCACCACGCGGACCCCGCTGTTCGACCAGTACGCCGACCCCGACCGCCCTCGCGCCGCCAACGAGTGAGCCTGGTGAACCAGCCGATATCAGGTTCACGACCACCCTCCCGGGGATGCTAGAGTTTTCCTCGTTGCAAGGGCCTGTGGCGCAGTCCGGTAGCGCACCTCGTTCGCATCGAGGGGGTCAGGGGTTCGAATCCCCTCAGGTCCACAACGCGACTGTTCTCGATTCACCTCGGGAAGAGTTCATGAGATCCCGCCCGGTCGTGAAGACCAGGCGGGATTTTGGCGTCTGCGGGGGCTGAACGCCGCGGTATCCGGACGCGGCGGCGTCGGACCTGATCGTCTGGTCGCCAGATTGCTTTGGGCTCGGAGTCCCGTGGCGGTCCGGAGCCACTTCGCATCAGGGGAGTTACCGTGTTGTTCCTCCTGTGCGGCACGAACTGCGGCTGCCTCTCGGCCCGTGCGCAGCCGGCCGGTACGTCGAGGTCGGTTGTGTGAGCAGGGGGACGCCGAAGTGCGGTGACCTCCTGGTGGCAAGCCTGTGCTCGTCATCCGCACGCCGCGTGGGTACCTGCGAGGGCACCGTGCTCTGCCCTTCTCGCCCTCCCGCGCGGGCCGGGCACCGGTGTATGCATGGAACTGCCCGTCTGTGCCGTGACAAGGGATCTGACTCATGCGTGCCCACGAGAGTGACAAGACGCCCCAATCGGCCGTACGCCGTGGGGCGGCCGGTCGAACGGCATCGCGACCCTCACTTCCAGCGGCTCTCCAACCTGGAGGCTTGAACGGGGCCTCGCTCCTTGCCCTGCAACGCACCGTGGGCAACGCCGCGGTGGCCGGGATGCTGGAGCAGGCCCAGCACGCCCACTCGGGCAGCTGCGGGCACCAATCCGCCGCCTCGGCTCCGGCAGTGCAGCGTTCCTCCTTCGACGAGGTGCTCTGTACCTCGGGCACGCCCTTGGCCGAGCCGGTCAGGCGGGACATGGAGGCGCGGATCGGAGCGGACTTCTCCGAGGTGCGGCTGCACACAGGGATTGCCGCGCAGCGGTCCGCAAGCGAGATCGGCGCCCGCGCCTACACCATGGGCAATCACGTGGTCATCGGCGACGGCGGCGCGGACCGGCACACCCTCGCCCACGAGTTGACGCATGTCGTCCAGCAGCGGCAGGGCCCGGTTGGGGGGAACGACAACGGCCAGGGCCTGAGGATCTCGTCCCCGACCGACGACTTCGAACGGGAGGCCGAGGCCAACGCGACCAGGGTGCTGGCCGGTCCGGCACCTGTGCAGAGGGCGGTCGGCGGCGCGACAGCCGGGCACGCTTGCGAGCCGGCCGTCCAGCGCACCATCGGCTACGAGAAGGGCAAGTGGTCACAGGAGAACCTCCCGCCGGACCGCTTCGCCGAACGACTCGCCAAGGCGGCGGGCGAGTTGGAGGGCGTTCACTTCGCCATCCCGTATCGCAAGCTGTTCAGGGAGCTGGAGGAGGCATCCATCAGGGTCGAGATCGACGATGAGACGAGCTTCGCGGGCGCGCGCGCCAAGTTCGCCATCGACGATCAGACCGCGGAGGGTGGCGTGCTCCGGATTTCGCGGCCCGCTGACGACGCGTCGTCTCGCGAACTGCGCGAGTTCGCCGCGACCGTGACCCATGAGATGCAGCACGCCCTCGACTCCGTCACACGTCGCTTCAAGTCCCAGACCCCCGCGCTGACGATGAAGGAGCGGTGGATCTGCTCGGAGCTGCGGGCGTTCGGCAGCGAGGCCGCGGCGGCGCTCCAGCTCGCCATCGGGGACAGTTACCTCAAGAGCCAGGGCAAGCTCTCCGCGATCCTCAAGGACGTCAAGGAAGACCGACTCTCCTCCGAACGCAAACGACTCGCCCTGGAGTTCCACTTCATGGACAGCCACGTACACGCCGGGTCCCCGGCCCTGTCCGTCTACGGGAGCTCGGCCGCCATCAAGGACAGCGAGCTCCTGAACCGCCTCGCCGGCTACTTGAGGGTCTACAAGCTGGTTGCGGGTTCTCCGACCAACGAGACCGCGCTGAAGTGGCTGTCCGGGAACCCGACCGTCGAGCAGAAGGGGCTTCTGGAGGGCGTCGCCCTGTTCCACCAGCAGCGCCCCCAGCCCGAGTAGGACGCCCGGCGACGACCTTGCCGGCGTGGAGCGATGTGTGCAGCGGCCTGGGGCAGCGGTTCGTACGCGTAGCGCCGGGGGATGGCGGCGCACACGGCGAGGGGAGCGAGCCGAGGAGTCCCTCCAGTGGCCCGCTCAATGCCCGTAGGCGGCCGTCTGCGGCGACGCCGCCGGTCGGGTGGGGAAAACCCGCTCGGGTCGGCCGTGTGGCCGTACAGGGCGATTCTGGGACTTTCGGCGGTATGCGATCCCTGTCGGACATGCGCCGACCGCGTGCCACCTATCCTGCACCGGAGGGCGACTGCAGCCCGCAGTCGCAACCGCAACCGACGCCGACGCCGAGCTACGCCGAGGAACAGAGCATGCCCCCAATCGCGTTCGAGGACGGCGACCCGCGCCGCCGGCTCCTGGACGTCCTTCGCTGCCCCCTGTGCGGTGACGGTCTCCACACCTCGGCGGGAGCTCTGCGGTGCGGCAGGCGGCACACCTTCGACATCGCGCGCCAGGGGTACGTCAGCCTCCTGACGGGTGACATGCGGGCCGGAACCGCCGACACCGCAGCGATGGTCGGCGCCCGTGACGCGTTCCTGAGCGCCGGGCACTACGCGCCGCTGGCCCGCGCGGTGGCCGAGGCCGCGGACCGATGGTGCGTGGCGCGGGGCAACGTTCTGGATGCGGGCGCCGGTACCGGCTACTACCTTGTCGCCGCCCTGGACGCGGTGCCTGAGGCGGTCGGGCTCGGCCTGGACGTCTCCAAGTTCGCACTGCGGCGCGCGGCGCGGGCGCATCCGCGGGCGGTCGCCGCCGTATGGGACGTGTGGCGTGACCTCCCGGTGCGGTCGGGGTCGATGGACGTCGTGCTGAACGTCTTCGCTCCGCGCAACGGACCCGAGTTCCGGCGTGTCCTGGGTCCGGACGGTGCGCTTGTGGTGGTCACCCCGACCCCACGGCACCTGGCCGAGGTGCGGAGTGCCGCGGGCCTGCTGACCGTTGACGCGGCGAAGGAGGAGCGGCTCTCCCGTACGCTCGACGCCCACTTCCGGCCCGAGCGCGCTGATGCGCTGGAACTGGAGTACGGCTTGCGGCTGACACCCCAGGAGGCGAACGACCTCGTGTCCATGGGGCCGTCGGCTCGCCACGTCGACGCCGCGGAACTGGGCCGACGTATCGGGGCCATGGGTGACGTGGTCGAGACGAGTGCGTCCTTCGCCGTGGCGGTCTACCGGCCCAGGTGACGTGCTGCGGCGCGCTGGGCCGCCTCCTGGGTGTGTCCCGACATCGATGATCGCGCCGCCCGCCTCGTCGCGTGGCTCCACCCCGTGGGCGGCGCCGCCGTGTGACCCGACCCACGTGATCGGGGGGAAATAAACCGCGACCCGGAGGAGCTTGAGGTTTCAAGATCTTACGAGGGAGTGGCGATGACGGTTGACGCTGGTGCGGCTGTGGCCGCCGCCAAGGTCCGTACGAGGGTGCGTGTTCCGCTTCGGTTCTCCGACGGGTGGGGGACGACCGCCGATGTGTACACGTTCACCGGTCTGGTGGACGGAAAGGAGCATCTGGCGCTGGGCATCGGCGACTACCGCGCTGGCGGCGTGCCGCTGGTGCGGCCGCACTCGGAGTGCATGACGGGTGACGTGTTCGGCTCCGAGCGATGCGACTGCGGGCCGCAGTTGAGGGAGTCGGTGGAGCGGATCGCCGCCACCGGCGGCTACTTGCTCTACCTGCGGCAGGAAGGGCGCGGGATCGGGCTCTACGCGAAGCTCGACGCCTATGCCCTTCAGGACGACGGCCTCGACACCTATGAGGCGAACCTTGCCCTCGGCCGTGGGGAGGACGAGCGTGACTACACCGCCGCCGCGCAGATGCTCATCGCCCTGGGCGTCGGGAGCGTCCGGCTGCTGACCAACAACCCGGACAAGGCGCGGCAGCTCGACGCCCTGGGTGTCGAGGTCGTCGAGCAGGTGCCGACCGCCGTCCACGTCTCGGCGTCGAACGTCAGCTACCTGCGGGCGAAGGTCGAGCGCACCGGGCACACCATCGCGCTGCCGGCGTGACGGTCTTGGCGGTCCGTTCCTGACGTGCGACGGGCGCGCTCGGGTGTGCGGCGCGCGGGGTGCCGGCACGAAATCACCTGATGGGGGCTTGACGGTTGCCTGGCGGAGACGTGATACGGCCCACGATCGAAACGGTGGCGTTTCGATCGTGGGCCGTTTACGCTCTTAGGTGTACGACATCGTTTCGAAGCGTATCCATACGGTGCGATGACTCCGTATGATCGGCGCGACCGTCAGACAGGGAGGAGAGGGCATGTCGCCGGAAACCGGTACCTCTACGCGGCGCAGTCGCCTGACTCCCGAGCGCGAGCGGGAACTGTACGAGGCTGTGGTCGACCTGCTGCGCGAGGTCGGCTACGAGGCACTGACCATGGACGCCGTCGCCGCCCGTACCCGCTCCAGCAAGGCCACCCTCTACCGCCAGTGGAAGGGCAAGCCGGAACTGGTCGCCACGGCGCTTCGGCAGTGCAAGCCGGTCTCCCTCGCGGACATCGACACCGGTTCCCTCGCGGGCGACCTCCACGAGCTCGTGCGGCTGCACGACGAGAGCGAGGTCAAGCGCGACCAGGAGCTGATGCGCGGGCTGTCGCATGCCGCGTTCCAGAACATCGACCTGTTCCGCGCCCTGCGCGAGCTGCTCATCGAGCCGGAACTGGTCAGCTTCGCCGAACTGGTGCAGCGCGCGGTGGACCGCGGTGAACTGGCCGCGGACAACCCGGCGCGGGACTTCGTGCCGCACATGCTGTTCGGGGGGGCGCTGACCCGCCCGATCATCGAAGGCATCGACCCCGATCCGGAATACAGCCACAGATACATCGACGCGGTGGTCGTCCCGGCGCTCGGACTGTCCTGAGCGCAGCGACTCGATGATCGGTCCGGTCGGCCGGATCGGTTCGTCCGGCCACTGATCCGACCGCGTCCGCACCAGCGAACCTTTTCCGTACCACCACATCAGCACACCACGCTCCACCTGACACGCCGCTCTCGTCGTCGGGCTGGTTCCTCACGCCCATGTCCGCCCCCTCCTGACGGGAGCCCATGCCTCCATGGCCACATTCCTCTACAAGCTGGGCCGGTTCTCCTTCCGGCAGAGGCGCTACGTAGTCCTGTTGTGGGTGGCGCTGCTCGCCCTCGCGGGTGTCGGCGCCGCGACCGCGCGATCCGCGCCGGCCGACAACTTCACCGTCCCGGGCACCGAGGCGCAGCAGGCGTTCGACCTGCTCCACGAGCGCTTCCCCGGCACCAATGCCGACGGCGCGTCCGCGCGCATGGTCTTCCAGGCGCCCAACGGGCAGAAGATCACCGCTGGGCCGAACAAGGCGGCGGTCGAGAAGGTCGTCACCGATCTGAAGAACAGCCCGCAGAAGGCGACGGTCGCGGACCCGTTCACTGCGGACGCGGTCAGCAAGGACGGCACCACCGCGTACGCGTCCGTCAGCTATGTCGCCAAGTCGACAGAGATCACCGACGCGACCCACACCGCGATCGAGGACGCGGCGCAGCACGGTCGTGACGCAGGGTTGACTGTCGAGACGGGTGGCACCGCGCTCCAGGCGTCGCCGGAGACCGGCAACAGCGAGGTCATAGGCGTCGGCATAGCGGCGGTCGTGCTTTTGATCACGTTCAGTTCGCTGGTCGCTGCCGGCCTGCCACTCCTGACCGCGATCATGGGCGTCGGTGTCGGCATCGCGTCGATCACCGCCCTGGCGACGACACTCGGCCTGTCGAGCACGTCGTCGACGCTTGCGTCGATGATCGGACTGGCGGTCGGCATCGACTACGCGCTGTTCATCGTCTCGCGCCACCGCCATGAGCTCATGGAGGGCCGAGACGGCGAGGACGCGGCGGGGCGCGCGGTCGGTACGGCCGGGTCGGCCGTGGTGTTCGCCGGGCTCACCGTGCTGATCGCGCTGGCGGGCCTGGCGGTGGTCAACATCCCGATGCTCACCAAGATGGGCCTGGCGGCGGCCGCGACGGTCGCGCTTGCCGTGCTCATCGCGCTCACGCTCATCCCCGCGCTGCTCGGCTTCGCCGGCCCCAAGGTGCTCACCCGCAAGGTGCGCAAGGGTCGCGCCAAGCCGACGGACAAGCCGAACATGGGCACGCGCTGGGCGCGGCTGGTCGTGCGGCGCCGGGTGCCGTTCCTGGTCGCCGCGGTCGTGGCGCTGGGTCTTGCGGCCATCCCGATGAGCCGGATGGAACTCGGGCTGCCCGACGACGGTTCGCAGCCGGTCAGCACCACCCAGCGCAAGGCGTACGACATGCTGTCGGACGGTTTCGGGCCGGGCTTCAACGGGCCGTTGACGGTGGTCGTCGACGCTGCGCACAGCAAGCAGCCGAAGTCGGCCGCCCAGGACATCAAGCGGACCATCGCCGGCTTCGCGGACGTCAAGACGGTGACCGGGCCCGCGTTCAACCCGAAGGGTGACACGGCGACCCTCACCGTGGTGCCCGCGTCGAAGCCGAGCAGCACGCAGACCGAGGACCTGGTGCACACCATCCGCGGCCATGCGGGTGACTTCACCGACTCCATGGGCGCCAAGGTGCTCGTCACCGGTACCACCGCGATGAACATCGACGTCTCGCAGCGGCTGAACGACGCCCTGCTGCCGTATCTGGCGCTGGTCGTGGGGCTGGCGTTCCTGCTGCTGATGGTCGTGTTCCGGTCGGTGCTGGTGCCGTTGAAGGCGGCGCTCGGCTTCCTGCTGTCGGTGCTCGCGGCGCTCGGCGCGGTGGTGGCGGTCTTCCAGTGGGGTTGGCTGTCCGGTCTGATGGGCGTTCAGCAGACTGGTCCGATCATGAGCATGATGCCGATCTTCATGGTCGGTGTGGTCTTCGGACTGGCCATGGACTACGAGGTGTTCCTGGTCACCCGGATGCGTGAGGCGTACGTACACGGCGAGTCGCCGCGTCAGGCGGTCGTGACCGGCTTCACCCATGGTGCGCGGGTGGTGTCCGCGGCCGCGGTCATCATGATCAGTGTGTTCGCCGGGTTCATCGGATCGTCGGAATCGATGATCAAGATGATGGGCTTCGGACTTGCGATCGCGGTCGCGTTCGACGCGTTCGTCGTCAGGATGACGATCGTGCCGGCGGTGCTCGCGCTGCTGGGGAAGTCCGCGTGGTGGCTGCCGCGCTGGCTGGACCGCGCACTGCCCAACGTCGACGTCGAGGGCGAGCAGTTGCGCAAGAACCTCGCCGAGCGGCCGAGTCTCGTTGCGTCCTCGGACGAGGACGAGGACGAGGAGGACCTGGAGGGCGTGCGGGTCTGACAGCCGCCGCTGTCGTAGCGCAGCAGGTGCAGGCCCCGGCCGGTCGTGGTGACCTTGGGTTCAAGGGGTCGTCGCAACACCACTTGTTTCAGGTGGTGAGTAGATCACGTAGACGCTCGGCTGGGGTATCCCAGTCGAGCGTCTTGCG
>NZ_JBIUYR010000032.1:0-78847 GCF_044744625.1 Streptomyces sp. NPDC087270
ACCTGGCTGCTGGCACACCCACGGTTCCACCTGCACTTCACACCGACCGGCTCGTCCTGGCTGAACCTGGTCGAGCGATGGTTCGCCGAACTGACTAACAAGCAGATACGGCGAGGCGTCCACAAATCCGTCCAGGCCCTGGAGACCGACATCCGCCAGTGGATCGCCACCTGGAACACCGATCCCAAGCCCTACATCTGGACCAAGACCGCAGAGGACATCCTCGAACGCCTCGCCGGATATCTGAAGCGAATTCCCGACTCAGAACACTAGGCCCCGCCGTCCGGCACCGCGTGGCCGTGCCGACATTTCGGACATAGGGTTCCTCACGTCGCCCACGCCACCGAGGAGGCCCCGATGTCCGAACTCATCGTGATCGCTTACGACGACCACAGCACCGCCGAGAACGCCTACGAGCGGGTGCAGAAGCTCCAGCAGGACTACGTCGTGAACCTCAACGGGCTCGCCGTCGTCTCGGTCGACGCGGAGGGCAAGACCCACGTCGACACCCCCAGCAAGATCGTCGGGGTCTCGGCGGCGTCGGGCGCGCTGTGGGGAATGGTCTTCGGCATCCTCTTCCTGGTGCCCGGGCTCGGCCTGCTGGCCGGCGCGGCGATGGGCGGACTGCTCGGCAAGCTGGGCAAGTCCGGGATCGACGACCAGTTCCGCGACCAGGTGCAGGAGATGCTCAAGCCGGGCACGTCGGCGGTGGTGGTGATGGCCGCCAAGATCACCGAGGACAAGTTCGCCGATGCCATGCGCCCCTACGGTGGCACCCTGCTGAAGACCTCGCTCAGCGACGAGGACGAGAAGGAGCTCGCGGAGCACCTGGCGGGCGCGCAGCAGCAGTAGGCGGCACGACGGGCGGCCAGCGCGGCAGCAGTAGGCGCTACGACAGGCGGCCCGCGCGGCAGCGTGACGGCGGCCCGTCCGCCACGCCCGTACGCTCACCCCGGCAGCGCGCTCGCGCCGCCCGGTTCGAGCAGCGCGGCGAGCGGATCGCCGACCTCGGCCAGCCGGGCGGGCATCTCGCCGATGGTGAAGTCGAGTTGGCCCGGTTCCTCGGCGGCGGCGACCTCGTCCCAGGTCAGCGGCGCGGAGACGGTGGGCCGGGCGCGGGCGCGCACCGTGTAGGGGACGGCGGTGGTCTTGCTCGCCGAGTTCTGCGACCAGTCGATGAAGACCCGGCCGGCGCGGTCCGCCTTGGCCATCCGCGACACCACGCGGTCCGGGTGCGCGGCCTCCAGCTCGCGGGCGATCGTCCTGGCGTACGCGCGCGCCTGGTCGGGGGTGGCGCCGCGCAGCGCGGCCAGCAGGTGCAGCCCCTTGGAGCCGCTGGTCTTCGCCCAGGCCGCGATCCCGTCGGCGCCGAGCCGCTCGCGCAGGTCGAGCGCGACCCGGCAGCAGTCGACGACCGTACGGTCCGGACCCGGGTCCAGGTCGAGCACCAGCCGGTCGGCGGTGTCGGGGTCGGCGGCGCACCACTGCGGGGTGTGGATCTCCACGCAGGCGAGGTTGCCGGCCCAGACGAGGGTGGCCAGGTCGTTCACCTCGACCTGGTCCATCAGCTCGCCGCTGCTGCGCACCCGCTCGGTGGTCTTCACCCACTCGGGCGTACCGGCGGGCGGGCGTTTCTGGAAGAAGCGCTGGCCGTCCACGCCGTCGGGGGTGCGGACGAAGCTGGCCAGCCGGCCGCTGGTGTGCGGCAGCAGGACTCCGGCGACGGTGGCGTAGTACTCCAGCAGCTCCGCCTTGGTGGTGCCGGTCTCCGGCCAGAGCACGCGGTCGAGGTGGCTGAGCTTGACTCGGCGGCCCTCGACCTCGGTGATCGGCATATCATAAAGGTCCCATAGCCTGACAAAAAGGACACGCTATGCGCAGCGTCTGGTCGGGGAACCTCGCCTTCGGCCTGGTTTCGATACCGGTGAAGCTCGGCTCCGCCGTCTCCAGCCACAAGATCAGCTTCCGGCAGATCCACCTGGCCGACCAGGGCCGGGTCCGCTACCAGAAGACCTGCGAGCTGGACGAGGAGGTACTGACCGCCTCGGACATCGGCCGCGCCTACGAGACCCCGGACGACCAGCTCGTCCAGGTCACCGACTCCGACCTCCAGGCACTGCCGCTGCCCACCGCGAAGACCATCGAGGTCAGCGGCTTCGTGGACATGACGTCGGTGGACTCGATGCAGCTCGACACCCCGTACTTCCTCGCCCCGGCCTCGGCGGGCGCGAACAAGCCGTACGTCCTGATGCGCGAGGCGCTGGAGCGGTCGGGGAAGGCCGCGGTCGGCAAGTTCGCGATGCGCAACTCCGAGCACCTGGCGCTGATCCGGCCGCGCGACGACGTGCTGCTGCTCCAGACGCTGCGCTGGCCCGACGAGTTGAACAACCCCGCCGAGGCGGCGCCGAAGGGCAGCGTCAAGATCAGCGACTCCGAGCTGAAGCTCGCCGACACCCTCATCGAGGCGCTGGGCGAGGCCGACCTCACCGCGTACCACGACGAGTACGCGCAGGCGGTGGAGGCGCTGGTGACCGCGAAGCTGGAGGGCGCGGAGCCGCCGACGGTGAGCGAGGAGGCCGGCGGCGGGAACGTCGTGGACCTGATGGCGGCGCTGCGGGCGTCCGTGGAGCAGGCGCAACCGTCGGGCGGGCGGTCCGGTGGGCGCGCCGGCGGCGCGAAGAAGACCGCGACGGGCAAGCGGGCCGGTGCGAAGAAGACCGCGGCCAAGGCGGGCTCGGCCAAGTCGAGCACCGCCAAGGCCGGCGGGACCCGGGGCGGAACCAAGTCCGGCGCCGCGAAGAAGACCGCGGCACGCAAGACGGCCTCGTCCGGACGGAAGGCGAGCTGAGCGGCGCGCCGCCACCACCCTCGACATAGTGAAAGTCAACTTTCATTTGACGTGAAACAGCTTTTTGAGAGTGTACTGTCTTTATACGGTCCACTCCCAGGAGGCTGCCCATGCCGATGCCCGCGGACACCGCACCGCCCTCCCCGTCAGCCGACCCCGCTCGGCGCGCCCAGCGCGTTTCGACACCCCTGTCCAAGCCCCCGTCCCCGCCGCCGCATCCGCTCGCGGACTCGCCACGCCGCTGGCTGGCCCTCGCCGCACTGACGCTGAGCGTGCTGATCATCGGACTCGACGGCACCGTCATCAACGTCGCGCTGCCCACGCTCTCCGGTGAACTGGGCGCCAGCAGCGCCCAGTTGCAGTGGATCGGCGGCGGCTACCTGCTGGCGCTCTCGGTGGTGATGCTGCCGGTCGGGCTGCTCGGCGACCGGTACGGGCACAAGCGCCTGCTGGTCGGCGGCATCACGCTCTTCGGCCTCGCCTCGCTCGCCGGCACCAGGGCCGGGTCGCCGGACGAGCTGATCGCGGTGCGTACCGTGCTCGGCGCCGGCGCCGCGATGATCATGCCGCTGTCGATGGCGATCCTGCCGCGGATCTTCTCCCGGCGGGAGCTGCCCAAGGCGATCGCCACCTGGACCGCGGCCACCGCGCTCGGCATGCCGGTCGGCCCGCTGGTCGGCGGCTGGTTGCTCAACCACTTCTGGTGGGGCTCGGTGTTCGTCTTCAACGTGCCGGTCGCCGTGATCGCGCTGCTCGCCGCGGTCTGGCTGCTGCCCGGCGACCACGACCGCGCCCCGGCGGCGCCCGGCCCCTTCGACGTCACCGGCACCGTGCTGAGCGTGGCCGGCATCACCGCCCTGGTCTACGGCACGATCCTGGTGCCGGACGACGGCTGGGGCAGCCCGAAGGTGCTCGCCGGGATCGTCGGCGGCGCCGCGGTGCTGGCCGCCTTCCTGATACGGCAGCGGCGCACCGCGCACCCCCTGGTCGACCTCGGCCTCTTCGCCGACCGGGCGTTCCGCTGGGGCACCCTGCTCGCGGTGTTCGTGAACTTCGCGGTGATGGGCATCCTGTTCGTGGTGCCGCAGTACCTCCAATCCGTGCTCGGACACGACGCGTTCGGCACCGGCCTGCGCATCCTGCCGCTGATCGCCGGGCTGATGGTCGCCGCGACCCTCAGCGAGCCGATCGCGAAGAGGTTCGGGCCGCGCCTGGTGATCCCGGCCGGGCTGCTGCTGCTCGCCGCGGGGGCCCTGCTCGGCGCGACCACCGCGGCGGGCGACGGTTACGGCTTCGCCGCCGTGTGGCTGACGCTGATCGGCTTCGGCTTCGGCAGTGCGATGGTGCCCGCGACCGGCCTGGTGATGGGCTCGCTGCCCGCGGAGCGCTCGGGTCAGGGCACCAGCCTGCTGGAGACCGTCCAGCAGGTCGGCGGGGTGCTCGGGGTGGCCGCGCTCGGCAGCGTGCTCAGCGCCGGCTACCTCGGCCGGCTCGCCGTCCACCGGCTGGACGCCTCGTCCGCCCATGCCGCGCGGGACTCGGTCACCGGCGCCGACGCGGTCGCCGCCCGGCTGCACGACCCCGGCCTGCTCGCCTCCGCGCACGCCGCCTTCGTCCACGGCATGGACCTGGTGATGCTGACCTGCGGCGTGTGCGCGGCGCTGGCGGGCGTACTCGGGCTGCTGCTGCTCCCCTCGTCCGCGCCGGCGCCCGGTTCACCGGCCGCGCCCGTGCGGGAGGACCGGTCCTCGGCCGACACGGCGGACGGGGTGGCCTCCGGCAGCGCGGGACCCGGAGAATCGGTGGCATGAGCACTGAGGAGACCCCGGCCGTGGCGGCACCGAGCCTGCGGGAGCGCAAGAAGCAGCGCACCCGGGAGGCGATCAGGCGGGAGGCGTACCGGCTCTTCGCCGAGCAGGGGTACGAGGCCACCACCGTGGACCAGATCGCCGAGGCGGCCGAGGTCTCCCCGAGCACGTTCTTCCGCTACTACCCGACCAAGGAGGACGTGGTCCTCGTCGACGACTACGACTCCGTGCTCGCGAACGCGCTGCTGGCCCGCCCGGCCGGCGAGCCGATCATGGAGTCGCTACTGGCCGCGCTCGCGGACTCCTTCGGCCCGGTCATCAAGTCGGACCTGGACGAACTGCTGCTGCGCACCCGGCTCGGCTTCAACGACCCGGCGATCAGGGCCCGTTCGTGGGACGAGTTGCAGCGCAGCCAGGACCGCCTGGCCGAGGTGATCATGGCCCGCACCGGCCGCGGCCCCGACGACCTCGACGTGCACGCCGCGGCCGCCGCGATCATGGCGGTGTCCACGGCGGTCGTCCGCTACTGGGTCGAACGCGACGGTGTCCCCGACCTCCCCGCCCTCTACGAGGCCCCCTTCCGCATGCTCGCCCAGGGCCTGCGGCTGTAGGCGGGCCGGGGCGGCGTCCGGCCGCGAACGCGTTTCGGGGACCGCAAGGCGCCCAGCCTTGGCCCCCTGGACCGGCACCCACGGGATAACCGTGTGCGATCCACCCGCGACGGTGGGTACCGTGCCGACCATGGACGTGACGTTCACCAAGGCACCAGGGCGGCGGTACCAGATGACCGTCGTTCGGGAACGCGGCCCGGAGCTGGCACCACGGCAAGGACCGGGCTACGACGACTACCTGCCGCACGACGCCGTGCACTTCCTGGTCGAGGCCGAGGCGGGCCTGTCCGGCGCGGTCTTCGGCCGGATCGCGGCCGGGCGGAGCAACATCTTCTGGGCAGCCGACCCTGCCGTCAGGAAGCGGCTGGCACGCCGGGAAGCGAAGCGGCAGCCGGACAGGGCCGAGCACGCCGACATGGCCCGGTCCGAGACACTGGCCTCCCTGTGCGAGCCGTTGTGGCAGTTGCGGGCGGGCCATCGCGCCGATCTCCCTGACTGGTTCTCCTCGATCGAGCCGGGTATCAGCCGGTCCCGGCTCGTCGAGCGCATCCTGGTCCGCCTGGACGACTTCGCCGCGCGCTGGCACGCGCTGCCGGCCGGCGGCAGTGTCACGTTGTCGTGGCCGCCGGCCTCCGGCACCGGCGGACGCCCGCCCGGTCGTCGGGCGGGTTTTTGAACGGGGGATGAAACCCGCGTCGCGAAACCCGAGCACACCGGGGCATAGCGACGGGCCTGGCGTTGACACCCGTGACGGCGCTGCCTACGTTGACGCCGGGGTCAGGGCGCTTCCGCCCGGCCGCGAGCAGCACGCGAGGCCCGCAGCGGCGGGCGGGCGAAGGTGGGCGGGATGACCGAGGCAGTCGGTTCGGAGCAGTGGCGATGCCACCGTCCGCACCGCCCTGTCCTGGCCCGGCACATCGACCTGCTGCGCGTCAGCAGCGCGCTCTGTAGTAGCTGAACTCCCCCGGGCCGCAGGCCCGTTGAGGCACACACCGCACTACGGCACGCACCGCACCACGGCACGCACCGCCGCTCCCGACGCACGTCACATGTCACCTGTCGCACGTCATGCCCGCCGCTCGCGTACGACCGCACGCGCGGGCCGCGTTCCACCCCGCTTCCCGCTCTCGCCCGTCCACCCTCCACCGTCCCGCTCCCGCCGCGCGCGCCGCCCTGGTCCGTGAGCGCGTGCTGCGTGCGAGCGTCCTCCCCGCGCCGGAGTCGCCCCATGTCCGACCTGCCCCGCGCCGCCTCCCGCACCGCAGTCGACCCACCCGCGCCCGTACACGGCAAGGACGTTGACGCCACGTCGGATCAGGCCGACGAGCACCGGGTGGTGCCGCTGCGCCACCCCTGGAGATGGGTGCTCACCGTGGCCGTGCTGGTCGTGGTCGCGCAGATCGCGCACGGCCTGGCCACCAACCAGTTCTTCCAGTGGGGCAGGTTCCGCTACTGGTTCCTGCGCCCGGTGATCCTGCACGGGCTCGGCGTCACCCTCCAGGTCACCGCGTGGAGCGCGGTGTTCGGGTTGCTCGCCGGGATCGTGCTGGCGCTGGCACGGATGTCGCGCAGCCCGGTGCTGCGGGTCGTGAGCTGGGTGTACGTGTGGCTGTTCCGCTCGATACCCCTGATCGTGGTGCTGCTGTTCCTCGCCAACTTCCAGGCGCTGTACGCCACGTTGAGCCTCGGGGTGCCGTTCGGGCCGCACCTCGTGGACTTCGACGAGACCAGGGCGGCCACCAGCCTGGTGGTCGCGGTGGTCGGCATCAGCCTCAACGAGGCCGCGTACGCCGCCGAGGTGGTGCGCGGCGGGCTGCTGTCGGTGGACCAGGGCCAGCACGAGGCGGCGGCCGCGCTCGGGCTGCCGCGCCGCTACCAGTTCACCCGGATCATCTTCCCGCAGGCGCTGCGGGCGATCGTCCCGGCGTACGTCAACCAGCTCATCGGCCTGGTGAAGAGCACCTCGCTGGTCTTCTACGTCTCGCTGCTCGACGTCTTCGGCCGGGTGGAGACGCTCGGCAGCACCTACCCCAGCGACATCGTGCCGCTGCTGCTGGTCGCGACGGTCTGGTACGTGGTGCTGACCAGCGTGGTGTCCGTCGCTCAGTTCTACGTGGAGCGGTACTTCTCCCGCGGCGCGCTGCGGACGCTGCCACCGACGCCGCTGCAACGGCTGCGCGCCGCGTTCTTCGACGTCCGGGCCCGGGCCCGGCTCGCGACGGGATCGGCCCGATGAGCGCGGCGGCGGGCCCGGTGCGGAACGGCAACGCCCAGGACAGCGCCGTGCGTGACAGCACCGTGCGAGGCGGGGCGGTGCAGCCGGTCGCGGTCACCGTACGAGGCGCGTACAAGCGGTTCGGCGCGCAGCAGGTGCTCGCCGGGGTGGACCTGACGGTGCCGGCCGGCGAGGTGACGGTGATCCTCGGGCCGTCCGGCTCGGGCAAGTCCACGCTGCTGCGGGCGATCAACCACCTGGAGAAGCTGGACGCCGGGCATGTCGAGGTCGGCGGTGAGCCGATCGGGGTGCGCCGGTACCGCGGCCGCTTCAAGGAGCTGGGCGAGCGGGCGATCCTGGCGCAGCGCGGCCGGATCGGCTTCGTCTTCCAGAACTTCAACCTCTTCCCGCATCTCACCGCGGTGGAGAACGTGGCCGCCGCGCCCGCGGCGACCGGCCGCAAGAGCCGGGCGCAGGCGCGCGAGGCGGCCCGCGAGCTGCTGGCGCGGGTCGGCCTGGGCGACCGGGCGGAGGCGTATCCGCGGCAGCTGTCCGGGGGGCAGCAGCAGCGGGTCGCCATCGCCCGGGCGCTCGCCCTGGAACCCGGCGTGATCCTCTTCGACGAGCCGACCTCGGCGCTCGACCCCGAACTGGTCGGCGAGGTGCTCGCGGTGATCAAGGACCTGGCCACCAGCGGCACGACGCTGATCGTCGTCACCCACGAGATCGGCTTCGCCCGGGAGGTCGCCGACAGCGTCGTCTTCCTCGACGGCGGCCGGATCGTCGAGCAGGGGCCGCCCGCGCAGGTGCTGTCGGCCCCGCGCCATGCCCGTACCCGGGAGTTCCTCAGCCGCGTCCTGTGAGGAAGCCGCCCGGCGCGGGCCGGCCACCGCTCGCGACGCCGCCCGCGCCGGCCCGTCCCGCGCCGCCACCACGTCTCCGGTCCCGGGTCCGCCCGTTGCCGCCGCCGTTCCCGCCGCTGTTCCCGTCACCCCTGCCTAGGAAGGCCGTCATGCCCCGTACCGCTTCCCGACTCGTCCTGAGCGCCGCCGCCGCGACATCACTCCTGCTGGGCCTGGCCGCCTGCGGCAGCGACGACGGCGCGGGCTCCAGCGCCCCTGCCGCGGCGGACGCCAAGGGCACGGTGGTGGTCGGCGCGCTGTCCAACGGCGCCGCCAAGGAGACCACCCTGAAGGTGCCCGAGGTGGCCTCGATCCGCGCCGAACTGCCCAAGTCCGTACGGGACAGCAAGCAGCTCGTGGTGGGTCTGGGCTTCCTCCCCGCCGGGTCCCCGCCGATCGGCTACACCGGCACCGACCAGAAGACGCTGACCGGCTCGGAACCGGACCTCGGCCGGCTCGTCGCGGCGGTCTTCGGGCTCGAACCGGTGCTCACCAACGCCACCTGGGACAACCTCTTCATCGGCATCGACAGCGGCAAGACCGACGTCGGGTTCTCCAACATCACCGACACCGAGCAGCGCAAGCAGAAGTACGACTTCGCCGCCTACCGGCAGGACAACCTCGGCTTCGAGGTCCGCAAGGACGACCCGTGGACCTTCACCGGCGACTTCCACGAGCTGGCCGGCAAGACCGTGGCGGTCGGCTCCGGCACCAACCAGGAGAAGATCCTGCTGGAGTGGCAGAGCCGGCTCAAGGCGGAGGGCAAGAAGCTGACCATCAAGTACTACCAGGAGGCGAACAGCACCTACCTGGCACTCAGCTCCCACCACATCGACGCCTACTTCGCGCCGAACCCGAGTGTCGCCTACCACGTCGCCAAGACCGCCGGCAGCCCGCAGGCCACCCGCAGCGCGGGCACCTTCTCCGGCGCAGGGGCGAGCCTGCAGGGCCTGATCTGCGCCACCACCAAGAAGGGCGACGGCCTGGTCAAGCCGCTCTCCGACGCCATCGACTACCTGATCAAGAACGGCCAGTACGCCCAGTGGCTGGCCGCGTGGAACCTCAGCGACGAGGCGGTGCCGAGCGCGCGGATCAACCCGCCCGGCCTGCCGCTGAGCAACTCCTGACCTCGGCGCGACACCGGCTGTCCCGATCCCGACCGGCCCCGCGGGATTTTCCGCGGGCCGGGTCGGCGTTGACCCGCACGAGCACCCGTAGGCGCCCACCGGCGCCGAACGCACCGCACCCGGAACGGAGAGTCACGGCGAACATGTCGACCAGCCCTCGGACCACGCCACCGCCACCGTACGCACCCCTCCCGCAGGACCCGGCGGAGACATCCGGTGGACACGTCCTGGACAACGCCGCCTGGGCCTCCATGAGCGGAGCGCACCGGCACCTGGCGGAGTTCGTCGGCCGGGCGGGCCGCTACCGCCGTGACGTGTCGCCGTTCGTCGCCGTCGCCGACACGGCCGACCCGCGCGCGTGGGCCGACCTGGCCGCGCTGATCGGGCCGGGCAACACCTTCACCGTCGCCGGGGTCGCCGAGCTGCCCGAGGGGTGGACCGGCGGCGACGCGATCCCGGGCGTGCAGCTCGTGGCGACCACGCTGCGCGGCGAGCTGGACCCGGAGGCGGTGCCGCTCGGCCCCGCGGACGTCCCGGAGATGCTGGACCTGGTCGAGCGGACCCGGCCCGGGCCGTTCCTGCCCGCCACCGTCGAGATGGGCGCGTACGTCGGCATCCGGCGCGAGGGCGCGCTGGTGGCGATGGCCGGGGAGCGGCTGCACCCGCCGGGCTGGACCGAGATCAGCGCGGTGTGCACCGACCCGGCGTACCGCGGCCAGGGCCTGGCCACCCGGCTGATCCGCCATGTCGCGGCCGGGATCGGCGCGCGCGGCGACACGCCGTTCCTGCACGCCGCCGCCGCGAACACTTCAGCGGTCAAGCTGTACGAGTCGATCGGTTTCACGCTCCGCCGCACCACCGTCTTCCGCCTGGTCCGGGTGCCGGACCTGGACGCGGACCGCACCACCGCCCCACCCGACCCGTCCGCCGGCGCCACTCCTGCCGCTCCCCCCAGCACTTCCGCCGCACCCGCCGCGGCACCCGGGGCCGTATCCGGACCGGTTCCCCGTCCCTCATCCACCCTCGACGCGAGGTAGCAGCCATGCCCAAGGCGTATGTGTTCACCGAACTCGGCGGCCCCGAGGCCGAGTCCTTCGCCGACCTGCCGCGGCCCGTGCCCGCGCCCGGACAGGTACTGGTCGAGGTCAGGGCGGCCGGCGTCAACCCGGTCGACTGGAAGCGGCGGGCCGGTTTCCGGCCGGTCGGCGCGCCCGTCCCCGACCTGCCCGCGGTGTTCGGCAACGAGGCGGCGGGCGTCGTGGTCGAGGTCGGCCCGGACAGCGGCGACGGCGACACCGCCCGGTTCGCGGTGGGCGACGAGGTGTTCGGCAACACCGTCGCCGGCGGCTACGCCGAGTACGCCCTGCTGCTGGCGTCGGTCACCGCGCACAAGCCCGCCGCGCTGTCGTGGGCGGACGCGGCGTCGCTGCCGGTCGCCTCGGCCACCGCCTACGACGCGGTCCGCCAGCTCGCCCTCCCCCCTGGGAGCACCGTGCTGATCAACGGCGCCGGCGGCGGGGTCGGCGTGGCCGCGGTGCAGATCGCCCGGCACGACGGCCTGACGGTGCTGGGCACCGCGAGCGCGGCGAAGAAGGAGTTCCTGGAGTCGCTGGGCGCGGTGCACGTCACCTCCGGGCCGGGGGTCGCGGACCGGGTCAGGGCCGCCGCGCCCGGCGGGGTCGACGGGATCGTGGACCTGGTCGGCGGCGAGCCGCTGCGGGACGTGGCCGCGCTGCTCGCCGACCCGGCCAAGCTGGTGAGCGCCGGGGACCGCGGCACCGTGGCCGAGCTGGGCGGCAGCCCGGTGGTGCGCAAGCGCACCGCACAGGTGCTGGACGACCTGGCCGGCCTGGTCGTCGGCGGCGACCTCGACCCGCTGGTCACCCGCACCTTCCCCTTCGCCCAGGCCGGCGAGGCGCTGCGCGCGGTCGAGGACGGCCACGCCCGGGGCAAGATCGTCATCGAGTTCGACGCGTAGAGCGGCCGGTACGGCACCCGACGCGCCGACCGTGCGACCGGTCCGGTCGTACGGTCGGCGCTGCCGGAAGGACGGCCGGGGGGCGGGCTGGCGGCCCAGGCCCCGCTACTCGACGTTCTTCACGAACTGCGTGGTGTAGGTCTTCTCCAGGTCCACGGTGGCGTCCTTCAGGTTGGGGTTGAACGCCTTGAGGACGTTCTCCACGGTCGCCGGACCGTCCGCCGGCATCACACCGTCGGCGGTGAACATCGGCAGCGTCGACCTGATCGACTCCTCGTACAGCTTCGCGCCGCCCTGCGCGTAGTCGGCGGGCATCTTCGCCGCGATCTCCGCCGGGCTGTGGGTCGACATCCACCGGAGGGTCTTGACGAACGCGTTGGCCAGCTTCTGGACGGTGTCCTTGTGGCCGTTCACCCAGTCCGTGTTCATGTACAGGCTGGACGACGGGTAGAGGCCGCCGAGCGCCTTCCGCGAACCCTCGGGCGTGCGCATGTCGTAGAGCACCTTGCCGATGCCCTTGTCCAGGATCTGCGCCACGGTCGGGTCCGTGGTCATGCCGGCCTGGATCGACCCCTGCTGCATGGCGGCGATGAAGGTCTGGCCGGCCCCGGCCGCGATCGGGGTGAAGTCGCTGACCTGGAGCCCGTTGTGCACCGCCAGGTACTTGGTGAGGAAGTCGGTGGAGGAGCCGAGCCCGGTCACCCCGAGCCGCTTGCCCTTGAAGTCCCTGGCGGAGGTGATGTCGCCGGCCGCCTTCTTCGACACCACCTCGACCTCGCCGGGCGCCTGGGCGAACTGCACCACGGACTCCACGGACTTGTGCTTGGTCTGCAGGTCGAGGGTGTGGTCGTAGAAGCCGACCGCGCCCTGGACGTCGCCGGAGACCAGCGCGGTGGTGGCGTCCACGCCCGCGGGCTCGGTCATCAGCGTCACGTCCAGGCCCTCGGCCGCGAAGTAGCCGAGCCGCTGGGACAGCATCGCCGGCAGGTAGATGACCTTGTCGAGGCCACCCACCATGATCTTCACCTTGGTGGCGTCCTTGCCGGCGCCCGTCGCCGCGCCGGCGTCGGAGGCCGAACCGGAGCCCGACGAGGCGTCGTTCGCGCAGGCGGTGAGAGCGGTCAGCGCGAGCACGCCGGCCAGGGCGATCATCGTGGTGCGAGTGCGCATGGGGTCACGTCCTTGTGTGGTGGTGGGGCGGCGCGGACCCGCTCGGCGGGCCGGCGGGACTCGACAGGTGCCGGGCTCAACGGGCGCCGGGTTCGACGCGGGCGCCGGATTCGACAGGTGCCGGGCTCAACGGGCGCCGGACTCAACGGGCTTCCAGCGGAAGAGCCGCTTCTCCAGGAAGGTGAGCAGCCCCTCGGCGATCAGGGCCACGACGGCCAGGATCACCATCGCGGCGTACACCCCGGCCGAGTTGAAGGTGCCCTGGGCGGTGGAGACCATCAGCCCGAGGCCCTTGGTGGCGCCGATGTACTCGCCGACGATCGCGCCGATCAGCGCGAAGCCGAAGCTGACGTGCAGGCTGGTGAAGATCCACGAGGTGGCCGAGGGGATGACCACCTGGAACGTGACCTGGCGGTTGCTCGCGCCGAGGATGCGGGCGTTGGCGACCAGGTTGCGGTCGACCTCGCGGGCGCCCTGGAAGGCGTTGAAGAACACCGGGAAGAAGACCAGCACGACCGCCGAGGCGATCTTGGAGGCCGGGCCGAGGCCGAACCAGATGAGGAAGATCGGTGCCAGCACGATGCGCGGCATGGCGTTGAGGACCTTCACATACGGCCCGAAGACCTCCGCGAGGATGCGCACCCGGCCGAGGGCGACGCCCAGCAGCACGCCGGCCGCGACACCGATCGCCCAGCCGTACAGGGCCTCCTGGAGGGTGGTCCAGATCTGCTCGCCGAGCGAGCCCTGGGCCGTGCCGTGCAGCACCCAGGTGCGGATCTGGTCCCCGACCTGCGAGGGCATGGAGAAGTTGAACGCGTCGATGACGCCGGTCCGGGAGAACCACTCCCACAGGCCGAGGAAGAGCACGAGCACCAGCAGCCGGCAGCCGTTGACCAGCAGGGCGTGCCTGCGGGCCGCGCGAGCCCGCGACCTGGTGCGTTCGGCGGCGCCGGTCGGCTTGCCCGTGGCCGGCGCCGACAGGGATACGGACTCAGGCGGCATGTCCGGCGCCCCTTTCCCGGGTGATGCGGACCTCTTCGCCCAGCGACGACCAGATCTCGCGGTAGATCTCCAGGAACCGCGGCTCCAGCCGGACCTCCTCGACGCTGCGGGGGCGCGGCAGGTCGATGGTGAAGACCTCCTTGACGGTGGCCGGGCCCGCGGTCATCACGACGACCTTGTCGGCGAGCGCGATCGACTCCTCCAGGTCGTGGGTGACGAACACGACGGACGATCCGGTACCGGCCCACAGGTCGAGCAGCTGGTCGGACATGAGTGCCCGGGTCTGCACGTCGAGTGCGGAGAACGGCTCGTCCATCAGCAGGATCTTCGGGTCGTTGACGAAGGTGGCCGCCAACGCGACGCGCTTGCGCTGGCCGCCGGACAGCTGGTGCGGGTAGCGGTCCTCGAAGGCCGTCAGGCCCACCCGGGCCAGCCAGTCCCGGGCCCGTTCCCTGGCCTCGGTCTTCGCGGCGCCGCGGAAGCGCGGGCCGGCCGTCACGTTGGACAGCACCGTCCGCCAGGGGAAGACGGCGTCCTGCTGGAAGACGAAGCCGACGTCGGCGCCGATTCCGCGTACCGGCTCACCGCCGACGAGGACCTCGCCCTCGGTCGGCTCCTCCAGGCCGCTGACGAGGGTCAGCGTGGTCGACTTGCCGCATCCGGTGGGTCCGACGACGGCGACGAACTCACCGCGTCCCACGGTCAGGTCCAGATCCCGTACGGCGGTGTGCGGGGCCCCGGACGGTGTCCGGAACGCCTTGCCCGCCCCCCGCAGCTCGATGGCGGGGCTCGTGTCGATGGTCATGGCGCTGGACGTTAGAAGCGTCTCCGCCGGTCCTGACAGCCTTGTGAGCGCTGGGCCCCTTCTGCGCACAGAGCGGTGTTCTGCTCGTTCTGCTCGCGCGCGGACGACGAAATCGACCCCAGGACTGCCCAACGGGCGCGACGGCGTCTACTTTGCGGTGACGACACGGACGTCGGCGCGTGAACCGCCGCCGGCGCCGACGCCGTCGCCGCCGGAGGGCCGCGGGACCGGCCCGGGCGGACGGCCGGGGGGAGCCGGAATCGAAGTCGAAGTCGAAGTGGGAGTCGGAGGGCAGCGCTATGCGGATCAGGTGGCCGCGCCGTGTCTCGGCGCAGGTCCTGCGGATGCAGCTCGCGATCACCGTCGGCGTCACGGCGCTGGCCACCGGTCTCTTCCTGGCTCCGCTCAGCCACGAACTCGACGACCAGGGCATGCACCGGGCGCTGGCCATCGCGCAGACGGTGGCGGCCGACCCGGACGTCGCCCAGGCGCTGGTCTCCTCCCGGCCGACCCCCGACGGACCGGTGCAGGCCGAGGCGGAGCGCATCCGGCTGGCCACCGGCGCCAGCTACATCGTGGTCATGGACACCCACGGCACCCGCTGGTCGCACACCGACCCCGGGCGGATCGGCGAGCATGTCTCGACCGATCCGAGCGTGGCGCTGGGCGGCAAAGACATCATGCAGATCGACCGGGGCACGCTGGGGCGCAGCGCCCGCGGCAAGGTTCCGCTGCGGGACCGCTCCGGGCGGATCGTCGGCGCGGTCTCGGTGGGCATCGCCTACGACAGCGTCCGCGGCCGGCTGCTCGCCGCCGTACCCGGGCTGCTGCTGTACGCGGGGGCGGCGCTGGCCGTCGGCGTGGTGGCCGCGGTGTGGGCCTCCCGGCGGGTCCAGCGGGCCACCCGCGGACTGGCGTTCGCCGACATCTCGGCGCTGCTGGACGAGCGCGAGGCGATGCTGCACGGCATCCGGGAGGGGGTGGTGGCGCTCGACCCGCAGGGCAGGGTCCGGCTGGTCAACGACGAGGCGCAGCGCCTGCTGGGCCTGGACGGTGACGCGGCGGGGCGTCCGCTGCACGCGTTGCTGCCGCCGGGACGGACCACCGACGTGCTGGCCGGGGAGGCGGAGGGCTCCGATCTGCTGACCGTCAGCGGCAGCCGGGTGCTGATCGCCAACCGCATGCCGACCGAGGACGGCGGCGCCGTGGTCACGCTGCGGGACCGTACCGAACTGGAACTGCTCGGCCGGGAACTGGACGCCACGCACGGCCTGCTGGACGCCCTGCGGGCCCAGGACCACGAGCACGCCAACCGGCTGCACACCGTGCTGGGCCTGCTCGAACTGGAACTCTACGAGGAAGCCGTGGACTACGTCGCCGAGGTCGCCGACACCCGCCGCGCCTCGGCGGAGCAGGTCGCCGACCGGGTGCAGGTACCGCTGCTGTCGGCGTTGCTGGTCGGCAAGACGGCGATCGCCGCGGAACGCGGGGTGCGGCTGCGGATCTCGGCGACCACGTGGCTGCCGGACCGGGTGGTGGACCCGCGCGATCCGGTGACGGTGCTGGGCAACCTCATCGACAACGCGCTGGACGCGACGGCGTCGGAGGTCGAGGTGGAACTGCGGGTCGAACACACCACGCTCGTGATGCGGGTGAGCGACGACGGACCCGGGGTTCCCCCCGAACTGCGGGAGCGGGTCTTCACCGAAGGCTGGACCACGAAGAAGTCGCCGAGCCACCGGGGGCGCGGGCTCGGCCTGGCGCTGGTGCGGCGGCTGGCCGAGCGGTACGGCGGCATGGCCAGGGTCGGCGCCCGCGCGGGCGGCGGCGCGGTGTTCACCGTCGTGCTGCCCGAGGCGCTGGCCCCGGCGGAGTTCGGTGCCGACATGTCCGCCGCGCTGCCCGGAGGTGCACGGTGATCGAAGTCCTGGTCGTGGACGACGACTTCAGGGTGGCCGAGATCAACTCGGCGTACGTGGCCAAGGTTCCGGGCTTCCGGGTGGCAGCGCGCGCCCACACCGCGGCGCACGCGCTGGCCACCCTCGAACGCACCCGCGTGGACCTGGTGCTGCTCGACCACTACCTGCCGGACGAGCCGGGTCTGACCCTGGTGCGGCGGATGCGCCAACTCGGCCACTGCGCCGACGTGATCATGGTGACCGCGGCCCGGGACCTGGCCACCGTGCAGGCCGCGATGCGGCTCGGTGCGCTGCAGTACCTGGTCAAGCCGTTCGGCTTCGCGGACCTGGGGGCCAAGCTCGACGGGTACGCGGCGTTGCGGCGCACCGTGGACGGCATGGCGTCCGGGGGCGACGGCGAGGCCGGCCAGGAACAGGTGGACCGGATCTTCGGCGCGCTGCGCAGCGCCTCCGCCTCGCCGGCGGCGCTGCCCAAGGGGCACTCGGCCCCGACCGCCGAACTCATCCGGCGCGTGCTGAGGGAGACCGGGGCCGCGCTGTCGGCGCACGAGGTCGCCGAGCGGTCGGGGCTCAGCCGCTCCACCGCGCAGCGCTACCTCAAGCACCTGGAACAGGCCGGACGGGTCCGGCTCACCCTGAAGTACGGGGACACCGGCCGCCCGGAGCACCTGTACGCCTGGGCGGCGACGCCGGCCTGACCGGAGGCATGGCCCGGACGGCCTGACCGGAGCCGCCTCACCGGAGCGGCCCGACCCGGCGCGCACGGGGAGGCGGACCCTCCCACCGGCGGGCGGTCCATCGACCGGCAGGACACGGCTCCCGGTCGGGTCGGCCCTCCCCCAGGTCAGGACCCCCCTGTCTCGGACCCCGCGAGCTGGTCGACCGTCGCCGACGCGCCGTGCTGCCGGAAGGCGTCCCACAGCTTCCGGTACGTCCCGTCCGCGGTGAGCAGCCCCGCGTGCGTACCGGTCTCCACGACGGTGCCGTGGTCCAGCACCACCACCCGGTCGGCCCGGGCCGCCGTGGTGAGCCGGTGCGCGACCACGAGCGTGGTGCGCCTGCGGGTGAGCGCGTCCGTGGCGGCGGTGACCCTGCTCTCGGTGGCGAGGTCGAGCGACGCGGTGGCCTCGTCGAGCAACAGCACGTCGGGGTCGACGAGTTCGGCCCGGGCCAGCGCGAGGAGCTGGCGCTGGCCCGCGGACAGGTTCCGGCCCCGCTCGCCGACCGGCTGGAGGTACCCCGCCTGGAGCGTGGCCACCATCTCGTGGGCGCCGACCGCCCGCGCCGCCGCCTCCACCTCGGCGTCGGTGGCGTCGGGCCGGCCGTAGGCGATGGCGTCACGCACGGTGCCGCTGAACAGGTGGGCCTCCTGCGGCACCACACCGAGCCGGCCGCGGTATCCGGCCAGGTCCAGCCCGCGCAGGTCGTGGCCGTCCACCCGGACCGCGCCGGTGGTGGGGTCGTAGAACCGGGCGATCAGCTTCATCACGGTGGACTTGCCCGCACCGGTCGCGCCGACCAGCGCGACGGTCTCGCCGGGCGCGATCCGCAGGCAGACACCGTGCAGCACCTCCTGGCCGCCGCCGCCCGCGTACCCGAAGGACACGTCGTCGAAGACCACCTCGCCCTTCAGGTGGCTGACGGCGAGCGGCTGTTCGGGGACGGGCGTGCCGGTCGGGGTGCGCATCAGGGTGCGCAGCCGGCCCAGCCCGACCACGGCCTGCTGGTAGCCGTCGAAGACCTGCGAGAACTGCTGGATCGGGGAGAAGAACAGGTCGACGTAGAGGAGGAAGGCGATCAGGGTGCCGGCGGTGAGGGTGCCGGAGCGGACCTGGCCGGCGCCGACCGCGAGCACGGCCGCGGTGGACAGGGTGCCCAGGAACTCCACGAACGGGAAGAACGTCGCCATGTAGCGCTGGGCGCGCAGCCGCGAGTCGCGGAAGGACCAGGCGAGCCGGGCGAAGTCCTCGGCGTTGCGGCTCTCGCGGCGGAACGCCTGGGTGACGCGGATCGCGGTGACGTTCTCCTGGAGGGCCGCGTTGACGGCACTGACCCGCTCCCGCGCCTCGTGGTAGGCGGGCACCGAGTGGTGGCGGAAGACCGCGGTGCCGACCACCAGCAGCGGCAGCGCCCCGAGCAGCACCACCGCGAGCCCGACGTCGATGACCAGGAGCGTGACGAGCACGCCGAAGACCGTGAGCAGGCTGACCACCGCGGTGATCAGGCCGGTCTGCAGGAAGTTGGACAGCGCGTCGACGTCGGTGGTCATCCGGGTCATGATCCGGCCGCCGAGTTCGCGCTCGTAGTAGTCCAGGCCGAGCCGCTGGAGCTGGGCGAACGTCTTGACCCGCAGCGTGTAGAGCAGGCGCTCGCCGGTACGCCCGGTGGTGCGGATCTGCCCGACGCCGATCAGCCAGTCCGCGGCGACCACGGCCGCGGCGGCGGCCGCCGCCTCCAGCAGCACCCGGCCGGCGTGGTGCGCCACGCCGTCGTCCACGCCCTGGCGGACCAGCACGGGGACCATGATCTGGGCGAGCGCGTCGAGGGCGACCAGGGCCAGGCCCAGCAGCAGCGCCGACCGGAACGGCCGCAGCAGCGGGCGCAGCCCGAAGTGCGGGTCCGCGGCCCTGGCACGGTCGGCGGGCACCCCCGGATCGGCGTCGCGCAGCGGCATCTTCGCCAGTCCGGCGAGGAGTTCGGGCGTGGGCGGGGCGGCGCCGAGCACTCCGCCGCCCGGACCGCGGCCGCGCCCGGCCGTGGCCGAGGAGAGCGAGATCGCCTGCGCGGCCCGGAGCGCGGCGACTTCACCGACGGCCGACGCGTCCTCGGTGTCGGGGCGCCGCCACAGGTCCGCGGTGACGGCCGGCGTCTCGTCCCCCGCGCCGTCGCGCACCCCCGCCCGCACGGGCGGTCCGGCCCGTACAGACCCGTCGGCCGGACCGGTCGGATCGGACGCACCGGTCGGATCGGTCCCGGCGGTCGGATCGGTCCCGGCGGCGGGGTCGGTCCGCTCCGATACGGTGCCTCGCGGCTGGTCGGTGCCGAGCGCGGCGGTGGCGGAGGCGGCGACCGCGGCTGCCGGGTCCGGACCGTCGTCGTCGGCGGCGGAAAGGGCCGCGACACCCGCCGGCGCGCCCAAGTCCCCCGCCCCGGCAGCGGATTCGGGCCCGGCCCCGGTCCCGGCCCCCGGTGCGCGCTCCGCCTCCGGTTCGGGAACGTCGACCGCGGACAGCAGCGAGCGGAACAGCGGCGAGCGGGACCGCAGTTCGTCCATCGTCCCGGTGTCGACCACCCGGCCGCCGTCCAACAGCGCGATGCGGTCGGCGAGTTCGAGGGTGGAGCGGCGGTGGGCGATGATCAGCGTGGTGGGGCGGCGGACCGCCTCGTGCAGGGCCGCGTGGATCTCCGACTCCACCCGGGCGTCGATCGCGGACGTCGCGTCGTCGAGCACGAGCACCGCCGGGTCGCACAGCAGCGCCCGCGCGAGCGCGACGCGCTGCCGCTGCCCGCCGGAGAGCGTCAGGCCCTGCTCGCCGACGACCGTGTCGTACCCCTGCGGGAGGCGTTCGATGAACTCGTCCGCGCGGGCCACCCGGGCGGCGGCCCTGATCCGCTCCTCGCTCGCGCCGGGCTCGCCGTAGGCGATGTTGTTGCGCACCGTGTCGGACAGCAGCAGGCTCTCCTCGAAGACGAACCCGATCCGGCCGCGCAGCGAGTCCAGCGTCACCTCGCGTACGTCGGTGCCGCCGACCCGCACCGCGCCGGCCGGGACGTCGTAGAAGCGCGGCAGCAGCGCCGCCGCGGTGGACTTGCCGGAGCCGGCCGGCCCGATCAGCGCGACCGTCTCGCCCGGGGCGATGTCGAGGCTGAAGCCGCGCAGCAGCGGCTGCCCGTCGCCGTAGCCGAAGGTGACGTCCTGCCAGGACAGCGCGGGCGGCTCGTCGGGCAGTTCGCGGGCGCCGGGCGCGTCGGTGATCACCGGTGCCTCGTCGATGACCTCCAGGACGCGCTCGGTGCCGGCCCTGGCCTGCTGCCACACGGTGAGCAGGGTGGCGACCTGGCGGACCGGGGTGACGAACGAGCCGAGGTAGCTGGTGAAGGCGAGGAACGTGCCCAGCGAGATCCGGCCGTGCAGCGCGAGATAGCCGCCGAAGGCGAGCACCGCGACCTGGCCGAGCGCGGGCACCGCCTGCAGGGCCGGGTTGTAGCGGCTGTTGTAGCGCACGACCCGCAGCCGCGAGGAGAACAGCCGCCGGGCGCGCCGCTCCAGGCCGAGCAGTTCGCGCTGCTCCTGCCCGAAGCCCTTGACCACCCGCACGCCGGTGACGGTGGCCTCGACACCGGAGGCGACCTCGGCGGCCTCCTGCTGGGCGTGCCAGTTGGCGGGGAACAGGTCGCGGCGGCTGCGCAGCGCGATCAGCCACAGCAGCGGGCCGACGACGAGCGCCACCACGGTCAGCAACGGCGACAGCCACGCCATGAAGACCAGCGAGACCAGGAACATCAGGGCGTTGCTCGTCATGTTCGGCAGGAACTGGAGCAGCGACTGGATGAGGGTGATGTCGGAGATCGAGCGGCTGACGATCTGGCCGGTACGCAGGCTGTCCTGCTGGGCGCCGCCGAGCCGCAGCAGCGCCGCGAACGCGTCGTTGCGCAGGTCGTACTGGACACCCAGCGACAGCCGTCCCGAGGTGTAGCGGCGGGTGAAGCCGCCGGCGAAGCGGACGGCGCCGAGCCCGGCGAGCACCAGCGTCCACACGGTGAGCGACCCGGTTCGCCCCGAGGCGACGTGGTCCACGACATGCCGCAGCACCAGCGGCAGGGTCGCGGTGGCGATGGCGGCGGCGACGGCCGCGCCGAAGGCCAGCACGGCGTCCCGGCGGTGCCGCAGGCAGTACGCACCGAGCCGGCGCACCCAACTCGCGGCCGGCTCCGCCGGTTCAGCGGTCGTCCCGTCTGTCGCCTGCTCCATCCGGCCGGTCGGCTTCGTACGGTCGGTCTGCTCCGTACGGCCGGTCTGCTCCGTACGGCCGGTCACCGGGCGTCCGCCGTCGCCGGCACGTGGCAGGAGTCGGGGTGCGACGGCTGGCGGTCGGCCTTGCGGATCATGGGACTTCGTCTCCTCGCCCAACGGAACGGCTACGGGGTGCGGGTGCGCGTACGCGTACGGACGCGCGGACGGGTACGGGCCGGGGGCACGCTCCCCGCGCACCCGAAAGCACCGCAACCGCCCGGCCCGACGGCGCCCCCGTCCCTCCGGGCGTGCCACCGGGCCCGGCCCATCATGTATCCCCAACCTTTGAGCGCGTTGATCCACGATCCGTGCACGTGGCGTACTCGTGGCTGCCGTGGTGTGCGCCCCCGCGCCCGCCGCGCCCGCCGACCGCGCCAACGCGCCCCGAACGGGGGGTGGTTCGTGCCCGCGGCAGGCGGGGCGCCGTACGTCGAGCCGGAGGGCGGAACCCGCCTACGAACCGGCGTCGCCCGCCGCGAGGCCCGCCGCGTCCAGCAGCAGTGCGGCCGTACTCACCGCGAGGCCGTCCAGCACCTCGGACCTGATGCCCGCGCGGGCGCTCGCGCCGTCGTACACGATGGCCAACCGGCGTGCCAGCAGCCCCGGTTCGGCCACACCCGCGCGCTCGGCCTCGGCCCGGAAGAAGTCGGTCAGCGCCTGCTTGCTGCGGGCGGCCACCGCGCTTGCGGGGTGCCCGGGGTCCTTCAGCTCGACCTGCGCCGCCAGGAAGGGGCACCCCCGGTAGTCGGGCGAGGCGGCCGCCTCCTCCAACCGCTGGAAGACGTAGAGGATGCGGTCGCGCGGGGCGGACGGTTTCCCGGGCGGCGGCACCAGCAGCGCGGTCAGCCGTGGCTCCTGCCGAGCCAGCGCGGCGGCCAGCACGTCGTCCTTGCCGTCGAAGAGCTGGTACATCGACCGCTTGGACACCCCGGCCGCCTTGCACAGCGCGTCGATGCCGGTGCCGACACCCTGCCGGTAGATCAGCTCCGCCGCCGCGTCCAGCAGCCGGTCACGCGAGGAGGGCTTCGCCGTCGTGGTCATACCCGCCAGGTTAGCGCCCGGACTCGACAGCGGAAACCGATCGGTCTACGGTGGGGCAGTAGAGGAAACCGATCGGTTTCCCCGTGGCCGGCGCACCGGCTTCCCCTCACCGAAGGACATCCCATGAAGATCGACGGCTCCGTCGCCCTCGTCACCGGCGGCAACCGCGGCATCGGCGAGCAGTTCGTACGGGCGCTGCTCGAACGCGGCGCGGCCAAGGTCTACGCGGCGGCGCGCGACCCCAGGAAGGTCGCCGTGCCCGGCGCGGTCCCCCTGCGGCTGGACATCACCGACGCCGGCTCCGTGCGCGCCGCGGCCGAGCAGGCGGGCGACGTCACCCTCCTGGTCAACAACGCGGGGATCTCCACCGGCGCCTCGCTGCTGGACGGCGATCTCGCGGACTTCCGGAGGGAGTTCGACACGCACGTCTTCGGCACGCTCGCCGTCAGCCGCGCCTTCGCCCCCGTCCTCGCCCGGAGTGGCGGCGGCGGCCTGCTCAACGTGCTCTCGGCGCTGTCCTGGATCTCCCTCCCGGCGAGCGCCGCGTACTGCGCCGCGAAGTCCGCGGAGTGGTCGCTGACGAACGCCCTCCGGGTCGAACTCGCCGCCCAGGGAACCCAGGTGACCGGGCTGCACATGGGCTACGTCGACACCGACCTCATCGCCGACGTGCGGGCGCCCAAGTCCGACCCCGCCGACATCGTCCGCGCCGCCCTCGACGGCTTCGCCGCGGGTGACTTCGAGGTGACCGCGGACGCCACCGCCCGGCAGGTCAAGTCGGCCCTCTCCGCCGGCCCGGCCGCCCTCTACCCCCAACTGGCCCCTTCCGCCTAGCAGTCACGCGAGCGGCGAGGCCCAAAGTCGGGGAACGAAGGAGCGGCGGGCGGCCCCCGGCGCGGCGGGCAGCGGGTTCGCCGGGGCCCCGGTTCCCCCGGGCTACCCCCGGTAGGTCTCCAGCAGGCGCAGCCACACCTCGCTGATGGTGGGGTAGGACGGAACCGCGTGCCAGAGCCGGGAGATCGGCACCTCGCCGACCACCGCGACCGTCGCGGAGTGCACCAGCTCGCTCACCCCGGGCCCGACGAAGGTGACGCCGAGCAGGACCTCGCGGTCGAGGTCGACCACCATGCGGGCCCGGCCCCGGTAGTCGTCTCCGTACAGGCTCGCCCCGGCCACCCGCGCGAGGTCGTAGTCGACGACGCGCACCCGCCGCCCGGAGCGTTCGGCCTCTTGGGCAGTCAGGCCGACAGAGCCGACCTCGGGGTCGGTGAAGACGACCTGCGGCACCGCGCCGTGGTCGGCGGTGGCGACGTCGGCGCCCCAGGGCGCGTCGTCCAGCGGCCGGCCCTGGGCGCGCGCGGCGATCGCCGCACCGGCCATCCGCCCCTGGTACTTGCCCTGGTGGGTGAGGAGCGCGCGGTGGTTGACGTCGCCCGCGGCGTAGAGCCAGCCGTCGGCGACATCGGTGACCTGGCAGGTGTCGTCGACCGTGAGCCAGTCGCCCGGCGTGAGCCCGACCGTGTCGAGACCGAGGTCCGCGGTGTGCGGTTCGCGGCCGACCGCGAAGAGGATCTCGTCGGCGGTCAGCTCGCCGCCGTCGTCCAGCCCGACCCGCACCTCGCGGCCCTCGCGCGCCACGGACGTCACGGACACCCCGAACCGCACCTCGGCCCCGGCCTCCCGCAGCCCGTCGGCGACCATCTCCCCCGCGAACGGCTCCATCCGGCCCAGCAGTTCGCCGCCGCGCACCAGGACGGTCACCCGCGCGCCGAGCGCCTGCCAGGCGGTCGCCATCTCGACGGCGACCACGCCGCCGCCGACCACCACCAGGCTCTCGGGCACCTGTTTGGCGCTGGTCGCCTCGCGGCTGGTCCAGGGCCGTACGTCGGTCAGCCCGGGCAGGTCGGGCAGCGCCGCGGTGGTGCCGGTACAGACCGCGACCGCGTGCCGGGCGGCCAGCCGCACCGTACCGCCGTCCGGGGTGTCCACCACGACCTGGCGGGGCCCGTCGAGCCGCCCGCGGCCGCGCACCAGGTCGACGTGCACGGAGTCCAGCCACTCCGCCTGGCCGTCGTCCTTCCAGTGCGAGGTGAACTCGTCACGGCGGGCCAGCACCTCGGCGGAGTCCAGCGGCCCGCCCACGGCCGCGGCCAGCCCCGGCAGCCGGCGCGCGTCGGCGCGGGCCGCCACCGGCCGCAGCAGCGCCTTGCTCGGCATGCACGCCCAGTACGAGCACTCGCCACCGACGAGTTCGCTCTCCACGACAACCGTGCTGAGCCCGGCCGCCTGGGTCCGCTCGGCCAGGTTCTCCCCGACCGGGCCCGCTCCGATGACGACCACGTCGTACGTGCGGGGTGTGTCGTTCATTCCGGCTCCTGTACTGGTCGCTGCCGCGCGTGCCCGCGCGTTCCCGTGTGCCCTGTGCCCGTGTGCCCTGTGCCCGTGTGCCGAGGGACGTGGCGCCTACCGGTGGGTGTCCACCCGTCCGTCCCCACGGTCGCCCACAGCGCGCCTCGGCGGGCGCCGCGACCCACCGCGTACGCCCGTACGCCGCTTCGATCCGACCGAGAACCCGCCGACGCCGCAACCGGAGCGGCCCGCGCCATCGTACTGACGGAACGTGAGGGGAAGGCTTTCGCCCGGCCCACCGTTCTGCTGACGGGGTGTACGACCGGCCCGCGCGGTGGTCACGGCGCGCGGTCGGCATATGATCACAAACGGGCGCCGTGGGGCGCCACGGGAGGTGTCCGATGGGTGAGCTCGTCCTGATCCGGCACGGCGAGACCGAGTGGTCGCAGTCCGGTCAGCACACCAGCTACACCGACCTGCCGCTCACCGAGCACGGCGAGGAGCAGGCCCGGTCGCTGGCGCCGCTGCTCGCCTCCCGGCACATCGGGTGCGTGATCAGCAGCCCGATGCAGCGCGCGCAGCAGACCGCGAAACTGGCCGGCCTCGACCACGTGAGGATCGACCCCGACCTGCACGAATGGGACTACGGCGGCTACGAGGGCGTCACCACCCGCGACATCCACCGGACCCGCCCGGACTGGGAGATCTGGACCGACGGCGTCATCCCCGGGCCCGAGGGGCATCCCGGTGAGACCCCCGAGCAGATCGGTGACCGCGCCGACCGCGTACTGGCCCGCGTCGAGGCGGCCTTCACCAACGGCGACGGCGGCGACGTCGTCCTCGTGGCGCACGCGCACTTCCTGCGGGTGCTCACCGCCCGGCGGCTCGGCCTGCCGCCCGCCGAGGGCGCCCTCTTCCAGCTGGCCACCGGCACGGTGAGCCGGCTCGGCACGGAACACGGCCACCATGTGCTGACCGCCTGGAACCGCCTCCCGTAACAGCCCGCGACCGCCTGCCGTCCCGAGGTTTCGCCCGGACAGACCGCCTGGCGCGGCGCGATGGCCGACCACCCGCACACACTGGCCGGGTGGGCCCTTCCGTCGGAGGGGGGCCGGGCAATCGAAAGGACGCGGCCATGAGATGTGCGTACCGCACGGACATCGGACTGCTCGCCCTGCGTCTCGGCGCCGGGTCCGTACTCTTCGCGCACGGCGCGCAGAAGCTGTTCGGGTGGTTCGGCGGGGGCGGGCTCGCCGGCACCGCCGGCGCCATGGAGCACATGGGCTTCCGCCCGGGCAAGCCGGCCGCGGTCGCCGCGGGGCTCGGTGAGGCGGGCGGTGGTGCTCTCCTCGCGCTGGGCCTGGCCACTCCGGCGGCCGGCGCGGCCGCCGCCGGGGCGATGGCCGGCGCCGTCTCCGTCCACGCGCCGGCCGGGTTCTTCGCGATGTCCGGGGGCTTCGAGCACCCGGCGCTCCTCGGCTGGACCGCCGCGGCGCTCGGCCTCGCCGGGCCCGGCCGGCTCTCCCTCGACCACCTCAGCGACCACTGCCTCGACCGGCCCTGGGTCATCGCCGCCGCCTTCAGCGCCGCGGCCCTGGGCGCGGCCGCCGTCGTCACCACCCGCAACCGCGCGGTGGCCAACGACTCCCGCGAAGCCGCCACCTCCGAGGACGCGACCTAGTTCCGGCCTGACCCACCCGGGTGCCCCGGTCTGTCGGTCGAGGGACCACCTCGCGGTGGGGGCTGGTCGCGCCGTTCCCCGCGCCCCTGGGTAGGTATGTGCGGCCCCCTCCAGGGGCGCGCGGGGGTCCCTCCCAGGCGAAGCCCTGGGGGAAAACCGCGCGAGCAACCCACCACCGCGAGAAGGTGAACCCACCACCGCAAGGGGCACCGTCCAAGGGGCGCGGGGAAAACGCGAGCAACCCCCACCGCGAGGTGGTCCCTGAACAGACAGACCGGGGGCACCCGGGGGGCAGGGCCCAGAACGGGAGTACCGGATGACGCCAACGGCCCAGCCCCCCACCCGTCCACGCGAGCTCCGCCCCCTCGTGCGCCGCGCGCAGCGCACCCCCTGGGCTCGCTCACTGCTCGCCGCCGCGTGCGGCGCCCTCCCGGCGCTGGCGTTCCCCACCCCCTCCCTGTGGTGGTTCGCCTACTTCGCCCTGGTCCCCTGGCTCCTCCTGATCCGCTCGGCGCCGACCGGGCGCCGGGCGGCCCTGGACGGCTGGTTCGGCGGCGCCGGCTTCATGCTCGCGGTCCACAACTGGCTGCTGCCGAGCCTGACCGTCTTCCTCCCGGTCCTCGCCCTGCTGCTGGGCGCCCTGTGGGCCCCGTGGGGCTGGCTGGTCCGGCGGCTGCTCGGCAACGGGGGCCGCCCGGCCGTCGGCGCCGCGCTCGCCCTCCTCCCGAGCGGCTGGCTGCTGATCGAACTCGTCCGCTCCTGGCAGTACCTCGGCGGCCCCTGGGGCCTGCTCGGCGCGAGCCAGTGGCAGGTCACCCCGGCCCTGCGCCTCGCCTCGATCGGCGGGGTGTGGCTGGTCAGCGCCCTGATCGTGCTCGCCAACACGGCCCTCGCGGTGCTGTGCGCGATGCCGTCCGCACGCCGCACGGCCGCCGCGGCGCTGCTCGCCGCCGCCGTGGCCGCCGGCACCGTATGGCTGTGGGCACCGCGCCCGCACCGCGCCGCACCGGTCCGGGTCGCCGTCGTGCAGCCCGGGATGATCGCCGGACCGGCCGCCCGGTTCGCCCGCGAGGTCCGTCTCACCCGGCAGCTCGCCGGCACCCGCCCCGACCTGGTGGTGTGGGGCGAGAGCAGCGTCACCGTCGACCTGTCGAACCACCCCGGCACCACCGCCACGCTCGCCGCGCTCTCCCGCCTGGTCGGGGCCGACCTGCTGGTCAACGTGGACGCCGAACGCGCCGACGGCACCGGCATCTCCAAGACCTCGGAACTGGTCGGCCCGCACGGCGTGACCGGCCCCACGTACGACAAGATGCGGCTGGTGCCGTTCGGCGAGTACATCCCCATGCGCTCGCTGCTCGGCTGGGCCACCTCCGTGGGGAAGGCCGCCGGGCAGGACCGCAGGCCGGGCAGCCGGCAGGTGGTGATGGACACCGGGACCCTGCGGTTCGGGCCGCTGGTCTGCTTCGAGTCGGCGTTCCCGGACATGAGCCGTCACCTGGCGGCGGACGGCGCGCGGCTCCTGGTCGCCCAGTCGTCCACCTCGTCGTTCCAGGGCAGTTGGGCGCCCGCGCAGCACGCCTCGCTCGCGGCGCTGCGGGCCGCGGAGACCTGGCGGCCGATGGTGCACGCCACCCTCACCGGCATCAGCGCGGTCTACGGCCCCGGAGGCGCGCCCGTCGGGCACTGGGTCGGCACGGGCAGCAGCACCTCAACGGTGTACGACGTGCCGACCGCCACGGGCACGAGCCCCTACGTACGGTTCGGTGACTGGGTGCCGCACCTGGCGCTGCTGCTGGTGCTCGCCGCCGCGGCGTACGAGGCGGTCCGCGGGGTGCGCCGACGGGTCACCGCAGCCGAACCGGCCGCCGCCGCGGCAGCGAAGGCGCCCGCTGCGCCGAAGGACCCGACCGGCTCAACCGGCCCGACCAGTCCGACGGAACCCACCGATCCGACCGGCCCGACGGACCCGCCCGACCCGACGGAACCCGCGCTCAACCGATACCCGCGCCCGTAGCCCCGGCGAAGTCCGTGCCCGGCGCGGCGCCGCCGGTGATCTCCGCGACGATGCGCTCGCACAGCTCGTGGGTGCGCAGCGCGTCGCGGGCGTCGAGGGGCGTGCCGGCGCGGACCGCGTCGAGGAAGGCCAGCACGGCCTGTTCGATGCCGCGCTGCCGGGCGACCGGCACCCAGTCGCCGCGGCGCCGGACGCTGGGCTGGCCCTTGTGGTCGATCACCTCGGCGAGGTTGAACACCTGGCGGCGGGTGTCGGCACCGCTGACGTCCAGGCTCTCCTCGGTGGACCCGCTCATCCGGTTCATCGACCCGATCGCGGTGAAGCCGTCACCGGACAGGTGCACCACCACATGGTGCAGCAGCCCGTCATGCACCCGGGCCGAGACCCGGACCTGCTCGATCGGCCCGGGCGCGAGGAACCGCAGTGTGTCGGCGACGTGCACGAAGTCGTCGAAGACGACCGTGCGGGGGTCCTCGGCGAGCCCGACCCGGTTCTTCTGCATCAGGATCAGGTCGCGCGGGTGGCTGAGGCACTGCGCGTACCCGGGCGCGTAGCGGCGGTTGAAGCCGACCGCCAGCGGCACCCCGCGCGCCTCGGCGAGGTCCACCAGCCGGCGGGCGCCGTCCAGGTCGTACGCGAGCGGCTTGTCGACGTACGCCGGTACGCCCGCCTCGATCAGGCGGGTGCCGATCTCCACGTGGTGGGCGGTGGGGGCGTGCACGAAGGCCGCGTCGAGGTCCTGGTCGAGCAGCGCGTCCAACGTGGTGTGCCGGTGCGGGAGCCGGTGGGCGTCGCCGACCGCGGCCAGGGTGGCGGGGGTGCGGGTCTGCAGGTGCAGTTCGAGGCCCGGCTGGGCGGCGAGCACCGGCAGGTACGCCTTCTGCGCGATGTCACCGAGCCCGATGACGCCGATCTTCAAGGGGGCGCTGCGCGGTGCCATGCGTGCTCCTGGTGCGTTCCGGGCCGTGCGATGTCCCCGCAGCATACGGGGGTGCCGCGCGTTCACTCCTGCGGGGAATACCCGGACGACGCCGGGTGCGGCACAGTGGAGCGGGTGCGTGGCCCATTCCCTTTCCTGGCACCGGTGTTCGTGATCTGCGCGGTGTGCGCGCTCGCCGGGTGCACCACCGTCTCCGCCCCGCCGGCCAGGCCGCCCGCACCGCCGCCGTCGGCACCCGGGCGGCCCGAGCGGCCCGACGATGTGCGGGTGGTGCCGGCTCCGGCCCACCGGGTGCTGGCCACCGCGCGTCCGGACACCCCCTCGCCGGACCCACGGCACCATCGCGCCCCGGCCGCGCCCGCGCCGGCTCCCCCGCACCCGGCGCCACGGCGTGCCGCTCCCCGCACCCACCATTCCGGCCGCCTGCCGCGCCCCGCCGCGCCCGACATGTGCGGCCTCGGCGAGACGTACGGCGGCTGGGCACCGGGCGGCCAGGCGTCCTCGATCTGCCGCGAGGTCTACCGCCCCTGACCGCCCGGGCCGGCGACGGGACCGGCACCCACGCCGGCGCTCAGCCCCGTATCCGGTCCCGTGCCCGGTCCCGCTACGCCGACGCGAGGTCCGGGATGCGCCAGTCGATCGGGGCGTGGCCCT
Source organism: Streptomyces sp. NPDC087270 (assembly GCF_044744625.1). Lineage (NCBI taxonomy): Bacteria > Bacillati > Actinomycetota > Actinomycetes > Kitasatosporales > Streptomycetaceae > Streptomyces > Streptomyces sp. NPDC087270. The sequence goes on from NZ_JBIUYR010000032.1 coordinate 30,082, forward strand.
GCGCCTTCACCGCGTCGTCGATCTGGGTGAAGGGGTGGCTGCCGAGGAAGAGCTTCGCCGACAGCGGCGACGGGTGGGCGCCCTCTATGACGGTGTGGCGGTCGGTGTCGATGAGCGGCTTCTTCTTCTTCGCGTAGTTGCCCCACAGGACGAAGACGGCCGGGTCGGGGCGGTCCGAGACGGCCCGGATGACCGCGTCGGTGAACTTCTCCCAGCCCTTGCCCTTGTGCGAGTTGGCCTCGCCCTCGCGGACCGTCAGCACCGCGTTGAGCAGCAGGACGCCCTGCTGGGCCCAGGGCATCAGATAGCCGTTGTCCGGCACCGGGTAGCCGAACTCGTCCTTCAGCTCCTTGAAGATGTTCCGCAGCGAGGGCGGGGTCCGCACCCCGGGGCGCACCGAGAAGCACAGCCCGTGGCCCTGGCCCGCGCCGTGGTACGGGTCCTGACCGAGCACCAGCACCTTCACCTTGTCGAACGGGGTGGCGTCCAGGGCGGCGAACACCTCGTCCCGCGGTGGGAAGACGTGGTGCTCCTGCCGCTCGGCCTCGACGAAGTCGGTGAGCTGCTGGAAGTAGGGCTTGTCCAACTCCTCGCCGAGTACGGCCTGCCAGGAGTCGGGCAGCATGCTGGGCACGTCGGGAACCTCCGGTACGCGATCGGTTACTGGTTCCGAAACTACCGCGCCCCACTGACAATCCCCGCCGCGTCCCTCCTCCCGCCCCGGCCGGCACGCACCCGGACGGCGGTCAGGCCGCGGTCGGGCCGCTGTCGGGCGCGGTCGAGCCGCTGTCAGGCCGCGTCCAGCCGGGCCCTCAGCTCCGGATCGAGGTCGAGGTCCACCGCGCCCAGCGCCTCGTCGAGTTGGGCGACGCTGCTCACCCCGACCACCGGCACGATCGGCAGCGGGCCGCCCATCTGCCAGGCCAGCACCACCTGGTTGGGGGTGGCGCCGGCCTCGCGGGCCACCTCGCGCAGCACCGCCAGCCGCCGCTGCGACATCGGGTGGTCGTACGGCGCGAGCAGCGGCTTGTCCGCGCGGGTGTAGGCGCCGTGCACCAGCGGGCCGTACGCCATGAGCGTCAGGTCGTCGTGGGCCGCGACGAAGTCCTGCATGTCGTCGCGGGCGTACCACTGGGCGCCCCACTCGCCGCCGGGCACCGGCCACAGGTAGGTGTGCCGCTGCTCGACGCAGGTGTAGCCGGGCAGGTCGTGCGCGGCCGCGTACTGCCGTGCCTCGGCGACGCGCCAGGCGGCGTGGTTGCTCGCGCCGATCAGCCGGGTGGCGCCGCTGCGGACGACCTCGGCGAAGGTCTCCACGGTCTCCGCGACCGGGACCGCGCGGTCCTCGATGTGGGCGTAGTACAGGTCCACGTGGTCGGTGCCCAGGCGGCGCAGGCTGCCCTCGATCCCGGCCCGGACCACCTTCGCCGAGAGCCCTTCCCACGCGTCGGGCCACACCTGCGTGCTGCCCTCCGGCGGGCGCGCGCCGACCTTGGTGGCCACCACGGTACGGTCGCGGGCGCCGCGGGCGCGCAGCCAGCGGCCGAGCAGCAGCTCGCTCTCGTCACCGGTGCCGCCGGGCGCCCAGACCGAGTAGTTGTTGGAGGTGTCGACGAAGGTGCCGCCGGCCTCGGCGAAGCGGTCGAGCACCGCGAAGGAGGTCTGCTCGTCGACGGTGGAGCCGAACGGCAGGATGCCCAGGCACAGGTTGCTGACCTGGGGTCCGCGGCCGCCGGCAAGGGTGCGGTAGCGCATGGGTGCGTCACTCCGTACAGGTGGAAGGTCCTCGGAGGCGGGCCCCTGAGGAGCCCGCCTCCGAGGACTGTGCACCTTGGAGTACGGACGAAGGCAAGCGCCTCGACCGGTCAGCTGCCGGCCTTGAGGAAGAGGCCGCCGTCGATCACCAGGTTCTGCCCGGTGATCCACCCGGCCTGGTCCGACAGCAGGAACGCCGCCGCGCCGCCGATGTCCTCGGGCACGCCGAGCCGCTGCAGGGGGTACCCGGCGGCCGTCTCCTCCTCGCGGCCCTCGTACAGCGCCGCGGCGAACTTCGTCTTCACCACCGCGGGGGCGATCGAGTTGACCCGCACCTTCGGGGCCATCTCCGCGGCGAGCTGCACGGTGAGGTTGACCATGGCCGCCTTGCTCATGCCGTAGGCGGCGATGAACGGGGACGGGGCGAGGCCGGCGATGGAGGTGATGTTGACGATCGAGCCGCCGTTCTCCTGCTGCCAGGCCCGCCAGGTCTGCTGGGCGAAGCCGAGCGCGGACAGCACGTTGGTCTCGTAGACCTTGCGGGCGACCCCGAGGTCGAGGTCGGTGAGCAGGCCGAAGACCGGGTTGGTGCCGGCGTTGTTGACGAGGTGGTCGAGCCGGCCGAACGCGTCCATCGCGCGGCCGACGGCGGCCTCCTGGTGCGCCTCGTCGTGCGCCTTGCCGGCCACGCCGATCACCCGGTCGCCGCCGCCCAGGCTCTCGACGGCCGCCTTGAGCGCGTCCTCGTTGCGGCCGGTGATGCAGACGCGGTCGCCGCGGGCCACGAGTGCCTGGGCTATCCCGTACCCGATGCCGCGGCTGGCGCCGGTGACGATCGCGGCGCGGCCGCTCTCCGGGGGGAGCTGAGTCATGTGCTGGTACGCCTTCGCTACTGGTGGGGTGCGCGGGTCAGTCGAGGGGTCCGCCGGCGATGTACAGCACCTGGCCGGAGAGGAAGCCGGCCGCGTCGCCGGTGAAGAAGGCGATGGCGCCCGCGACGTCCTCGGGCCGGCCGACCCGCTGGACCGGGATCTGGGTGGCGGCCGCCGCCTGGAACTCCTCGAAGCCCATGCCGACCCGGGCGGCGGTCGCGGCGGTCATGTCGGTGACGATGAAGCCGGGGGCGACCGCGTTCGCGGTGACGCCGAACTTGCCGAGTTCGATCGCGAGGGTCTTGGTGAAGCCCTGCATGCCCGCCTTGGCGGCGGAGTAGTTGACCTGGCCGCGGTTGCCCAGCGCCGAGGACGAGGAGAGGTTCACCACACGGCCGAACTTGGCGTCCACCATGTGCTTCTGCACCGCGCGGGTCATCAGGAAGGCGCCGCGCAGGTGGACGTTGAGCACGGTGTCCCAGTCCGCCGCGGACATCTTGAAGAGCAGGTTGTCGCGGAGCACGCCGGCGTTGTTCACCAGGATCGTGGGCGCGCCGAGTTCTTCGGCCACCCGGGCGACGGCCGCCTCGACCTGGGCCTCGTCCGAGACGTCCGCGCCGACCGCGAGCGCCCGGCCGCCCGCGCCCGTGATCGACTCCACGGTCTCCTTGCAGGCGCCCTCGTCCAGGTCGATCACGGCGACGGCGCGGCCCTCGGCGGCCAGCCGGACCGCGGTCGCTGCTCCGATACCGCGGGCGCCGCCCGTCACGATCGCGACGCGCTGCTCGGTGGTGGACATCTTCGTCTCCTCAACCTCGGCCCGATGACGCGCCCGCCCCGACATGAGCGACCGCTTAGTAGGTCCCGCCCCGAACCGTAGGAGCGCCGCATGGTGGTGTCAACAGGACCCCCCGGGGTGCCCCGTCCCGTCGGGTTCAGGGACCACCTGCGAGTGGGTGGCTTGTCACGCGGTTCCCCGCCCCCTGGACATGTGCGGCTCCTTCCGCGAAAGGAGGGTCACCGCACCAGGAGGTCGAGGAGGCGGTCGGCCTCCTTGCGGGCGTCGGGCGTGAGCCCGGTGTGGATCGGCCCGGGCTGGACGATCGTGCTGCGCGGAGCCGTGAGCCAGCGGAAGCGGCGCCCGGGGTCGTCCCCGGCCGCCTGCCCGGCGGAATCGCCCCCTTCGCAGATCCCCTGGTACCCACGCAGAGCGGCGGCCACGCCGTCCACATCGACCTCGGGGTCGAGGCAGCGCAGTCGCGCGACATCCAGGTGCACCCGGGCCCCGACATAGGACTGCGCGCGGCAGTACACCAGCACCCCGGCGTTGATCAGCTCGCCGCGCTCGATCCGCGGCATCACCCGCACCAGTGCGTACTCGAAGACGTCCCGCCCGGTCATTCCGCGTTCTTCCCCTCGACCCAGGTGCGCAGCCACTCCGGCGGCGGTTGCTTCGCCTGGACGCGACCGGTGGTGATGCGTTCGTGGACGTCGACGGCGCGGGCGCCCAGCAGTTCGCGGTAGGCGGCGCGCACGTCGTCGGGAGAGTCGAAGCCGGGCTCGTCGAGCAGCCATTCGTCGGGCACCAGGCCGGTCACCTCGGTGAGCAGCGACTCCGTCACCTGGGCGGCCAACTCGGGTGCGACGGCCGCGGGTTCGGGCGAGAAGCGGGACAGCGCGTGGTCGGTCGCGTCGTACGGCTTGGCGGACGCGGCGGGCGCCGACTTCCAGTTGTGGTGCCAGATGAGCGAGGCACCGTGGTCGATCAGCCACACGTCCCGGTGCCAGACCAGCATGTTAGGATTACGCCACGATCGGTCGACGTTGGCGATGAGCGCGTCGAACCAGACGATGCGGCTGGCCTCTTCGGGCTCCATGGTGAACACCAGAGGATCGAAGCCGAGTGAGCCGGGCAGGAAATCCATTCCGAGGTTGAGACCGCCGCTCGCTTTGAGCAGGTCCTGGATCTCCTCGTCGGGCTCCCCGAGTCCGATCACCGGATCGAAGTCGAACCGCACCAACTCGGGCACCCGCAGGCCCAGTCGACGGCCGAGTTCGCCCGCGATCACCTCGGCGACCAGCGCCTTGCGCCCCTGGGCCGCGCCGCTGAACTTCACGACGTAGGTACCGAGGTCGTCCGCCTCGACCACGCCCGGCACGGAACCGCCCTCACGCAGCGGCGTGACGTAGCGGATGCCGGTCACTTCTCTCAACATCCCCCCAGGTTAACGGGGAGCAGACTGCCCTTATGGACAAGATCACCGATCATCGCGACTTCCCAGGCCAGTTCGCCCGTACCCAGCGCTTCTCCCTGGGCGTCCCCCGGAGTTTCACCCTCTCCCCCGACGGCTCGTCGGTGCTGTACGTGCGCACCCGCGGCCCCGAGGACCGCGTCGGCCGCCTGTGGCGGCTGGACGCCGACGGCGAGCACCTGCTCGCCGACCCGGCCGCGCTGGCGGAACCGGCCGCCGAGGTGCCGCAGGCCGAGCTGATCCGGCGCGAGCGGGCCCGCGAGCGCGCCACCGGGATCGTCGGCTACGCGACCGACGCGGCCGTACGCCTCATCGTGTTCGCGCTCGACGGCTCGCTGTGGACCGCCGATCCGGCCGGTGTCCGGCCGCCGCGCCCGCTCGCCACCGCGGGTCCCGTGGTGGACCCGCGGCCAGACCCGACCGGCCGCCGGGTCGCCTACGTCACCGACGGCGCGCTGCACGTCCTGGACCTGGCCGGCGGCGCGGACCTGGCGCTCGCCGAGCCGGAGAGCGGCGAGGTGACGTACGGGCTGGCCGAGCACGTGGCGGCCGAGTCGATGCACCGGCACCGCGGCTACTGGTGGTCCCCCGACGGCAGCCGGCTGCTGGTCGCGCGGGTGGACAACGCACCGGTGGCACGCTGGTGGATCGCCGACCAGGTGGACCCGGAGCACCACCCGCGCGAGATGGCCTACCCGGCGGCCGGCACCGCGAACGCCGACGTGTCGCTGCACCTCCTGGCCGCGGACGGCACCGGCGACCGTACGGAGGTCGACTGGGACCGGGCCGGCTACGAATACCTGGCGACCGTCGGCTGGGACGCGCACGGCCCGCTGCTGAGCGTGCAGAGCCGCGACCAGAAGACCGTACGGGTGCTGGCGGCCGATCCGGCGACGGGCGCGACCCGGCTGCTGCACGAGCAACGCGACCCGGCGTGGGTGGAGTTGGTGCCCGGCACGCCCGCACGCACCGCGTCCGGCGCCCTGGTGCACACCGCGGACGTGGGCGGGACCCGCCACCTGACCGTCGGCGGTGAACCGGTCACCCCGGAGGGCGTGCAGATCCGCGAAGTACTCTCCGTGGACGGCGAGTCGGTGCTGTTCGCGGCGTCCGGGGAGCCGACCGAGGAGCAGTTGTGGACCTACCACCCGGACGGCGGCGCGGCGCCGCTCAGCGAGGGCCCCGGGGTGCACACCGGACAGCGGGCCGGGGACACGCTGCTGCTGTCGTCGCTGACCGAAGAAGGCCGCGACATCCGGCTGCTGCGGCCCGGCGGCGAGCTGCGGGTGCCGTCCCTGGGAGCCACGCCGGTGGTGACCCCGCGGGTGACCTGGCTGCGGGCCGGCGAGCACGACATCCGCACCGCGCTGCTGCTGCCGTCCTGGCACCGTCCCGGCTCGGGCCCGCTGCCGGTGCTGCTCGCGCCCTACGGAGGGCCGGCGCTCCAGCTGGTGAGGCGGGCGGCGACCTGGCCGCTGGCCGAGGCGCAGTGGTTCGCGGAGGAGGGCTTCGCGGTGGTGGTGGCCGACGGGCGCGGCACCCCGGGGCGCGGCCCGCGGTGGGAGAAGACCGTCCACAAGGACACCATGAGCGCGCCCGTCGAGGACCAGGTGACCGCGCTGCACGCGGCCGCCGCGCACTGCCCCGACCTCGACCTGGGCCGGGTGGCGATCCGCGGCTGGAGCTTCGGCGGCACCCTGGCGGCCATGGCGGTACTGCGCCGCCCGGACGTCTTCCACGCGGCGATCAGCGGCGCGGGCCCCAGCGACCAGCGGCTGTACGACACGCACTGGCGCGAGCGGTTCCTCGGCCACCCCGACGAGGACCCGGAGGCGTACGACCGCTCCTCGCCGATCGGGTCGGCGGAAGCGCTGGAGCGGCCGCTGCTGCTGGTGCACGGCCTCGCCGACGACAACGTGGTGGCCGCGCACACGCTGCGGCTGTCGGCGGCGCTGCTGGCCGCGGGCCGCTACCACCAGGTGCTGCCGCTGTCGCACGCGACGCACGGACCGAGCGATCCGGTGATGGTGGAGGGGCTGCTGCGACACCAGTTGAGATTCCTCCGCGACGCGTTGAACACCGCGCCGCGACCGTCCGTATGAACGGGTACGCGTGACAGCACGCTGCCGGCCGGCGAGGGCCCCGCCGTCCGGTCCGATCCACGAACAGGATGCAACCCCATGGCAGAAAGCTCCGGAATCCCCGAGTCACCGACCCGCCGCGGCGTTGTCGCGGCGGCCGGTGGCGTGGGCCTCGCCGCCGTTCTGACCGCCTGCGGTTCCGGCTCCTCCTCGCACTCCTCCGACGACGCCGCCGGCAGCTCGTCCGCCTCGCCGGCGCCGTCCGGTGGCGCCGACTCCGGCTCCCCGGCCGCCGGGGGCGGGGGAGGCGGCAGCCCGCTCGCCAAGACCTCGGAGATCCCGGTCGGCGGCGGCAAGATCTTCGCCGCCCAGAAGGTCGTGGTCACCCAGCCGAGCAGCGGGCAGTTCAAGGCCTTCTCGGCGGTGTGCACGCACCAGGGCTGCACGGTCGCCAAGGTGTCCGACGGCCAGATCATCTGCCCGTGCCACGGCAGCGCCTTCCATGTCGCCGACGGCTCCGTGGCCAAGGGCCCGGCCACGACGGCGCTCCCCGCGAAGAACGTCACCGTGTCGGGCGACGAGGTCACGCTCGCCTGATCCCCGCACGCCGGTCCGGGTTCTCGGGGCGGGCCCCGAACCCGGACCGGCCCCTTCCGGCCCTTGTGCTCCTTCCGTTCCGCCTCGCCTCCGCGCCCTTCGCGCCGCTTCTCCCCCGCCCGCCGGGTGGTTCGCCGTGGTCAGGAGGCGGGCGGCCGGTAGGCGTTCGCGGACGCGCGCAGGGCGTCGACGGCGGCGCGGATCGCCGGGCGGCGGTCGGCGTCCTCGCGCCAGACCGCGTAGACATGGCGCTGCATGGTGTGGCGGACGGGCATGATGCGCACGCCCGGCGGCATGGGGTCCCGGCCCAGCCGGGGCATCACCGCGACGCCGAGCCCGGCCGCGACCAGCGCCAGCACGGTGGCGTGCTCCTCGGCGTGGTGGGCGACGCGCGGCTCGATGCCCTTGCCGCGCAGCGTGAACAGCAGCCACTCGTGGCAGAAGCCGCCGTCCGGCCAGGCGATCCAGTCGTCGTCGGCGAGTTCGTCCAGCTCGATCTCGGTGCGGCCCTCCAGCCGGTGCCCCAGCGGCAGCGCGGCATCCACGATGTCGTCGAAGAGCGGGGCCTTGGCGAGCCCGCCGGGCAGCGACAGCGGCTTGTTGTACCAGTCGAGCACGACCGCGAGGTCGACGTCGCCGCGGCCGAGCCGGGCCAGCGACTCCTGCGGTTCCAACTCGTGGACGACGGTGCGCAGTTGCGGGTACGCGGCGCGCAGGTCGGCGAGCGCGGCGGGGAACAGTCCGCGCACCGCGGTCGGGAACGCCCCGGCGCGCAGTTCTCCGACCGCGACGCCTCGGTGCGCCTCCAGGTCGGAGTGGGCGAGCTCGACCAGGGACAGTATCCGCTCGGCGTGCCCGGACAGCAGGCGTCCGGCGTCGGTGAGCCGCACCCCCCGGCCGTTCTTGCCGAGGAGCGGCTGGCCGGTCTCCCGCTCCAGCTTCGCCATCTGCTGCGACACCGCGGAGGTCGTCACGTTCAGCACCTCGGCGGCGGCGCTCACCGAGCCGTACGTGTCGATGGCGTGCAGGATGCGGAGCCGTTCGAGTGACAACATGTAAGTGATTCTACGTCGTCTGTGCAGAAATTCTCGCTTGTTCTACGACGTCGCAGCCGTCATCGTGGACTCATGAAGACTTCCGCCGTCCGCGGCACGGCCGTTGAGCCGCCCGTCGAGTCGCCTGTCGAGCCACCCGTCCAGGTGTCCGTCGCGGCCGTCCCGGTGCCCGCCTCCGGGTCACCGTCGCAGGGGCTGCGGCGGCTGCTGGACTGGCGGGTCCGCTTCGCCGCGCTGGGCCTGGTGTGGGGCTTCAGCTTCCTGTTCATGAAGGTGGGCAACGAAGCGTTCGCACCGCTCCAGGTCACCCTCGGCCGGATGGTCTTCGGCACCGCGGTCCTGGCCACCGCGGTCGCGGTGAAGCGGGAGCGGCTGCCGCGCGGCCGCCGGACCTGGCTGCATCTGTTCGTCGCCGCCTTCCTGCTGAACTCACTGCCGTTCACGCTGTTCGCCACCGCCGAGCAGACCATCCCGTCGATGCTCGCGGGGATATGCAACGCGGCCACCCCGCTGTTCTCGATGCTGGTCTCGCTGGTCGCGCTGTCGGAGGACCGGCCGTCGCGGCAGCGGTTCGCCGGGGTCGGCCTCGGCTTCGCCGGTGTGCTGACCGTGCTCGGCGCCTGGCAGGGCTTCGCGGGCCAGGACCCCAAGGGCACGTTGATGGCGCTGGCCGCGGCGATCAGCTACGCGGTGGGCTGGGCCTATGTCCGGCGCACCCTGAGCGGCAGCGGCAGCTCCAACCTGGCGATGTCCGCGAGCCAGTTGTCGCTGGGCACCCTGCAACTCCTGCTCGTCACGCCGTTCTTCACCTCGATGCCGTCGTCGTATCCGGCGAAGTCGGTGCTGTCGGTGCTGGCGCTGGGCGCGTTGGGCACGGGCATGGCGTTCCTGGTCCAGTACGGACTGGTGGCGGAGAAGGGTCCGACCATCGGGTCGATGGTCACGTACCTGATACCGATCGTCGCCACCGCCGCCGGGGTGCTGCTCCTCGGCGAGTCGCTGAGCTGGAACGAACCGGTGGGCGCCGCGGTGATCCTGGTGGGCGCGGCACTCACCCAGCGGCGGCCGAAGGGCGCCCGGGCGTAGCGTGTCGGTGCGGCGCGGCGGGCCGCGACCGGTGCCCGCGCCGCCTCCCCCTATCGCTACGGAGCGCCACGTGCACGAGATCAGCTACGGAGACGTCAAGGCCGCCACCGACCGGGTGGCCGGCCAGGTCCGACCCGTCACCGTCGTCCCGCCGACGGGCGGACCGCAGGACCCGCAGGTCTGGTTCGCCCTCGAATACATGCAGTACACCGGCTCCTTCAAGGCGCGCGGCGCGCAGAACTTCATTGCCGCGCACCGCGACGCGGGCACCCTGCCCGCGGCCGGCGTCTGCATCGCCAGTGGTGGCAACGCCGGGCTGGCGTGCGCGTGGGCGGCCCGCCGGCAGGGACTGACCGCCACCGTGTTCCTGCCGCAGAACGCCCCGGCGCTGAAGGTCGCCCGGCTGAGGGAGTACGGCGCGCAGGTGCGCCTGGCCGGCACGCAGTACGCAGAGGCCCTGGAGGCGTGCGAGCAGTTCGCCGCGGAGTCCGGGGCGCTGGCCGCGCACGCGTACGCCGACCCGTATGTCAGCGCCGGCGCGGGCACCTTGATGGAGGAGATCCACGCGCTGATACCGGACCTGGACACGGTGGTGGTCTCGGTGGGCGGCGGCGGGCTGTTCGCCGGCGTGGCGGCGTCCGCGCGGCAGCACGGGGTGCGGGCGGTCGCCGTCGAGCCGGAGAACTGCCGTTCGCTCAACGCCGCGTTGGAGGCGGGAGAGCTGGTCGACGCGCGCGTGGACTCCGTCGCCGCGGACGCGCTGGGGGCACGTCGCGCCTGGCAGGGGGCGCTGGCCGCGGTGCGGCAGGACAACGCCCGGTCGGTGCTGGTCGGCGACGAGCAGATCATCGCCGCCCGCCGGTCGCTGTGGGACGAGCGCCGGATCGTGGTCGAGCACGCCGCCGCCACCGCGCTGGCCGCGCTCCTCCCCACCGACGACCCCTCGCGCGGCTACCGTCCGGCGCCGGGCGAGAAGATCGCGGTGGTGCTGTGCGGGGCGAACACCGACCCGACGGACCTGCTGGCACCGGCCGCCGCGCGCTGAGGACACCGGCCGTCGCCCGCTGAGGGCCGCGGCTCGGAAGCGGCCCGGCCGCCTGGGGGTTGCCGTGCCCCTCGGCCGGCGCGCGGCGGCCTGGGCGCGCCGCTGGGCGGGCGCCGGCAGCGGGCTCAGCCGAAGCGGCTCGCACCCGTGGAGCGGAGCACCGCGGCGACGGAGTCGGCGAGCGGGTCGATGTCGGCGAGGCCGAGCGGGGAGACGGTGATGCGCACACCGGGTGGGGAGTTGACCCGGAAGCGGGCGCCGGGCGCGACGGCCCAGCCGTGCTGGAGCAGCCCGGCGACCGCGCCGGTCTCGTCGGCGACCGGCACCCAGGCGTTCAGGCCGCAGCGGCCATGGGCGGTGACCCCGCGCTCGTCGAGCGCCCCGAGCAGGGCCTCGCGCCGCACCGCGTAGGAGCGGGCGGTGCGCTCGGGGTCCACGGCGTGGTGCTGCCAGAGGTGCACCACCGCCCGTTGCAGCAGGTGGCTGACCCAGCCCACGCCGAGCCGGTGCCTGCCGCGCACCCGGGCGACGGTGACCTCGTCGCCGGTGAACACCGCCAGCCGCAGATCCGGGCCGTACGCCTTGGCGGTGGAGCGGACCAGCGCCCAGTGGTCGGTGGCGCCGGACAGGCAGTGCAGGGGGAGGTCCACGAGACCGTGCAGGTGGTCGTCGTCGATCACCAGGACGTGCGGGTGGGTGGCGAGCAGAGCGCGCAGTTCCGCCGCACGGGCCGCGGACAGGGCCGCGCCGGTCGGGTTCTGGCCCCGGTCGGTGACCAGCAGGGCGCGTACGCCGGCGGCCAGCGCGCGGGCCACCTCCGCGGTGACCGGCCCCTCGTCGTCGACGGCGACCGGCACCGCGCGCAGTCCCATCGCCGGCACCAGGTCGAGCACGCTGCCCCACCCGGGGTCCTCGACGGCGACCGCGTCGCCGGGGCGCAGGTGGGCGGCGAGGACCCGTTCGATGGCGTCGAGCGATCCGGAGGTGAGGCCGATCGGGCCGGCGGGCACCCCGTCGGCGTCCAGGGCGGCCCGGGCCAGTTCGGCGAGGTCGGCGTCGATGACGGTGCCGCCGTACAGCCCGGGGGCGATGGCGTGGTGGGCGGCGGCCTCGGCCAAAGCGTCGGCCAGCGGCGGGAGCAGCGCCAGGTCGGGGTTGCCGGTGGACAGGTCACGGGTGCCGGACGGCACGTCGATCCGGATCGCCTCGCGGGGTGCGACGGCCGGGCGGGCCCGCACCCGGCTGCCGCGACGGCCCGCCGTCTCGATCACCCCGCGGTCGCGCAGCAACCGGTAGGCGGCGGCCACCGTGTTGGGGTTCACATCGAGGTCGCGGGCGAGTTCGCGCAGCGGCGGCAGGACGGTGCCCGGCCGCAACGCGCCCGCGCCGACCGCGCGTTCGATGTCGGCGGCGATTGTCGATGCGCCACGCCCGCTGATTGAGTACTCTCCTAGCACAAACAATATTATGCACTAGTTCAAAGGATCGCGCCATGACCGCCACACCGGCCTCCCCCGACGCACCACCGCCACCGCAACAACCCGCACAGCCGGCCGTGCCCGCACCGCCGCCGTACCCCACCACCGACCGCACCGTCCCGACCCGTTCCGCGGACCGCGCCTCGTACGACCGCGCGGTCGTGCACGCCATCCTCGACGAGGGCTACCTCTGCCACCTCGGCTTCGTCCGCGACGGCGCACCGGTGGTACTGCCGACGCTGTACGCGCGCAGCGGCGAGCGGCTGTACGTGCACGGGTCGACGGGTTCGCGGCCGCTGCGCGGCGCGCGCAGCGACCCGGGGCTCGCGGTGTGCGTGACGGTGACGCACGTCGACGGGCTGGTGCTGGCGAAGTCGGCGTTCCACCACTCGATCAACTACCGCTCCGTGGTGGTGCACGGCACCGCCCACCAGGTGACCGACCCGCAGGAGCGGGCCCTGGCGCTGGACGCGATCGTGGAGCAGGCCGTGCCCGGCCGGGCCGACGACTCCCGCCAGGCCAACGCGAAGGAGCTGGCCGCCACCGCCGTGATCCGGCTCGACCTGCGCGAGGTGTCGGCGAAGATGCGCACCGGCGGGCCCAACGACGAGCCGGAGGACCTCGACCTGCCGTACTGGGCCGGCGTGGTCCCGGTCGCGCCCGCCTACGCCGCGCCCGTGCCGGCCGGCTACCAGGCGCCGTCCGTGCCCCTGCCCGGCTACCTCGCGCCCGCCGGCCCGCGCGGCGCCGACCGGAAGGACTCCGCCGCATGCTGATCCACCCCTGGGACGCGGCCACCGACGACGCGGAGTGGCAGCAGTGGCTGGCCGCCCACGACTTCGGCCAGCTCGCGGTGAACGGCCTCGACGGCGAGCCGCCCTTCGTCCAGCCCGCCCACTTCGTGTACGACCCGGCGCCCGGTGCGCACGGCGAGGTGCTGCTGCACCTGGCCCGGCCCAACCCGCTGTGGCACGCGCTGGAGGCGGCGCCCCAGGTCACCCTCAGCGTCGTGGACGACTACACCTTCGTCCCCGGCCCCTGGCACGCCGCGCCCGGCGACCCTTCCGAGTACGGCACCCCGACCAGCTTCTACGCCGCCGTCCAACTCCTCGGCACCGCCCACATCCTGGACGACCCGCAGGTCAAGGCCGACCTGCTCCGGCGCCAGGTCGCCCACTTCCAGCCCGACGGCGGCACCGCCCGGGTCGCGCCCGGCCAGGAGCCGTTCGGCCGGATGCTCGCCGGCATCCGCGGGGTGCGGATCGATGTCACGCGGGTGCGGGCCAAGTTCAAGTACGGCGGCAACAAGCCCGAGGAGGTACGGCGCCGCGTCACCGGCCTGCTCGCCGACCGCGCCGCTCCCGGCGACGCGGCCGCGCGAGCCCACCAGCTGCGCCGGCTGTCAGCCGACTGACGGCCCCGACGACACGGACGACACGGCCGGGCCCACCGGACCCGCCGGACCCGCCGGGCCGGAACCTGCGGGCTGCTGCCGCGCCTCCTCCCAGGCCAGTACCCCGACCGCCGCCAGCAGCACCAGCGTCCCGGCCAGGGTGGCGGCGGTCAGCCGCTCGCCGAGCAGGGTGACCGCGAGGGCGGCCGCCGAGACCGGCTCGATCAGCGCCACCACCGAGACCGTCGCCGCGCGCAGCACGGCCGCCCCCGCGAAGTACAGCGCGTAGGCGAACGCGGTCGGCACGGAGGCGAGATAGCCGAGCAACGCGAGCGTGCGGCCCAGGTGTTCGGCGTGCGGCAGCAGCCCCTCCGACCAGGCGGCCGGCAGCAGCACGACCGCGCAGATCCCGAACGACCACAGCGAGGTGGTCAGCGGGTCGCCTGCCGCCCCGCGGCTGCCGTGCCACCGGGTCAGCAGCGTGATCCCGGCGTACCCGGCCGCCGACAGCACCGCCAGGACCACCCCGGCCGGCCGCACCTGCGTGCCACCGCCGCCGAGCACGAGCACGGCGAGCCCGGCGAGCGCCCCGGCCACCGCGACCGCGCCTCCCCGGCCGATGCGTTCGCCCATCGCCACCCGGGCGACCAGCGCGATGAGCACCGGGCCCGAGCCCAGCGTGACCACCGTGGCGACGGCGAGCCCGGTCGAGCGCACCGCGCAGAAGTACGCGACCTGGAAGAGGGTGAGCCCCGCGCCGGTCACGGCGATCCGGACGAACCGGCCCCACCGGGGCGCCGCCGGCACCGCGGCGAGGACGGGCCGTACGGCCGTGCCCGTACCGGCACCGGCATCCGTATCCGCACCCGCACCCGCACCCGCACCCGCACCCGCACCCGGGCGCAGCCTGCGGGCCGCCAGCAGCAGGACGAAGCCGCCCGCGGCCCGCCAGAACGTCAGCGCGAGCGGGCCGAGGCCGCTCCCGCGGTAGAGGACCGCGGCGACGGCGCCCGCCGTGCCCCACGCGGTCGCCGCGAACACCACATACAGCAGTCCCTGCCCGGACGTGATCCGGGCAGCCGAAACCTGCGAACGTGACAAGGGAAGTCTCCCGCCGAAAAGGTGAGTTGAGAAACGAACGTCACCGTCTGCGGGCAGCACACATGGCCGTACGGCGCCTGCCGGCGCCTCGACGAGCCGTTACCGGGTCCGCGCCGCCCGCGTCAGGCGGCGGGAGGCGGAAGAACAGTCAGGTGCATGTCCCCACCCTAGCCCCCACCAGAGGGCGGGACCGGCCGCGCGTCGCGCCTCTGCCCCGCCCGCGCTGACCGCCCTGACCGCACCGCCCCAGGTCGCGGAGCGCTACCGCCGGGGCGCCAGGTCCGGCTCGACGCAGGGTTCCGGAGCCGTCGGGGACGCGGCCGGGGCGGGCTCCCCCGCTGCCGCGGGCAGGGCCGTCTGCGCCACGAACGCACCGGCCAGCACGAGCGCGCCGCCGAACAGCTGCGGGGTGCCCAGGTGCTCGCCGAGCAGGAACCAGGCCAGCACCGCGCCGACGACGGCCTCGACGCAGGAGACGACCGCGGCGATCTGCGGGCTGAGCCGCCGCACGGCCATCACGCCGGTCAGGTACGACACGACCGTGCAGACGAGCACGATCCAGCCCACCAGCAGGATTCCGGGAACGTCCGCGTCGCCGAGCGGCACCTGGTGGGCGAGGGACGTCCAGGCGATGTCCCACGGGCGCGCGACCAGGGTGAGGGACGCGGTGCCGAACAGCAGCGCGTGCGCGATCACCGCGACCGGGTCCGGGGCTCCCCCGACGTCCGAACCGTCCCCAAGCCCGTCCACGAACCCGTCGCCGAGCCCGTCCGCGAGCCCCTCGCCCGCGCGCTCGCGGTCCGGGGACCCCGGCGACGCGGCCGCGCCATCCTGCGCGCCGTGGTCGGCCAGGACGAAGTACGCGACCTGGCAGCAGGCCGCGCCGAAGGAGCAGAGCAGGCCGACCGGCGCGAAGGCGAACCCGGACCAGATCCCCACCACGAAGCACATGCCGCCGACCGCGAGGACCACACCGACCACCGCGGCGCGCCGCACCTTCCGCCGCTGCACGAACCGCACCCAGCCGAGCAGCAGCGCCGGGCCGAGGTACTCCACGAGGATGGCCACGCCGACCGGTATGCGGGCGATCGCCAGGTAGTACAGCGCCTGGACGCCGACGATGCCGAGCAGCCCGAAGCCGATCACCAACCCGGGCCGCTGGAGCGGAAGTCGGCGGTGCCGCACCGCGACGGGCAGCAGCACCAGCGCGGCGCCCGCCACCCGCATCCACACCACGTGCAACGGTTCGAACCCGGCCTCGATGAGGGGCTTCGCCGCCACCCCGGAACCGCCGAAGGCCACGGCGGACAGCAGTGCGAGCCCGACCCCGCCGCTCCGCACCTGAGTTGACCGCATCAGGACATGATGGCAGTCCCCGACAGCAGCGTCACCTCGAACGCCGCCGCTGCCGAGCCCCGTCGGCCCGCCCCGATCCGGAAGCCGATCATCCGGAACCCGCTGGTCGGGGCGGTGACGCCCCGCGGAACGGCGGTCCCGGCGTCGGCTCGCACGCGGTCACGGCCACAGCAGCGTCCGCGCCCAGCCCTCCCCCGCCGCCCGGCGTTCGTACCGCACCCGTACGTGGAAACGCGCCGGGTCGGCCTGCCAGAACTCCGCCTCGGCCGCCCGCAGCCGGTACACCGTGTGCGTGGCGGGCACCCGGCCGGGCTCGGCGGCGACCAGCTCGCGGGCGGCCCGCAGCGCTTCGTCGTACTGCTCCGGCCCGGACAGCGGCGCGCTCACCGGGCCGGCGAACGCGGCCGCGCGCGCGTGCTCGCCGCGGCCGAGGAAGTCGCGGGCGGTGGCATCGGGGCCGAGCACGCCGACCGGTCCCGCCATCCGGATCTGCCGGCCCTGCGCGGGCCAGTACCAGGTCAGCGCGGCACGCGGGTTGGCGGCCAGGTCGCGGCTCTTGCGACTGCGGGAGTCGGACGCGAAGTCGTAGGCGCAGTCGGCGGTGTCGATGCCGCGCAGGATCAGCACGCGGGCGCTGGGCGTGCCGTCGGCGGCTGCCGTGCTGAGCGTCATGACGTGCGGTTCGGGCACCGCGCCGGTCAGCGCCGCGTCCAGCCACTGCGCGAACAGCGGCCCGGGGGCGTCGGGCACGGCCGCGGGGTCGAGGTGCGGCAGCGGCCCGGCGAGCACGGGCGCGGCCCGGGTACGGGCGAGCAGCGCCTCGTCCGCGCGCCGCCCGGCCCCGGAGCCCGAGCCGGGGTCGTTGCCGCCGCCACCGCTCTCCATCCGCCCCTCCATACCGCGCCCTTTCCGCTGTCGCGTGCACCCGACAGCGTCCATCACACACCAGCGCCGGGCCGCGGACGGGTTGCCCCGCCCACGGCCCGGCGCAACGGGTGCCGATCACCGGAGCCCGCCGCCGCGTACATCGACCACGGCACGCCGATCACCGCACGCCGCTCACTGCACGCCGCTCACCGCACGCCGCTCACCTCAGCGTGACCGTCGCCGTCTGCGTGCCCGCGGTGAAGACGTACGTCCCGGGCGCAACCTGCCGCGGACCCGCGCCGTCGATGTCGCCCGGGGTGACGGCCAGTTCACTCGGCGGGACGCTGAGCGAGACCGTACGGGACTGGCCCGCGTCGAGGTGCACCTTGGTGAACGCGACCAGCTTGCGGGACGGGGAGAGCACGTCGCTGGACGGCTGCGCGACGTAGACCGGCACCACCAGATCGCCCGCGCGGCTGCCGGTGTCGGAGACGTGGACCGCGAGTTTCACGGTGTCCTTGGTGCGCGCGGTGGCGGACGCGGCCTTGACCGAGTCGAACGTGTAGGTGGTGTAGGACAGTCCGGCGCCGAAGGGGTAGGCGGCGTCGTAGGAGGACTCCGGACCGGCGTTGGTGCCGGGGAGCTGCTGGTAGTACATCGGTTCGTTCCCGATGTCCTTCGGCCAGGAGGCGTTGAGCCGCCCGCTGGGGTCGGTCTTCCCGAACAGCACGTCGGCGACGGCGTTTCCGCCCTCGGTGCCGGGCAGCCACGACATCAGCAGCCCCTGGGTGCCGTCGGCGTCGCCGAGCACCAGCGGCCGCCCGGCGAGCACCACGGTGACCACGGGCTTCCCGGTGGCCTTCAGCGACTTCACCAACGCCTGCTGATCGGCGGTGAGTTCGGGCCGCGGGCTGTCCGCGCTGCCTTCGGCCGCCGCTTTCTCACCGACCACCACCACGGTCAGGTCGGCGTCCTTCGCCTGGGTGACGGCGTCGTCGGCGGTCTTGGCCTGCACGACCTGGGTACCGGACGGCGCGGCCTTCTCGATGCCCTGCAGCACGGTGGTGCCGGGCAGGGTGACGCCGTCGGGCACACCCTGCCAGCCGACCGTCCAGCCGCCCACCTGGTCGTTGATGTCGTCCGCGTAGGAGCCGGCCACCACGATCTTCTTCGCCTTCGAGGAGATCGGCAGCACGCCGCCGTCGTTGCGCAGCAGCACCTGGGACTCGTCGGCGGCCTGCCGGGCGAGGCCAGTGTCGGCGCCGATCACCCGGGAGTCGGCCTTCGACGCGTCCACGTACGGGTGCTCGAACAGGCCGAGCCGGAACTTCAGCGTCAGGATGCGCTTGACCGACTGGTCGATCCGGGCGACGGAGACCAGATGGCGCTGGACCGCAGTCCTCAGGCCGTCGCTCCAGCCCTGCGCGTCGTACGGTTCCATCGCCATGTCCAGACCGGCGTTGACGGCCTTGGCGATCGCGGCCGGGTAGTCCGCGGTGAGGTGGTAGGAGGTCTGGAGCGCGCGCACGTCGGCCCAGTCGCTGACCACGACGCCCTTGAAGCCCCACTGCTTGCGCAGCACGTCGGTGAGCAGGTAGTGCGACGCGGTGGCCGGGATGCCGTTGATGGCACCGGAGTTGACCATCACGGACTGCGCACCGGCGTCGATGGCCTGCTGGTAGGAGGGCAGCAGGGTGTCCTGGAGGTAGCGCATCGACACGTCGCCGGGGACGCGGTCGTGGCCGTTGCCGGGCTCGCCGTAGCCGGCGAAGTGCTTGACGGTGGCGGCGACGTCCTTCGCGCCTCCCGCGTTCTGGATGCCCTGGACCGCGGCGGCGGCGAGCGTGCCGGACAGCAGCGGGTCCTCGCCGTACGTCTCGTAGTAGCGGCCCCAGCGCTGGTCGCGGGCGATGTCGGTGACCGGCGCGAAGTTCCAGTCGATGCCGGTGGCGGCCACCGCGCGGGCGGTGCTCGCCCCGGCCGCCTTGACAAGCGACGGGTCCCAGGTGGAGCCCATGCCGATCTCCTGGGGGAAGATCGTCGCGCCCAGCACGTTGTTGTGGCCGTGCACGGCGTCCACGCCGTAGATGATCGGGATGTGCAGCCGGGAGTTCTTCACCGCGTACTGCTGGACGGTGTTGACCATCTTCGCCCAGTTCTCCGGGGTGTTGACCGACGGGCCGGCGCCGCCGCCGGAGAGCACCGAGCCGGCCGCGTTCTTCACCAGCACGTCATGCAGGCAGGATTCGGTGAAGTCGCCGCCGCTCCACTGGCAGTCGCCCTGCATGTTGACCACCGAGATCTGGTCCATCTGGCCGATCTTCTCGTCCAGCGTCATCCGGTGCAGCAGGTCGTTGACGCGCACGTCGATCGGCGCGTTGGGGTTGGTGTAGGTCGGGTTGTCTCCGGCCTGGGCCGGCGCCGAGGCGACCGCCGCCACGCAGGCGGCCGCGGTGGCGAGGGTCAGCAGCCCTCTGAGACTCAGTCTTCGTGCGTTCGTTGGCATCGCAGGAGTCCCGTTCCTGTTGGGGGGCGGCCCCGGCGTCGCGGGACCGTTGGTGCCGTAAACGATTCCGATCGGCCGGAAGTCTGTCCCCCACGCTCACAGATCGTCAAGACTGTACGCAGGGCATTGTTGTGCCCCACCCTGGCGGGAGCGCTTTCCCGCACGTCAGCACGACCACGCACAGCGCACGCACAGACAATCCGTCCGACGGACCGCCCCTGTCCAACTCGCGCAGAACGGGTACCTCGTGAACATCCGTGAACTCGCCCGCCGCAGCGGTGTGTCGACCGCCACCGTCTCGCGGGCGCTCAACGACCGGGCCGAGGTCAGCGAGGCCACCCGTGCGCGGATACGCCAACTGGCCCTGGAACTGGGGTACGCGCCCAACGAGCCGGCCCGCACCCTGGTACGGCGCCGCTCGGACACGATCGGGCTGATCTGGGACAGCGGGCAGGAGGCGCAGGGCCTGCACAACCCCTTCCTGCTCGGCCTGCTCAGCGCGGTACGCACCGCCCTGTCCGAGGCGGACTACCACCTGATGCTGCTCACCACCGCGGGCGCCGAGGAGCCCGACGGGGCGTACCTCCAGGCGGTGCAGCGGCACAACCTGGAGGGTGTCATCGTGCTGACCACTCCCCCGGACGACCGCTGCCTGCGCGCGCTGGCCGCCTCCACGGTGCCCTGCGCGGGCATCGACACCGCGTTCACCGGGCCGCGTACGGTCCGGGTCAGCTCCGACAACGCGGCGGGCGCGGCGGCCGCCGTCCAGCACCTGTACGAGCTGGGGCACCGCAGGATCGCCACCGTCACCGGCCCGCTGCACCTGCCGCCGGCGGCTGAGCGGCTGACCGGCTACCGGCGGGCGTGCGAGCGGCTGGGCCTGCCGGTGCCCGACGAGTACGTCGTCGAGGGGGACTTCTTCCTGGCCAGCGGCGAGACGGCGGCCCGCGGTCTGCTCGCCCTCCCCGAGCCGCCGACCGCGATCTTCGCGGCCGGCGACCAGATGGCGATCGGCGCGATGCACGCGGCGGCGGACGCGGGGCTGTCGGTGCCGCGGGACCTGGCGGTGGTCGGCTTCGACGACATCGACGCCGCCTCGCTGGTCCGGCCGGCGCTGTCCACGGTCGCGCAGGACCAGCGCGCCCTGGGCGAGGCCGCGGTCGCGGCCCTGCGCAGCCTGCTGGACGCCGACGCCGGCCGGCCCAAGGACCTCGTCCACTCGTACATCGTGCCGACCCGGCTGCTGATCCGCGGTTCGAGTCGCGCGTAGCCCGGACGCGGGAGCGGAGGCCGGGAGCGGAGCCCGGACGCGGCGGGCGGCGTCCGCCCGGCATGCCACCGGCCGCTCCGGTCACCCGCTGTCCGCGGGCGGCCGGAGCGGCCGGTGTTCCTCGCACGCACGGTCCGCCACCGGGCGATGCCTGGTGGCGGACCGTGCGACCGTGCGACCGTGCGCGGGCGCCGAGTTCGGCGCTCCGCCGCGGGATCTACTTCTCGGTGTCCTCGTCGGCGAGGATCAGGTACAGCTTCTTCCGCGCGTCGTTCACCACGGTCAGCGCCTTGTCGCGCTGCTCCGGTGTGCCCGTCGCCCAGACCTGGCGGAACGCCTCGATCAGGCCCCCGCCGGCCTTCCTGATCTCGTTGAGCGCGTCCCAGTCGACGCCGCGTTCGGCGTCCTCCCAGGGCGCGTCGGGACCCGCCTCGGCCTCGGCCCGGCCGGCGTCCGTGAGCGTGAACAGCTTCTTGCCGCCCTCGCTCGCGCTGCCGATCAGGCCCTCGTCCTCCAGCAGTTGCAGCGTCGGGTAGACCGAGCCGGGGCTCGGCCGCCACGCGCCGCCGCTGCGCTCGGCGATCTCCTGGATCATCTCGTAGCCGTGCATCGGGCGGTCGGTGAGCAGCGCCAGGATCGACGCGCGTACATCGCCGCGCCGCGCCCGTCCGCGCGGTCCGCCGCGCCCGCGGCCTCGGCCGCCGGGGCCGAACGGTCCGCCGCCGAAGGGCGGCCCGAACGCGCCGAACGCCGCCCGCGACCCCTCTCGCTCGCCCCACCCGTGATGTCCGGGTCCGCAGTCTCCGTGTCCGTGTCCATGTGCGTGTGGTCCTTGGGAACGCATGATGTCGCTCCTTCCATCGTTGATCGTTCGCGACAGTTCTACGATATATCGGAATCGCTCGTTCGACAACCCCCGGATGGCTCCGGCCGCCCTCCCACCGCCCGCGCAGCCCCCTTCCGCCGCCCGCACACCGCAGCCCGCGCCTCCGCAGCCCGCGCACCCCGCCCCCGCCGCGCGCTCCGCCCTCCCGCCACCCGCACACCGCACCTCCGCCACCCGCACAGCCCCCTCCCGCCACCCGCGCACCGCGCCCCCGCCGCCGCTTGACCTCAAGCCCGCTTGAGGGGCCAGCCTGTCCCGGTGACCGCCTTCCCCTCGCCCTCGCGGCTGCTGCCACCGGCCTACCGCCCGCTCTTCGCGCACCGCGACTTCCGGCGGCTGCTGCCCGCACTGGCGGCCTGCGACCTCGGCGACGGGATGAGCATGGTCGCGGTGGCCTGGACCGCGCTCGCGATCGCTCCTCCCGGCCGGGCCGGGCTGCTGGTGGGCGCCGCGGTGGCCGCGTACGCGCTGCCGGGGGCCGCCGGGGCGCTGCTCCTGGGCCGGTGGCTGCGCCGGCTGCCCGCCTGGCGGCTGCTGGCCGCGGACAGCTGGCTGCGTGCGGTGCTGCTGGGCTGCGTCCCGCTCGCGTGGGCGCTGGGCGAGCTGCGTCCGGCCGGCTACGTCGCGCTGCTGGCCGGCTCCTCGGTGCTGCACGCGTGGGGAGGCGCGGGCAAGTACGCGCTGCTCGCCCGGGTGCTACCGGCGGGGCAGCGCCTCGCGGCGAACGCGCTGGTCAGCTCCAGCGGTTCGGCGGCGGTGATCGTGGGGCCCGCGCTCGCCGGGTTCATGGCGGCCGCCGTCTCCCCGGCGTGGATCATCGGCCTGGACGCCGCGTCGTTCGCCGTGCTGGCGGTACGGGCCGGCCGGCTCGGTTCCCGGAAGCGGACCACCGGGCAGGACACGGCGGAGGACACGGCGGAGGGCACGGCCGACGACGCCACCGACAGCGCGCCCGCGCCCGTCGACACCGGCCAGGCGGCGGCCGGCCGGCGGCTGCTGCGCGGGCAGCCGGAACTCCTCGCAATCCTCGCCCTGACCTGGTTCTTCAACTTCCTCTACGGCCCGGTCGAGGTGGCCCTCCCGCTGCACGTCACCGGCGACCTGCACGCCGGCGCGCGCCTGCTCGGCCTGTACTGGACGCTCTTCGGCGCGGGCGCGGTCCTCGGCGCCCTGTGCGCGGGCGCCCTGCGCAGGCTCCCGCTGTGGCCGGTCACCCTCGGCATCGTCGCCGGCTGGGGCCTGACCCTCGTGCCCTTCGGCCTGGGCGCGCCCGCCGCCGTCACGCTCGCCTGCTTCTCCCTCGGCGGCGTGATCTACGGGCCCTTCACCGCGCTGTCCTTCACCCTCTTCCAGGACCGCACCCCCGCCGCCCTCCTCACCACGGTGCTGGCCGCCCGCGGCGCCGCCCTCCTCACCGCCGCGCCGGTCGGCACCGCGCTGGGCGGCCCCCTCACCGCCGCGCTCGGACCCCGCACGGTCCTCGCCGCCTCCGGCCTGGCAACCCTCGTCCTCGCCGCGACCACGGCCACCGCCCGTGCGCTGGGCACCGCCCATCGGACCGACGGCAGCGCGGGCGACCCCGCCCCCGCCGAGCCCGGCGCCCCCTCGTAACGGGACCCGCCCGACTCGCCGGCGCGCGAAGGGCGAGCGCCAGGCACGAGCGCCGGTGCCTGCCGTCCATGGGTGCGCCGCCATCCACACGCATCGACTTCCGCGCGACCGGAGTGCGTCACCTCGCGAGGATCTGACGGTATGTCACACCGAGTGACTAGAGTGCAAAACATCAGCAATCAGGCCAAACCGGCTTCACCGTCTGCTGGTGAAAGGTGCACGATGACGTACAGAGCCCATCTCGCCGCAGCCGCGGCGCTCCTTCTCGCGCTGGCCACCGCTCCCGCCGCCGCGGGCGCGGCCGGCGCCGTGGCGGCACCGGCGGCCACGGGCGGCCGAGCCGCCCTGCCCCGCACCGTGCCCACCCCCGACCCCGACGAGTCCGTGGTGACGGTGCGCACCGGCGGCGACCGGGACGCCGCGACCGACGCGGTCGATCCGCTGGCCGGGGTCCGGCTCGCCCTCTACGCGGACGCCGACGCCACGGACCCGATCGACGCCTCCTGGGCGCGGTGCACCTCCGACGCCGACGGCGACTGCACCTTCACGGTGCCCCTGACCGGCGCCGGTGAGGCGAACAACGGACGCGTCCTGACCGTCCGCCAGCTCTCCGCCCCCGCCGGCTGGTACACCAACCCGGTGCTGCGTACGGGCCCCGGCAGCGGCTCGGGATCGACGGCCTCGCCGTACGAGTTCCAGACCCCGGCGCTCCAGGGCGGCGCGACCTACCACTCCACCCGCGAGTTCATGTACAGCACCGACAACTCGCTGCCGACCCGCTCGGGCGGCGTGTGGCAGTCCTCGCGGGACAACCCGCCGCTGCCGGAGTCGTGCGGGCTCGACGTGGCGGTCGTGCTCGACCTGTCCGCGTCCGTCGGCAGCCAACTGCCCGCGCTGAAGGCCGCCACCGACGCCTTCACCGACGCGCTCACCGGCACCCCCTCACGGCTGGCGCTGTTCTCCTTCGACCAGGCGTCGCCCGCCACCAGTGTCGAGGCCAACCACCCGGAGCTGCATTCGGTCTCCACCCCGGCCGGGGCTGCCGCCTTCAAGAGCCTGTACGCGGACTGGACGCTGGGCAAGGGCACCAACTGGGACCGCGCGCTGCACGCGGTGTCCCAGGCGCCCGAGCACTACGACGCGACCGTGGTGCTCACCGACGGCAATCCGACCCGCTTCGGCAGCCTGCACGGGGACGGCTCGAACACCCACTTCATCGACGTGGAGAACGGCATCTTCTCGGCCAACTCCGTCAAGGCCAAGGACACCCGGGTGATCGCGCTCGGCGTGGGCAGCGGCGTGGCCGGAGTGTCGGGGCTGAACCTGCGGGCCATCTCGGGACCCACGGAGTTCGACGGCGGCAACACCACGACCGCCGACTACTTCCAGACCACCGACTACGGCCAGGCCGCCGACCAGTTGCGCGCACTGGCACTGGACCACTGCACCGGCACCCTCACCGTGGTCAAGCAGATCGCGCCCGAGGACACCACGGGCGAGGACGTCACCGGGGCCACCCCCGCCGGGCCCGGCTGGACGTTCGACGCGTCCACGACCACGTCCGGGATGACCGGCCTGCCCGACACGCAGACCACCACCTCCGACGGCACCGGCGCGGTCACCTTCCACCCCGGATTCGGCGTCAACACCTCGGCGGACCTGACGGTCGGCGAGATCCAGCACCCCGACTACGCACTCGTCACCCAGGACGGCCGCAACGCCGTCTGCACCGACCTCGACACCGGGCAGCGCCTGCCCGTGGAGAACACCGGCACGGAGGCCGCTCCCGGCTTCACCGTCGACGCACCCCGCCAGGCCGCGATCAGCTGCACCGTCTACAACCGGCCCGCCGGCACCGGCGAAGAATCCGCCGACCTCACCGTCGACAAGGAGTGGAACGTCGACGGCCACCTCTACGCCGACGGCACCCAGCCCGACGGACTGAGCGCCCAGCTCACCCTCACCGGCCCCCACGGCGCCGGCCCGACCCCGCAGCCGTGGGGCGACACGCGCACCGGCTACGTCATCGGTGACCGGGCCACCGCGGCCGAGACCGTCCACCTGACGGCCCCCGGCTGCACCCTCGCCCGCTCCGAGGTCACGAACATCGACGGAGCCGGCGTGCATCTGCCCCTGCCGTACGACACGACGCTCACCGAGCACCACCAGCACCTGACGGTGACCAACACGGTCACGTGCTGCCCGGAGGACGGCCACCACCAAGGCCACGGATACGGTGCCAAATCCCGGCCCGCTCGCCACTGATGATCCGCACCCTGCTGGCTCCCGGGGGCCGGGCGCGTGCTGCGTCGCGCCCGGCCCCCGGCCGCGTCCCCGCTCCTCGCTCCTCGCTCCTCGCCACTGTGATCGCTAGGGCCCGCCCTCGGGATCTGCGGCGGCCGGCAGGACGGTGAGGCGGTCGCCGACCGCGATCCGGCCCGGGCGCAGCACCCGCGCGTAGACGCCGGCGCAGGGCTGCGGGGCGAACTCGTCCGTCGGTGGCACGCGGTTGTGGGCGGCCGGCACCCGCAGGGCGTCGAGGTCACGCGGCAGCGTGCCGTGCTCCAGGGTGGGGATCGCGCAGCGCGGGCTGCGGGCGATGACGCGCAGCGTGAGCCGGGCGCCGATCCGCAGGTCGTGGCCGACCCAGTCGTTCTCGACGAACCCGGAGCCCGCGGTGTCGATGACGACGTTCGGCCGGTAGCGCTCCACCTCCACCGTGCCGCGCGGGCTGGACTCGGCGATCCGCCGCAGCGTCGACGACGTGATCAGGTGCAGCGGGGCGAAGTCGAAGAAGGTGCCCTCGGGTGCGGCGCCGCCCAGCCGGCCCACTTCCACCGCGACCTCCGCGCGGACGCCGTCGCGCAGCACCTCCTCGGGGCGCGCCCGGTCGAGTTCGGCGTCGGCGGGCGGCCGCCCGGTCAGGACCACCGGCTGGTCGAGAAGCGCGGAGAGCCGCTCGTCCACGTCGGCGTCGGTGCTCCACACCGCCTTGCCGTCCGGGAGCCCGATCCGTACCGCCGCCGGCGTGGCGTGGGCGGTGAGCTTGAGCAGCCGCCGCCACATCCTCGGGTTCTTCGCGCTGGCGACCTTGCCGGTCTCCCGGTGCAGCAGGGCGAGTTGACGGTCGTACGGCAGCCCGCGCTCGGTCACGTCGGCCGCGACGACCGCCTCGCCCAGCATCGACTTCACCGGGTAGCGGAGCAGTTCCCTTACCGTGGCGCCCTCCGCGCGCGGTGCCGGCGGCCTCACCGCTCAGCGTCCGAAGCCCCGGGCAGCAGCGGGAACAGCCGGCTGACGAACGCCACCGGGCGCGCGTCGGCCGGGCGCGCCAGGACGTCGTGGTCCCGGTGCCGGTAGCCGTCGAGCGTCGCCCGTACCGCCGCGGCGACGGCCCGCAACTCCTGCGGGGTGAGGTGCACGACGGTGCTGAACGCCTCGTCCGCCCGCCACTCCCGCGGCGCGTGGTCGCGCTGGGCCAGCCAGCGCCGGTGGCTCTCGTCCTCCAGCCCGCGGGCGAGTACGCCGAACTCGTCGCTCCGCGCGGGTTCGTCCGGTACGGGCTCGGGCTCCCGCGGCCGCTCCCAGCGCAACCGCCACGGCCGGGCCCGGCCGCCGGAGTGCGGCGCCTCCTCGATCAGCCCGTGCCGGGCGAGCTGCCGCAGATGGAAGGAGCACAGTCCGGAACTCTCGCCGAGCCGCGCGGCCGCCTCGGTGGACGTCACCGTGCCGCCGTCGGCGAGCAGGTCGAGCAGGGCGACGCGCACGGGGTGAACAGGCAGCTGCTCGGGCGCGCGCGGCCTCTCCTCCCGCGGCTCGGGCGGGGCGGGCAGAGCGGGCGGCGGTATGGACGCGGGTGCGGGCTTCTCCTCGGTCACTGTGCAGAAGCTGCCCCTTTGCAAAGTGTTCCGTCAAGTGCGCCCCGTCAGGTGCGTTCCGTCAACTGCGCGCGGCCGGCTGCGTTCCGTCGACTGCCGCGTTCCCTCGCGGGCCGTCCACCGCCACCACTGCCACCGCGCCACCGGACATCGCTCGGACGGCGGATCTATCCTGGACAGTGAGGAGGTACACGATGCGCAAAGTAGCCGACTGCCGTGACTTCCCGAGCGAGTCGAACTGCACCCTCGCCATTTCCGGCGAGGAGGACGAGGTCGTCCGCGCCGCGACCGAACACGCGGTGTCCGTGCACGGCCACGACGACAGCCCGGAGATGCGCGAGCAGATCCGCGGCATGCTCAAGGACGAGGTCCCGCAGCACGCCTGAACCCGGCAGCCGGGACACACAGGCCCGGCTGCCTCCACCCCCGCCGCCCCGCGGTGTGACCGCTCCCCTACGACACCGGCGCACAGCAGGGGCGGCGGCTGCGGTGTGCGGCTACGAACCCTGCCGGACCTGGCCTTACGCCACCCGGCCCGATCACCGCCCGATCGTCTTCCGGCCCGCTGCTGCGCGTGGCCGCGCTCCCGTACCCTCTCGGCATGCGTATCCGAATCGTCGACGCGTTCACCGACCGCCCGTTCACCGGAAACCCGGCGGGCGTGCTGCTGCTCGGGGCGGACGGCTTCCCCTCCGACGGCTGGCTCCAGCGGGTCGCCGCCGAGCTGAACCTCTCCGAGACGGCGTTCGCGCATCCGCTTCCCCCGGGCGGCGACGACGGCGCGACCTGGGCGCTGCGCTGGTTCACCCCCGCCACCGAGGTGCGGCTGTGCGGGCACGCCACCCTCGCCACCGCGCATGTGCTGCGTACCACCGGGGAGGCGCAGGGCACCGTCGGATTCCGTACCAAGGCCGGGGTGCTGGCGGCGACGGCCGACGGCGACGGCACGATCACCCTGGACTTCCCGGCCGCGCCGCTCACCCCGGAGAAGGCGCCGGCCGGCCTCGCCGCAGCGCTCGGCGCCGAGCCGCTGACCGTGCTGGACACCGGCCCGGACTGCGGCGACCTGCTGGTGGAAGTGGCCGACGAGGCGGCGGTCCGCGCGCTCGCCCCGGACTTCAAGGCCCTGGCCGCGCTGTCCCGGCGCGGGGTGATCGCCACCGCGGCCGCCGCCGACCCGGCCGGCGGCTACGACTTCGTCTCGCGCGGCTTCTTCCCGGCGGTCGGCATCGACGAGGACCCGGTCACCGGCAGCGCGCACACCGCCCTCGCACCGTTCTGGTCGGCCCGGCTGGGCCGCGACGCGCTGACCGGATACCAGGCGTCGGCCCGCGGCGGGCTGGTCGCGACCCGGCTGCGGGACGACCGGGTCGAACTGACCGGCGCGGCCGTGACCGTGGTGGACGGCGAGCTGCACGCGGTGCCCTGACACGCGCGCACGTACGTCACGGGCGCGTACGTCACAGTCGTGGACGCCGAAACCGGGTGCGCCACAGCCACGCGCGTCACGGCGGGGCATTGGCGCGGCGGGGCGGTGGCGCTCACCCGGTGGGCAGCCAGCCCACCTTCCCGGCGAGCAGCGCGTACCCGACGAAGGCGACCGTGTCGATGAGCGAGTGCGCGGCCACCAGCGGGCCGACCCGGCCCCACCGGCGGTAGAGCAGCACGAACACCACGCCCATCGCCATGTTGCCGACCATGCCGCCGATGCCCTGGTACAGGTGGTACGACCCGCGCAGCACCGCACTGGCGGCGAGCGCGGCGATCGGCGACCACTTCAACTGGTCGAGCCGGCGCAGCAGATAGCCGACCACGATGACTTCCTCGAGGACCGCGTTCTGCACCGCGGAGGCGATCAGCACCGGGATGCGCCACCACACGTCCGGCAGCGACTCGGGCACCACCGTGAGGTTGAACCCGGCGCCCCGCGCACCCAGGTAGAAGGCCAGCCCGGTGCCGCCGATCACCGCGGCGACCAGCGCGCCCCAGGCCAGGTCCCGGCGCGGCCGGGTGAGGTCGAAGCCGATCGCGGGCATCCCGACCCGCTCGCGCGCCAGCAGGTGCGCGACCAGCGCGACCGGGGCCAGCGCGGTGGCGATCGAGAAGACCTGCCAGGCCAGGTCGAGCCAGGGGCGGCCGGGGGCCTGCGAACCGACCAGCGTCGCGGCCTGGTTCTTCAGCGCGCCCGGCCGCGTCACCGAGCCGATGAAGCTGATCACCGCGGACACCCCGCTGGCACCGAGCGACAGTGCCAGCACGATCAGCGTCTCGCTGCGCAGCGTCCGCTCCTCGAACGGCAACTGCCGCTGCTCCGGCTGCCCGGCCTGTGCCTGTGCCTCTGCCTGCACGCGGTCCTCCCGTGTCGTCGTGGACACGATACGAAGATCCCGCCCGCCGCCCTACCACCGCACCGCCACGGCCGCCCGCACGGTGTGCGCCGCGCGAGCCTACGCCACGAACCTGGCTGTCGCCCCGTTGACCAGCCCGAAGCGCGCCGACTCGCCGCGCGGCGCCGCCCGCCCCGGCTCCGCGCTCAGACGGCGCGCAGCCCGCACGGGTGCACCAGGTACGCGCCCAGCCGTCCTTCCAGGTCGCCGTTCTTGTACGCCACGGCCCGGCCCTCCAGCCGCTCGGGCCCGGCCCGCAGCGCGAGGGCCAGGTGCGGGCTGTTGACCCGTGCGTCGTCGGTGGGCAGTTGCAGCGGCGCGCTCGCGCACAGGTCCCACTGCTCGGAGGCGCCGGCCGGAACGGTGACCGGCGCGCCGCCGGCCAGCCGGATCTCCACCTGGCGGTCGGCGAGGACGCTGATCCGCAGCGTGACGCCGCCCTGCGGAGTGCCGACCTCGCCCGCCCACTCCCCCGGCGCTTGCGTCATCGGGCGGCCCTGATCGGTGACCGGGGCGAGGTGCTCGCGGGGGAAGCCGGGCGCCAGGATGCCCATCAGGCGCAGGACGACGGCGTCCCGGGCCGCCTTGCGGGTGGAGTTGGTCAGCACCGCGACCGAGATCTCCCGCTCGGGCAGGTCGATCATCATCGCGGCGATGCCGCCCATGCCGCCGCCGTGGCTGCGGACGACCGGCCCGGGGCCGTGCGAGACGACCCGGCCGAACCCGTAGCCCAGGTGCTCGCCGATCGGCACCGCGTCGTGCATCGCCGCGGCGGTGGCGGGTCGCAGCAGACGGGTGGCCGTCCGGGCGAAGAGTGCCACGTCGGCGGCGCTCGCCCAGCCGGCCCCGGCCGCGGGGTGGTCGCTGAAGCAGGTCGGGTACGCCTCCCCGCCGGCGGAGTAGCGCTCGGCGACGGGCGCCGAGCCGGTGTAGGCGGGCCCGTAGCCGAAAGTGTCCAGGCCCAGCGGTGCGAAGATCCGCTCGCGCAGGTAGTCGCCCTCGCTCCGGCCGGTCGCCGACTCCAGCACCCGGCCCAGTTCGGCGTAGCCGAGGTTGGAGTACTCGAAGCCGGTGCCCGGCTCGCGGACGAGGGTGCGGTAGTCGGCGATGTCGATCGGCAGCGGGCCGGTGTCGTAGTGGAAGTTGTAGAACGCCGGGAACCCGCCGCGGTGCCGCAGCAGTTGGCGCGGGGTGGGCGCGGTCCAGGGGTGGTCGCCGGGGATCGGGGCGTCGAGGTCCAGCAGGCCCTCGTCGGCGGCCAGGCAGACGGCCGTGGCGGTGACCGCCTTGGTGACGGAGGCCAGCCCGTAGACGGTCTCGGGGGTGGCCGGCCGCCGGGCGGCGACGTCCGCAAGACCGTAGGCGCGGGCGAGCACGACCTCGTCGCGTGCCACGACGGCGAGGGAGAGCGACGCGCAGGAGTGGTCGGCCAGCGCCTGCGCGCAGAACTCGTCCAGCCCGTCCACCACGTCCGACACGTCCGTCGCGCCCGCCGCGTCGAGTACGTCCGGGCCGTTCGGTTCCGTCGCTTCGTTCGGCACCTGACCGCCCCCTTGATCGAATCCGCCGCTCGATCGAAGGGTAATGCGCCGCCGCGCCCGGGCCGTCGGGGGGCCGGCGCGGCTCAGCCGGGCATCGGCCAGGTGTGGACCGGGGCGCCCTCGGTGGACAGGGCGCGGTAGCGCTGCGTCATGGCGGCGAGCGCGGCCCGGCGGTCCAGGCCGCGGCCGAGGAAGTGGTGGAAGGCGTCGGCCTGCCAGCGGGCGCCGTTGGTACGGAGCCGGCAGCGCTGTTCGATGATGCCGAGGTAGTGGTCGCGGTCGACGGGGTCGATGCCCCAGCCGTCGAGTCCGGCGGCGGCCAGCGGCAGGAGTTCGTCGCGGATCAGGTCGGCCGCGGCGACCTGGGCGAGCGCGGTGCCGCGCGGGCGCGGCCAGTGCAGCACGGCGTCGATGCCGTCGCGGCAGGCGGCGTCGAAGTTCGCGGCGGCGGCGCCGAACGGCAGCCGCTGCCAGACCGGCCGCGGCGCCTCGGCGAGCGCGCGGACCAGGCCGTAGTAGAACGCCGTGTTGGCGATGACGTCGGCGACGGTGGGCCCGGCCGGCATCACCCGGTTCTCCACCCGCAAGTGCGGCACCCCGTCGACGACCTGGTAGACCGGGCGGTTCCAGCGGTAGATCGTGCCGTTGTGCAGGGCCAGTTCGCGCAGCTGGGGCACCCCGCCCTCGTCGAGCACCCGCAGCGGGTCCTCGTCGTCGCAGATCGGCAGCAGCGGCGGGAAGTAGCGCAGGTTCTCCGCGAACAGGTCGGCCACCGAGTCGATCCACCGCTCGCCGAACCAGGTCAACGGCCGTACGCCCTGGGCCCGCAGCTCCTGCGGGCGGGTGTCGGTGGCCTGCTGGAAGAGCAGCGGGCGGGTCTCGCGCCACAGCTCGCGGCCGAAGAGGAACGGCGAGTTCGCGCCGACCGCCACCTGCGGCGCGGAGACCACCTGGGCGGCGTTCCACGCCGGGGCGAAGCGCTCCGGGGTGACCTGGAGGTGCATCTGCGTGGAGGTGCAGGCCGCCTCGGGCGCGATCGAGGCGGAGGTGTAGACGAGGTGCTCGACGCCTTCGATGTCGAGGGTGATGTCCTCGCCGCGCATGGCGAGAATCCGCTCGTTGAGCAGGGTGTAGCGGTCGGCGCGGGAGAGGTTCGCCGAGACCAGGTCCTGGGCCTGGAGGGTGGGCAGGATTCCCACCATCACGATGCCGGCGCCGACCTCCCCGGCCATCCGGTCGGCGTAGCCGAGCCCGGTGCGCAGTTCCTCGGCGAGCCGGTCGAGCACCCGGCCGGAAAGCGGGTGCGGCGCGATGTTCACTTCAATATTGAACTGGGCCAGCTCGGTCTGGAAATCGCGGCTCGCGATGCGCTCCAGCACCTCTTCGTTCATCATGCGGGGCAGTCCCTCGGAATCCGCGAGATTCAATTCGATCTCCAGACCCATGAGATTGCGCGGCCGGTCGAAGCGCCGCTCCGCCAACAGCCTCTCCAGCCCCACCAGGCACTGCTGGAGCTTGTTCCGATACATCCGCCGGTCGGCCAGGTCGAACGCCCCGGCCACGACCTTCTCCCCCATCGAAGCGTCCCTCCTCGCGCGGTCCTCACCGGAGGATGCCCACCCAAATGATCGATAACGCCCACCGGAGCACGGCGTGCACGCTACGCTTGCCGTAGTGACCGGCAGCGGGCATGTTCCCGCGGCACATTCGGCGCAGGGCTCCCGCGTAAAATCGGGGTGAATACCACCGCACGGTTCCGGCCGACCGTACGGGGCGGAAATCAGCGGCATCCGCCCCCTACCCTGCGGGAATGCCGGCCGGACCCCTCGGGAAGAAGGCGGATAACCGCCTTGCGGGTAATACTGGCAGCGAGTAGATGAAACACGGAGCGAACACACGTCGTATAAACTCCGCGCACGAGGCAGAGTATCCGCCGTCGCCGGGCGAGCTTGAGCAGTAACCCTCACCAGGTACTGACCGCGCCGTCCGCTCCTCGCCCGCACCGCTTTGTGCCCGCACCACGTGTCTCCCAGTGAGAGGCGACAACACCATGCCGCTGCTTGTCCCCCCAGCACCCGCACCAGCCCTGTTGAGCGTCCTGGCGGCGCTCAGTTCTCCCACTGCGGTCCTGGAAGCCCGGACCCCTGCCCTGCGCACCGCGGAAGGGCCGCTGGACGCCGAACACCCCCTGCCGGTCCATGTGTTCGAACCGGCGGCGGTTCCCGGTGGCCTGCCCCACGCGCGGCTGGCCGGCTGGCGGTTCCATATCAGGGCGGGGTCCCGGGTGGCCGCGGCGGGCGAGACCGTGGCGACACCTGACGGCTGGGTGTTCTCGCGCTTCTCCGAAGGCCCCTACCTGGCCTCGACCGAGCGGGCGCTGCGCCAGGCGGAGCCGCTGCCGGCCACCTACCAGCCGCACCTGCTGTCGGTGCCGAGCCTGTACATGATGGCGCTGTGGCTGCACTCGGTGCCGAGGGCCGACGCGGCCACCGCCCAGCCGGACCCGGCCGACCTGGTCATCCCGCTGGCGCCCGCGCCGCCGGGGATCGCCTCGCACCGGGTGTACCGGATCGTGGAGCTCGCGCCGCTGCTGAGCGCGTGGCTGGCCCCGCCGCCGCTGGCCGGCTCCCCGGCGTAGGCAGTGCGGGCCGTGCAGGCCGTGTAGGGCGCAGAGGCCGTATCCGGCGGCCCGGCATGAGCGAAGCCGGTTCTCCTGGGCACCGAGGCTCAGGGGAACCGGCTGTGTCATGCGCCGGACGGCCGGTCCGACGCCTCGTCGGACAATCCGTGGAACGCCTCGTCGGACGATCCGTGGAACCCTCGGACGCCTCGCCGGGCGGCTCAGGCGGCCGTGGTGACGCGCGTAGCGACCAGCGGCCGGTGCGGTGCGATGATCTGCCCGTCGGGCAGGATCTCGCCGGTGTCCTCGAAGAGCAGCACCCCGTTGCACAGCAGGCTCCAGCCCTGCTCCGGGTGGTGGGCCACGATGAGGGCGGCCTCACGGTCGGCGCTGTCAGCGGTAGGGCACTGCGGCTCGTGCTTGCACATGGTCAATGGTGTCTTTCGCTGCGAGAGGTGAATGGTGCGGTCGGTCGCGTCGCCTGCCTGGTTCATCTCGGTCCCCCGTTCTCGCGCGGCCGGTCCCAGTCTTGCTCCCCGGACGGCATTCCGCAGGTATTTCACGTTCGCGCTACTCATTGGTGCAAGACGCGCCATCCACTCGGCCGGTTGCGGACACACGGCGGCGCCTCCCGGCCGTATCCCGGTCGGGAGGCGCCGCCCCGCCTGCGCGTCGCCGCGCGCCGATCAGCTCTCGTACGCGTCCAGCGGCGGGCAGGAGCAGACCAGGTTGCGGTCGCCGAACGCCCCGTCGATCCGGCGTACCGGCGGCCAGTACTTGTCCGCGGGGTGCACGCCGGCCGGGAAGACGGCCTCCTCACGGCTGTACGGGTGGCTCCAGTCGCCGCTGAGCGCGGCCGCGGTGTGCGGGGCCGAGCGCAGCGGGTTGTCGTCGGCGGGCCACGCGCCGGAGCCGACCCGGTCGATCTCGGCGCGGATCGCGATCATCGCCTCGCAGAACCGGTCCAGTTCGGCGAGGTCCTCGCTCTCGGTGGGCTCGATCATCAGGGTGCCGGCCACCGGGAAGGACATCGTCGGCGCGTGGAAGCCGTAGTCGATCAGCCGCTTGGCGACGTCGTCGACGCTGACACCGGTGTCCTTGGTCAGCGGCCGCAGGTCGATGATGCACTCGTGCGCGACCAGGCCGCCGGGGCCGGTGTAGAGCACCGGGTAGTGCGGCTCCAGCCGCTTGGCGACGTAGTTGGCGCTCAGCACGGCGATCTGGCTGGCCTGCTTCAGCCCCTCGCCGCCCATCAGCCGGACGTAGGTCCAGGAGATCGGGAGAATCCCCGCTGAGCCCCAGGGCGCGGCCGAGACCGGGCCGACACCGGTGGCGGGGCCGGCCTCGGGCTGGAGCGGGTGGTTGGGCAGGTGCGGGGCCAGGTGGGCGCGGACCGCGACCGGGCCGACGCCGGGGCCGCCGCCGCCGTGCGGGATGCAGAACGTCTTGTGCAGGTTCAGGTGGGACACGTCGGCGCCGAACCGGCCCGGGCGGGCCAGGCCGACCAGCGCGTTGAGGTTGGCACCGTCGACGTAGACCTGGCCACCGGCGTCGTGCACGGCCGCGCAGACGTCGGTGATGTGCTCCTCGAACACGCCGTGCGTGGAGGGGTAGGTGACCATCAGCACGGCGAGCCGGTCGCGGTACTGCTCGATCTTCGCGCGCAGGTCGGCGACGTCGACGTCGCCGTCCTGGCTGGTCTTCACCACGACCACGGTCATCCCGGCCATCACCGCGCTGGCGGCGTTGGTGCCGTGCGCGGAGGACGGGATCAGGCAGACCGTACGGTCCAGGTCGCCGTTGGCCCGGTGGTAGGCGCGCACCGCGAGCAGGCCGGCCAGTTCGCCCTGCGACCCGGCGTTGGGCTGGAGGCTGACCTTGTCGTAGCCGGTGATCTCGGCGAGCTGGTCCTCCAGGCCGTGGATCAGGCTGAGGTAGCCCTCGGCCTGGTCGGCGGGCGCGAAGGGGTGCAGGGCGCCGAACTCCGGCCAGGTGACCGGCTCCATCTCGGTGGTCGCGTTGAGCTTCATGGTGCACGAGCCCAGCGGGATCATGCCGCGGTCCAGGGCGTAGTCGCGGTCGGCGAGCCGGCGCAGGTAGCGCAGCATCGAGGTCTCGCTGCGGTGCTGGTGGAAGACCGGGTGGGTGAGGTAGTCGTCGGTGCGCAGCAGGGCGTCGGGCAGCGCGTCGGGGGCGGCGGCGTCGAGGGCGTCGATGTCGCCGGTGGCGCCGAAGGCGGCGAGCACCGAGCTGAGCGCGGCGCGGTCGGTGGTCTCGTCGCAGGCGATGCCGACGTGGTCGGCGTCGGTCAGCCGCAGGTTGACGCCGGCGGCGCGCGCGGCGGCCACGACCTCGGCGGCCCGGCCGGGGACGTGGGCGGTCAGCGTGTCGAAGTACGCGTCCTCGACGAGCTCGACGCCGGCCGCGCGCAGGCCCGCGGCGAGCACCGCGGCGTAGCGGTGGGTGCGGCGCGCGATGGCGGCCAGCCCGTCGGGCCCGTGGTAGACGGCGTACATGCCGGCCATCACGGCGAGCAGCACCTGGGCGGTGCAGATGTTGCTGGTGGCCTTCTCCCGGCGGATGTGCTGCTCGCGGGTCTGGAGCGCCAGCCGGAAGGCGGTGTCGCCGTCGGCGTCGACCGAGACGCCGACGAGCCGGCCGGGCAGGTTGCGGGCGTAGGAGTCGCGGACGGCCATGTAGCCGGCGTGCGGGCCGCCGAAGGCCATCGGGACGCCGAACCGCTGGGTGGTGCCGACCGCGATGTCCGCGCCGAGGTCGCCGGGCGAGGTGAGCAGGGTGAGCGCGAGCAGGTCGGCGGCCACGGTGACGATCGCGCCGAGGTCGTGCGCCTGCTCGATGACCGGCCGCAGGTCGCGGACGGCGCCCGAGGCGCCGGGGTACTGCAGCAGCACGCCGGTGACGCCGCGCTCGGCGACGTCGGCGGGGATGCCGGCCGACAGGTCGGCGGTGACGACCTCGACGCCGGTCGGTTCGGCGCGGGTCCGGATCACCGCGAGGGTCTGCGGGAAGGTGTCGGCGTCGACCAGGAAGACGCCGTTCTTGACCTTGCCGACCCGGCGGGACAGCGCCATCGCCTCGGCGGCCGCGGTGCCCTCGTCCAGCAGGGAGGCCCCGGAGGTGGGCAGGCCGGTGAGGTCGGCGACGACGGTCTGGAAGTTCAGCAGCGCTTCGAGCCGGCCCTGGGAGATCTCCGGCTGGTACGGGGTGTAGGCGGTGTACCAGGCCGGGTTCTCCAGCACGTTGCGCAGGATGACCGGCGGGGTGAAGGTGCCGTAGTAGCCCAGGCCGATCATCGGCGTGAGCACCTGGTTGCGGTCGGCGAGCGCGCGCAGCTCGGCGAGCGCCTCGGCCTCCGTGACGGCGGCGGGCAGACCGAGCGCCTCGGTGCTCTTGATGGTCTCGGGTACGGCGGCGCCCGTCAGTTCGTCCAGCGAGCCGTAGCCGACCTGGGCGAGCATCTTGGCCTGCGCCTCGGCGTCGGGGCCGATGTGGCGGCGGGCGAACGGCCGGCCGGCTTCCAGCTCGGCGAGGGAATTGCGGCGGTCACTCATCTTCGGGGGCCTCCTGGTCTGCAACGACCTTCGGGGGTGCCGCCAAGGCACCCGTACGGCCTCCCCCTCTGTCATCAGAACCTGAGAGCTTCACCGCCCCGGCCCACAGGGCGGCTTTCACCGTCGGTGAGGACGCGCCCGGCGGCCGCGCTGCTTCCGGGACAGGTCCTGCTTTCCAGAGTGACCTCACCCGAGCGGTACGGATGCCTGAGAGATTCCGGGGAGGATTTGCTCCTTCGGCGCCTTCCGCCACCCGCCACCAGACGGGTTCTTGGAGGACTCTCCCGCACGGGGTCAACGGCCTTCTGCCAGCCTACCAGCGTGATCCGAACACGGATCGGAACAGGTGCCGAGTCGACACCGCCCCTGTTGTGGCTTTGGGTAGGAGTCAGCAGCCGTCGTACGACGGCGGGCCTGGGGTTGGTTGGACTCGTTGGAGGGACCGTGCAGACCGACATCGATCCGCGCAGCCTGATCGGCCGCCGCGCCTTCGACCGTGACGGGACGAGGATCGGCACGGTGGACGAGGTCTACCTCGACGACGCGACCGGCACGCCGGAATGGGCGGCGGTGCGCACCGGCCTGTTCACCCGGGACGCCTTCGTGCCGCTCGGCCCGAGCGAGCTGGACGGCGACAAGCTGCGGGTGCCGTACGAGAAGGCGCTGATCAAGGACGCGCCGGACTTCGGCGTGGGCCGGCACCTCTCGCCCGAGCAGGAGTTGCAGCTCTACCACCACTACGGAATGGACGTGCCGCGGTCGGGGGCGGAGCCGGCGCCTTCCGGGGACTTCGGCGAGTTGGCCGACGACGACTGAGCCGGATCGGCGGGCGGGTCGCTGGCCGCGTCCGCGGGCGGGACCGCCGGCGGGTCTGCCGGCCGGTCTGCCGGCGGACCAGCGTCCGGACCTGCGGGCGGACCGGCCGGCGGCGGGTCGTCCGGGTCCGCGGGCATCCGCTGGGCGGCCAGCGGCAGCGGATCGCTGGAACTGAGTTCCGGATCGTCCACGGGGAAGGTGCGCACCCGGCCCGGCACGGCGTCCGAGGGCACCTCGAAGCGCACGGTCACCCGGCCGACCCCGCTGCCCTGCACCCACCCGGCACCGTACGTGGCGTGGGTGACGTCATGGCCCGGCAGCCAGCGGTTCGCCCGCTCGGGGGCCGGCGGGGGGCTGCTGGGCAGCGGCGGCGGGGCGTCGTCCTCCGCCGAGTCGCCGTTCAGCGCCCGCTCGCCCGCGGCCTGGGCGAACAGGTCCTCCTGGGTGAAGTCGGCGAGCCCGGCGACGCCCACCCCGAGCAGCCGTACGCCACCGGTGGTGTCGACGGCCTCGGCGAGCCGGCGGGCGGTCTCGCGCACCACGGCCGGGTCGTCGGTGGGGGCGCGCAGCGTCTCGGAGCGGGTGAGCGTGGAGAAGTCGTACCGCCGGACCTTCACCACGACGGTGCGCCCGGAGCGGCCCGCGCCGCGCAGCCGCTGCACGCAGCGCTCGGCGAGCCGGTCGATCTCGTACCGCACATGGGCGCGGTCGGTCAGGTCGCTGTCGAAGGTGTCCTCGACCGAGATGGACTTGACGTCGCGGTCGGCGACCACCGGGCGGTTGTCGACACCGGCGGCCATCGCGTGCAGGCCGGCGCCATGCGCCTTGCCGAGCAGCCGGACCAGCTCCCCCTCGCCGGCCTGGGCGATCTCGGCGACGGTGAGGATGCCGGCCCTGCGCAGATGCTCGGCCGTGGCGGGTCCGACCCCCGGCAGGGTGCGCACCGGCATCGGGTCGAGCAGCGCCTGCTCGGTGCCGGGCTCGACCACCACCAGGCCGTCGGGCTTGGCCTTCTCCGAGGCGATCTTGGCGAGCAGCTTGGAGCCGGCCAGCCCGACGGAGGCGGTCAGGCCGGTGGCGGCCTTGATGTCGGCGCGCAGTCCCCGGGCCACCGCCCGCGGGTCGTCGGCGTGCTCACCGGCTTCCAGGTCGACGAACGCCTCGTCGACGCTCAGCGGCTCTATCAGCGGTGACGCCTCGCGGAGCAGCGCCATCACGATCTCGCTGACCTGCCGGTAGATGCCGAACCTCGGCGCGAGATACGCCGCGTTGGGGGCGAGCCGGCGGGCGTGCGCCATCGCCATGGCGGAGTGGACGCCGTGCACGCGCGCCTCGTAGGACGCGGTCGACACCACGCCGCGGGGTCCGAGGCCGCCGACCACCACCGGCTTGCCCCGCAGGCTCGGCTTGGACGCCTGCTCGACCGCGGCGAAGAACGCGTCCATGTCCAGGTGGAGGATCGTCGGCGCACTTCTCACACGTCCAAGCGTCCCGCATCCCACCGACATCGGCCGTACATGTGTACGGCGACGGCGGGTCGCAGCCGCGGCCCGACGGCGGAGCGAGCCACCGCACAGCGCCGCGCGGCCTGGCACGGCACCACACCGCACGACGCGCGATGCGAGGTGCGCGCGAAGTGCGCCGGGCCGCGCTCAGACCGCCTTGTTGCGGCGCCGGGCCAGTTCGTCGGCCGGGTTGTGGCCGACCAGGGTCTCGCCGGTGTCCACGCGCTCGCCGTGCATCTCGGACAGCGCGGTCTCCACGTCGCGCCAGACCACGCCGACCGCGATGCCGAAGATGCCCTGGCCGCCCTGGAGCAGCTGGACCACTTCGTCGGGCGAGGTGCATTCGTAGACGGTGGCGCCGTCGCTCATCAGCGTCATCCGGGCCAGCTCGCCCGGGCCGACCGAGCGCAGGTGCTGCACGGCGGTGCGGATGTTCTGCAGGGAGACGCCGGTGTCGAGCAGCCGCTTGACGATCTTGAGCACCACGACGTCGGAGAATCCGTACAGCCGCTGGGTGCCCGAGCCGTACGCGGGTCGCACGCTCGGCTCGACCAGGCCGGTCCTGGCCCAGTAGTCGAGCTGGCGGTAGGTGATGCCGGTCGCGGCGCAGGCCGCCGGACCCCGGTAGCCGATCTGCTCGGACGGCGTCTCGGCAGGTGGGCCGCCGTCGGCACCCACCGCGGCCGGGGCGAGCGCCCCTCGGGCCGGATACGGGCCGCCGGTCGCCAAACCGTCGCCGGTACTTCTCACGACGCCCTCCGTCCCTTCGCGTCCGCTGGCCGCGCGCACGTGCCACCGGACTTTCCCTCCTGACGGTAGGCAGTCGTCACACGTGCGTCAACGATCGCCACGCTCGGCACGCCGAGTGAAATTCACCCCAGGAGTGGTTTGATCTGATCGCAGAGCGGGAACGGAATTCCGAATGGCCATATGGCGGCAACATTGCCCCGCCAACTCCCGATCGGGGGCAGGCCGGGACACTCCGCCCGGAACGGCTCCGACGGCCTTCCCGGGCGTTTCCGGCCGGCTACTGGTTGCTGGTCCCGAAGTCCTCGGGCGAGATCTGGTCGAGGAACTCGCGGAACTTCTCCACTTCGTCCTCCTGCTCGTCCGGGATCGCGATCCCCGCGTCGTCCAGCACACCGTCGCTGCCGTAGATCGGCGTCCCGGTGCGCAGCGCGAGCGCTATGGCGTCGGACGGGCGGGCACTGACCTCGACCCCGCCGGCGAAGACCAGCTCCGCGTAGAACACGCCTTCCCTCATGTCGGTGATACGCACCTCCGTCAGCGTCTGTCCCACCGCCTCGAGCACGTCCTTGAAGAGGTCGTGAGTCAGCGGTCGCGCAGGCGTCATGCCCTGCTGCGCGAAGGCGATGGCCGTCGCCTCTCCCGGCCCGATCCAGATGGGCAGGTACCGGTCGCCTCCTACTTCACGCAGGAGCACGATCGGTTGGTTGGAGGGCATTTCGACCCGGACACCCACAACGTCGAGCTCGTTCACACAGCAACCCTAGGCCGTGCCCGCCGGG
Source organism: Streptomyces sp. NPDC087270 (assembly GCF_044744625.1). Lineage (NCBI taxonomy): Bacteria > Bacillati > Actinomycetota > Actinomycetes > Kitasatosporales > Streptomycetaceae > Streptomyces > Streptomyces sp. NPDC087270. The sequence continues at coordinate 71,141 of NZ_JBIUYR010000032.1, forward strand.
TTTGGGTAGTCGGGCAGCCGCCAGGTGCCGCCACGCGGCTCACCGGGGAGGGCCGCAAAGGGCCGGACAACCCCGCGGATGCCGCTCCCGGCAGCGGTTCCGGCCACAATCCGGCCGAATTCCGGCGGTGATCCGGACGCCGGATTCCGCCGGATTCGATGTCAGTCCAGCCGGACCCGCAGCGCGGACTGCAGCATCGCCGCGTGCAACCGCACCGACAGCGTGGCCAGCTCCCGCGCGGTGGCCTCGGCGTGTATCCGCGTCTGCGGATTGCGGTGCCGGCGCAGCGGCGCCACCACCTGCTCGACCAGGCCGGCCTCCCGGTCGGCGGCCGCCTTCACCGCGCGCAGATGGCGCGGCTCGAGACCGAACCGGCCGAGGTCCACGATCAGCCGGCCGACGCTCACCGCGTCGGCCTCGTAGCCGCCGTCGGCGTCGGCCTCCACCAGGCCGTACGACTCCCACTGCGCGAGAGCGTCGCTGTCGGCCCCGGTGGCGGCCAGCAGCTCGTCCCGGCCGATCCGCATCCGCGCGGGCTCCTCGGGCTCCAGGGAGCCGTCCAGCGCCTCGCGGGACTCGCCGGGGCGGGGCAGCGCGACCGGCTCGCCCCGGTCCATGGCGTCCAGGTGCTCGCGGATCACCCGCAGGGGCAGGTAGTGGTCACGCTGCACCCGCAGGACGTACGCGAGCCGGTCGACGTCGGCCGCACCGAACTTCCGGTACCCCGAGGGGGTGCGCTGCGGCTCCACCAGCCCCTCCGCCTCCAGGAAGCGGATCTTGGAGATGGTGACCTCGGGGAACTCGTCCCGCAGCCGGGACAGCACCGCGCCGATGCTCAGCAGGGCGCCGTCCCCTCCGGCGGAGACGATGGCGGTGCCGTCACCGGCACCGCCCGACGTTCGCGGCATGCACACCTTCCCTGGGACCAGGCGGCGGGAGGGTCAGACGCCCGCCTGGCTCGCGTAGAAGACCAGTCGGTACTTGCCGATCTGCACCTCGTCGCCATTGGACAGCTGCACCGCGTCGATCCGCTCCCGGTTGACGTAGGTGCCGTTGAGGCTGCCCACGTCGGAGACGGTGAACACGCCGTCGGCGCCGCGCCGGAACTCGACATGGCGGCGGGAGACGGTCACGTCGTCCAGGAAGATGTCGCTCTGCGGATGCCGGCCGGCGGTGGTCAGCTCGCCGTCCAGCAGGAAGCGGCTGCCGGAGTTCGGCCCCCGCCGCACCACCAGCAGTGCCGACCCCGGGGGCAGCGCGGCCACCGCGGCCTGCGCCTCCGGGGAGAGCGACGGCATCGGGGTCTGACCGGTCGCCTCGGCTTCGTACGCCTCGATGCTGGAGATCGAGATGGTCGAAGTGGTCTCCGAGGGGCGCTCGAAGGGCGCGCCTCCCTGCGTCCCGCGCAACGGCGCGCCGCAGTTGTTGCAGAAGCGACTCGCCTCCGCGTTCCGGTGCCCGCACCTGCCGCAGACCAGCACGCCGTGCTCACCACCCGTGTCCGAGGCCGACGGTTCCCCGAAACCTATGCGGGGGGCCGAACCGTGGTCAACAGGCGCCACGCCGGGCGCGCCCGGAATCTCGCCGCCTTGCTGCGGCGACTCCGCGCGGAACAGCGGACGCTCGGCCCCCTGGCCGGCGTCCCGCGCATCCTCCGCCCCGCTCCGCGGCGCGCGGTGGCGTGCCGTGGCCGGGTCGCCCGACTGGCGGGCGCTCTTGCCGAACAACTTCCCAAACAACTTCACGGGCGATTCCCCTTGAAAGAAGCAGACCCGCCCGTGGGGCAGGACGAACTCTCACTACTCACAGTTTCCACCACTCAGCACCCGGCCAGGTCCCCGACCCCCCGCCTCATTGGGATGACCGAGCGTAGTCAGGCTGCTTCGACGGCCGCAAGGCGTCCACGACGATCTTCTGCGACCTGACCACGCCGGCACTCGCCTGCTCCTTCTCCAACGTCTGCACCACCCCGCCGGGGATGTTCAACGCGGGCTCCAGATCGGGCGGGTTGCCGATGACTTTGAAGACGTACGGTTGGGCCAATCGGTGCCCGTCAACGAGCACGGAGTTGGCTCCGTCGGTGAAATAAGTGTCGCTGACGACGCGCACGTTGTTGACCTGGATCGCCTCGGCGCCCGCCGCGCGCAGCTCCTGGACGGTGTCCAGCAGCGAGTCCGCCGCGACCTGGCCGTGCGGGTCCTTGACCGTCAACGTGATCCCCGGGCCCTGGGCGGCCACCGTGCCGGCCAGCACGCCGAGTTGCCGGGCCTTCTCCTGCGTCTGCTTGAGCGCCTCCGCGGCCTGGTCCGAACTGGTCTCCAACTCGCTGCGCTGGTTCTCCAGGCCGTGTTTCTCGTCCTGGAGCCGCTGGCCGCGGTTGTCCAGTTCGGTGAGGATACGGACCAGGTCCTCCTGACGCGCCCCGCGCAACGTGTTGTTGTCGTCACTGGTGGTGCGCACCTGGATGGCCAGGCCGAGGCCCAGCACGAACAGCAGTACCGCGACGATGAGTTGCGCGCGGGTCAGCCGCGGCGGCCACACTCCGGCCACCAGCCGCTGCCGCCCGGTCCGCGGTGCGGTCGCGGGCTCCGAGCCGTCCTCGTGCTCCTGCGCGGGCGCGGAGCCGTCGTCGTGCGCGCGCTCCGTATCACGCTCGGGTCGGTGATCACGCTCGGGCTCGGGTGCGTGCTCTGGCCCGGGTGCGTGCTCGTCGTGGCGCCCACGCTCGTGCCCGTGCTCGGGCTCATGCCGGTGCTTGTGCTCGTTGCTCATCCGTTCGTCACGCCCGGAACACGTGACGGCGGATGGCGGCGGCGTTGGAGAAGATCCGGATACCGAGGACGACCACCACGCCGGTGGACAACTGCGCGCCGACGCCGAGCTTGTCGCCCAGGAAGACGATCAACGCGGCCACCACCACGTTGGACAGGAAGGAGACCACGAAGACCTTGTCGTCGAAGATCCCGTCGAGCATGGCCCGCAGCCCGCCGAAGACGGCGTCGAGCGCGGCCACGACGGCGATCGGCAGATACGGCTCGACGCCCGAGGGCACCACCGGGCGCACCACGAGTCCGACCACGACCCCCACGACGAGGCCAAGTACGGCGATCACTTCTCAACCCTTCCCGTTCGACGGCGTCTTCGGTGGCGTCGTGGGCACGTCGGGTGTGGCGTACCGCAGGATCAGCGAGGGCGCGGCGGGCAGTCGGAGATCGCTCTGCACGCCGATGCTCGACCTGATGCCGTAGTTCGTCACCAACACGTGCAGGTACTCCCCGTCGGCGCTGTTCTGGAATGCCGTGCTCAACCGCTTCCCGTCCCCGATCGCCAGCACCGTGTACGGCGGCACCAGCGGCTTGTTGTCGACCAGTATGGCGTCCCCCGCGGCCCGGATCGCCGACAGCGCCGTCAGCCGCTCGCCGTTGACCGAGATCGCCTCGGCGCCGGAGGCCCACAGACCGTTCACCACTTGCTGCATGTCGCGGTCGCGGACCCGCCCGGTGTCGGAGAAGCCACTGCTCTCCCGCGGGCCGCCAGAGCCCCCTTCAGAGGCTTCCTTGGCGTCATTGACGACCAGCTTGACCCCCGGGCCGCGCACCGGCGTGGCGGCGGCGAGCAGTTCGACGAGGCGATCGCCGTCTCCACCGGGCTGCTTGAGCGCGGCCTGCTGCTCCGCGGAGACGGTGTCCCGCAGCGAGTCGACGTTCTTCTGCAGGGCGTCGGCGCTCTTGGTCTCGGTCTGGATACGGTCGATGAGGTTCTGCCGCTCCTTGGCCACGGTGGGCGCCGAGACCCGCGCCTGGGCCGCACCGAGCGTCACCACGAGCGCGGCGAGCACCAGCCCGGCCGCCAGCCCCAACTTGCCGCCCAGCGCCTTCGGCAGCCGCGAGGTGCCGACCTGCCCGCGCCGGGCCGCGGCCTCCGCGTAACCGTCGTCGAGGCTGTGCTCCATGATGTTCGTCAGCAGCGACATGGACGCGTCCAGGCGTCGCGGAGCGGCCCCGGGCGCGGGGCTGCTCCGTTCGGGTGGCTGCTGCGGCATGCCGCACATCGTCGCACGTCGGGACGCCCGCTCCCGAACGGGCCCCTCCCGACGCGCGGTTCGCCCGGTGCGACCGATTCCGGCGGGTAGCACGGCGGATTCTGTCGGCGACCGATCGTTTGCCGACCGGTCGCCGACCGACACTTGATCGGTCGGCGACCGGTCGGTGGTCGGTCCACGACCGGTCGTTGTCCGGCCGGCAACCGGCGAACGGCGGTCCGGCCGCGGCCGGACCGCCGTTCAGCGGTGGATCGACGAAACGACGAGTCGACGAATCCACCCGGCCGCGCGCGGATCAGCGGCCGGCGCTCTCCACCACCTCGGACCACTCGTCCAGCAGTGCCTGCGCGGAGGCGTCGTCGGGACCCTCGGCCCACAGGTGCGTGACGGCCTCGGCGGGGTCGGGCAGCACCATCACCCACCGGCCGTCGGACTCCACCACCCGCACACCGTCGGTGGTGTCCACCGACCGGTCGCCGGCCTCCTCGACCACCCGGCGCATCACCGAGCCCTTCACCGCCCACGGCGTCGGCACATCCCGCTTCAGCACATGCGCCTTGGGGATACGGGCGTCGATCTGGCTCAGCGTGAGCTGCGTCCTGGCGACCAGGCCGATCAGCCGTACGAACGCCGCCGAACCGTCGAAGACGCTGCTGAACTCGGGCACGATGTAGCCGCCGCGCCCGTCGCCGCCGAAGATCGTGCCCTCTTCCCGGCCGACCCTGGTCAGGTCGTCCGGCGACGTGGTCGTCCACGTCACCTGGGTGCCGTGGTACGCGGCGACCTGCTCGCCGATCCGGGTCGTGGTCACCGGCAGCGCTACCCGGCCGCTGCGCCGCTCCGCCGCGACGAGGTCGAGCAGCACCAGCAGCGCCCGGTCGTCCTCCACGATCCGGCCCCGCTCGTCGACCAGCGACATCCGCTCGCCGACCGGGTCGAACCGCACCCCGAACGCGGCCCGCGCCGAAGAGACGATCTCGCCGAGCCGGACCAGCCCGGCCCGGCGGCTCTGCTCGGTCTCGGTCGGCCGCGCCTCGTCGAGACCGGGGTTGATGGTCAGCGCGTCCACGCCCAGCCGGCCGAGCAGGCTCGGCAGCACCAGGCCCGCACTGCCGTTGGCCGCGTCCACCACGACCTTCAGCCCGGCGTCGGCGATACCGGTGATGTCCACGGCCCGCAGCAGCGCGCCGGTGTACGAGTCGAAGACCGTCGCGGGGAAGGTCAGGTCACCGATCTCGCCCGGGAACGCCCTGCGGTACTCCTGACGCGAGAACACCCGGTCGAGCTTGCGCTGCCCCGCCCCGGACAGGTCGGCGCCGCGCTCGTCGAAGAACATGATGTCCAGCGAGTCGGGCCGCCCCGGACTGGTCCTGATCATGATGCCGCCCGCGCTGCCGCGCGCGGTCTGCTGCCGGGCCACCGGCATCGGTACGTTCTCCAGGTCGCGGACGTCGATCGCGCTGGCCTGGAGCGCCGAGATCACCGCCCGCTTCAGCGCGCGAGCGCCACGGGAGTGGTCGCGCGCCGTGGTGACCGTCGCGCCCTTCTTCAGCGTCGTCGCGTACGCGCCCGCGAGTCGTACCGCCAGCTCCGGGGTGATCTCCACGTTCAGGATGCCGGAGACGCCGCGGGCGCCGAACAGGTGCGCCTGGCCGCGGGACTCCCAGATCACCGAGGTGTTGACGAACGCACCGGCCTCGACGGTCTTGAACGGGTACACCCGGACGGTGCCCGCGATGATCGACTCCTCGCCGATCAGGCACTCGTCGCCGATGACCGCGCCCTCGTCGATCCGGGCGGCGCGCATCACGTCGGTGTTCTTCCCGATGACGCAGCCGCGCAGGTTCGTCTGCGGGCCGACGTACACGTTGTCCGCGATCACCGCCTTGTGCAGGAACGCCCCGGTCTTCACCACGACGTTGGAGCCGATGACGCTGTGCTCGCGGATCTCCGCGCCGGCCTCCACCTTCGCGTAGTCGCCGATGTAGAGCGGTCCGCGCAGTATCGCGTCGGGGTGGACCTCCGCGCCTTCGGCGACCCACACGCCGGGCGAGATCTCGAAGCCGTCGATGTCGACGTCGACCTTGCCCTCCAGGACGTCCGCCTGGGCCTTCACGTAGCTCTCGTGCGTGCCGACGTCCTCCCAGTAACCCTCGGCGACAAAGCCGTAGACCGGCTTTCCCTCCTTCATGAGTTGCGGGAAGACATCGCCGGACCAGTCGACGGACACGTCGGCCTCGACGTAGTCGAACACCTCCGGCTCCATCACGTAGATGCCGGTGTTCACCGTGTCGGAGAAGACCTGGCCCCAGGTCGGCTTCTCCAGGAAGCGCTCGACCTTACCGTCGTCGTCGATGATGGTGATTCCGAACTCCAGCGGGTTCGGCACCCGGGTCAGGCACACCGTGACCAGTGCGCCCTTCTCCTTGTGGAACTCGATGAGCTCGGTCAGATCGAAGTCCGTGAGCGCGTCGCCCGAGATCACCAGGAAGGCGTCGTCCTTGAGCGCCTCCTCCGCGTTCTTGACGCTGCCCGCCGTCCCCAACGGTTTTTCCTCGTTGGCGTAGGAAAGCTCCATGCCCATTTCCTCGCCGTCCCCGAAGTAATTCTTCACGAGGGACGCGAGGAACTGCACCGTGACCACTGTCTCGGTGAGGCCATGTCGCTTGAGCAGATTGAGAACGTGCTGCATGATGGGGCGATTCACCACCGGCAGCAGCGGTTTCGGCATGCTCGATGTCATTGGGCGAAGGCGTGTGCCCTCGCCGCCGGCCATTACAACCGCCTTCATGTCGGAAACGTCCTCCTCTTGACTCAGCCAGCCGTGGCGTCCGCCCTGACAAGTCGCCGGACCTGCACCACATAGAGGAACCCTGCCCACCAGTACAGGGTTGTACCCCAACCCGCGAACGCCCAGCCGAAAACAGTCGCCAGGTTCGCGAGCCATCCGCTCCCGTCGCTCAACAGCAGCAGCGGAAAGGCGTACATGAGGTTGAAGGTAGCCGCTTTCCCGATGAAGTTCACCTGGGGTGGGCCGTAGCGGTGCCTCCGCAGAATCAGCAGCATCACCGCCATCATGACCTCACGGGCCAGCAGCAGCACGGTGATCCACAGCGGCAGGATGCCGCGCCAGGTCAGGCCCACCAGGGTGGTCAGCACATACAGCCGGTCCGCGGCCGGGTCCAGCACCCGCCCCAGCTCGCTGATCTGATTCCAGCGCCGGGCCAGCTTGCCGTCCAGGTAGTCGCTCACGCCGCTGAAGGCGAGCACCAGCAGAGCCCAGCCGTCGACCTTCGGCCCGCCGAACTCGGGCCACAGAATCAGCCACAGGAACACCGGAACGCCGACCAGGCGCGCCATACTCAGGATGTTGGGGATCGTGAAGATCCGATCCGTTTGCACCCGTGTCTCCTGGACCTCCACCGGGGCCCCTCCTGCTGTATGTGCGTGTACGTGTGTGCCGGCCCGCGCCGGCGGACCGTTGTACGTGCGGACGTTGCGGGCCGACTCTACCCCAGGCACACAAATGGCAAAGGCCCGGCCTCGGATACATGATCCGAGGCCGGGCCCCAATATTTGTTCGGCGGTGTCCTACTCTCCCACAGGGTCCCCCCTGCAGTACCATCGGCGCTGAAAGGCTTAGCTTCCGGGTTCGGAATGTAACC
>NZ_JBIUYR010000033.1:0-52783 GCF_044744625.1 Streptomyces sp. NPDC087270
TGAGTTCCAGGCCTTTGACGGCTTGGAGGAGTTTGCGGGGGCGTTCGCCGAGGCCGAGCATGCGCAGGCCGTGGCAGGAGGGGTGGTAGGTGACGGTGTGGGGGAAGTAGGCGCCCACGTCGGTCACTTCGAGCACGTCCACCAGGAACTCGGTCAGTTCGTAGGTCTTCGGCACGGCCGCGGCCGCCGCGGCGGCCAGCCCGTCGTCCCGGCCCTCGGCGGCGGCCCGCTCCGCGATCCGCGGGTAGTTGTCGCGCACCATCGCCGCGCACGAGCCCGACGGGGTGACCACGTAGTCGTAGCCGTCGAAGGCGCGGGCCATCCGGCGGACCAGGGGTTCGGTCTCGTGGCGGTAGCCGGTGTTGAACTGGGGCTGCCCGCAACAGGTCTGGGCGGCGGGGAAGTCCACCTCCACGCCCAACCGCTCCAGCAGCCTGACGGTGGCCCAACCGGTGCCCGGATACAGCGCGTCGTTGACGCAGGTGAGGAAGAGTGCGACCCGCATGCGGCTCCTTAGGGGTGGGCGGTGCGGTCCGGGGGCCCGGCGCACCCCGGCGGGAGGCTCAGCCGAGGCCGATCCGGGCGCCAGCGGCGGCCCAGGCGTTCGGGTCGCCGCTGGGCCGGAACTGCCGCAGGTGCTGGGTGTCGGCCACCAGCCGGCGCATGGCGGTGCGGTCGGCGACGAGGCCGTGCGCGCGGGCCTGCACCAGGACGTTGCCGAGCGCGGTCGCCTCGGTCGGACCGGCGACGACCGGCAACCCGAGTGCGTCCGCGGTGAGTTGGCACAGCAGGTCGTTGCGGCTGCCGCCGCCGACCAGGTGCACCACGTCGAGGTCGCGCCCGGACAGTTCGGCCGCGGTGCGCAGCGCTGCCCGGTGCGCCAGCGCCAGGCTCTCCAGGATGCAGCGCACCATGGCGGCCTGGTCGGCGGGGACGCGCTGCCCGGTGCGTTCGCAGTACGCGGCGATCCGGGCCGGCATGTCGCCGGGCGCCAGGAACTCCGGCGCGTCCGGGTCGACCAGCGCGGCGAACGGTGGCGCGTCGGCGGCCCGGGCCAGCAGCGGTGCGAGATCGGTGGGCAGCCCCTCGGCCGCCCAGGTGCGCAGCGTCTCCGACAGCAGCCACAGCCCCATGATGTTGCGCAGGAACCGGAACGTGCCGTCGATGCCGCGCTCGTTGGTGAAGTTGGCGGCCCGGGACGCCTCCGTGATGACCGGCTGGTCCAGTTCGAGTCCGGCCAGTGACCAGGTGCCGCAGGAGACATAGCCGAAACCGGGCCGGTCGGCCGGGATCGCGGCCACCGCGGACGCGGTGTCGTGGGAGGCGACGGTCACCACCGGGGTGCCCTCGGCCAGGCCGGTCTCCCGCGTCACCGCCGGCAGCAACTCGCCCGCGACCTCGCCCGGTTGGCGAAGCGGCGGGAAGAGCTCCGGGTCGAGGCCGAGCCGCCCGAGCAGGTCGCCCGACCAGTCGCCGGTCGCCGCGTCCAGCAGGGCGGTGGTGGACGCGTTGGTCAACTCCGCGCCGACGGTGCCGGTCAGCCAGTGCACCAGCAGGTCCGGGATGAGCAACAGCGTCCGGGCGGCGGCGAGTTGGGCGCTGCCGCGGGCGGCGGCGAGCTGGAAGACGGTGTTGAACGGCAGGTGCTGAAGTCCGGTCACCCGGTACAGCTCCTTCGCCGGCACCGCGTCCCACACCCGCGGCGCCGCGTCCTGCGTCCTGCTGTCGCGGTAGTGGTGGGGGTTGCCGAGCAGCCGGCCGTCGGCGTCCAGCAGCCCGTAGTCCACCGCCCACGAGTCGACCCCCACCGACGTCACGCCGCCGGACCGCGCCGCCTCCCGCAGCCCGTCCAACACCCCCTGGTACAGGCCCAGTACGTCCCAGTGCAGGCTGCCGCCGGCCAGGACCGGGCGGTTCGGGAAGCGGTGCGCCTCGCTCAGGTCGAGGTGCGCCGGGCCGACCCGGCCGACCATGACACGGCCGCTGGTGGCGCCGAGATCGGCGGCGGCGAACGCGGACGGGGAGGTGGAGGAGGGACTGCGGGGCACGGTGGTTACCTCGGGTGCGGGGCGCGGCGCGGCTTGGCGCGGTTCGTCGGTGGGGGCGGTGCGGGTCGGCGGGAGACGGCTGCGGTCGGCGGGAGCCGGCGGGAATCGGTGCGGCTCCCGTGGGGCTGGCAGGGCTGGTGGGGCTCGGTGTGGCGGGGGCGCCGCCCGCTCGGCGCAGGAAGGCCCCCGCGGCCTTCAGCGCAGGAACGCCGCCGCGACCCCCGCGTCCACGGGGATGTGCAGGCCCGTGGTGTGCGTGAGGTCGCCGCCGGTCAGCGCGAACACCGCGTTCGCCACGTGCTCGGGCAGCACCTCCCGCTTGAGCAGGGTGCGTTGGGCGTAGAACTCGCCGAGCTTGGACTCCTCGACACCGTAGACCGCCGCGCGCTGGGCGCCCCAGCCGCCGGCGAAGATGCCGGAGCCGCGGACCACCCCGTCGGGGTTGATGCCGTTGACGCGGATGCCGTGGCCGCCCAACTCGGCTGCGAGCAGGCGAACTTGGTGGGCCTGGTCGGCCTTCGTCGCGGAGTACGCGATGTTGTTGGGGCCGGCGAAGACCGCGTTCTTCGAGGCGATGTAGACAATGTCGCCGCCCATGCCCTGCTCGGTCATCACGCGCGCGGCCTCGCGGGAGACCAGGAACGAGCCGCGGGCCATGATGCCGTGCTGGAGGTCCCAGTCCTTCGCGGTGGTCTCCAGCAGCGGCTTGGAGATCGAGATGCCCGCGTTGTTGACCACCAGGTCCACCCCGCCGAAGGCGAGCAGCGCCTGCTCGAAGGAGGACGTGATCTGCTCCTCGGAGGTCACGTCCACGGTCACCGCGACCGCCTTGTCCGGACCGCCCAACTCCTCCGCGACGGCCGCCGCGTTGGCCGCGTCGAGATCGGCGACGACCACGCAGGCCCCTTCGGCCACCAGCCGGTGCGCGATGGCCTTGCCGATGCCGGAACCGGCCCCGGTGACCAGCGCGATCCGGGTGGCCAGCGGCTTGGGCGCCGGCATCCGCCGCAGCTTGGCCTCCTCCAACTCCCAGTACTCGATGCGGAACTTCTCCGACTCCTCGATCGGCCGGTACGTCGAGACCGCCTCGGCGCCGCGCATGACGTTGATCGCGTTGACGTAGAACTCGCCCGCCACGCGCGCGGTCTGCTTGTCCTTGCCGTAGCTGAACATGCCGACGCCCGGCACCAGCACGATCGCCGGGTCCGCGCCGCGCATCGCGGGGGAGTCGGGCGCGGCGTGCCGCTCGTAGTAGGCGGCGTACTGCGTGCGGTACTCCGCGTGCAGCTCCCGCAGCCGCGCCTTGGCCTCCTCCAGGGGCGCGGTCGGCGGCAGGTCCAGCACCAGCGGGCGGACCTTGGTGCGCAGGAAGTGGTCGGGGCAGGACGTGCCGAGCGCGGCCAGCCGGGGGTGCTCGGCGCGGGAGAGGAAGTCCAGCACCTCGGGGCTGTCGGTGAAGTGGCCGACCTGCGGGCGGTCGGCGGAGGCCAGACCGCGCAGCAGCGGCGCCAGTTCGGCCGCCCGGGCCCGCCGCTCGCCGGCCGGCAGCGGTGCGAAGCCGTCCAGTGCCGGGCCGAACGGCTCGGCCTTGCCGCGCTGTTCGAGGAAGGTCTCGGCGGTGCGGATGATGTGCAGCGAGTTGCGCTCGCACTCCTCGCTGGTCGCGCCCCACGCGGTGATGCCGTGGCCGCCGAGCACGCAGCCGATCGCCTTGGGGTTGGCCTGCTTCACCGCGGCGATGTCCAGGCCGAGTTGGAAGCCGGGGCGGCGCCACGGCACCCACACCACGGTGTCGCCGAAGCACTCCTTGGTGAGCGCCTCCCCGTCGGCCGCGCAGGCCAGCGCGATACCGGAGTCGGGGTGCAGGTGGTCGACGTGGGCGGCGTCCACCAGGCCGTGCATCGCGGTGTCGATCGAGGGGGCCGCGCCGCCCTTGCCGTGCAGGCAGTAGTCGAACGCGGCGACCATCTCGTCCTCGCGCTCCACGCCCGGGTAGACCTCGGTGAGCGCGCGCAGCCGGTCCAGGCGCAGCACCGCAAGGCCCGGCTCGCGCAGCGTGCCGAGGTCGCCGCCGGAGCCCTTCACCCACATCAGCTCGGTGTCGGCGCCGGTCACCGGGTCGGGGGCGGTGCCCTTTGCGGAGGTGTTGCCGCCCGCGTAGTTGGTGTTGCGAGGGTCGGCGCCCAGCCGGTTGGAGCGGGCGAGCAGCGCCGCTGCCTCGGGGGAGAGGGTCATGACGGTCGTCTTCCTTCGGGTCCGGGTCGGGTCCGGGTCTGCCGGGTCGGGTTCCGGTGCTCGGGTGAGGTCGAGTGGGTCGGGTGGAGTCGATGACGGGACGGGCGGGCGTACGGTTCCGATTCGCGCGGGCGCCACCGGCGTACGGCGGCCCCGACATCGGTGCCCGGCGCGCGGGTTACGCGCCCCAGCCGGCCTGCGTGCCGCCGACGCGCTCCGCGACGATCCGCTCCTGGTGGCCGGAAGCACGGTAGGCCGCCAGCGGGTCGGGGTCGAGCCCCTGCTCCTGGCGCACCTCGGCGAGCAGCGGCCGTACGTCGGTGTTGTACGCGTCCATCAGCACCGCGTTGGCGCCCAGCACGTCACCGGCGGCCTGCGCGGCCCGCAGCGCGTCCAGGTCGACCAGCAGCGCCTTGGCGGTGGCCTCCTGGACGTTCATCACCGAGCGGATCACCGCGGGGATCTTGCCCTCGATGTTGTGGCACTGGTCGAGCAGGAACGCCACCCCGGTCTCCGGTGCGAAGCCGCCGTTCTTGGCGACCTCGTGCAGGATGCGGAAGAGCTGGAAGGGGTCGGCCGCGCCCGCCATCAGGTCGTCGTCCGCGTAGAAGCGGGAGTTGAAGTCGAAGCCGCCGAGCTTTCCCTGGCGCAGCAGGAACGCCACGATGAACTCGATGTTGGTGCCCGGCGCGTGGTGACCGGTGTCCACCACGACCTGCGCCCGCTCGCCCAGCGCCAGGCAGTGCGCGTACGAGGTGCCCCAGTCCGGCACGTCGGTGGAGTAGAACGACGGCTCGAACAGCTTGTACTCCAGCAGCATCCGCTGCTGCTCGCCGAGTCGCGCGTACACCTCGGCGAGGGCCTCGGCCAGCCGGTCCTGGCGGGCGGTGATGTCGTCCTGGCCGGGGTAGTTGGTGCCGTCGGCGAACCACAGCTTCAGGTCGCGGGAGCCGGTCGCGTCCATGATGTCGACGCAGTGCAGCAGGTGGTCGACGGCCTTGCGGCGCACCCGCGGGTCGGGGTTGGCCACCGACCCGAGCCGGTACGCGTCGTCCTGGAAGACGTTCGCGTTCACCGCGCCGAGCCGCAGCCCGCGCTCCTTGGCGTGCCGGGCCAGCGCGTCGTAGTCGCCGACCGCGTCCCACGGGATGTGCAGGGAGACCACCGGGGCGGCCCCGGTCGCGGCGTGCACCTGGGCGGCGTCGTCCAGCTTCTCGAACGGGTCCCGGGGCACGCCCGGTTCGGCGAAGACCTTGAACCGGGTGCCGGAGTTGCCGTACCCCCAGGACGGGGTCTCGATCACCTGGGAGCTCAGTGCCGCCTTCACCGCCGACCGATCAGGCATGGACGACCCTCCGCTGACCGTTTGAAATGAATCGATTCACGCCACGAAGATAGGGGCGTGCCGGAATGCTGTCAAGGTGTACGCCGACCGATCTACGGCAGGTGGAATCGTGCCTTGGCGCTGCTGTCAGGCAGGTCCGCGGGAGGCGCGCCGGGGCGTGCTGAGGGGAGCGCGATGAATCATTTCACGCCGCGAAACGCAAGCGCGGCGCGCCGGGGACCCGTGCCTGGCGACGTTGCTCCTGCACGAGGGACTCGGGGCGCCGGAGGCTCCGGCCGCGCGGACGGCGAAGGAGGGCGGATCGGGCGGCGGGTCGGGCGCCGTCGTCGTACCGGCCGCGCGCCGAGCGGGCAACGGGTCGGGCTCGCGCGGAGCGTGCCGGGTCAGGCGCTCGCGGCGTACAGGAGCGCGCGCGTCGGGGGGTGGGCGGTGCGGGAGGGGGGCCAGGTCAGGCGGAGGTGGAGGGTGGGGGCGGGCAGCGGGAGCGCGGTGAGGGTGCCCGCGGCCAGGTCGTCGGCGACCGCGAAGGACGGCAGCAGCGCCAGGCCGACACCGCGCCGGGCCCAGGCCCGCATCACGGCGACGCTGCCCGCGTGCACCCGCTCCACGCCGGGGCCGCACAGCCGGCCGGTCGCGAGCGCGAAGGAACAGGAGGAGTGGACGTTGACCAGCAGCCGCTCGCCGCGCAGGTCCGACGGGGCGAGCCGGTCGGCCGTCGCGTACCGGTGCCCGGGCGCCGCGACCAGCACCAGCGGCACCGGCTCCAGGTCCAGGAACTCCAACTCCGCGCCGGCCGGGGGCGCGAACCCGAGGCCGCCGAGCGAGTCGCCGGCGTCCAGCACCAGGGCCGCGTCCAACTCCCCGGCGGCGACCGACGCCAGCAGCGCGGACCGGTCGGCCTGCGAGGTGACCTCCACGTCCAGGTCCGGCCTGCGCGCGCCGAGCCGCTGCAGAATCCCCGGCACGATCGCGGCGGCGATCGACTCCAGCGCGCCGAGGCGTACCGCCGTACGCTCCCGGCCCGCGTCGACCACCTCGCGGCGGGCCTGCTCGGCCTGTTCCAGCAGCCGCCGGCTCCACACCAGCAGCCGCTCACCGGCTGCCGTGACCCGCATGCCGCGCGGCCGCCGATCGAACAGCTCGACCCCGAGGGACACTTCCAGGGTGCGCACCGCCTGCGACACCGACGACGGCGCGAGGCCGAGCCGTACGGCGGCGTCCGTCACGCTTCCGGTCCCCGCGACGGCCTCGAAGGTGCGCAACTGCCGCAGGTCCAGTGGGGGCGCGGCCGCGGGCTGAGCGGGAACCGGGGTGCCGCCGGCGCCCGCCGACCGGTCGGCGCCTCCCGCGCCCGCGGCCGGTCCCGCGCCCGCGGCCGGTCCCGCGCCCGTGCCCGTGCCCGTTCGCGCCGCGCCCACCCGTGTCCGTATCCCCGCCGTGCCCTCCGTGCCTGCCCTGCCCGCGGCAGCGCTTCGCTTCTCCATGTGCCTCATCCTCGCATTCGGTTCCGCCGAACGGAGCGTGCGGAGCCGGCGGTGGAGCGGGAAGGGGGCGGGACGGGAGGGTGCGGGGCATGTCGCACACGCTTCCGTCCCCTGCCCCGCCACGTCTGCCAACTGCCGCCCCGCGTACGGGAACCGCGCTGCTCGGTATCGCCCTCGGGTACTTCATGGTGCTGCTCGACACGACGGTGCTGTCCGTCGCCGAGCCCGACCTGGCGCGGTCGCTGGGCAGTTCGACGGCCGGGCTGCAATGGGTGGTGACCGGTTACACCGTCGCGTTCGGCGCGCTGCTGCTGTCGGCGGGGGCGGTCAGCGACCGGTACGGGGCGCACCGGGTCTTCCGCGCGGGCGTCGCGGTGTTCGGCGCGGGATCGCTGCTCAGCGCGTGCGCGCCGGGGCTGTGGACGCTGGTGGGGCTCCGGGCGGTGCTCGGGGTGGCCGCGGCGGCGTGCGTGCCCAGCTCGATGGCGATGATCAGCCGGCTCTACCCGGACCCGGCGCGGCGGGCCCGCGCGGTGGCGGTGTGGGCGGCGGTGAGCGGAGCGGCGCTGGCGGCGGGCCCGATCGCGGGCGGGCTGCTGGTCGCGCTCGCGGGCTGGCGGGCGGTGTTCCTGGTGAACGTGCCGCTGACCGCGCTGGTGCTCACCCTGGTCGCAGGTCGCGCGGTGCGCTGCCCGCGCGGGGAGCGCGAGGTCGACTGGGGCGGGCAGTTCGCGGCGTGCGCGGCGCTCGGGCTCCTCACGGACGCGCTGATCGCGTTCGGCGCGCACGCGGTCGTCCACGGTGCCTGCTCGGCCGCCGGGGCGGTCGTCGCGGGCGCGCTGTTCGTACGGCGGGAACAGCGGGAGTGGCGGGGGCAGCGGGGGCGGCGAGAACGGCCGGAACGCACGGACGGGCGGGAGCGGCGCGGCGTGTCGCCGGTGCTGGTGCCCGCGGTGCTGCGGGCACCCGGGATGACCGGCATGCTCATGGCGGGCGCGGCCGTCGGGTTCGCGCTCACCGCCGTGTTGTTCGTGCTGCCGCTGCTCCTCCAGTCCACCCGGGGGTACGGCGTGGTGGCCGCGGGGGTGGCCTTCCTGCCGCTGACGCTGCCGACCGCGGTGAACCCGCTGCTGGTGACCGGGCGGCTGGTGGCCCGGTTCGGGCCGCGGGGGCCGGTGCTGGGCGGGCTGGCGCTGCTCGCGGCGGCCGGCGGCGTGATGGCGGGCGCGGCGAGCAGCGGGGCGCCGTATCCGGTGCTCGCGGTGGGGCTGTTCGCGGCCGGGTGCGGGGTATCCCTGGCGCTTCCCGCGCTGACCACCGCGGTGATCACCCTCGCTCCGGCCGGATCGGCGGGTGCGGCCGGCGGTCTGCTCAACGCGGTCCGGCAGCTCGGGGCGACGTTCGGGGTGGCCGTGCTGGGCTCCTTCGTCGCGGTGCACCCCTCCGCCCGCGGTGCCGGCTGGGGCCTGCTGCTGCCCGGGCTGGTCTGCGCCCTGGCGGCGGTGCTGCCCGTCGTGCTCCGCGCGGCCGGCGCGCGTCGGGCCGGGCGGAGCGGTCGCTCAGGGGCGTAGCCCGCGGCGGTTTCCGGTCCGGGCCCGGCCGTACCCGGTCGTACCCGGGCGGGCCGGGTGCCGGACGTGGCCGCCGCACCACCCGGAGGTGTGTGCGGCGGCCACCAGCCGGAGGAACCCCGGCGGCTGCCCGGCTGGTTACCGCCCGACCGGGTTGAGGTAGGTGGCCGGGCGGGTGGCGCCGTCCTGCTTGAGGATCTGGCCGCCGAACGGCCACTTCAGGGTGAAGTGCTTCGTCTCGTTGGGCGGGGTGACCAGGAACTTCGCCGGGACGAACTTCTCCTTCGTCGGCCTGGACTTGGCGACCGGGGCCAGGGTGATGCTGAAGTCCGTCGTGTCCCCGTGCTTCAGGGTGATCTTCACGGGCTTCTGGGAGGAGCGCCGCAGCGACCAGGTGCCGTCGGTCTTCTGCGCGCCGACCATGTCGACACCGGCGAAGCCGGACACGGTGCAGGTGCGCTTGCTCGTGTTGGTGAACCAGATGTACGCCTGCGTCTGCTTCTTGGTCTGGTTCATCTCCGGCCTCGCGTCACCCCCCGTGGCGAAGCCCGCCTTCAGGTCGGCGGTGTGGCAACGGGTCGGCTTGGCCTTGGCGGTGGAGGTGGCGGCCGAGGCCGGGATGGCGGCAGCGGCGGTGCCGGCGATGACGACGGCCGCGACGGCCACGGCGGTCAGCTTGCTCTTCATGAAGTGCTGGTTTCCCCTCGATGGTGATTCGGCGCGCTGGTCAAGTGCGCGCCTACGCACCTGAAGACGGGCGAACCCGGGGGAAGGTTCGGTATGCGGACGACCTTTTTCCGACAAACAGCTGTTCCCGGGTGACCACGTACGAGAACCGCCGTACGGCGGCAGGTGGTGCGCTGCTCATCGGCTCGGCCGCGCCGGCCCGGAGCGCGCCGGCCCGGAGTGCGCCAGGGAACGCACTACGCGCCGTCGTTGCCGTCGTCGCGGTCGCCGTCGCGCAGGGAACGGACCATGCCCCGCAGTATCCGGAACGCGTCCGACTGCTCCGTCTCGGACATGCCGGCCAGCATTCTGACCTCGACGGACCGCACCGCCACGGTCGCCTTCTCCAGGCTCCGCCGGCCGCGCGGCGTGAGCCGGGTGGGAAGGACCTTCCCGACGGGTGCCTGCGCGGGCCTGGTCACGTAGCCGTCTCGTTCCAGGTTCTGGAGCAGCACGTTCATCGACTGACGCGTCACGAACGCGCCCCGCGCGAGCTCGGAGTTCGACAGGCCCGGCCGCTGGGAGAGCAGTTCGAGGCAGGAGTAGTGCGTCACGTTCATCCCGAGGGGCCGCAGCACCTCCTCCATGGCTGCGCGCAGGGCGCTCGAAGCCTCCTTCAGCAGGTAGCCCAGTGATCTGTCCAGGTCGACGCCGGCACCGTTTTGACTCATGTCAGCATTCTGACATACAGTGGTCTGTGTCAGGATACTGACACGAAGCGAAGGAGTATCACCATGCCCGCCACCGGCCCTGACTTCACCTCCCTCCAGGTGCGCGACCTCGACGCTTCGCAGGCGTTCTACGAGCAGTACCTCGGCCTCGTCCGCTCCCAGGCCGGGCCTCCGCACGCCGTCGTCTTCGAGACGAAGCCGATCGCGTTCGCACTCCGCGACATCGTCCCCGGCACCGATCTCGCATCCGTCGCCCAGCCCGGCATCGGTGCCGCGATCTGGCTGCACGCCACCGACGTCCAGGCCATCCACGATGCTCTCGTCGCCGACGGTCACGCCATCGTCTCCGCGCCGATCGACGGCCCCTTCGGCCGGACCTTCACCTTCGCCGATCCCGACGGCTACCAGGTCACCCTCCACGACCGCGCCTGACGCCCCTCGGCGGTCGGCGGCGGTCACCTGTCCGCGTGGTCGCGAGCCGACGCCCTACGCTGTCCCGCATGGCTACGGACAGCCCTCCCGGCGAGGCCGCTTCATCCCCTCACCTCGTCCTGTGGGACATCGACCGCACGCTCGTCACCATCGGCGGCGGGGTGAGCCGCGCAGCCTACGAACTCGCCTTCCGGCAGGTGACCGGAAAGCCGCTCGGTGAGCTGCCGGACATGTCCGGCCGAACCGACCGGGCGATCCTGAAGGAGACGCTTCGCCTGAACGGCGTCGAGCAGACCGAAACCCTCTTCGGCGAGTTCTACGACGCCCTGGCGACGGCCACTCGACGCCTCACCGACCGCATGCGCGAAGCCGGTACGGTCCTGCCGGGGGCGCGGGAGGCCATCGCGTCGTGCAGCACCCGGCACACCGTCCAATCAGCCGTCACCGGCAACATACGTCCCGTCGCCATCGCCAAGCTCGGCGCGCTGGGCCTCGGTGACGGCATCGACTTCGCGGTGGGCGGCTACGGCGACGACAGCGGCGACCGGGCGGACCTGGTGCGCCAAGCCCGCGAGCGGGCCTCCGAGAAGTACGGTCACGGCTTCGCCGGCCGGTTGGCCGTGGTCATCGGTGACACGCCCCACGACGTCCGCGGCGCACTGGACGCCGGCGCGCTGGCCGTGGCGGTCGCGACCGGCAAGTACACCACCGAGGAACTACGCCGGGCCGGAGCCGACATCGTCCTGACCGACCTCCGTGATTTCGCGAGCCGTTGCGGTCCAGCGCTCGGCTGGTAACCGCCCGGGCGCCCCGGCGGCGGGCGGCGCGGGTTCACACCCTTGCGGCGTCGGCTGCGTGGGGCGGCGCGGAATTCCTCGTCCGAATTTCCGGCCCATGCGGCGGCGCACCGAATTCACGATAACGCGATGCCGTTGTTCACCGTCTCGGTATCGACTGCTCCACGGGCGTTTTCGCCCTCCCGTGGGCACCGCTCCGCAGGTGGTTGCGGTTGTCTTGATTCTTCGGGAATCCACCCGCGGCCGCCGCACGGTGTCAACGGTGTCAACGGGCACCTGGCGTGGTGACGGTGAATCAACTCCGTGTTAAAGTCCGGAAGTAATGCGTATGACTTGTTCTGCCGATGGGCGGTATGCCATCGGTGGTGAAGTGGCACGTCCATGGGTGGGAGATATATGGGCCGGTCGGCGCGCACCAGAAAATATGGAATGTCGGATTTCGGCGTGTGCCGTGCGGCTCCGTCCTCGGACCGTTTCCTCACCGAAGCGGACTCCGCGACGTCATGACACGGACGACCCGTATATCGGGCAGGGACGGGCTGACGCGCAGGCGCCCGCCGCCGGCCTCGCCTACGCCGTATCGCGACGGGGCGCACTTCGATGCGGGGCGGCCTCCCGCCTCGGCGTCAGGATTACTGTGGCGAGCGGTGCGGCGCAACGGCCGGAGCATGGCGGCCGCCTTCGGCCTGCTCTCGGTCTGGCAGTTCTCCGAGGCGATGGTTTCCGTCGTCGTCGGCATGGTCATCGACCACGCGGTCGCGGTCGGCAGTGTCCACGCCCTGCTGGCGTGGGGCGCGCTGCTGCTCCTCGTCTTCGCCTCCCTGATGGTCACCTATCTCCACGGTGCGGCCGAGGCGTTCCGAACCGACCAGGGTGAACGCCACCGGCTGCGTGTCGAGATCGCCCGCCACGTGCTGCGCCCGCTCGGCGCCCGCAGCGGCAGCCTGCCCGGCGCCACCTTGTCCCTGGCCACCGCCGACGCCGAGGGCGCCGGCAGCCTGACCCAGCCCGCCAGCTACACACTGGCGTCGGCTGTCGCCGTCGCGGGCAGCGCCGTCATCCTGCTGGGCATCGACATCGAGCTCGGCCTGGTCGTGCTGGTCGGCATGCCCGTCGTGCTGGCGCTCATCCAGCTCAGTACGCCCATGATCTCCCGCCGCAGCGGCACCCAGCTCGCCGAGATCGCCCGAACCAGCGCCATGGCGGCGGACCTGGTCCGAGGACTGCGCGTGCTCAAGGGCATCGGCGCCGAGGACGAGGCCGCCGCGCGCTACCGCGCGCACAGCCAGGAAGCCAAGCGCGCCGGCATACGGCTGGGCAGGTCGCACGGAATCCTGGAGAGCGTGTCCACCGGGCTCAGCGGTCTCTTCCTGGCCGCGGTCACGCTGCTGGCGGGCAGCCGCGCGCTCGACGGCGCCATCTCGGTGGGGGACCTCATCGCCGTCGTGGGCCTCACGCAGTTTCTCGCGGTGCCCATCCGCGCGCTCGGCGGCATCGGCGCGCAAGCGGGGTCGGCGTACGCCTCGGCCGCCCGTATCGTGGCGTTCCTGGATACGCCGCCGCTGCTCGCCGACGGTGACGCGGACGCGGTGGTCGGCGGGGCCGCGCAGGTGTCCCTGAACGAGGTGACCACCGGTGCGCTGCGGGACCTCTCCCTCACCTCCAGGACCGGCGAGCTGCTGTGCCTCGTGATTCCCGACCCTGCCGCGGCCGGGACCCTGGTCCGGTTGCTGAGCGGTGAGGTCCAGCCGGACGACCTCAGCGGCGAGGCCCTGGTCGGAGGCATCCCGATCGACGGGTTGAGCATCCGCGCCCGCAGCGGCCTCCTCCTGGTGAACCCCCACCACACCCACTTGCTGGAAGGCACCCTGCGCGGCAACCTCGACCCCGCGGCCCGGCTGGACGGGGCCCGGCTGGCACAGGTCCTCGACGCGGCGGCGGCCCAGGACATCGTCGACCTCGACGAGAGGGCCTTGGACCAGCCGGTCACGGCTGACGGAGCGACGTTCTCCGGCGGGCAGCGGCAGCGCATCGCGCTGGCCCGGGCGTTGGCGGCCGACCGGCCCTTCCTCGTGCTCGACAATCCGACGACGGCAGTCGACGCGGTCACCGAACAGCAGATCGCCCGCGGCGTCAAAGCCCTGCGCCACGGCCCCGCCGACGCGCGTACGACCTGGATCATCACCACGAGTCCGGCGCTGCTGGCCACCGCGGACCGCGTCGTCGTGGTGACGGACGGACAGGTGGCCGGCGAGGGCACCCACCGGGATCTACTGGAACGCCCCGACTACCAGGAGCTGGTGCTGAGGTGAGCCAGGAACTGCTGCCCATCAGCGGCCACCGGCAGACATTCAGGTTTCTGGGCCGCATGGCCGCGGCCAACCGCCGGGCCACCGCGGCCGCGGCAGGCACGACCCTCCTGGCAAGCGTGGCCGGCCTCGTGCCGCCGTGGGCCATCGGAAAGATCGTCAACGACATCGGCTCAGGCCACGACACCATCTTCTCCCAGGCGCTCGTCATCTGCGTCGCCACGGCCGCGGCCGCGGTGTTCGGCGGCCTGTCGGTGAGTGCGATGGCCAGTGCCGGTGAGCCCGCGCTGGCGGAACTGCGGGAAGAGGTCCTGGACCGCGCGCTGCATCTGCCCGCGGACCGGATCGAACGCGCCACCACCGGTGACCTGCTCTCGCGGCTCTCGGAGGATGTGCGCACCGTGTCCCAGGGGCTGGGCAACGTCGTGCCGGTAATCGTGAGTTCGGCCGTCACGATCGCCCTCACCGCCGTGGGCACGCTGGCGCTCGACTGGCGCCTCGGCCTTGCCATCGTGTCGGTCACACCGCTGTTCGCCATGGGTCTGCGCTGGTACCTGCCCCGCTCGGAGCCGCTCTACCGGGAGGAACGCATCGCCCAGGGCGAGCGTGCCGAAGCACTCCTCACCGGTATCGGCGCGGCGCCCACGGCCCGGGCCTTCGGTATCGGCACCCGGCTGCTCCATCGGATCGAGGACACCTCCGAGCGCGTCGCGGCCCTGACCGTCAGCGTCTTCCGCATGTCGCTGCGTTTCCTCATGCGCAACAACGTGACCGAACTCGTCGGCCTGGTCCTGATCCTCGGTCTGGGGTTCGTCCTGGTACGCCGGAACCTCACCACGGTCGGTGCCGTCACCACGGCCGCCTTGTACTTCCTCCGCCTGTTCACCCCGATCGCCGGCATCCTTTTCACCTTCGACCGCTTCCAGGCCGTCGGGGCGGCCCTGTCCCGGCTGGTGGGCATCGCACTGATGCCGAAGCCCCCGGTGCCGGAGGGCCACCTCGAACCCGGACAGGGCGAGATCGTCCTGTCCGGGATCACCCACGAGTACACGCCGGGCACGCCGGTCCTGCGTGACGTGTCCCTGCGTATCTCCCCGGGCGAGCGGGTCGCCCTGGTCGGTTCCACCGGGGCGGGCAAGACGACGCTCGGCGCGATCGCCGCCGGCGTGCTGCGGCCTTCCCACGGCGTGGTGTCCTACGGCGGGCAGCCGTACGATCCCGTCCGGACCGGCGTGCGCGCCAACGTCTTCCTCATCACCCAGGACGTTCACGCCTTCGCCGGCACGGTACGTGAGTGCCTGACCCTTGTCCGTCCAGGAGCCTCCGACCAGGAGGTACGGCGTGCCCTCGACGTCACCGGGGCGGACCGGTGGGTCGACGCCCTTCCCGACGGGCTCGACACCGTCGTCGGCGAGGAGGGAAACCGGCTGACGGCCGACCAGGTCCAGCAGCTCGCGCTGGCCCGAGTGGTGCTGGGCGACCCGTGGTTCGTGGTGCTCGACGAGGCGACGGCAGAGGCCGGTTCGGCGGGTGCGCGCGTACTGGAGGCAGCGGCAACCGCGGCGGTACAGGGCCGTACGGCCCTCATCGTGGCGCACCGGCTGACCCAGGCCAAGCTGGCGGACCGCGTCCTGGTCATGCACGACGGGGCGATCGCCGAGCAGGGGACCCACGACGAACTCCTCGCGCGGCAAGGCCGCTACTCGCGACTCTGGCAGGCATGGTCCGACCACCACGCGACCACCTGACTCCTGAGGCGGTCGCGGATCAACGGGTACCGGACCGCCGGCTGACCCGACGAACGCGGAAACCCTCGCTCTCGACGACACCCACGCCGCTCGGCCGCGGGCCGGTCGACTCATCATGCGGCTCAGGGACTACCGCGTCGCCGACCTCCGCACGGAAGCCGCCGCAGCGCCGCCCGCGACGTCGAGGAGCGCGCTTGACCCTCACGTGGCGTGATGCCGCATGGTCGGGGGTGTGGAAGAGCACCTGACCGTGGGGCGCGTGGCCGAGCTGGCGGGCGTGAGCGTCCGCACGCTGCATCACTACGACGAGATCGGCCTGGTGGAGCCGTCCGCGCGGACCGGGGCCGGGTACCGGGCCTATTCGGCGGGCGACGTGGAGCGGCTGCGGGAGGTGCTCGGCTACCGGCGGCTGGGGTTCGGCCTGCGCGAGATCGCGGATCTCGTCGACGACCCGGCCACCGACGCGGTCGCGCACCTGCGCCGGCTGCGCGGCCTGCTGGTGGAACAGCGCGACCGCACCACCGCGATGGTGACGGCCATCGACAAGGAACTGGAGGCACGGGCCATGGGGATCAGGACGACGCCGGAGGAGCAACTGAAGGTGTTCGGAGCCCAGTTGTACGACAAAATCGGGTCCGCCTACCCGGCGACGCGGCGCACCGAGCCGCGGATCGCCGCGCGGGTGTGGGAAGCGCTCGGCGACGCGCGGACGGTGCTGAACGTCGGGGCCGGCACCGGCTCCTACGAGCCGCCGGACCGCGAGGTCACGGCGGTGGAACCGTCGGCGGTGATGCGGGCGCAGCGTCCCGCGGGAGCGGCGCCGTGCGTGGCCGCCGCCGCGGAGAACCTGCCGTTCGAGGACCAGTCCTTCGACGCCGCGATGGCGTTCAGCACCGTTCACCACTGGCAGGACCCGATCGCCGGGCTGCGCGAGATGCGGCGGGTGGCCCGCCGGGTGGTGGTGTTCACGTACGACGCGAGCACGACCGGCTGGCTCCAGCGGTTCTGGCTCACCCGCGACTACCTGCCGGAGTTCGCCGACCTCCTCGTCGACTGGCCGTCGCTGGCCGACCTGACCCGGGCGATCGGGGGCCGCGCGGAGCCGGTGCTCGTCCCGTGGGACTGCGCCGACGGCTTCTTCGAGGCCTACTGGCGCCGCCCCGAGGCGTATCTGGACGAGCAGGTGCGCCGCGCGGTGTCGGTGTGGACCAGGGTCGGGCCGGAGGCGGAGCGGCGGGCGGTGGACGGACTGCGCGGGGACCTCGCCTCGGGGCGGTGGGCCGAGCGCAACCGCGACCTGGTCGCGCTGGACGCGGCCGAGCTGGGCCTGCGGCTGCTGGTGGCCTGAACGGTCGTACGGAGTGCGCCGAGCGGTCCGGGTGCGGCAGCACGCCGACGGCCAACGGCGGCGCGGCTCCACCGGTGTTCGCACGATCACCGGTGGGTGGTTTTCCCGTGAGCCGCGTCGCGACTCAGGTGGATCTATAGGATTGTCCCATCGAGCGTGCCGGTGACCGAGCGATCAGGGGGACCCGTGGGCAACAGCAGCGGGGACGACTGGCTCGACCTGGCCGACGCGATCACGCTGCTGCGCCGTCAAGTGGCCGAGGCGCAGCGGCGGGTGGCGACCGACGGGGACGACGGGGTCCACCTCTCCCTCGGGGAGATCACGCTGGAGCTCGGGATGGAGCTGACCGGCAGCCGGAAAGCGGATGCCGGACTGCGGTTCGCGGTGGTCAGCGTGGGCGGCGGCGCCGAGCGCACGCGCCAGGCCACCCACAAGGTCACGGTGCGGCTGGACGCACGTGGAGCCGATCATGCCCCGGTGAACGTCTCCGATGAGGAGTAGGGCGGCCCGGTAGCGGTCCGGGAGGCGGGAGGGGGCCGGATGGAGTTCGACCGGCGGGTGCAGATCCGGGTCCACCGGGAGACCGGCACGACGTTCGGGTCCGGCTACCTGGTCGCGCCGCGGCTGGCGCTGACGGCGGGTCATGTCGTCCAGGCGGCGATGGGGCCGGAGCCGGCCCGGGTGACCGTCTGCCGGCCGGATGCGGGGACGGAGCAGTTCCCGGCGGCGGTTCGGTGGTGGCGCGTCGACGACCGGGTCGACGCGGCGCTGGTGGAAGTCGACGGCCAGGTGGAAGTCGACGGGGCGGGCGGGGGAGATGGCCAGGCCGAAGTGACCGGGTTTGACGGGGGAGCCGGGCCGGGCGAAGGAGCCGGGCCGGGCGGGGGAGCCGGCCGGCGCTGGCAGCCGCCCGACTCGCTGGCCGACATACGCACCCGGCCGCCGCAACGGTGGGGCCGGATCATCGGCACCCGCCCCCACCCGGTCGCCGTCGCCGGCTTCCCCCGGATGGAGAAGGACCCCAGCAGCGGCGACCGCTTCGACGGCCGGATCAGCGGCGAGATCATGCCGGGGACCGGCTCGCTCGCCGGTCGCTACGAGGTCTTCAGCAAGGACGCGACCATCCCGGTACGGGACGGGACCGGCACCGGCTGGTCCGGGATGTCCGGTGCCGCGCTGCTGACCGAGAGCCGCCAGAGCGGGCTGCTGTGCGGGGTGGTCCGCGCGGACCGGCAGGCCGTGGGCGGTACCCGGCTGACCGCCACCCCGGCCTCGCTGCTGCTCGCGGACGACGGCTTCACCGCGTTGATCGCCGAACACGGCGGCTGGCAGCCGCTGTTGGAAGCCGCCGAACCGGTGGACCTGCTCGATCCGGCCGCCCCCGAGCGGGACCTGCGCTCGCCGGCGATGCTGCTGCGCGCCGACGCCGAGGCGGTGGCCTTCCGCGGGCGGGCGGACGAGCTGCGGGCACTGCGGGACTGGTGCCAGGTCGGTGCCGAGGGCTTCTCGGTACGGGTGGTCACCGGGCCCGGCGGGCAGGGCAAGTCCCGCCTCGCCCGCCAACTGGCCGACGACCTGCGGGCGGAGGGGTGGGTCACCGGGCACATCCGGGCGGAACTGCGGGACAGCGACCTCGCCCTGCCCGAACTCAGGTCCCTGGAGACCGCGCTCGACTTCCTGCTGGTCATCGACTACGCGGACGCCCGGCCGAGCCTGGTGCGCCGCGTCATCGACCAGCTGCGCGGCTGCCGGCACCGTACGCGGCTGCTGCTCCTCGCCCGTACCGGCGGCGCCTGGCAGAGCGACGGGCTGACCGCGTCGTACGCGGACGAGATCCTGGCCAGGGCCCCGACCATCGAACTGGCCGCGCTGGTCGGTGCGGGCGGCCCGCCCGACGCCATGACCGCGCTGTTCC
This sequence comes from Streptomyces sp. NPDC087270, assembly GCF_044744625.1. Taxonomy (NCBI): domain Bacteria; kingdom Bacillati; phylum Actinomycetota; class Actinomycetes; order Kitasatosporales; family Streptomycetaceae; genus Streptomyces; species Streptomyces sp. NPDC087270. The sequence continues at coordinate 18,630 of NZ_JBIUYR010000033.1, forward strand.
GCGGCGCGGTCGGCGACCTCGCCGATCTGCTGGAGGCGTTACCCGGCCTGCCGGGCCGCCCGCCCGCCGGATGGACTGCCCTGGCGCCGGCCCTGGGCGTGCCGAGCCGACTGGGCGTGGACGGCGACGAGTCGGTGCTGACCGTACAGATGGCCGCGCTCACCGCCCTGTTGCAGCACGGCTCGGCGCCGGTCTCGGCCGCGCCCGAGGAGCCCGCCGAGGCCACCTTGCTGCGGCACGAGCAGCGGTACTGGGTGCGGGCCGCCGAACGGCTCGGGCCGCTCGATCCGACCGTCCTCCAGCAGGCCGTGGCCGTCGCCGCGCTGTGCGGGGCGAGAGACGAGCCCGAGGCGGTCGCCGCCGTCGGGGCGCTCCCCGGCATCCCGCCCGCGCGGGCACCGGTCATGGCGGCCTGGTTGCGTACCCTCTACCCGGCGGGACCTGACCGGTTCTGGGGCCCGCTGCAACCCGACCGGGTCGGCGAGTACCACGCCTCCCGCGCCCTGCTCGACCTCGATCCGCCGCTCCCGCTGGCCGACCTGCTGGCGCGCTCCTCCGCCGACCAGCAGGTGCGGCTGGTGACGGTGCTGGCGCGGGCCGCCGCCGCGCACCACGGGACGGGCCGCACCGCCAGGACCGCCGGCGTGCAACAGGCGCTGCTGGACGCGATGCCGGCCGGCGGCCTCAGCGTCGAGGTGCTGAACCGGCTCCGGATCGTCCTGATCCACGCCCACGACGGTCTGGACCGGCTCGCCCTGAAGCTCGCCGAGGACTCCGTGACCGCCGCCCGGCGGCAGGCGGCGGACGGTTCGGCGACCGCACTGAACGACCTCGGCATCGCCCTTGACCTGCTCAGCAGCACGTTCAGCGGCGCGGGCCGCGCGGAGGAGGCGCTGGCCGCGGCTGCGGAGCAGCTGCGGGTCATCGAACGCCTGGACCGGAACCACCCCGGCCGCGACCGCGCGTACGCCCTCGCGGTGAGCACGCTGAGCTCCTGCCTGTCCGCCGCCGGGCGCGACCAGGAGGCGCTGCTCGCCCTCGGAGAGTCGGTGGAGCTGCTGGAGCGGCTGGGCGAGACCGACCGGCACACCAGGACGAGACTCGCCTGGAACCTGAACAACCTGGCCGACGGGCTCTGGGACCTGGGCCGTCTCGACGAGGCCCGGCGCGCGCTGCGCCGGGCGGTGGAACTCTCCGAGCAGCTCGCCGCCACCGACTCCTCCCACGAGATCCTGCTCCCCGTCTGGCGTTCCAACCTCGCGGCGCTGCTCGTCGGCATGCGGCGGCACCAGGAGGGCCTCCGCTACGCCGAGGACGCGGTGCAGGGGCTTCGGCTACTGGCCCGCCGCGACCCGCGCAACTTCGAGGGCCGGCTCATCTCCTCGCTGGTGAACCTCGGCAACATCCTCCACCAGCTGGGACGTTCAGCCGAGGCGTGCGACGCCCTGCGGCAGGCGGTCGGCATCGGGGAGCACCGGCGGCGGATCGGGCTCGCCGGCGCCGAGGCGGAGCTCAGCCTGGTCAAGCACACCCTCCAACTCGGCCTCTGGCAGGCCCTGTCCGGCTCCCTGGAGACGCTCCCGGACGCGCTCTGCCGCGCGTTGGACCTCTGGTACGGGCTCGACCGGGAACTGCCGAAGTACCAGCCGCTCATCGCCTCGTTCCTGACCGACTCGGTGGCCCTGCTGAGCGAGGACGGCCGCTGGCAGGAGGCCCTGGAACCGTCGATGGCGGCGGTGGAGATCTGGGGCGGGCTGGTCCGCGCGTACCCCGCTGACCACCTCCGCGACTTCGTCGAGGCGTACACCGCGATGCAGGAGGTGGCGCGCCGGGTCGGATCGCAGCAGATTCCCCGGAACGCCGCCGTGGCGATGCTCAGCCGACATCTGGAAGAGCAACTTCCTTACGTCTTCGAGGTGTTGGACGAGGCCGAGGAAGCCGCGAAGGCCGCCGAAGCCGCGGCACACCGCGAGTAGCGGCGAGCACGACCCCGAATCCGTCGGCGGCCGCGAACCGGCGTGGTGGTCTCGACGCGGACTCCGGTCCCCCGTTCATCGTCAGCAGACCCTACAAGTACGCCTCCGCGCGGGCGGCAAGCGTCAGGACACGTCGGGCGCCGGCCACCACCGCGGGGTCCACGAAGCGGCCGTCGGGCAGGGCCAGGGCACCGGGCGAGGCGGCGGCCGCGGCCACGGTCTCGCGGGCGGCGTCCAGTTCGCCCGCGGTGGGGAGGTAGGCGCGGGCGATGACGGGGAGTTGGCGGGGGTGGATGGCGGCGCGGCCGAGGAACCCGAGGGCGCGGCCGCGACGGCAGGAGGCGTCGAGGCCGTCGAGGTCGCGCACGTCGGGGTAGACAGACTGCGCGGGCGGGGCGAGTCCGGCCGCGCGGGCCGCCACGACGGTCCGCACCCGGGGCCAGGTGAGCGCGTCCTCCTCGGTCACGCCGAGGTCGGCGCGCAGGTCCGCCTCGCCGAGCGCGAGTCCGCGCACCGCGGGATCGGCGGTGGCGATGGCGAAGGCGTTCTCCAGGCCGAGCGCCGATTCGAGCAGCGGGTAGAGCCCGGGCACGGCCGCGCCGGGCCCGGCCAGCTCGCGGTGCAGCCGCAGCACGGACGCGACATCGCCCGGCCCGGCGACCTTCGGCAGCCGCAGCCCGCCCAGGCCCGGCAGCCCGGCCAGCGCCGCGAGGTCCGCCGCGAACAGCGGGCCGTCGAGGGCGTTGAGCCGTACGTGCACCCGGGCGGGCCCCGGCACCGGCTCGGCGAGCAACTCGGCGGTGGCGGCCCGCGCGTACTCCTTGCGGGCGGGCGCGACCGCGTCCTCCAGGTCGACCAGGACGACGTCCGCGCCGGAACGCAGCGCCTTCGCGACCACGTCGGGACGGTCGCCCGGGGCGTAGAGCCAGGTCAGGACGGCGTCGTCCGCACCGGCGCGGTCGTCGGCGGCGGCCCCCGCGGAGGTGCCGGGCCCGGCGGAGGCGGCGGGACCGGCGGGGGTGCCGGGTCCGGTGGAGGCGGCGGGACCGGCGGGGGTGCCGGGTCCGGTGGGGGTGCCCGTCGTGTCGTGGGTTCCGGTGCTCACAGCGCGCCCTCCGCCCTCAGCGCGGCGATCTCCGGTCCGTCCAGGCCGAGTTCGGTGAGGACGGCGTCGGTGTCCGCGCCGTGCGGGCGGCCGGTCCAGCGGATCGCGCCGGGCGTGCCCGACAGCCGGAACAGGACGTTCTGCATCCGCATCGGCCCCAGCTCCGCGTCGTCCACGGACGCCACGGTGCCCAGCGCGCCGTACTGCGGATCGGTCATCACGTCCCGCACGTCGTAGATCGGCGCGACCGCGGCCTGCGCCTCCTCGAAGGCCGCGACCACCTCGTCCCGGTCGTGCCCGGCTATCCAGCCGCCGACCGCGGTGTCGATCTCGTCGGCGTGCGCGGCCCGCCCGGTGCCGGTGGCGAACCACGGCTCCTCGACCAGCTCCGGCCGCCCGACCAGCCGCATCACCCGCTCGGCGATCGACTGCGCGGAGGAGGACACCGCCAGCCACGCCCCGTCGGCGGTCCGATAGGTGTTGCGCGGCGCGTTGTTGGTGGAGCGGTTGCCCATCCGGGGCTGCACGTAACCGAGTTGGTCGTACCAGATGAGCTGCGGGCCCAGCACCGCGAGCATCGGCTCGATGATGGCCATGTCGACCACCTGCCCCGTGCCCGTACGGTCCCGGCCGGCCAGCGCGGCCATCACCGCGAAGGAGGTGGCGAGGGCGGCCACGGAGTCGGCGAGGCCGAACGGCGGGAGCGTGGGCGGGCCGTCGGGCTCGCCGGTGGCCGACGCGAACCCGCTCATCGCCTCGGCGAGCGTGCCGAAGCCGGGCCGCGCGGAGTACGGGCCGAACTGCCCGAACGCCGTCACCCGCGCCAGCACCAGCCGCGGGTTCGCCGCCGACAGCTCCTCCCAGCCCAGGCCCCAGCGCTCCAGCGTGCCCGGCCGGAAGTTCTCGATTATGACGTCGGCGGACGCGGCGAGCTTGAGCAGCACGTCCCGGCCGCCGGGCGTCGACAGGTCGAGGGTGATGTTCCGCTTGTTGCGGCCGAGGTGCTTCCACCACAGGCCCACGCCGTCCTTGCTCGGGCCGTGGCCGCGGGAGGGGTCCGGCTTGCGCGGGTGCTCGACCTTGACGACGTCGGCGCCGAAGTCGCCGAGGAGGGTCGCGGCGCTCGGCCCGGCGAAGAGCGTGGCCAGGTCCAGCACCCGCATGCCCTCCAACGGGCCGCCGGCGGGCGGCGTGTGGGGAGCCTCGGGCGACGGCTCGGTGCGCGGCGGCGGTACGGCGGTGCCGTTGCCCGAGCCCGCGGCCGTCACCGCGTCGGCGGAAGCGGGGAGTCGGCCGTCGGGGCGGGTACTGCGGGTACTGCGGGTACTGGGGTGGTGCATGGGAGCTACCTCGGCTTCTTCCACGTGCTTCGGCGTCCGGCGGATTCGCCGGGGTGCCGGTCCTCGCGCGTCAGGTCGTCGTCGGTCGTCGTGTCGTCCAGATCAGCGGGGGTGTTCGTCGGCAGTCGTCGTCGGTCGGTCATCTGCGGCCGCTCATCCGTGACTCGGGCGGTCGGTCCGGCGCGATACGGGCGTACCGCCGGCCGCCCGCGCGTCGATCTCCGCGCGCTCCGGCATCGAGGACGACGCGCCCTCGCGTTCCACCGACAGCGCGGAGGCGGCCGTCGCCCACTCCAGCGCCGCCGGCACCGGCCGGCCCTCGCCGAGCGCGACCGCGAGGGCGCCCACGAAGGTGTCGCCGGCCGCGGTGGTGTCCACCGCCTTCGCGGGCAGGGGCGGTACGACCAGCGGCTCGTGGCCGCGGGCGGCGTACAGGCAGCCCGCCGCGCCGAGGGTCACCACCACCTCGGGCACCGCGTCGAGCAGCGCGCGGGCGGCGGCGCGCGGGTCGGAGTGGCCGCTGAGCGCGGCGGCCTCGTGTTCGTTGGGCACCAACAGGTCGGTCACCGCGAGGAGTTCGCCGGGCAGCGGCTGGGCCGGCGCCGGCGTGAGGACGGTCCGGACGCCGTGCCGGTGCGCGGCCCGCGCACCCGCCAGCACGCCGTCCAGCGGCAGTTCGAGCTGGAGCAGCAGCGCACCGGCCGCCGCGATGACATCCTCGTCGCCGTCGGCGAGGGAGGTCACCGTGCCGTTCGCACCCGGCACCACCACGATCGCGTTGTGGCCCTCGCCGTCGACCACGATGTGCGCGATGCCGCTCGGGCCCGGCACCGTCCGCAGCGGGCCGGTGCCGACCCCGGCGCCGTCGAGGGCGGCGCGCAGCCGCGGCCCGAAGTCGTCGTCGCCGACCGCGCCGACGAACGTCACCTCGCCACCGGCCCGCGCGGCCGCGATCGCCTGGTTGGCGCCCTTGCCCCCGGCCACGGTGCGGAACGCCTCGCCGGTGACGGTCTCGCCGCGCGCCGGCGCCACCCGGGTGTACGCCGCCAGGTCCATGTTGGCGCTGCCCAGCACCACGATGCGGGCCCGCCCGGACGGCGGGGCGCCGCGGCGCCCCGGGGGAGCGGAGGGTGCCGGGGGAACGGTCGGATCGGTGCTCATCGGGTGCCTTCCTCGGGGGTGCCCTGTGCGGGCGCGCGGCGCGCGGGCGCTTCGTGCTCCCGCGGGTTCGAGCCGGACGGCAGCACGGCCAGCGCGGCGGTACGACGGGCGAGGGCGTCGAAGCCGATGCCGTCGAACCCGCCGACCGTGCTGGCCAGCCGGTTCTTCAGCGGGCCGGTCCACTCGCCGGGCAGCGCGGCCGCCGAACCGGCCAGCAGCCCGGTGACGGACCCGGCCGTCGCACCGTTCGAGTCGGTGTCCCAACCGCCCGACACCACACGGCAGATGGACCCGGCGAAGTCCCCGTCGGCGTGCGTGAGGGCCGCCGCGAGCAGCGCCGCGTTGGGCAGGACATGCACCCAGTGGTGGTCGTGGAACCGCCGGTGCAGCTCGTCCACGACGACGGCGAAGCCCTCCGCGCTGCCCGACGGTTCGGCGCCGGCGAGGTCGATGCCGAGCCGGACCGCGCCGGCCAGCCGCGACCCGCGCGGCACCACCTGGAGCCCGGCCGCCAGGCACGCGTGCACGTCGGCGCCGCCACCGGCCGCCCGCGCCACCACCGCGGCGGCGAACATCGCCCCGTACACGCCGTTCGCGGTGTGGCTGAGCACGGCGTCGCGCCACGCCTCGTCCGCAGCCGCGGCCGGGTCGCCCGGGCGGGTCCAGCCGAAGACGTCCGCGCGGATCAGGGCGCCGATCCACTCCCGGAACGGGTTGCGCCAGGTGGCGGTCTCCGGCGGCTCCAGCCCGGCCAGCAGGTTCCGGTACGCGACCCGCTCGGCGGTGAAGGTACGGCCCGCGGGCAGCTCGTCCAGCCACAGCTGCGCCACGTCCCGGGTGCGGAAGCCGTGACCGCGGGCCTCCAGCAACATCAGTGCCAGCAGCGGGTAGTTGAGGTCGTCGTCCTCGGGCATCCCGTCGATGTTCTCGGCGAGCGAGGTGGGGCGGCTGCGGCGGTTCCACGGGAAGCGGGCGGCGACCCGCGGGTCCAGGCCCACCTCGGTGAAGTAGCCGCGCACCGGCCAGTTGCCGGTCGAGCGGGCGATCGCCCGGATGCCGTCGAGCGGCAGCTTCTCCACGGGCTTGCCGAGCACGCACCCCGCGGCCCGGCCCAGCCAGCCCGCCTCCAGCCGCTCGGCCAGCTCCTGCGGGCGCTCGACCCGCGCAAGGGCGGGCGGCGTGCCCGCGGCCGCGTGAATCCCGGCCAGATCCGTCGGCTCCTGCTCGGCCAACGGCGAGCGCTGCCCGGCCAGTTCGTCCAGCAGCTCGTGCGCGAGCGCCCGCACCTCCGGGCGCACCGGACCGGGCGACGCCCCGGCCCGCTCCGGCGCCAGGTGCCCGCCGGCGGCCAGCCAGCGCCCTCGCACCGCGGCCGTGTCCCGCCCGTCCTGCTCGGCCTGCCGCAGTTCGTGCCCCACCAGGTCCTCCGGCTGCACCCAGGTCAGCCGCAACGGCTCCCCGAGCGCCGGATCGGACCCGGCCCCGCGCCCGCCGTCACCGTCGGCCGTGCCCGGCCCGGTCGGCGACGGGGGCGGGTACTCCGCGGGGTGCGGGCTCATCGGACCTCCGCCAGCGCCGTGAACGCGGCTTCGTGGGCGCGGCGGCGGTCGGTGTCGCGGGCGAAGACCTCGCGGGCGACGGCGGACAGGTCGGCCGCGGGGGTGTGCAGGTCGAGCCGGCTGGCGCGGGCCACCTCGTCGCTCCACCCGGCGGGCACCGCACCGGTGCCGCCGAGCGCCCCGGCGATCGCGCCGCTCATCGTCGCGATGGAGTCGCAGTCACGGCCGTAGTTGACCGAGCCGAGCACGGCCGGTACGTACGCCCCGCCCGCGATCAGCAACATGCCGAGCGCGACCGGCAGCTCCTCGATCGCGTGCAGCCGGGAGGGGCGGCGGGCGCCGAGCGAGGGCTCGCGGTAGCGCGGGCCGACCGTGTCGAACGGCGCGACCGCCTCGCGCAGCGGCGCCAGCGCCTCCTCCCAGTCGTCGAAGCCGGTGGCGCGCTCGCACACCGCCTCTATCGCGGCGCGGGTGCCGTCCTTGGCGAGGGCGAGCGCCGTCTCGACCACGGAGGCGGCGGTGGCGTCCGGCGCGAACGCCGCGGCGACCGCGGCGGCGAACACCCCGGCGGCCTCACGCCCGTACGACGACTGGTGCGGTGCGGCCACCTCCAGCGCCTCGGCGTACGCGGCCGCGGGGTTGCCGGCGTTGACCGCGCCGACCGGCGCCATGTACATCGCGGCACCGCAGTTGACGATGTTGCCGACGCCCGCCTCGCGCGGGTCGACGTGGCCGTAGTGCAGCCGCGCCACGATCCACTTCTCGGCGAGGAAGATCCGCTGGAGTGGCAGCGCCTCCGCCTCCAGCTCGGGAATCCACCGGGGCGTGCCGATCAGGTCGGGCACGAGGTGGTCGGCCACGCTGTACGCGTCGAGGTGGTCGCGGACCTTGGCGTAGACCCGCACCAGGGCGTGCGTCATGAGGGTGTCGTCGGTGACGTGCCCGTCGCCCTTGTGGTACGGCGCGATCGGGCGCGCGGTGCGCCACTCCTCGTAGAACGGGCCGACGATGCCCCGTACCCGGCCGCCGTGCCGCTCGGTGATCTGCTCGGGCGTCCAGCCCTCGACCGGGCCGCCGAGGGCGTCGCCGACAGCGGCGCCGACGAGGCAGCCGGTGATGCGGTCCTCAAGCGTGAGTTTCATTGCTTCCGGGTCCTTCCGTGACAGGGGCATGGGGGTCGGTGGCGAGCGGCGCCACGGGGTGTGCGGGAGCGCCGGGCGAGGCGAACGGCTCGGCGGGCGGTGGCGAGGTGTCCGGTACGGCGTACGGGTCGGCCTCGGGCTCGACGCCGGCCAACCGCCCGGCCAGGTCCACCAGGTCGGTGCCCACCAGCCGGGGCAGCGCGCAGCCGGGCAGGGTCCGGCACGCCTCCCGCCAGGAGACCGGCAGCGCGGCGGCGCCGCCGAGCGCACCGGCCAGGGCGCCGGCCAGCGCGGGCGCGGAGTCCGCGACCCGCGACAGGCAGGCCGCGGCCGGCACCGCCTGGTCCACCGCGCCGTCGGCGGCCAGCACCAGGGCGAGCGCCACCGGCACGGTCTCCGCGGCGGCGATGCCGTAGCTGTAGACGTGGTCCACGATCTGGTGTTCCAGCAGCGGGACCAGGCCGAACGCCTGGCCGTGGCCGTCGGGTTCGGCGGCGCGCGCGGCCCGGGCGAGGGCGACCGCGTGCTCGGCGTTGCGGGAGATCTCCGAGCCGGCCGGCAGTTCGCGCAGCGCGGCCCGTACGCAGTCGTCGGCGGACGCGCCGGCCAGCGCGAGCGAGACCGCCGCGGCCATCGCCCGGGCGCCGTGCACCCCGTCGCCGTCCTGCGTGTAGTGGGCGTCGTACTCCGCCAGGTCGGCGGCGGCGGCCGGGTCGCCCGGGTGCACCACGGCCAGCACGCACGCGCGCCCGCAGGCCGCGTCGTCGAAGAAGTGCGGGTTGTCGTGGCCGGTGGCGGGCGGCCGCAGCCCCGTGGCGAGGTTGCCGAGCCCGGCCCGTACCGAGATCCGGGCGCGCAGCGGGATCACCGCGGACTCCACCTCCGAGGCGCGGGCCGCGGCCGAGGAGATCTCGGCGGCGAGCGACATCCAGGCGAGGTCCACCGCGGCCCGCACCCGGCGGTCGCGGCTGAGGTCGCTGAGCAGCGCGCCGCGCGCCGACAGCACCGACTCGGCGGTGAAGGCCGCCCACTCCGCGTCGTCCGACGGCCCCAGCCGCAGCGGCTCGGGCGGCTGGTTGAGCGCGATCGGCACCGGCAGGGTCGTGGTCGCGTTCTGCTCGGCGAACGTGTCCAGTTCGCGGGTCAGCCGCCGCGTCCACTCCGGCATCCGCGCGGCCCGATGGCGTGCGGCCGGCCATCCCGCGGCGTCGCCCGCGGCGAGCCCGAGCAGCAGCCCCTCCACCCGGTCCCGGGTCACCCGGTCACCCGGCGCCGCCGCACCGTGGGCGGTGTCCGAAGCGGGCGCGGGGATGCCGGACGTGCCGGTGCGGTTCACGGGGGTGTGCTCCGGGTGTGGGGAGTCGCCGCGTCCGGTGGCCGGACGGGGCGTCGTGGTGGCGGCACCGCCGGGGGTCCGGTGTGCCGTGCCGGCCGGAAGTGCCGAGGTGGCAGAACCGGGCCTGAGCGGGCGGGAGTTGCCGGTGCCGGCATCGGCCGCCGGGCGCGGGCGTGGTGCCGTTTCGCGGGGCGCGCCGGCATCCGGGTCCGAGCTGCCGTCGGGGCGGCCGGGCCCGCTGTCGGGGTGGCCGGGCTCGCCGTCGGCCGTCGCCTTCGCCGCGGAAGCGGGCCCGCGCGAGAAGCCGTGTGCGGTGGTGCTCATGACGCCACCCGTTCGGCCGGACCGGGCACGGGTTCCCCGGGGGCGAGCAGGTCGGCGATGTCGCGGACGTGGTAGCCCGCCATGGCCGGCAGGCAACTGCCGGTGACCGGCTTGATCGCCTCCGACCAGTGCGTGGGAATCGCGCCGAACCCGCCGAGGGTGCCGGCCAGCGCGCCGGCGACCGCCGCGGTGGTGTCGGCGTCGCGGCCCATGTTGACCGCGGTGAGCACCGAGCGGCTGAAGTCGCCCCCGGCCAGCGCGAACGCGCCGAACGCGAGGCCGACCGCCTCGGGCGCGAGGTCGGTCCAGGGGTACCCGCCGATGACGACGGCCGAGCGCAGCGCGCGCTCGCGGTCGAGCACGGTGAGCGTCGGGTCGAGCCGGACCCGGCGCGCCACGGTCACCGCGCGCCGCAGCGACCGCGCGGTCCAGGAGTCCTCGGGCACCACCGACAGGGCGGCGGTGATCACCGCGGAGCAGTCCCCGCCGGTCATCGCCGCGGCCACCCCGGCGGCGACCGCCTGGCCGCCGTAGATCCCCTCGCCCTCGTGGCTGACGGTCCCGTCGATCGCCACCAGCCGCGCCGCTTCGGCGGGCCGCCCCGCCGCGTAGACGCCGAACGGTGCCGCGCGCATCGCCAGGCCGTCGCTCCAGGCGTGCCGGTGCTGCGCGGTGATCGGCGAGGCCAGCCCGCGGCGCAGGTTCTCCAGGGTGCCGCGCTCGCTGAACCCGGCGCCGCGGAAGGCCCCTTCGTCGCGGTCGGCGATCCACACGTGCCAGGCCGCCTCCACGTCGCCGGTGGTGAGCGCGGCGCCGTACCGGGCCAGCAGCAGGCCGGACAGGATGGCGTACTCCGTGTCGTCGGTGCCCGCCGGGTCCTCGCTGACGAAGTCCTCGATACGGCCCCAGCGCTGACGGATCTGCGACGGCTTCATGTTCTCGGCCGGCGCCCCGAGGGCGTCACCGACGGCCAGCCCGGTGAGCGCGCCGCGCGCGTGGTCACGGGGGCTGCCGGGTACGGGGCGGGGGCGGCGGATGCCCCCCGGCGGCGGGGCCAGCGCCGTGCCGGACGTGCTGAGGGGTGGGGGACCTGATGCGTCAGAGGCGCTGGGTGAGGCGGGAGTTGTGCTCATGCCGTGCCGTTTCCTGGTGAGTACTGCTGTGTGGTGCGTGGCTGTGCCCTGCGGGTGCCCGGCGGCGGTGGCGGGCGGGCCGGACCCGCCGCCGGCTGGTGGCCGCGCGGTCGGTGGCCCTGCGGCCGGGGACGGCGGTGGTGCTCGGTGCGGGACACGGTGCGGGCTCCTTCCGGTGCGGGTGTCGGGGACGGATACGGATACGGATACGGGTGACGGTCGAGGTCAGGGGATCGGGTGGCCGATCGCTCGGCTCCCTCGGCGGCGCGGCGCGCCCTGGGGGAGGGGCGCGCCGCACCCCCTCAGTCCCGGTACCGCTCGAAGACGCGGTTGCCGTCGCGGACGAGCTTTCCGCGCAGCGAGTCCAGGCTGATCGCGCCGCTGTAGTACTGCTGGAGCGCCGGCGTGGCGATCTTGTCGGACCACTCGGGGTAGCCGCGCATGCCCAGCGCGGGGGACGCGCTCAGGTACTTCGCCATCGCCATCCCGGTGCTCCACCCGAGCTTCGTGGTGGTCAGCGACGGGTCGCGCAGCGCCGCGGCGCCGGTCGGCGGCATCCAGTCGCCCTGCGCGAGCTGCACCAGGTGCGGGGTCTGCGTCATGAAGTCGATGAACTCCACGGCCGCCTGCTGGTGCTTGCAGGACTTCGCCACCGACAGGGTCTGCGGGCTGACCCCCTGGGAGCGCCCGCCGTCGGGCGCCTTGCTGCCGACCGGCAGCGGCAGGACGACCCAGTCGAAGTGCTTGGGCGCCTGCTGCTCGATCTGCTGCCGGTAGGAGAAGTCCAGCGGCAGCATGGCGTACCGCCCGGCGAAGAACCCGGGCAGCACGTCGCCGCCGCCGAGCGCCAGCGCGCTGGAGGGCGCGGACCTGTCGGTCTTCACCTGCCGCCGGACCAGCTCGGCGAAGGCCGAGTCGGCGCTGCCGAACCGCACCTCGGTACGGCCGCTGCCCTCGTCCTTGTACAGGACCCGGCCGCCGTTGGTCAGCGCCAGGTTCAGCGTCACGCTCACCGGCGAACTCATCGGCCAGGCCGTGCCGTACCGCTCGGCGCCGCCGCCGTGGTGGGACAGCTCCCGGCAGATGTCCTCGAACTCCTGCCAGGTCCACGGGTGCGCGACGTCCGGCAGCCGGACGCCCGCCTTCACCAGCAGGGTGCGGTTGGCGATGAGCACCCGCGGCTCCTGGAGGAACGGCACCCCGTACACCGCGCCGTTGAACCGCGCGGTGTCCCAGGTGCTCTGCGGGATACGGCTCTTCAGGCCCGCGGGCAGCAGGCCGGTCAGGTCCGCGAGGTAGCCGCCGGAGCCGAAGTCGGTCAGGTCGATGCCCTCGTCATGGATGATGTCCGGCGCGGCGCCGCCCTCGAAGGAGGTCAGCAACTGGTCGTGGACGTCGTCCCAGCTGCCCTGCACGTAGCGGACCTGCACCTCGGGGTGCTGCTTGTTCCACTGCGCGACCAGCGCCTTGTTCGCCTTGACCGACTCCGTCTGCCAGGCGAGCGACAGGAAGTCCAGCCGCGGCACGCCCGAGCCGCTGGAGGAGCCGCAGGCCGACAGCAGCGACCCGGAGCCGGCCACCGCGGCGGTCGCGGCGGTGCCGGTCAGGAAGGTACGGCGGCGCATCAGCCCTTCACCGCCCCGGTCATCATGCCGCCGACCAGCCGCTTCTGCAGCAGCGCGAAGAACAGCAGGCTGGGCAGGGTGGCGAGCACCGACGCGGCGGCGAGCGGGCCGAGGTCCGCGGCGCCCTCGGCGCCCAGGAAGTGGGTCAGGATCACGGACATCGTCTGCTTCTCCGGGGACTTGAGCAGGACCAGGCCAAAGAAGAACTCGTTCCACGCGGTGACGAAGGAGAACATCAGCGTGGCCACCAGGCCCGGCATCAGCAGCGGCAGCACCACGCTGCGCAGCGCGCGGGCCCGGCTGCACCCGTCGATCGCGGCGGCCTCCTCCAGCGAGACCGGCACCGCCTTGACGTAGCCCTGGAGCATCCACAGCGCGAACGGCAGCGTCCACACCACGTAGACCAGGCCCAGGCCGAGCCGGGAGTCGACCAGGTGCATGTTCTTCAGCACCATGAACAGCGGGATGATGATCAGCACCAGCGGGAACATCTGGCTGACCAGAATCCAGGCGGTGCCGGCCCGGCTGACCATCGAGCGGAACCGCACCATCACGTAGGCCGCGGGCACCGCGATGGCCACCGACACGACCGCGGAGATGCCGGCCACCATCAGGCTGTTCAGCGCGGAGTGCAGCAGCGGCTGCTCGTCGAAGGCGGACCGGAAGTTGTCCAGCGTGGGGTGCTTCGGCAGCCAGGTCGGGTGGATCGAGCCCAGTTCCTGCGGCGACTTGAAGGCGGTCGAGACCAGCCACAGCAGCGGGAAGGCGAGGAACACCACGTAGCAGAGCAGCGCGACGTACTGCCCGGCGCGGCCCATCCGGCGGCGGGCCTTGCGCCGCCCGGCGCCCGTGGAGGCGCTGGGCGCGGGGGTGGCGGGGGGAGCGGGTACGGCGGCCGCGCCGGCCGCGTCGGTCGCGCTCATGACTCGTCCTCCTTCAGGCGGTTGCGCAGGAACACGGCCAGCAGCACGGCGATCACCGCGACCATCACCAGGCCCATGGCGGCCGCGTAGCCGAACTGGCCGTAGCGGAACGCCTCGTCGTAGGCGAAGAGCATCGGCAGCTCGGTCTTGCCGCCGGGTCCGCCGCTGGTCAGCACGTAGACCAGGCCGAAGGAGTTGAAGTTCCAGATGAAGTTCAGCGCGGTGATGGAGAGCACCACCGGCTTGAGGGTGGGCCAGGTCACCGTGGTGAACCGGCGCCACATCCCGGCACCGTCCAGGCTCGCGGCCTCGTGCAGCTCCAGCGGGACGTTCTGCAGGCCGGCCAGCAGCACCACGGTGGTCTGCGGCATGCCCGCCCACACGCCCACCACGATCACCGCGGGCAGCGCCAGCGACAGGCTGGACAGCCAGTCCGTGGTGCCGTCGGTCAGATGCAGGTGGTGCAGGGTGTTGTTGAGGATGCCCGCGTCCGGGTTGTAGACCAGCCGCCACATGATGCCGACGACGACCTCGGGCATCGCCCACGGCACCAGCGCCAGGGTGCGGGCCAGCCAGCGCAGCCGCAGGTTCTGGTTGAGCAGCAGCGCCAGGCCCAGCGACATCAGGAACTGCAGCACGGTGACGCACACCGCCCACAGCAGGCCGATCCGGAACGACTGCCAGAAGAGCGAGTCGAGCCGCAGGTCCTTGAAGTTGGCGATGCCGGTGAAGGAGGTGGAGTTGGTGACGCCGGACTGGGCGTCGGTGAAGGCGAGCGAGATCCCGTAGAGCAGCGGGCCCACGCTCAGCACCAGCACCGGGATCAGCGCCGGCAGCAGCAGGAACCAGGCGTCCTTGTCCAGGCCGAGCACCCGGCGGCGCGCGGCGGTGGAGCGCGGCGGGGGAGTGCCGGCGCCCTGTCCGGTACGGCGCCGCGGCCGCAGGACCGCTCCGGCGCTCACGACGCGCTCGCCGGGGTGTTGCCGGACGCGATGCCCGTGCTCGGGTTCGGGTTCGTGACCGCGCCCGGGTGCGCGGCCGGGTGCGCGGCCGGGCTCGTGCCCGGGTCCCGGTCCTGGTCACGGTCCACGCCGACGTCGGAATCGGGGCCGGAACCGTCGTCGCGCCCGGGCCGGACGTGCGCGGTGGAGCCGCGTACGACCAGCCGGGGCGCGACGGTCTCGCACCGCACCTCGTGATCCCCGCCGTCCAGCCGGGCCAGCAGCATCTCGGCGGCTATCCGGCCACGTTCGGCCGAGCCGAGGTCCACGCTGGTCAGCGCGGGGTGGCCGGCGCGGGCCAGTTCGCTGTTGTCCATGCCGGCCACGGCCAGCTGCTCGGGTATCCGCAGGCCCCGGTCGTGGGCGGCGTGCACCGCGCCCAGCGCGAGCTGGTCGTTGGCGCAGAAGACGCTGTCGATACCGGGGTCGGCGTCCAGCAGCCGGTGCATCGCCGCCGCGCCGGCCGCGATACCGAACTCGGTGGTGACGGTGAGCGCCGGGTCGTGGTCCAGCCCGGCCTCCTCCAGCGCGGTGCGGTAGCCGAGGCTGCGGTTACGACCCGGGACGGTGTCCGCGGGGCCGTTGATGAACGCGATCCGCCGCCGCCCGCTCGCCAGCAGGTGGCGCATCGCGAGCACGGCCCCGGAGACCGAGTCGGCCCGCACGCTGTCCACCGGCGCCTGGTCGGGCAGCGACCCGATCACGACCACCGGCCGCGCCGCCCCGGACAGCACCTTCAGGTGCTCGTCGGTGACCCGGATCGGGACCAGGATCAGGCCGTCGCTGGTCCGGTCGGCCAGGCTGCGCACCACGTCCAGCTCGTCCTCGGCCACGGCGTCGGTGGAGTGCAGCAGCAGCCGGTAGCCCAGCGGCTTCGCGGTCGCCTGTATCTGGCGGACCATCGAGACGTAGACCGGGTTGCCGACGTCGGGCATCGCGAAGGTGAGCTGCCGGGTGCGGCCGCCCTTCAGCGACCTGGCCACGCCGTTGGGCACGTAGCCCAGTTCCGCGGCGGCCTGTTCGACCCGCCGGACCGTGTTGGGGCGGGCGCCGTGCCCGTTCAGCACCCTCGACACCGACGCGATCGAGACACCCGCCTTCGCGGCGATGGTCTCGACGGTCGGCGGTCCGGCCGAAGTCGTCATGATCGTCCTTTCGCTGAAGCTGAAGCTCTGAGGCTGGGTCCGGAGCCGGGTCCGGCCGAGTCCGGGAGATGCATCCGAAGCTGAACCGCAACCGAACTGTAAACGTTTACAGTTCGCACCTGGCAAGCTGCTTCCGAGGAAGTGGTTTCCGCCATGTTGCGCGGGTGTTTCGCTGATCGTCAATGAGCTGTGGCCTGAATCACACGCATGAGGGAGGCGCCGTCACACACCCGACTGACCGTCACCTACGTCCGTACCCGCGCCCGCGCCCGCGCCCGCATCCGCTGCCGGCCGGAGAAAGGCGTCCCCGCGCGAGGCGGGACCCGCTGTACCGTTTCGGGTGTCGAGGTCGAAACGAGTAGGTCCGGGGTCGGAATGCCTCAACCCATCGGCAGCAGCGGCCCCATCGGCGAGCGGCTGCGCGAGATCCGCAAGCGGCGAGGGCTGACCCAGCACCAGCTTGCGTCCGCATCCGGCGTGTCCCT
Source organism: Streptomyces sp. NPDC087270 (assembly GCF_044744625.1). Taxonomy (NCBI): domain Bacteria; kingdom Bacillati; phylum Actinomycetota; class Actinomycetes; order Kitasatosporales; family Streptomycetaceae; genus Streptomyces; species Streptomyces sp. NPDC087270. The sequence goes on from NZ_JBIUYR010000033.1 coordinate 34,885, forward strand.
GTCGCTGGTCAGGAAGCTGGAGCAGGGCGAGCGGGACGATACGCGGGTGGAGACGGCCCGCGCGCTCGCCGTGGCCCTGCGGGTGCCCACCAGCCGGCTGCTGGGAGGCGTGCGCGAGACGCAGGGCGCCTCTCCGCGCGTTGTGGACCTGTGGACGCCCGTCCGCGCCGCGCTGGCCGCTCCACCGCCCGGGCCCGCCGACGACGCCCCGACGGTCGCCGGAGTCCGCGCGGCCGTCGCCGCCGCCATGCCCCTTGCGGCCGGTGACCGTCTTGACGAGTTGGCCGAGGTGCTGCCCGTGCTGCTGCGCGACTCCGCGGCCGTGGCCGACGCCCCGGCGGGGCGCGCGGTGAACGCCGGGCTGATGCGGCTGGTCGGCTGGATGCTCACCCAGACCAGGCAGTTCGATGCCGCCGAGGACGCACTCGGCCGTGCCCTGGACGGTGCTCCCGACGATCTCGACGCGGCGGCCGCGATCAGCACGCGGTGTTGGCTGCTGCTGCGTCGCGGCCGGATCGCCGAGGCCGGGCGGCTCGCCGAGGAGTGGGCCGAGCGGATCGAGCCCCGTATGTCCCGGGCCACGCCCGCGGAGCTGGGCGCGTGGGGATGGCTGCTGCTGCGCGCCGCCGCGGCGGCGGACCGGGACGCCCGGCCGGACGACACCGAGCGACTGCTGCTCCTTGCCGGTTCGGCCGCCGCGGCGCTGGGCCCGCGGCAGGTGCCGGGGGGCTTCCTGCGGGCGTTCGACGCGCGGACGGTCCAGCTCAAGGACGCCGAGCACGCCATGGTCTCGGATCGACCCGACCGAGTGCTGCGACTTTCCGCCGAGATCTCCTGGGAGGGTATGCGCCCGACCTCGAACAACCTCAACCGGAACCGGCTGGACCAGGCGTCCGCGCGGGTGCGGCTGCGGCAGTACGCAGAGGCGGTGGACACCCTGGAGACCATCTGGCAGGCCGCACCGCAGTGGCTCCCGCACCAGCGGTATGCCCGCGACATCCTCGGTCAGGTCATCGCCCGGCGGCGGACCCTGACACCACGCATGCGTGTCCTTGCGGACGCGGTCGGTGTGCCGCTGTAGAGGTGGCACTTCGAGCTGACGGACCGTCAAAGTGCCATGGCCGCAGCACGCCAGCGCTTCCTACGGTCAGTGAGTATCCGATCGCCGAACGGGGAACCGCCATGCCGATGCCCGACGCGCTGAGGAACGACCTCAGCGAGACCCGACACGCATCCCTCGCCCTGCGCCGGCTGCTACGGGAACTCGGCGCGGACGAAGCTCTGCTCCGACGGGTCGTCCCCCGCAGCGATGAACGGGGCGCCGATTACGTCCACATTCCACCGCTGCCGCTGGACGTGGCACAGCACCTCATTCGCCTGCTGCCGACACCGCCCGCGCCGACACCGCCCGCGCCGATGCCGCACCCGTGAGGACCCGGAGAACGCGGAACCTCCGCGCCTGGCCCCCGCACTCCTTACTGGACGACGACCACCCGTCGCGCCCCGCGTGCCTCCCGACGACTCAGCCCGGCGCGCCCGTCCCCGTATCGGGTTGAGCACGCGTACTCAGGTCCGCGCCCGGCCGGCGGCGGACGATGGGCTTCAGCCAGGCGAGGGTTGGGGGATCACATGCAGCTCTTCTGGTGGCTCCTCGGGTCGGCCGCACTGCTCACCGATGCCGCGAGCCGGGGCCTCTTCCTGTACCTCGGCCGGCTGGCCCGGCGCGGGGTGTCGGGCACCGAGTTCGTCGTGATGTCGCTGGCATGGGTCTTCCGCGTGGTGCTGGCGCTGCGGTTCGCGGGGATCGCCGGTGCCTTCGTGCTGGCGGCGGACCGCGCCGGGACCGCCTCGGCGGTGCTGTACGGGGCCGGTGCGCTGGGGTGCGCCGTCACCGTCGTCGAGGTCGCGCAGACGCTGTACGCGGTCCTGCGGATACGGCATCCGCGCACGAAGCGGGAGTCGGACGGATAGCCGGCGCGGGGCCGGGCATCGTACGGTCCCGGGCCGTACGACGCCCGGCCGGGCACCGTCAGAGCTGGTCGGGGGCCGGGTCCGGAGCCGGGGCCGGGGGCGGGGCGGTGTCGCGGCCGTGCCAGTCGAGGCAGACGACCATCGCGTCGTCGTCGGGCTCGGGCGAGCCGCGGTGGGTGGTGAGTTCGCGCAGCACCGCGCGGGGCACCTGGGCCGGGGGGAGGAGGCGGGTGCTGGTGATCGCCCGGGCCAGCGCGCGCTCGCTGTAGCGCTCGCCGCCGGGGGACACCGCGTCGTACACGCCGTCGCTGACGAACAGCAGCCGGTCCCCGCTCTCCAGGTGGAGGTGCTGGGTGGTGTAGAGGGTGTCCTCGAACATGCCCAGCGGCAGCTGCGGTTCGAGTTCGACCGGCTCGACCTTGCCGCCGCGCAGCCGCCACACCTTGGGCGAGCCGGCGTCGATGACCTCGACGTCGCCGGTGGCCAGTTCGAACCGCATCAGGAGCGCCGCGAGGTGCACCCGTCCGCGGTAGTGGCCGTAGACCGCCTGGTCCCCGAGGAACGCCTGGTCGGCCAGTGACAGGTCCGCGCGCCGGCCGTTGCGCAGCGCGTGCACCGCGAGGCTGGTGAGCAGTGCCGCCTCCACGCCCTCGCCCATGCCGTTGGTGACCGTGAGGGTCAGGTGGCCGGCGGACGCGGACCAGTCGAAGTTGTCGCCGTGGATGGCGTACGCGGGCTCCAGGCCGCCGCCGATGTCGTACTCCGGGCGGGAGCAGGAGCGGGCCGGCAGCAGCTCCCACTGCATCTCGGCGGCGAGGGTGAGCCGGTCGGCGCGGCGGGCTTGCAGGTAGAGGTCGGTGTCCCGCTCGGCGACCACGATCTCGTGCCCCAACACCTCGGCCAGCTCGGCCAGTTCCGGCTCCGCGGCCGGGTCGTACCCGCCCTCGGCGAACCGTGCCGACAGCACCCCGATCCGGTCGCCGCGCACGCTGATCGGCAGGTGGGCGGTGAGCTCGCCGGTGCGCGGATCGGTCTCGGTGTGCACGCGCTGGGCGCCGAAGGCCCGTCCGGCGGCGCTGGAGTGGATCGGCGCGGGCTCCGCCGTATCAGGGGCCCCGTCCACGGGTTGCAGTATGGTCAGAGCGTAGTCGGCCATGAGCAGGTCGACGTCGACGGCCGCGTAGTGCGTGATGAGCGCGCCCCTGGCCGCCGCGAGGAGAGCATGGGGTGCGGCGCCGCGCAGCTCGCGTTCCGCAGCCGTGAATCTGTCCACCGGTCGATTACCACCTGTTCGAGAGTATGGAAGCCAAAAAGGAGGGGAAAGACGCTTTATGCCTCGGCGACTGACAAGGCAGTTGGGAAGTGCCACAGTTGAGGGCATGCGCTCCGGGATCTCCTCCAGTCGGGACCGGGACGCCGCCGCTCAAGCCGCCCGCGAGGTGATCGAGCTACTCGAGGTGCTCTGGACCCAGGACCGGGACATGACCTCGACCGCACCGGTCTCCTGGTCGCAGCTCAAGGTGCTCTATGTGCTGGACCGCGACCGGGGGATCAATCTGCGCACCCTCGGCGAGCTGCTGGGCTCCGCGCCGTCGTCGGTCAGCCGGATGTGCGACCGGCTGCACGCGCTGGGCTTCATCGAGCGCTCGCTCAGCTCCGCCAGCCGCCGCGAGCTCGAACTGCGCCTGTCGGTGCGCGGGGAGAGCTACCTCGCCGAGCTCAGGGCCCGCCGCGAGACGTCCTTGCTGCACATCATCTCCGCCATGCCGCCGGCTGAACGGGTCGCGCTGGTGGAGGGCCTGAGCGGTTTCCGTTCCGCGATGGCCGACCTCGCCCCTCGCGAGGACACCCCTCCGGAGACCGGGTCCGTCGAGTCCGCGTAGGCCGAGTCGCAGGCGGCGCCGAGCGCCCTCCGCCCGCGTCGGGGCGGCCGGTCGGGCCACGGGTCGAAGCGCCACTTGTCACCTGCCTTCCGTGCTGCATACCGTCGTCTACCCGGATACCGAAAGATGCCACGCCTGTACGAGCGCGCGCCGAGCCGAACGGCGGTGCGCGCCGCACCACGCCAGGGTGTTCTCGCAAGACATGGTTGTCAAATGGCAAATGTTGTACGCGCGCAAAGATCGACATCGGTGATCGTCGGGGGTGGCGGCGCGGGGGTCGCAGACGGCCGGCGGCCGGCAGCCTGGGCGGAGGCTGCCGGCCGCCGGATGGAGACCTGGAGAGGGACCCGGAGGGTCAGGGGCGGGTCAGGGCGTGGTGGTGAAGTCGTCGAAGTCGACCTCGCCCGTCGTGCCCGCGGCGTGCGAGGTCGCGGTCAGGCCGACGTCCTGGGTCGCGGCGGCGGTCGGCACGCTGATGGTGCCGACCAGGTGCCAGGTGCTGCCGTCGGTGGAGTAGTAGCCGCTGTAGGTGGTGCCGTCGCGGACGAGCTTCAGCCACGAGGGGTAGACCGCGGTGCCCACCGAGTCCTGGGAGTCGAGCTTGCCGTCGCCGTCGGAGTCCCAGTCGAGCAGGTAGCCGTTGCCCGGGGTGGCGACCAGCGCCACGTAGCCCGGTGAGGTGTCGGACTGCGTGATGTCGTTGCGCACCATGATCCCGGCCTTGGCCCACACGTCGGTGTCCGCCTGGGCGTCGATCTTCACGGTGGTCGTGGAGCCGTCGTGCTCGGCGCCCGGCAGGTAGATCGTGCCGTACTCGTTGGTGCCGTTGTACAGGTCGGCGCCCTGGGCGCTGATGCCGAGCCGGCTGCCGGACTGGCTGAAGGACGCCGTGGTGGAGGCGAAGGTCCGGTAGGGCGCCGCCACCGGGTGGTTGACGGTCACGGTGTCCCCGACCGCCGGGTGCGCGGTGCCGGAACGGTCGCGGTAGGAGGCCGTCGCCTGGAACGCGCTCGCCGCGAACAACTCGTCCGACGGCTTGAGCGTGACCGTGTACGTGGCCCGCAGCGCGTGCCCGGCGCCCAGGACACGGGCCTTGGTGGGCGAGTGCGTGGTGATCGTCGCGCCGTCCGGCCCGGTCAGCTCCAGCGCGGCGTCCGTGACGGGGCGCGAGCCGTTGTCGGACAGGGCCGCGGTGACCGTACGGGTGGTGCTGTCGCTCGCGGCCGGCGCCCAGTCGAGCGCCAGCGTCACCGACGGGGCGGTGGCCCCCGGGACGTGCCGGGTCGGGTGGACCCGGAACAGCTCCACGCCGTGCGGCGGCACGTCCGCCGCGATCCGGCCGGCCGACTCGGTGGTGCGGTGGCCCCACAGGTCGGTGAGGGCGTAGTCGCGGGCGCCGGGCAGCCCGAGCGCCTTCGCGGTGGTCGCGACCTCGCGCGGTGTGGAGCCGGTGTTGAACAGGCCGACGATCGCGTCGCCGTTCGGCTCGTTCTTGGCGAACACCTGGCTGTCGGCGCCGTCCGAGATCCGCCGCGCGTCGATGCCGTCCTGGTCGACCGCGAGGACGTCGGTGTTCTTCAGCATGGCCAGGTCGGTCGGGTCGAGGTGGGTCAGGTCGCTGCCGAGCATCAGCGGTGAGGCGGCCAGCGACCACAGGCTCATCTGGGTGCGCCGCTCGTCCGGGGTCAGCCCGTCGTTCGCGCCGTTGCCGATCTCCAGCGAGTCGTAGTCGTTGTAGCCGCCCGGGCCGCCGTACGGTGCCCAGTCCGCGACCTGGTCGAAGCGGGAGGCGAGCGAGGGCCAGGTGGTCAGCGGGTAGCTGCTGCCGTTCGGGCCGCAGTAGCACTCGATGTCGCCGCCGGTCCGCCAGCCGTCCGACAACTGCTGCCAGGCGGCCGTGTTGGTGATGTCCAGGCTGTTGGACAGCTCCAGGTGGATGGGCCGCCCGGTCTGCTTCAGCGCCTGCGACCAGGCGCGGACGTCCGCGATGTCGGGGGTGCCGACCCCGTCGATCTTCAGGTAGTCGATGCCCCACCCGGCGAACTGGTCGGCCCAGGAGTCGGTGAACGCCTGCGCGCCCGGCTTGGTGTAGTCGATGCCGACCATGCCGCCGCAGTTGTAGTTGTTCTCGGCGGCGGTGGTGGCGATGTCGTCCGCGTGGTAGCCGGTGCCCTCGATCGCGGTGTTCCGCGCGACGGCCTGCTTCGAGATGCCCGGGGTGACGTAGAGCCCGAACTTCAGGCCGAGCGAGTGGACGTAGTCGGCGACGACCTGGATGCCGTTCTCGTCGCCGCGCGGCGGGAACTTCGCCGGGTCGGTGACCCAGCGGCCGTACGCGTCGACGTCGGGGCCCTGGCTGCCCGGGCACTGCTGCCAGAAGTCGTCCACGTTGACGTAGACGTAGCCGTCCTTCGCCAGGCCGGTGTCCTTGAGCGCCCTGGCCTGTGCCTCGATGGTGCTCGCGGTCGGGTTCTTCCGTACGAAGCTCCAACTGCTCCAGCCGAGTACGGGTTTCGCCGCCGCGGTGCCGCCCGCGGCGGGAGCGGTGGCCGGGGCCGAGCCCGGGCTCGCGGCCTGTGCGGCCGGTCCGCCGGCCGCGGTGGTGCCGGCGGCGAGCAGCAGCGCTCCGGCGAACGCGGCCAGCGCGCCTCTGATCGGTTTCCTCATGGGGGACTTCCTCCGTCGCAGCGCCCTGACAGCGCGAGAGGGGTGGGTGATGGCCCGGGCCCTGTCCGCGCGACCCCGGGCCGTCGGCCTGGGAGCGGCCGGCGCCATGGGTCGGGCAGGGTCCGGGTACGGAGAAGGCTGCGGGGGCGTGTGACGCGGCACACCGCGCTCTTCTCCCCGTCCCGGAGAAGGGCCGGCGGACCAGCCCGAGCACACTCGGCCACCCGTCGCCGTACGACGCCCGATCGCACCACAAACGCTCAAAGATCCCCGTGTTGACCGGGTTTGAGCGCACACGATCAAACGTTCAGCAACAGATAGCACCATGGGCGCCCACTGTGTCAAGGCTCACGTCGCACCCCGTGAGACGGCACCCTGCCCGGCAGGAGGGCGCCCTACGGGGGCGCGGGGAACTTCGCGGCCGGCCGAGGACGGGGTGCGCCGGGCCCGCATGCCCGGCCCCCGCGGCGTGGCTGCCGGGCCTCCGGCGGGAGATCGGCGGCCGGCTGGGGACGGGGTGCGCCGGGCCCGCCCGGCCGGCCCCCGCGGGGCACCTGATCGGCCTCCGGCGGGAACTCGGCAAGGCATACTCGGTGTGCGGGCCCGTCGGGCCCGTGAGCAGCGGAGGTGCGCGATGGTGTCGTCGTCGGGGCAGGAGCCGGCGCGGAGGGTCACGATCCATGACGTGGCCCGATCAGCAGGGGTCTCCCGGCAGACGGTGTCACGCGCGCTGAACGGCAAGGACGAGATCGACCGCTCCACCAAGCAGCGGGTGCTCGACGCCGCCCGCGAGCTCGGCTACCGGCCGAGCCGGTTCGCCCGGGGCCTGGTCCGGCAGGACACCACCACGATCGGGCTGGTCATCCCGGACCTGCGCAACCCGTTCTTCACCGAGGTCGCCGCCTCCGCGCTGGAGGCCGCCCGCGCCTGCGGCTGGCACGTGGTCGTATACGACACCGCCGACCGCCGCGAGGAGGAGATCGGCACCCTCCAGGTGATCGGCTCGCAGGTGGACGGGGTGGTCGGCTACTTCAGCTGCACCGAGGACGAGCTCGACCGGTACACCCGCGGCATGCCCATGGTGCTGATCGACCGCGACCGCCCGACCGAGCGGTTCAGCTGCATCCGGATCGACGGCGAGGAAGGCGTGCACGCCGCGATCGCGCACCTGGTCGCCCAGGGCCACACCCGGATCGGCATGCTCGACCACATCGGCCGCGCCGAACCGAGCCTGCGCCGTGCCTGGTTCACCGCCGCCGCGCTGGCGCACGGCGTCGACCCGGGCCGGGTGGCCGGCGCCGCCCAGTCGGCCGACGGCGGCGGGGCGGGCCTGCGGGACCTGCTCGCCGCCCATCCGGAGATCACCGCGGTCTTCACGTTCAACGACATCGTCGCCGTCGGGGCGCTGCGCGAGGCGCGCCGGCTCGGCCTCGACGTGCCGGGCGAACTGGCCGTGATCGGCTTCGACGGGTTGCAGTTCGGCGCGCTGATGGAGCCCCCGCTGTCCAGCGTGGCGCTCGACACGCGCCGGCTGGGAGCGCTCGCCGTCGAGCAGGTCAGAAGGCGTCTGACCGGCGCAGATCCGCTGCCGCCCGAGGACCTGGTGGTCCGGGCCGAGCTGCGGCTGAGCGGCTCCGCGTAACCTGAACGACTTGGGATTGACCCGTATGTCTTGACATTCGACATGAACGAAGCGCAGACTTCCGGCAATTCACCAGTCCCGTGAACGCTCCCGGGAACGTTCACGGAACAGCCCGTCCGATCGCTCGGCGAAGCCGCCGCCCCGGCCCCGCCGACCTGAGCATTCCAACCAGAAGGCAAGCCTGCCTTGAGGTGTCAACGTCGACCTGTCCAGCACTGGAGCTGGACACCCTGGAAGGAAACCATGAGAAACACCGCCTCGCGCGTCCGCCTTGCCGCCGCCGCCGTCACCGCGGTGGCAAGCATCGCCGCGCTCGCCGGCTGCTCGTCGTCCAGCCACTCGGGCGGCTCGTCGGCCGCCTCGGCCTGCGCACCCGCGAAGGGCAAGGTCACCCTCCAGTACTGGAACACCGTTCCGGGCATGGACAAGGTCGTCGCTCTGTGGAACAAGCAGAACCCGGACATCCAGGTCCAGACGAAGGACATCTCGAACGACCAGTACGGCACGATCAGCAACTCCCTGAAGGCGGGCAACGCCCCCGACCTCGCCCAGGTCGGCTATGACGAGCTGCCGAACCTGCGCACCCAGAACGCCTTCGTCGACGCCTCCAAGTGCGGCACCGCCACCGCCGACAAGTCGAAGTTCGTGCCGTGGACCTGGTCGCAGACCAGCTTCGGGGGCACCGGCGTCTTCGCCCTCCCGCAGGACACCGGCCCGATGGCGCTGTACGTGCGCTCCGACCTGTTCACCAAGTACCACCTGCCGGTCCCCACCACCTGGGACGAGTACGCGGCCGACGCGCAGAAGCTGCACGCCGCCGACAAGAACATCAGCATGACGTTCTTCGACCCCAACAACGCCGAGTGGTTCAACGGCCTGCTGTGGCAGAACAGCGCCAAGATGTACTCCTACAGCGACAACAAGTGGCAGGTCAGCGTCGACTCGGCGAAGAGCAAGCAGGTCGCCGACTACTGGCAGAAGCTGATCGACGCCAAGGAGGTCCGCACCGACCTCGCCAACGGCTCGACCCAGATGTACGCGGCCTACCAGAAGGACCAGATCGCCAGCTACGTCGGCGCCGCCTGGGGCTACAGCATGTTCCGCGACAACCTGCCCAAGCAGGCCGGCAAGTGGTCGATCGTCCCGATGCCGACGTGGGGCACCAACGCCTCGTCCGGCGACTGGGGCGGCTCCACCGTCGCGTTCATGAAGGGCAGCACGCACCTGTACGAGTCGGTGAAGTTCAATACCTGGCTCAACACCGACCCGCAGGCGCTGGCGCTGGAGAACAAGCTCGGCGGCCTCTACCCGGCGGCCACCGCCGGCCTGAAGATGCCGTCGCTGTCCCAGGGCGTGCCCTACTACAACAACGAGAAGATCTTCGACGTCTTCGCCGAGTCGTCCAAGAACATCGACACCGACTTCTCGTGGGGCCCGACGCAGAAGACCGTGAACCTGAGCCTGCAGGACGCGATGGCCAAGGCCGCCGCCGGCAAGGGCACCCTCAGCGGTGCGCTGTCCACCGCCCAGGCCAAGGCGCTCAGCTCGATGAAGGACCTGGCCATCCCGGCCGAGTCCGGCAAGTGACCCCAGCATGACTGACACCGAAACCCGCGCACGGCGCGTGGTAGCGGCGCCCGATGCCCCCCGCCGCCGCCGTCGCTCCGGCGGCGGCCCGCGGGCGGGCACCATCGCCGCCTTCCTGACGCCGTTCTTCCTCCCGTTCGTGCTCTTCTACCTGGTGCCGGTGGGCTACGCCCTCTGGCAGAGCTTCCGGGTGGTGCGCCGGAGCGGCGGCCAGTACGGCACGTCGTACACCACCTTCGGCGGCTTCCACCAGTACGCGCAGGTGCTGCACAACACCGAGTTCTGGTCCAGCATCGGGCGCATAGGGCTCTTCGGCATCGTGCAGGTGCCGGTCATGCTGTTCGTCGCGCTGATCATGGCGCTGCTGCTGGACACCCCGCTGCTGAAGGTCAAGGCGTTCTTCCGGATCTCGGCGTTCATGCCCTACGCCGTGCCCGGCGTGATCGCCGCGATCATGTGGTCGTACCTGTACTCGCCGCAGCTCAGCCCGGTGGTCGACCTGCTCGGCCACCTCGGGCTGCACCCGGACTTCCTCGGGCCGGGCGCGGTGCTGTGGTCCACGGCGAACGTCTCCACCTGGCTGTGGACCGGCTACAACATGCTGATCATGTTCTCCGCGCTCCAGGCCATCCCGCAGGAGACCTACGAGGCCGCGAAGCTCGACGGCGCGAACAACTGGACCATCGCCTGGCGGATCAAGGTCCCGATCATCGCGCCCTCGATCGTGCTGACCACGGTGTTCTCGATCATCGGCACGCTCCAGCTCTACGCGGAGCCGGCCGTGCTGCGGCAGATCTCCTCGAACATCTCCAGCACGTTCACCCCGAACATGCTCGCCTACGCGGTGGCCTCCGGGAACAACTACCAGCAGGCAGCGGCGATCTCCGTGGTCATCGCCGTCATCACCTTCGTGTTGAGCTTCGGGTTCATGCGACTGACCTCGAAGAAGGCCGGACTGTGAGCAATCTTCACCAGGGCCGCCGGTCCGCCGCCTCCCGAGAGAGCCTCGCCAGCCGCACGGCGGTCATGGCGCTGATGCTCCTGCTGACGATCTACTTCCTGCTGCCGGTCTACTTCCTGATCGTCGCGGCCACCAAGCCCCAGGGCGACCTCGCCTCCACCAACGGCCTGGCGTTCTCGCACTTCAACCTCTTCAGCAACCTGCACACGCTGTTCAGCCGCAGCGACGGCATCTTCCTGAAGTGGGCGCTCAACAGCGTGATCTACGCGGTGGTCGGCGCGGGCGTCGGCACCCTGATCTCCGCGCTGTGCGGCTACGCGCTCGCGAAGTTCCAGTTCCGCGGCAAGGAGTTCCTCTTCTCCGTCGTGCTCGGCGGGGTCCTGGTGCCCACCACCGCGCTCGCCCTGCCGCTGTTCCTGCTCTTCTCCTCGACGGGGATGGTCAACACCTACTGGGCGGTGTTCCTGCCGAGCATCGTCAGCCCCTTCGGCGTCTACCTGGCCCGGATCTTCGCCTCCGCGGCGGTGCCGGAGGAGTTGCTGGAGTCGGCCCGGCTGGACGGCGCGGGCGAGTTCCGCACCTTCTTCTCGGTGGCCTCCCGGCTGATGGCGCCCTCGCTGGTGACGATCTTCCTCTTCCAGTTCGTCGCCATCTGGAACAACTTCTTCCTGCCGATGGTGATGCTCCAGAAGGAGTCGCTCTTCCCGGTCACGCTCGGCCTGTTCGAGTGGAACGGGCAGACCGCCCGGGCGCCCCTGCTCCAGGAGTCGGTGATCACCGGCTCGCTGGTCTCGATCGTGCCCGTGATCATCGTCTTCATCCTGCTCCAGCGGTTCTGGCGCACCGGGCTCGCCGCCGGATCGCTGAAATGACCTGCGGGCGGGCCGGTTCACCGATCCCGACCGGCCCGCCCGCAGCACCACCTCACGCAGCACCGCCTCACCCAGCGCTGCCTCACCCAGCGCTGCCTCACCCAGGCACCGCCGTAGCACCACCCCTGCCGCGGCACCGCGGCACCGCCACCGCAGCACCATCGTTCGCCCACCGCGCCCGCCCGCGGGCACCACCACCCTCCCGTGTCCGCCCGCCTCGCCCGGGCCCGCCCACAGAAGGTCGCCGACCCATGCCCCAATCCGCCGTCTTCGTCCCGCACTTCCACTGGGACCGGGAGTGGTACGAGCCCTTCCAGGTCTTCCGGCACCGCCTGGTGACCGCACTCGACACCGTGCTGGACACCGCCGACGCGCACCCGGAGTTCCGGTTCACCGTCGACGGGCAGATGGCCGCGGTCGAGGACTACCTGGAGATGCGGCCGGAGAACCGCGACCGTCTCGCCGCCCTCGTCGCCGAGGGCCGGCTCGCCGTCGGCCCGTGGCTGATCCTGCTCGACGAGTTCCTCTGCTCGGGCGAGACCATCGTGCGCAACCTGCGGATGGGCTGGGCCGCGGCGGAGCGGCTCGGCGGCGCCATGCCGATCGGGTACCTGCCGGACATGTTCGGCCACGTGGCGCAGATGCCGCAGATCCTGGCCCGCGCCGGGTTCGCGCACGCCGCGCTGTGGCGGGGCGTGCCCGGGACCGTCGACGGCCACGCCTTCCGCTGGCAGGCCCCCGACGGCTCCGAGGTCAGGACCGAGTTCCTCTTCGACGGCTACGACAACGGCCTCGACGTGCTGCTGGTGCCCGAGGACATCCGCCGCGCGCTCGCCGACTACGCCGAGATGACCGCCGGCCGCTGGGGCGGCGACCCGCTGCTCGCCATGGCGGGCACCGACCACAGCGCGCCCGACCCGCGGCTCACCGAGTGGCTGCGGCGCGCCTCCAGCGACGAGCGCCCGATCACCCTGGCCACGCTCGACGAGTACCTCCGCGGCCACGTCCGCGACGAGCCGACCGCCGTCGTCACCGGCGAGCTGCGCAGCCATGTGCGCGGCAACATCCTGCCGGGCGTGCTCTCGGTCCGGCTCGGCCTCAAGCAGCGGATGGCCGCCGCCGAGCGCACCGTCGACCACGCCGAACGAGCCGGCGCCCTGTGGTCCGGGCGCGACGACGCGCCGTTCCTGGAGCTGGCCTGGCACAAGATCATCGAGTCCACGGCGCACGACTCGGTCGTCGGCTCCGGCACCGACGAGACCTGCGACCAGGTCGACGCCCGGCTCGCCGAGGCGGCGCAGGCCGCACGCGCGGTACGGGACGCGGCCCTGGCCGAGCCCGCCGCCGCGGTGCCCGGCGACGCCCACCTGGTCGGCAACACGCTGCCGTTCGCCCGTACCGCCCACATCGAGGTGGACGTGGCGGCGCCCGCCGAGGGCGGCGCATTGGCCGCGACCGCCGCCGACGGCTCGCTGCACCCCGTGCAGCTGATCTCCCAGGCGCCGACCGTGCTCAGCGACGAGGTGATGGACGCCTCCCAGGTCGAGCGGGTGCTGCGCCGTATCCACCGCCGCGAGCTGTTCGGCCGGCAGATCGACAGCTACGAACTCACCCCCGGCAGGCTCGTCTTCCACCTCGCCGAGGTGCCGACGTCCGGCCCGTTCGACCTGCTGATCCTGCGCCGCCAGGTCGCCGAGGCCGCGGCCGCGCACCCGGGGGAGTGGCAGGTGCTGACCCTGGAGGAGGCCCGCGCCACCGCCCTGGTGCCGGTGCACGTGCCCGCCTCGGGCCTGGCGAGCGTGCGCGTCACTCCCGCCGAGCAGGCCCCCGAGTACGCCCCCGGCTCCGGCTTCACCCCGGCCACCGCCGCCGGCCGCGCCCTGGCGAACGGCCTGGTCGACGTCGAGGTCCGCGCCGACGGCACGGTGGACGTCACCGGCGCCGACGGCACCGTGCTGCGCGGCCTGGGCCGGCTGGTCGACGGCGGTGACCGCGGCGACAGCTACAACTACGGGCCCCCGGCCGGCGACGTGCTGGTCGAGGAGCCCGCCGAGGTCGCCGTGGAGGTCCTGGAGGACGGCCCGCTGCGGGCGCGCACCAGGATCACCCGGGTCTACCACTGGCCCGCCGCCCTCACCGAGGACCGCGACGTGCGCAGCGCGCAGACCGTGGCGACCCCGGTCGAGACCGTGGTGGAGCTGCGGGCCGGCGAGCCGTTCGTACGGATCTCGCTGTCCTTCCTCAACCGCTCCGCCGACCACCGGCTGCGCTTCCACGCACCCCTGCCCGAGCCCGTCACCGGCTCCGCGTCCGCCGGGCAGTTCGCCGTCACCCCGCGCGGGCTCACCGCCGAGGGCGGCTGGGGCGAGCACCCGCTGCCGACCTACCCGGCCGGCCAGTTCGTCACCGCCGGCCCGGTCACCGTGCTGGTCGACCACTCCGCGGAGTACGAGGTCGTCGGCGACGGCACGGAACTCGCCGTCACCCTGCTGCGGGCGGTCGGCTCGATCAGCGTCAACATCCACCCCTACCGCGACGAGCCCGCGGCGAGCGAGATCCCCGCGCCGGGCGCGCAGGACCTCGGGCTGCGGATCGCGCACCGGCTCGCGGTGCTGCCCTCGGCCGGCGGCTGGCAGGCGGCCGGCGCGGTCGGCGCGGCCGAACTCTTCCGCAACGACGTGCTGGTGGCCCGCGGCACCGCCCCCGCGGGCGGCGCCCTGCCCCCGGACACCGAGGGCATCCGGGTCGACGGCCCCGACGTGCTCGTCTCGGCGGTCCGCCGGGTCGCCGCCGCGGACGGCGGGACCGGCACCGAGGTCCGGCTGACCGCCATGAGCGACACCGGGGCCCGGGCCCGCGTGACGGGCGCGTTCACCGAGGCGGCCACCGTCGACCTGCTCGGCCGGCCGCTGTCCGCCCAGCCGGCCGACGGCACCCTCGACCTGACCCTGAGCGGCTGGGAGATCCGCACGGTCGTCCTGCGATAAGCAGCGGCAAGGAGCCCCCCGCACAGCCCTTTACGAGAAAGAGTCGTGACCCCCGTGTCCTCCTCTCGCACCGCCCCCGAAGACACCGCGTACGTGGCCGACCCCGCGCCGGGGCACGGTGCCCTGCGCCCCGCGCGCTCCTGGCTGCACTCCGACGCCCCGGCCCTGAGCCTGAACGGGCCATGGCGGTTCCGGCTGTCGCCGACCGCGCGGGTCGCGGCGGACTTCGCGGCCGGCGCCTTCGACGACGGCGGCTGGGACACCATCCCGGTGCCCTCCCACTGGGTGCTCCAGGGCGACGGGGCCTACGGGCGGCCGCACTACACCAACGTGCAGTTCCCGTTCCCGATCGACCCGCCCCACGTGCCGGACGAGAACCCGACCGGCGACTACCGCCGCCGCTTCACGGTGCCGGCCGAGTGGGCCGGCGCCGAGCGGGTGGTGCTGCGGTTCGACGGGGTCGAGTCGCTGTTCCGGGTCTGGGTGAACGGCGAGGAGGTCGGCGCCGCGAGCGGCAGCCGGCTGGCCCACGAGTTCGACGTGACCGCGGCCGTGCGGCCGGGCGACAACGTCGTGGCGGTGCGGGTGCACCAGTGGTCGGCGGCCAGCTACGTCGAGGATCAGGACCAGTGGTGGCTGCCGGGCATCTTCCGCGACGTCACCCTGCACGCCCGCCCGGCCGGCGGCATCGAGGACGTCTGGCTGCGGACCGGCTTCGCGGCCGGCCGGGGCGGCATCGACCCCGAGATCACCGCGGACCCGGCGGCCTTCCCGGTCACCCTGCGGGTGCCCGAACTCGGCATCGAGGAGGTCTGGGCCACCCCGGCCGACGTCGCGCCGCTGGACGCGGGCGCGGTGCAGCCCTGGTCGGCCGAGCAACCGCGGCTGTACGAGGCGACGGTGACCAGCGCCGCCGAGACGGTCACCGTGCGGCTGGGCTTCCGCACGGTCGAGATCCGCGGCGACCGCTTCCTCGTCAACGGCCGCCGGGTGGTCTTCCACGGCATGAACCGCCACGAGGCCCACCCCGAGCGCGGCCGGGTCTTCGACGAGGAGCACGCCCGCGCCGACCTGGCCCGGATGAAGCGGTTCAACGTGAACGCGATCCGCACCAGCCACTACCCGCCGCACCCCCGGCTGCTCGACCTCGCCGACGAACTCGGCTTCTGGGTGGTGCTCGAATGCGACCTGGAGACCCACGGCTTCGACGCGGTGGGCTGGACCGGAAACCCGAGTGACGACCCGGCCTGGCGCGAGGCGTACCTCGACCGCGTCGAGCGCACCGTCGAGCGCGACAAGAACCACCCCAGCATCGTCATGTGGTCCCTCGGCAACGAAGCGGGCAGCGGCGACAACCTCGCCGCCATGTCCGCGTGGGTGCACGCCCGCGACAGCGGCAGGCCGGTCCACTACGAGGGCGACTACACCGGCGACTACACCGACGTCTACTCGCGGATGTACGCCTCGGTGCGCGAGAGCGAGCAGATCGGCACCGACGGCTCGCGCGCACCCCTGCTCGGCTGCACCCCCGCGCAGGGCGCCCGGCAGCGCACCAAGCCGTTCGTGCTGTGCGAGTACGCCCACGCGATGGGCAACGGACCCGGCGGGCTCGACGCGTACGAGGAACTGACCCGCACCCACCCGCGGCTGCACGGCGGCTTCGTGTGGGAGTGGCGTGACCACGGCATCGCCGCCACCGCCCCCGACGGCACGCCCTTCTTCGCCTACGGCGGCGACTTCGGCGAGGTCGTGCACGACGGCAACTTCGTGATGGACGGCATGCTGCTCAGCGACGACGTGCCGACGCCGAGCCTGCACGAGTTCAAGGCCGTCGTGCAGCCGGTGCGGTTCACCTTCGCCGACGGCGTGGTGGAGATCGCCAACCAGCGCCACTCGGCCGATACTTCCGACCTGCGCCTTTGCTGGCGGGTCGAGCACGACGGGGCGGTGGTGGCCGAAGGCGTGCTGGAGGCGCCGGTGGTGGCGGCGGGCGGCACGGCCGTGCTGCCGCTGCCGCCGATACCCGTCGCGGCGGACGCCGAGACCTGGTTCACCGTCGACGCGGTACTGGCGTCCGCGACCGCCTGGGCCGATGCGGGCCACGTGGTGGCGAGCGCCCAACTGGACCGCTCCGCACCCCGACCCGTGCCCGCCGCGCGGGCCCGCGGCGACTGGCGGCCCGCCGAAGGCACCCTGGCGCTCGGTGTCGCCGAGTTCGCCGGCGGCTCCCTGGTGCGCCTGGCCGGCCGGCCCGTCACGGGCCCGCGGCTGGAGCTGTTCCGGGCGCCCACCGACAACGACGAGGGCGCCGAGGTCGACCCGGACGCCGACGCGAACGTCGCCGGGGCCTCCCACGCCGCGCTGTGGCGCCGCGACGGCCTCGACCGGCTGACCACGCGGCGGATGTCCGTGGAGTGCGCCGACGGCGCGCTGCGCACGGTCGACCGGGTCTCGGCGGCGAACTCGGGGCGGTGGGTGACCGTCGAGTCCGTCTGGTCGCTGGACGGTGACGCGCTCGAACTGCGGGTGGAGGCGACGCCGTCGCGCGGCTGGTCCACGGTCTGGCCGCGGATCGGCATCCACCTCGAACTGCCCGACGGGGAGCGCCCGGTGGACGGCGTCGAGTGGTTCGGCACCGGCCCGCTGGAGTCCTACCCGGACAGCATGCGTGCCGCCCGCACCGGCCGGTTCGCCGCGGGTGTCGCGGAGTGGGGGGTGCCGTACGCGCGCCCCCAGGAGAGCGGACACCGCTCGGCCCTGCGGGAGTTGACGCTGACCAGCGGCGGCACCGGCGTGCTGGTCGTCACCGCGCTGCCCGACACGCGCGGACGCCGGCCCGGCTTCACCCTGAGCCGGCACACCCCGCAGCAGATCGCCCGCGCCGGGCACCCCTTCGAGCTGCCCGCCGGCACGGCGAGCCACCTGATCGTGGACGCCGCCCAGCACGGTCTCGGCTCGCGGGCCTGCGGTCCCGACGTGGCGCCGGAGTTCGCGCTGCGCCCGGAGGCCCGCACCCTCAGGCTGCGGCTGCGGGCGGTCTGACGGGTGGTCGGCACCCGCTGCCGCCCGGTCCGCCCCCGCGCCCGGCACGGCGTCAACTCCCGTGCCGTGCGCGGCCGGCCGGTGATCGCGCACGGCACGGGAGGCGGGCCCGAACACCGGACGGGGGGCGGGGCCCCGGGAGGGCCCGCGCGCCGGCCGCGGGGGGGGGGGGCGGGGCCGCGGGGGGGGGGGGGGGGGGGGGGGGCGCGTCGCGACGCCGGGGGGGCGGGGGCCGGAGGCGGGTGCGTCTGCGGCGCGGGACGGGGTGGGCCCGGGCGGCGGCTGCG
>NZ_JBIUYR010000034.1:0-52608 GCF_044744625.1 Streptomyces sp. NPDC087270
CCTGCCTGCTCCTCTCCAATCCCCTGGCCTGACCGCTCCCCGGCTTGACCGCCCACCCGCCCCGGCCCCCCCCCCCCCCCCCCCCCCCCCCCCCCCCCCCCCCCCCCCCCCCCCCCCCCCCCCCCCCCCCAACCCCCCCCCCCAACCCCCCCCCCCCCCCCCCCCCCCCCCCCCCCCCCCCCCCCCCCCCCCCCCCCCCCCCCCCCCCCCCCCCCCCCCCCCCCCCCCCGGGGGGGCCCCCCCCCCCCCCCCGGGCGGCCCCCGACCTGCTGCCCGGACTGTGAGCCGGCCCCCTGAGCCAGCTCGCCGGTCCCCCCTCGGGCGTCCCCCTCTTCTCCAGCGGACCCGGAAACCCCCATCTCCAGGTCCACGGGACCATGCCCGCCGCTGGGCAGTTCGCCCGGCGCCCCGTGCCACACCGTGCCGTGCCGCACGGGCGCCTCGCGGCGGATCAGTTTGCGGGCTCGGACTCGGTGTGCCAGTTGTTCGGCTTGACCTGACCGGGCTTCGTCGTGGGCTTGTCCGCCAGCAGCCCGTCGACCGGGGCCTCCGAGGCGTCCTCCGTGTGCCAGTTGGCCGGCTCGACCTTTCCCGGAGTCGGCGTGGTCGGCGGAGCGGGGTCGGTCGGGTCGGTCGGCGGCTGGTTCTCGGTGGTCTCGGTGGTCTCAGTCGTCATGGTGGTTCTCCTGCACTTCGGGGACCTGCTGTGGTGAAGCCCACCCGGCGACGACCCCCGTGCATCACCGGGCGGGCGGCTCGTGCGGTGATGGAATCGTGGCAGCCGCCGATAATCAACCGATAAACGGTATCGATGAGTTGCCGAATCGGCTGGTAGCAGTCCCGGGCCGCGAGTCCGGTGCCCGTTTCCACCCCGTCCCGCCGGGCCCGTGCCCGGTTCCGCCCGGTCGCGGGACCAGGCCGCAACCCGGTCCCGTCAAATCCGGTACACGGTCCGGCTCGGGCCCGCCGCGTCGCACTCCGTGCCGTGGCCGGCCGTCGTCAGCCGACCATCCGGATCACCGAGGGCGCGGTCTCGTCACCGAGCAGCCGCCGTACCTCCTGCGCCTCCGGAGAGCCGAGCGCCACGTACATGCCCAGCGCGTCGTGCCAGCATGCGTGCGCTCGTACGAGCTGGCCCATGTCGGCGAGCGCCCGGCCGAGCACGGTGAGTACGTTGGCGGTGCGCCACTCGCCGCCGACCTCGCGCTGGATGACCAGGGCCTGTTCGGCCGCGGCCGCCGACCGCAGGCTGTGGCCGGCCGCCCGGTGCGCCTCGGCCAGCCGGTAGAGCGCCATGCCCTCCCAGAACTGCTGCCGGGCGTCGCGGAAGATCTCCACCGCCTCGTTCAGGCGGGCCACCGCCTCGTCGATGCGTCCGGCGGCGGTCAGCGCGACGGCGACGGCGTACAGCCCGTTGCCGAGCCGGAAGCCGACGTTCAACTCCCGGTAGACGGCGAGCGCCTGCTGGCTGTTGGCCACCGCCGCGTCGGAGTCGCCGAGGCTCAACTGGGCACGGGACAGGTTGCTGAGGGCGGACGCCTCACCGTGCCGGTTGCCGTCGGAGCGGAACGCCTCCAGGGCGGCCTCGTGGTATTCGGTGCAGACGTCGAAGCGTTGCGCCTGGTGCGCGATGATGCCGCGCAGGTTCGGCGCGTAGCTGCAGGTGACGGGGTCCTCGGCGGCCAGCCCGACGACCATCGCGCGCCGCGCTTCCTCGTCGGCGGCGGCGAAACGGGCGGTCATCCGCAGGAGTTGGGCGACCAGCACCCTGGCCCGGCCCTCGACCAGGGCGTCACCGCAGGCGTTCGCGGTGGCCACGACCGCGTGTGCGGCCTGTTCGTACTGCCGGGCGTAGATCCCCGACTCCATCAGGTCCTGGGCGGCCCACAGCAGGTCCGTCGCCTTGCGCATCAGGCCGCCGCAGCCGTCGTCGGCCGACTGCTCGACGGCCGCCAGCAGGACCTGGGCCTCGGCGAACAGCCACTCCAGCCCGGCTTCGCGGGAGTCGAAGGCCATGCCGGGCAGGGAGGTTACGGCGAGGTGGTCCAGCACCCGGTCACCGGGGTTCTCCAGCGCGTAGACGGCCGTGGCCGAGGCGAGGTAGAAGTCCAGCAGCCGGGACAGCGCCGAGCAGCGCTCCTGCTCGGTCTCGTCACGCTCGGCGCACTCGCGCGCGTACAGCCGCAGCAGGTCGTGGAAGCGGTAACGGGCCGGCGCCGCCGACTCGATGAGGCTTATGTCGACCAGTGTCTCCAGCAACTCCTCGGCCGTGTACGGGTCGAGGTCCAGGACGGCGGCGGCCGCGTCCAGCGAGATGTCGGGGCCCTCGGGGAGGGACAGCAGCCGGAAGGCGCGGGCCTGCTGGGGCGACAGGTGGCCGTAGCCGAGCGCGAAGGTGGCCTTGACGGCGAGGTCGCCGGCCCGCAACTCGTCCAACCGGCGTCGCTGGTCGGCGAGTTTGCGGGCCAGTACGGAGACGGTCCAGGTGCGGCGGGCGGCCAGCCGGGCAGCGGCGATCCGGATCGCCAGCGGGAGGAAGCCGCAGGCGCCCACCACGGCGAGCGCGGCCTGCCGTTCACCGGCCACCCGCTCCTCGCCGACGATCCGGCTGAAGAGTTGGAGGGCCTCCTCGGGCGACATCACGTCGAGGTCGACCAGGTGCGCGCCTTCCAGGTCGACCATCCGCATCCGGCTGGTGACCAGAGCGGCGCAGCCGGGCGTGCCGGGCAGCAACTGCCTTATCTGCGCGGCGTCGTAGGCGTTGTCGAGCAGGGTGAGGACGCGGCGGCCGTCGAGGGTGGAGCGGTAGAGCGCGGCGCGCTCGGCGAGCGAGTCGGGGATGGCGGGGTTGGGAACGCCCAACGCCCGCAGGAACGCGCCGAGTACGGCCTCGGGCTCGGCCGGGCGCGGTTCGGTGCCCTGCAGGTCGACGTACAACTGCCCGTCGGGGAAGGCGTCCCGGACCGCGTGCGCGACGTGCACCGCGAGGGTGGTCTTGCCGACGCCGCCGATCCCGGCCACGGCGGAGACCGCCATCACCCCGCCCTCCTTGCCCTGCTCGGTGGCCAGGGCGAGTTGGCGGCCGAGTT
Organism: Streptomyces sp. NPDC087270; assembly: GCF_044744625.1. Lineage (NCBI taxonomy): Bacteria > Bacillati > Actinomycetota > Actinomycetes > Kitasatosporales > Streptomycetaceae > Streptomyces > Streptomyces sp. NPDC087270. The sequence continues at coordinate 3,090 of NZ_JBIUYR010000034.1, forward strand.
CGTCGGCGACGGCGCGGCGGCCGGTGAAGTCGGGCACGCTCGCGGGAAGTTGCGCGGGGCGGACGATCTCGGGGGTGCCGGCGTGCGCGGAGACCGGCGCGGCCAGGTCCGGGTCGGCCTCCAGGATGCGCTGGTGCAGGTCGCTGAGTTCGGCGGAGGGGTCGATGCCGAGCTCGTCGGCGAGCAGGCGGCGGGTGTCGGCGTAGACGCCCAGCGCCTCGGCCTGGCGCCCGCTGCGGTACAGCGCGAGCATCAGCAGGACGCGCAGCCGCTCGCGCAGCGGGTGTTCCGCGGAGACCGCGGTGAGTTCGGAGACCGCCTCGGCGTGCGCGCCCAGTTCCAGGTCGAGTTCGAGGCGTGCCTCGATCAGGCCGACCCGCCACTCGGCCAGCCGGGAGCGCTGCGTCTCCGCGTACGGCCCGGGCAGGCCGGCCAGCGGTTCGCCGTGCCACAGGTCGAGGGCGGCCGCCAGCAGGCGCCGGGCGTGCTCGGGGTCGCTCGCCTTCGCCTTCTCCGCGTCGGCGGCGAGACGTTCGACGACGGTGTAGTCCAGGGCGTCGGGCGCGACGTGCAGGGCGTAGCCGCCGGAGTCGGTGACCAGCGCCTTGGGGCCGAGCGCCTTGCGCAGCCGGAAGGCGTACGAACGCAGCGCGGCGAGCGCGGTGTTGGGCGGGCTCTCGCCCCAGACGGCGTCGAGCAGTTCGGACGCGGAGGCGGTGCGGCCACCGCGCAGCAGCAGCGCGGCGAGCACCGCCCGCTGCTGTGGCGCCCCGGTGCCGATCGGGACGTCGCCGCGCCAGGCACGCACCGGGCCCAGCACCGCGAAGCGCAGGCCGCCCGGGTCCGTGCTGCTTTCCATCGTCTGCCCCCTGGATCGCCCATGTGCACATGCCGGGTGCGTCCCCGAGCCCGGCGCTCCGCGCGTATATCTATCGTTCATCGCTGGACGGAACAGTTCTCTGCATGACATGCGGAGCCGAAAGTTCGGCCCCGTCCGTGCCAGTTTGCCGTGTCGGGCGGCCGAGGTCACCCCGTGCATGGTGCCGATCCGGCCTCGTGCCGAATGTTGGGCCGAATTCGAGGTTCTGTCTGTGCGTGCGCGGAGGTTGTGTTGTGTGGGACAGGTTCACACCTATGTGTGTCCTGCGAACGGGCGGGTGACAGAGACATGCGGGTGTCGGGCAAAAACGATTCGGCGGATTCTTCGGTTTCAGGAGGATTGCGCCGGGAAACAACACTTGTGTCCGGTGCGGTGCTCTCCTGGCCGTCGTTGCACGGGACATCCACGCTCCCGGGGACGGGACCCGTACCGCCCGCACCCACCGGGACGGATACGGTGACCCGCGGCGGCGGGAAGCACAGCCGGCGCCGGCGGGGGCGCGGCGGTGGTTCCCACACCACCCTGGGCGAAGGCGGGCGCCTGCCCGGCCCGTTGCTCCGGCAGCGGGCCGAGCACCGGCCGCAGGGCATACCCGCGCTGCCCTACGGAGACAGCGCGCCGACGACCGGTACCGCCGGGTGCAGCTTCGCCGAGCTGGACCGACGGGCCCGGGCGGTCGCCGCGCGGCTGGGCAGCGTGCTGCAACCGGGCAGCCGCGTCATGCTCGTCTACCCGCAAGGGCCCGACCTCGCGGGCGCGTTCCTCGGCTGCCTGTACGCGGGCATGTCCGCGGTGCCGCTCGTGCTGTCCTCGCCCGGGGCGACGAGTTCGGTGGCCCACGCGGTGCGGCGCTGCGACCCGGCGATGGTGCTCACCGGCACCGACACCTGGACGCCGCTGGCGGTCGACCGGACGCGGGTCGAGGTGGTCGAGGCGGATGGCGTCCATGTCTCCGGCGAACCGGTGTGGCGGCTCGCGCAGAACTGGCGGCCGGTGGGCGTGCTGCGCGGCGCGCCCGCCTACCACCGGTACCACGATGACGGGGCGGTGGGCGGTCGGCTGGAGCCGGCGATGTCGCACGGCGATCTCACCGAGGTGATGGACGAGTTGGCCCAGGCGGTGCGGCTCGGCACCGACGAGGAGAACGTCGGCTGGATCGCCGCGGTGCACGGCGTGGAGGATGCCGTGTGGCGCATCCTGCTGCCGATCCGGATCGCGGTGTAGTGGTCGGCGCGATGCGCGGACGGCAGCAGGAGCGCCCGGACGGATGAGCATGGATCAGAACGGATGAGAAAGGCAGGAGGAACGGAGACGAGGGGGCGGTGCCGCGAGGGGCTGCGCCGCGAAGGGGTGCGCGAAGGGGTTATCGGCGGCCGAGCCAGATCGGGTTGGTGAGCGCGGCGGCCGGTCCAGGCAGGCCGGAGGTGTCGCCTGCCGCCGCGGGGTGCCGTACTTCCGCGCGCACATAGGACGCCAGCGACGCGGTGGTGGTCCACTCCACGGCACCGGAGGCGGGCAGGACCTGTCCGACGACCTGGCCCTCGTCGGTGAGCAGCCGCAGCAGGGAGCCGGCCGGCACGCCGGCGACCTGGAGGCGGACGGTCACCTCGGCGTCCGCGGCGACCTGCAACCGGTCGCCGATGCCGGCGTGTTCGCCGTGCGGGCCGGTGGCGGACAGGGAGAGCCGGACGTCGGCGTTCTCGGCGATCCAGGAGTGCCCGGCGCGGATGCCGGCCTGCAGGGAGCGGCGGTCGAGGCCGTCGGCGAGGACCACTGTCTGCGGCAGGCCGACGACGTCGGGGTCGCGGTGGGCGTCGGAGTTGCCCATCGCCGGCAGCCATTGGCCGTCGCCGCGCCGGGCCGCAGCGGTGAGCAGGTTGTCCCAGGTGAGCAGGGAGGCTTCGTCGTCAGGCGTCCAGGGGCCGTTCCAGACCTCGATGGCGTCGACGTTGTCGTAGCCGAACTTCCACTGGCTGGCGAGGCTGGTGCCGTACGGGTGGGCGGGCACCACGATGCCGCCGGCCCGGCGGATCTGCCGGGCGAAGCGGTCGAAGGCGTCGTCGCGGGCCCGGTAGCGCCAGTCGATCCACTCGCCGCCGTCCAGGCCGATCGCGAGGTAGTGGCCGTTGCGGGTGGTGATCTCCTCACCGGTGAGGATGAGCAGGTCGTCGCCGGCCAGCGGGCCGAGCAGCGGGTGCGCGGAAGAGGTGTTGTGGTCGCTGGAGTTGATGAAGTCGAGCTTCGCCGCCCGGGCGAGCGCGGCCAGTTGCTCCAGGGTGCGCTTGCCGTCGGAGTGCACGGTGTGCAGGTGGCAGTCGCCGCGGTACCAGCCGCGGCCGCGGCCGCGCACCTGCTCCGGCGGGTAGTCGGGCACGGGGGTGGTGCCGCGGTCGCCGAAGGTGAGGGTGACGGTCACCGAGTAGTCAAGGCCCTGCGGCGCGACCGTGTACGGGCCGAGCACCACATGCCAGGTGCCCGCCTCGACCGGTCCGGGCAGGTAGCCGGGCGTCGCCTGCTCCGCGCTGATCGAGAACTCCGTGCGCGCCCCGCCCGACCAGCCGCGGAAGCCCCGGCCGCCCAGGTCCGTGCCGTGCTGGTCGAAGATGCCAATGTCGCAGGCGTTGCCGAGCAGCCCGGCGGGCACGTCGGGCCGGTCGTAGGTGTACGACACGGCGATCTGCCGTACGCCGCGTGGCACGTTCAGCGGCAGGTACACGAAGTCGGCCACGCCGGTGGGCAGGTGGCCGGTGAGGGTACGGGTCACCTCGGTGCCGTCGGCGGGTGTCGGGGAGCCGGCCGCGGGGTCCTGGCCTGAGCCGGGGCCCGCGCCGGAGTCGGAGGCGGCGGCGAAGTCCACGGGGGCCAGCGTAAGGACGCCGGCCGCACCCGCGCTCGCGGAGAGCTTCAGTACATCTCGTCGGTCCATGGCGTCCACGGTCGGGGGTCCGGGTGAAGGGTGCGTGGCCGGGTCCGGTGCGCCCGGGGGCGGTAGGCGGCGGGATCGGTGTGGCGGTACGGCCGTTCGGGTGAGCGGAGCGCACGTCGGAGCGGGCCCGGCCCGTACGCCGGGACGGCCGTGGGCTTGTGCGCCCGGGTGCGCCTCGGCACGCTCGCTCGCGTGCACATGCACATGCCAACCCCTCGCCCCGGGCGCGTGGTCGTACGACCCGCACGCGCGGGGCCGTATGCGGTGGGAGAGCGCGGCGCGCCCCTCGTGGGCTGCGTGTTCCGTGCCGCGCGCCACCGCCGCAACTGCGCTGCCGTGCGGGCGAATTCGCCGCAGCGCCGCCGTCCCGTCGCCCGCGGTTCACCGTGCGGCCCGCGCCGGGCTGCTGAAGTCCTTCCGGACGAAGCTGAGTTGCGGGTCGGAGGAGGAGACGTGAGCGGTCGTACGAGAGCCACGGCGGGGCCGACGGACAGCGGGGCACGGGCGCGGGCACGGGTGAGGGCGCGGGTGCGGGCCGGGGGAGCGGCGGTCGTGACGTTCGCGGCGCTGGCCGGCGGTCTGGCGGGGGCGTCGGCGGCGGTGGCGCGGGACGTCGGCGGCCTGCCGTACTCCCAAGTGGAGCAGGTGGCACGGGGAGTGACGTACGGGCAGTTCTCGGTGGACGGCGGGAAGGGCGCCGTGACCGGGTACATGCTGACCGTCGACCTGTCCGACCCGCGGGTGCGGGTGGACCTGCTGACGCCCGGTGCGGTGGCCGACCGGGCGCCCGTGTCCCAACTCGCCGACTCCGCCCGGGCGGTGGGCGCCGTCAACGGCGACTTCTTCAACATCAGCGAGGAGCACGCCGGCGTCACCCCGACCGGCTCCTCCGACGGCCCGGAGATCGCCTCGGGCCGGGCGCTGAAGGCAGCGGTGCCGGACGCGCAGCGGTTCGGCCCGGCGATGCCGCCCGGCGGGACCACGCGGGACGTGCTCGGCGTCGGCGTGGACCGCAGGGCCCGGCTGGACCGGCTCACCCTCGCCGGCAGCGTCCGTACCCGGCAGGGCAGTCACCCGCTCGGCGGCTTCAACCAGTACGCGCTGCCCGAGGGCGGCATCGGCGCGTACACCGCCGGGTGGGGCACCGTCTCCCGCGAGCGCGCCGTCTGCGGCTCCGACACCTCCCGCGCCGCGGCGTGCAGCACCGACACCTACGAGGTGACCGTGCGCGGCGGCCGGGTCACCGCCGTGGCCGACACCCCCGGGCAGGGCGCGATCGCGCCGGGCAGCACCGTGCTGGTCGGGCGGGACGCGGGCGCGGACACCCTGCGCACGCTGCACGTCGGAGACCGCGCGGACGTCGGCGAGCGCCTCGTCCCGACCGCGTCGCACGTTCCGTACGCCTTCGCGGTGGGCGGCTTCCCGGTGCTGCGCGACGGCGCCCCGCTGCCCGGGCTCGACGCGAAGACGGCCGCGGTGCGGACCGCCGCGGGCTTCGGCGACCACGGCCGCACGCTCTACCTGCTCGCCCTCGACGGGACCGCGGCCGCCGACCCGGGCCTGACCGTCGCCGAGGTCGCCGACGTGATGCGGCAGGCGGGCGCCGACGACGCGGTCAACCTCGACGGCGGCGGCTCCACCACGCTGGTCACCCGCGCCCCAGGGGACCCGGCCGCCACCGTGCGCAACCACCCCTCGGGCGTGGCCGAGCGCCCGGTCGCCAACGCGGTCGGGGTGTTCAGCGCCGGCCACTGAGCCGGCGGGGAGCCGGCCGCCGGTCCGCGGGCCGTGGAGCCGGCTCCCTGGAGTGCGGCCCAGTGCGCTGCGCGTACGCCGGAGCGCACTTGGCACTCCTGTATGGCACCCGGCGTACGCCCCCTGACCCTCTCCTGAGCCCCACCTGACCCATGCCTGCCCCCGCCCGCCCCTGCCTGCTCCTCTCCAATCCCCTGGCCTGACCGCTCCCCGGCTTGACCGCCCACCGGCCCGGCCCGCCCCTGCCGCCCCGGCCCGACCCCCACCGCCCCGACCGCCCCCCGGCCCGCCCGACTGACCGAAGCGACCGACCGAAGCGACCGGCCCAATCCGCCCCAACCGACCCACCCGCCCCGCCCCGTACCGGGAGAAACCCCGGAAAACGCCGGAAAAGACGGCCCTTCGCGGACAACCCCGCACCTACCCTCGGCCCCCCTTCCGCTCTCGGTTTCGTCGGATATCGTGCGGCGCAGCACGGGATCGGATCGGGTGATGTTCGAAGGGGAGCGCATTGACCGCTGTCTGGGGACGCGCGCAGCAGCAGGACTTCCGCAGCCGGGTGCGCGGCTGCCTGCTCGGCGGAGCGATCGGCGACGCACTCGGCGCCGGCGTGGAATTCGAGTCGCTCGAGGCCGTCCTCAACACCCACGGCCCCGACGGCGTCACCGACTACGTGCCCGCGTACGGCAGACGCGGTGCCATCACCGACGACACCCAGATGACGCTCTTCACGGTCGAGGGCCTGATCCGCGCCCAGGTCCGCCGGGACACCGGCGCCTGGCACCCGCCCACCGACATCCACCGCGCCTACCTGCGGTGGGCCGCCACCCAGAACGAGTGGGGCCCCGACGAGCGCCGCAAGGACACCGGCTGGCTGGCCCGCGAGGAGTGGCTGTACGCGCGCCGCGCGCCCGGCGGCGCCTGCCTCAGCGGCCTGTCCGACGACCGGATGGGCACCCTGGAGGAGCCGAAGAACCCGGGCTCGAAGGGGTGCGGCGGGGTGATGCGGTCGGCACCGTTCGGCCTGCTGGTCGGGTGGGAGCCGCAACTCGTCTTCCAGCTCGCGGTCGAGTGCGCCGCGCAGACCCACGGCCACCCCACCGGGCAGCTCGCCTCGGGCGCGTTCGCGGTGATCGTGCACGGGCTGGCCCGCGGCGAGGCGCTGGACGGTTCCGTGCAGCACGCCCTCGCCCTGCTGGGCGCCCGCCCGGGCCACCAGGAGACCACCGACGCCCTCCAGAGCGCGCTGGGCGCGGTACGCCAGGGCCTGCCGTCGCCGCAGCGGGTCGAGGCGCTGGGCGAGGGCTGGACCGCCGAGGAGGCGCTGGCGATCGGCGTCTACTGCGCGCTGGTCGCCGAGGACGTCAGGCACGGGCTGCTGCTGGCGGTCAACCACTCAGGCGACAGCGACTCCACCGGGTCGATCTGCGGCAACCTGCTGGGCGTCCAGCACGGCGAGACCGCGCTGCCGCCCGCCTGGATCGCCGAGTTGGAGGGGCGGGCCACCATCCTCCAGCTCGCGGACGACTTCGCGATGGAGATGACCCAGTCCCCGGCGCTGCACGGCCCGTCCGGCGCGAGCCCGGCGTGGCTGGACCGCTACCCGGCGGCGTGACCGCGGAGGTGCGGGGCGGGGCGCGGGCGGCCACGGACCGGCACCCGGTACGGCCGTACCCGTGCGTGGCGGTCGGTACGCCCACCGTGTGCGGCGCCTCGCGGGCCGGATGCCCGCATCGTGGAAAGTAGCTGGACACAGCAACGATTCTTCGTAGGCTGCACGCCATGACGACCAGCCTCCGCGGAGCACTCCCCGAACTCGCCGGCCGCGCCCGCTCGGTGGGTTCCTCGCCGGTACGCGAGATCCTCGCGCTGACCGCGCGGCCGGAGGTGATCTCCTTCGCGGGCGGGCTGCCCGCGCCGGAACTGTTCGACGCCGAGGGGCTGCGCCAGGCGTACGACCGGGTGCTCGCCGAGCGCCCCGGCCAGGTGCTCCAGTACTCCACCACCGAGGGCGACCCGGACCTGCGTGCCGCCGTCGCGGCCCGGCTGTCCGGGCGCGGCCTGCCGACCGAGCCGGACGACCTGCTGGTGACCGGCGGCTCGCAGCAGGGGCTGAGCCTGGTCGCCACCGCGCTGCTGGAGCCCGGCGACACCGTGCTGGTGGAGAACCCGACCTACCTCGCCGCGCTGCAGTGCTTCGGCCTCGCCGGCGCCCGGGTGGTCCCGGTGCCCACCGACGCCGACGGGGTGCTGCCCGACGCGCTGGAGGAGCTGGTGCGGCGCGAGCGGCCCAAACTGCTCTACCTGGTGCCCAACTTCCAGAACCCCACCGGCCGTACGCTCCCGGCCGAGCGGCGCAGCGCGGTCGCCGGGATCGCCGGGCGGCACGGGCTGTGGATCGCCGAGGACGACCCGTACGGGGAGTTGCGCTTCGAGGGGGCGCACCAGCCGCAGATCGCGTCGTACGACGCCGCGGCCGACCGCACCGTCCTGCTCGGCAGCTTCTCCAAGGTGATGGCCCCCGGGCTGCGGCTGGGCTGGCTGCGTGCTCCGGCCGGCTTCCGCCGGGCCTGCGTGATCGCCAAGCAGTCCGCCGATCTGCACACCTCGACCGTCGACCAGGCCGCCGTCGCCCGCTATCTCGCCGACCGCGACCTGGACGCGCACCTGGACCGGGTCCGGGCGGCCTACCGTATCCGGCGCGACGCGCTGGTGGCCGGGCTGGCGGACGCGCTGCCGGCCGGCTCCGGGTGGAACCGGCCCGAGGGCGGCATGTTCCTGTGGGTGCGACTGCCCGAAGGGCATGACGCCACCGCGCTGCTGTCCGTCGCGGTTGGCCACGACGTCGCCTACGTGCCCGGCGCGCCGTTCTTCGCCGCCGACCCCGATCCGGCGGCGCTGCGGATGTCCTTCACCACGCACACCGCGGCGGAGATCGGCGAGGGGCTGGCGCGCCTCGCCAAGGTGTTCCGGCCGTAGGAGCGCGGCTGCGACCGCTCGTGCCGGTCCTCTCCTTCCTGTACGGCCGCCCGGAACTCCCGCGTCCCGGGCGGCCGTTCCGTCATGCCGCGCGCCAGGGCGCGGGAGTGCGGACGTCCGGCGAAGTGCCCGCTCATCGTCGGTTCGGCGGGCGGGTCGTCACAATGCCAAGCTGAGCAAAGAACGAGTAAAATCGTTCTGCTTTCTGACCTGAGTTCAGGTTTATGAACAACCTAGCCCTTGACCGGTCCCCCGGAACAAGGGTTCAATCCCCCAAGTCCCCACTCCCGCAAGGGGGCGACCCCGCCCGAGCGAGCGGCACGGCGAAGCGCCCTCACGTTCACAAGGCGGACCCCCGGGAGGGGACATGAACAGTCTCGACTGGACCGTTCTCATCGCGTACTTCGGCGTGATGGTCGTGATCGGCCTGTGGTCCCACAAACGCGTCGACGACGTCGGGGACTACTTCACGGCCGGCGGACGGATGCCCTGGTGGCTGTCCGGCATCTCGCACCACATGGCCGGCTACAGCGCGGTGATGTTCACCGGTTACGCGGGCATCTCCTACCAGTACGGCTTCACGTCCTATGCCACCTGGGCGTTTCCGATCGCGATCGGGGTCGGCATCGGCGCCAAGCTGTTCGCGCCCCGGCTGAACCGGATGCGCTCGCGGCTGCACGTCGCCTCACCGCTGGAGTACCTCAAGGACCGCTACAACCTCACCACCCAGCAGGCGCTGGCCTGGTCCGGGGTGCTGCTCAAGATCGTGGACGTGGGCGCCAAGTGGGCCGCGATCGCCACCCTGCTGTCGGTCTTCACCGGCATCACCATCACCCAGGGCATCGTGATCACCGGCGCGATCACCGCCGTCTACTGCACGGTCGGCGGTCTGTGGGCCGACGCGCTCACCGAACTCGGCCAGTTCGTCATCCAGTTGATCGCCGGCGTGGCGATGCTGGTGGCCACGCTGCGCCACATCGGCGGCATCAGCGGCATCTGGAACGTCTGGGACGAGCCCGCGCTGCGCCATCACGGCCACCCCACCGCCGGCCCGTACACGACCGTCTTCCTGCTGGCGTACCTGTTCATCAAGACCTTCGAGTACAACGGCGGGATGTGGAACCAGGCGCAGCGCTACATGGCGACGCCGTCGGCCCGTGAGGCGTCGCGCTCCGCCGCGCTGTCCTCGGCGCTGTGGTTCGTCTGGCCGCTGGTGCTCTTCTTCCCGATGTGGGTCGCGCCGCTGCTGGTGCACGCGAACAAGCCCGACGCGTCCGACTCCTACGCGCTGCTGAGCGAACGGCTGCTGCCGCACGGGCTGTTGGGCCTGGTGGTGGTCGGCTTCTTCTCGCACACCATGGCGATGTGCTCCTCGGACGCCAACGCGATCTCCGCGGTGATCACCCGGGACATCGCGCCCGCGGTCTCCCGGGGCGCGCGCGGCTGGACCACCCGGGTCGGCCTGTTCGCGGCGCGGATCACCACGCTGGTCTTCCTCGGGCTGTCCATGGCGGTGGCGACGCAGGTCAACTCGCCCACGTTCAAGGACATCATCACGGTGGTGATCAAGTGGGTGGCCGGGCTGGTCGGGCCGATCGCGATCCCGTTCATGCTCGGGCTGATGCGGCGCTTCCGCAGGTCGGGCCCGACCGCGGCGCTGACCAGCTGGGCGCTCGGCCTGCTCGCCTTCTACCTGCTCAACTACTTGGTGAACGACGCCGTGTCGGGCGGGGTGAACCTGGAGTACCAGATCGCCGGTCCGGTGGCGGTCTCACTGGTGCTGTTCATCGTGATCGGCTGGATCAAGCCGGAGGACACCCCCGAGCGGGACGCGATCATCGCGAAGGTGGACGCCGAGGGGGCGGCCGAGGCGGCCGAGGCGGCCGAGGCGGCCGGGGCGCCCGGTACGAAGGGTGCGGAAGGCGTCGAGGGTGGGGGCGGCACGGACGGCGCCGGCGACCCGCTGGGGCACCCGAAGCCCGCCACGGAGTGACGGGGTAGCGGCCGCCCGGAGACGGAGCGAGCCCCCTCGGCCAGGACGGCGGCCAGTCGAGAGGGCTCCTCTGCGGTGTGAGTGACGCTCGCGCGGTCGGTGTCAGCGCAGTTCGAACGCTCCGCCGTCCACGTCGGTGACGAAGGACGCCCACGCCTCGGGGGAAAAGGTGAGGACCGGACCCTGCGGGTCCTTCGAGTCGCGGACCACCACGGCCTCCACGGCGGGTGACTTGACCTCGACGCATGCGCCGTTGCCGGTCGAACGCGAGGACTTGGTCCAGGCGGGGGTGCTGCCCAGCTTGATAGCCATCTGTGCTCCGGTCTGTGCTGGTTGCGGTCGGCGCGGTATACGCCATTGACTGACGCATTCGACGCTACCGGCCAACATCAGGGCACGGAGAGGCCCTTCACCCGACTGGATGGCATATTCCCCTCAGGACTTCCGCATTGACCGGCCAGGGGCGTATGCTGCCCGCTTTCACCCGCCAACGGGGCTTTCCGGGGCGGAAGTTACGCGTAGCGCGCGGCCGCGTCGGTGATGAACGCCCGGGTCTGCTCGGCGCTCAGCGCCTGCGCGCGCAGGTGCTCGTACATCACGCTGTACGCCTGCACGTCGGTGTCCTTCTCCAGGTACAGGTCGCTGTTCACGCCCTCCAGGTACACCACGGTCGCGTCCGTGGTGTCGGTGAACTCCAGCACCGCGAACTGCCCGCTCAGACCCGGGTGCGCGCCCACGTCGAACGGCAGCACCTGCACGGTGACGTGCGGCAGGTGGCTCAACTCCACCAGCCTGGAAAGCTGTTCGCGCATGACCTGGTTGTCGCCGACCCGGCGGCACAGCGCGGCCTCGTCGACCACCGCCCACATCCGCAGCGGCGAGTCGGGGTCGGTGATCCGCTCCTGGCGGCGCATCCGCACGCTCACCCGCTTGTCGACCTGCTCGGTGGTGGCCTCCGGCAGGTTTCCCGCGATCATCGCGGCGGCGTACGCCGGCGTCTGCAACAGGCCCGGCACCACCTGGGGTTCGAAGACCCGCAGGCTCGCCGCCTCGGTCTCCAGCCCGATGTAGACGCTGTAGGGGATGTCGCCGAAGGCGTGCCACCAGCCCTGCTGCCGGGACTCCTTGGCCATCTGCATCAGCGACTCGACGATCCGCACGTCCTCGACGCCGTAGACCCCGCACAGATCGCGTACGTCGCGCTGGCTGATGCTGCGGCGCCCGTTCTCCAGGCGGCTGATCTTCGACTGGGAGACCAGCAGCCGGGCCGCGACCTCCTCGGCCGTCATCCCCTTCTGCTCGCGGAGCTTGCGCAGCTCCGACCCCAACCGGCGTCGCCTGACGGTGGGGTTCACGTTCGCGACCACAGGGACTGCACCTCCACGCTGAACCGTACTGATGGTCAGCAGCCTGCCACTACCGGTCATCGCCGCGCTGGCGAATGGACGGACAACCTTGCAACCCCCGGTTGCCGGGGATTCGCTTGCCGGGGGATTCGGTCGCGGGGGAAGACGGCGGCGGGGGGGGGGGGGGGGGGGGGGGCGCGGGGGGGGGGGGGCCGCCCCCCCCCCCCCCCCCCCCCCCCCCCCCCCCCCCACCCCGCTTGCGCGTGGCGCCCACCGCCCCTGACGGCGCGGGCACCCCGGCCGCGAGCTACGCCGCGAAGCGCGCCGCGAGCGCCTTCGCCTTCTCGGTCGCGTCCTCGTGCGCCTTGGCCCGCGAGGCGTCGGCCGCGTCGACGAGCGAGGCCATCGCCGGGTTGACCCGGGCCAGGGTCAGCTCGGGGATGATGAAGTCGACGTCCAGCGAGAGCATCCCGGTCAGCACCTTCTCCAGGTACGTGGTCAGGAACTCGTAGCTCTCGCGCGGCGTGCCCGGCCCGTAGCCGCCACCGCGCGCGGCCACCACCGTGGTGGGCTTGCCGGCCACCGAGCCGCCCTCGCCCGCGGTCCTGCCGACCATGATCACCTGGTCCAGCCACGCCTTGAGGCTGGACGGGATCGTGAAGTTGTACATCGGGGTGCCGATGAGGATCGCGTCCGCCTGCTCCAGCTCGTCGGCGAGTTCGGCGCGCAGCGCGGCCGCGGCGGCCTGCTCCGGCGTGTGCGACTCGGCCGGGACGTTGGTGCTGATGATGCCGTCGGCGGTCAGGTGCGGAAGCGGGTGGGCGGCGAGGTCGCGGTAGACGACGGTGCCGCCGGGGTGCTGGGCCTCCCACTCCTTGCGGAAGGTCGCGGTGACCTCGCGGGATATGGAGGAGTCCTGGAAGGCGGACGAGTCGATGTGCAGCAGAGTGGCCATGGGGGTTGAGCCTCTTCGTCGTAAAGGGGGGGACAGGGGCGGGGGAGTAGCACGCGGCACGGCGCTCCGACGACGTTCTCCGACGTCAGCAGCGCCGCAAGTTCGTACGTAGCTATTTTTAACACAGAGACTTACTTTTTTGCAGCACTACCCCGCCGACGGAGTACGCTGTGTTCATGGAACGGGGACAGCAAGTGCGCCCGGGTACTCCCTGTCGGGGCGTGGATGTGGCCCTGACCAGGGTTTTCGAGCTGTTCGGCAAGCGATGGACCGGCTTGATCGTGGCCGTGCTCACACACCGCCCCGCGTACTTCGCCGAGATCCGCCGTGCCATTCCCCGGATCAGCGAGCGCATGCTCTCCGACCGGTTGACCGAACTCGCCGACGCGGGCCTGGTGGTCCGCGAGGTCGATCCGGGTCCGCCGCTGCGGGTCAGCTACGGGCTGACCGAGGCGGGGCTGGCCATCCGCCCGGCGCTGGGCGAGCTGACCCGGTGGGCCGAGAAGTACCTGCCGGACGTGCCCTGCACCGAGCCGGACCCGGTCGCCGCGGATGCAGTGGACGGGGTGGGCGCCGTGGGGACGGTCGGCGCGGTGGCGGACTCGGGCGAGTGCGCCGCGGGGTGAACCCGGGCGAGTGCGCCGCGGGGTGAACCCGGGCCGATGTGCCGCCGCGTGAACGCGGGGCGCCGCCGGGTCGGCTACGACTGCGTCGCCGCGTCCTCGTTGTAGCGCACCAGGTAGTCGGCGAACCGGGCCAGGTCCGCCGGGTCCCACGCCGACAGGCGCTCCTTGAACGTCTCCTGCCGCCGTACCCGTGCCGCCGCCAGGGTCTCCACGCCGTGCGGTGCGAGGTGCAGCACCTGGACCCGGTGGTCGGTCGGGTCGGTCCGCCGTTCCAGGAAGCCGTCCCGCTCCAGGGCCGCCACCTGGCGGCTGACCGTCGACTTGTCCAGCAGGTAGTGCGCGGCGAGGTCGGTCGCCCGGCAGCCCTGCTGCTCCTCCAGGTGCGCGAGGATGGTGTACGCCACCAGGGACAGTTCGGGGTGCATGCGCGCGGCGGTGGCGCGCGCCCGCCGGGCGAACGCGGTCAGCTCGCGCTGGATGGTCTCCAGCGACGCGACGGCTTCGGCCGGCCGGGCGGGGGTCGCTGCTGCTGACATCGCGGTCACGCTCCTGCCTGGTACGGCCGCGATCGCGAGTGATCGGCAGCGCAAGAGTTGTATATTACAACGATATCAGGAGGGCAGCGGCAGCTCGAACCACACCACCTTGCCGACCGCCTTCCGGCTGGTTCCCCAGCGCCGCGACAGGTTCGAGACCAGCGCGAGCCCGCGCCCCCGCACGTCGTCCGCCTCGGCGCGGCGCAGTTGCGGCAGGTTGTGGTTGTCGTCGCTCACCTCGACCAGCAGCTTGCCGACCCGCATCAGGCGCAGCTCGACCTCGTAGGAGGCGGCCTTGATCGCGTTGGTCACCAGCTCGCTGACCAGCAGTTCCGCCACGTCGCCGAGGTGTTCCAGGCCCCACTCGGCGAGTTGGCGGCGGGTCAGCTCGCGGGCCCTGGCCACCTCGGTGTAGTCGATCAGCAGGGTCCAGCGGACCACGTCGCGCGGGGCGACGCCCTCGAAGCGGGCGACGAGCAGGGCCACGTCGTCCCTGCGGTCGTCGGAGTGCACCCGGGCGAGTATCTGCGCGCACACCTCCTCGGGGGACTGCTGCGGCTCGATCACGTTGGCGCACAGGGCCGCGAGCCCGGCGTCGATGCCCTGCCCGCGCACCTCGACCAGCCCGTCCGTGCACAGCACCAGCCAACTGCCGTCCGGCGCCGGGATCTCCACGGTCTCGAACGGCACCCCGCCCACCCCGATGGGCGCTCCGCCGGGGATGCGCAGCAGTTCGCCGTGGCCGTCGGAGCCGGCCAGCACCGGCGGGATGTGGCCGGCGTTGGCGAGGGTGAGGGTGCGGTGGATCGGGTCGTACACCGCGTAGACGCAGGTGGCGAGGTGTTCGGTGCCCAGGCGGTGGGCGAGGTTGTCGAGGTGGCGCAGCAGCTGCGCGGGCGGCAGGTCGAGTCCGGCCATGGTGATCACGGCGGTACGGAACTGGCCCATCACGGCGGCCGCCTGGAGCCCGTGGCCCATCACGTCGCCGACGATGAGCGCCACCCGGCCGCCGGGCAGCTGGATCGCGTCGAACCAGTCGCCGCCGACCTGTGCCTGCCGGTCCCCCGGCATGTAGTGGTGCGCGATGCGCACGCCGGGGATGCGGGGCGGCCGGGTCGGCATCATCGAGCGCTGCAGGGTGGCGGCGGCGCGCGACTCCTGGCGGTGCAGCCGGGCGTTGTCGATGTGCACGGCGCCGCGCGCGACCACCTCGCCGGCGGTGGCCGCGTCCCGGGCGTCGAAGGGGCGGCGGCCGGGCCCCCGCAGGAAGTAGACCCGGCCGAGCACGGTGCCGCGGGCGGTCAGCGGCGCCACGATCAGGGAATGGCCGGCCATCAGCGGGCCGAGCGCCGGAACCCCGAAGTCGAGTGCGATGTCCGGGGAGAGCGCGGGGTCGACCACGGGCACCAGGACGGGGTCGCCGAGCCTGGGCACCATGTCGCCGGCGGGCAGCGCGATCAACTCGCCTTCGGGGATCGCCGTCTCCCAGGCGCCGGGCGGGCCGGGCAGGGCGGTGGCGACCCGGCGGACGAGCACGGTGTCGGACGGGCGGTCGTCCTTGGGCGGTTCGGCGTCGGAGAAGAGCTGGTCGACCACGAGCACCGAGGCGAGGTCCGCGAAGCGCGGCACGGTGACGGAGCAGAGTTCGCGTGCGGTGGTGTCCAGGTCGAGGGTGGAGCCGACGATGGAGCCGGCGGCCCGGAGCAGGGCGAGTTGCTCGTCGAGGGCGTTGCCGGCGGGGTGGGGGATCGCGGCGGTGGGGTCGGGGCGGGCGAGGTCGGGGCGGGCGGTGCCGGCGGGGTCGGCGGCCTGGTCTCCGGTCCGATGATCGGACGGTACGGATGTGTCCGTCGGTCCAGCCGCGCCTTCCGGTCTTCCCGGTCCTGCCGGTCCTCCCGGTACTGCCGTGTCCGTCGGGGCGCCGTCGTCCGCCGGCGCCCCGACCGTGGACAGCGGGTAGGACGCGTACGACGTGAGGGACGGCAGCGGCACCGCCGTCAGCGCCGACGCGCTGGACAGGTCGCCGGCCCCCGTGGCCGTACCGCTGGTGGTGGGCCCGGCCGGGTGCGGCGCGGCGCCCGCCCGGTGGTCGCCCGGCAGCAGTTCCCTGCGTACCGCGGTCTCGGCGCGGGCGGCCGCGGCGAGCCGGGCGCGTTCGTGCGGCACCACCGGCAGCCGGGCGCCGTCCTCGACGTCGAGCGCGGGGTGGCCGAGGGCCGCGATCTGCCGGACGATCCGGTCCAGCCGACCCGGGCTGGCGCCCGGCAGCACGTCGGCGAGCCGCCCGGCGAGCGCCTGGCCCACGGCCGGATCGGCGCTCGGCGCCAGCACGGCGGCGACCGCGATGTCCTGGCGCTGCGGACCCTCCGCGCCGTACGGCAGCAGTCGCCCGCCGAGCGCGATCCGCAGCCCGCCGGTGCGCAGCGGCTTGGCGTGGGTGGCGATGGCGAGCATGCTCCGGCCGCCCGGCTCCACCAGCCGGTACGTCCACCACAGGACGTCCTTCACGGTGCCGTCGCGGTCGGTGGCGGCCAGCGCCCCGGCCCAGGAGGAGACGGTGAGGTCGTCCAGCAGTTCCAGGGTGTCCTGGCGGGCCGCGGCGGGACGCTTGTCCGTATGCCCGGCGGCCGGGCGGGTCGTGCTCAGCAGACCGGCCGCGCGGTGGCCGAAGACGTGCTCCCAGCGGTGGCCGAACAGCTCCTCGGCACCGCGGTTCCAGTACGAGATCCGGCCGTCGGGGTCCACGCAGAGCACGGCGAGCCGCAGCAGGGCGGCCAGACCCGGGGTGACCGGTGCGGGCGCGGTGATCGGCGCGGCGACGGGCGCGGTCGCCGGTGCTGGGACGGGCGTGGGTGCGGGCACGGGTACGGACGCGGCCGTGCGGGCGGACGGCAGCGGCGCGGGCCGTATCGCGGGCACCGCTGTGCCGGGGCCCGGCAAGGGCTCGGTGCGGTCGGAGCGGTCGGTGTGATGGTCCGGCTCGGTGGCATCGGGATGCCCGGTGATCTCGTCCAACGTCGTGCACCTGCGGTCCGGCGCTGAGGTTCCGCGCTGAGTAGGGTCGGCTTTCAAGGCAAGCACGAAACGTCCGGCCTGGTCGACCGATTGGCCGGATTGGCGCCCGCTCGCGGGATGCTGACGGTCCGTTCGCTGACGGCGATCGGCGGCGGGCGGACGGCGGCGGGCGCGGTGGCGACGCAGGGGGCCCGGGCCCCGTGAGCCCACCCGCACACCGGTGCCCGGCCGGGCCCGCTTCCCGCGGTCTGCCTGGGCCGTCGCCGCCGGCGCCCCGACCGGTTGACTCGTACGGGCGACCCGCGCGGCCGGCTCTTCCGCCCGGGAAGTCCCCGCCCACCGCCCCGGCAGGTGCGTAGCCCGAGGTCGCCCGTGACCGCACTCCAGCGAAGATCGACCGTAGAGGGCCTACGCTATCCGGGTGACGAACACCTCCGGACCCGGACCGTCCGCCGCCCCGTCCGCCGCCTCCGCCGATCCGTCCGCCGCCGCAGCGGCGGCTGCCGCGGCCGCGGACGGCGCCGTGCATGTGGACCCGGAGGGCCAGGAGCGGCTGGCGAAGGCGGTGCGCGCCGCCGAGCAGGCGCTGATCGAGTTCGAGATCGCGGTGGAGACCTTCCGGGTCGAGGTGGAGAACTTCTCCCGGCTGCACCACCAGCGGCTCGGCCCGATGTATGCGCGGCTGGACGAGCTGGACGCGCTGATCGCGGAGGCCGTCGCCGCGCACAGCGGTGACCGGGCCGACATCGAGCGGGCCTGGGAGGCGCGCGCCCTGGTGATGCCGATGCCCGGGGTCGAGGAGCTGTTCGGCGGCCTGCTCGGCGCCGACGGGGTGCGGCCGGTGGAGGACCCCAACCCGCCGCGCCGGGTGCGCCCGGGCAAGGAGGCCCAGCGGCTCTACCGCGAACTGGTCCGCAAGGCCCACCCCGACCTCGCCCAGGACGACGCCGAGAAGGAGCGCCGCAGCGGCTTCATCGCCCGGGTCAACGAGGCGTACGCGTACGCCGACGAGGAGGGGCTGCGGGAGCTGGCCGCGGAGTGGGAGGCCGGTCCGGTGCCGGTGGCGGACCTGCCGAGCGAGGCCGAGGTGCTCTACGCCCGGCTGGAGTGGCTCGCCGAGCGCAAGGAGAAGCTGGCGGCGCTGGCCGCGGAGCTCGACGACAGCGCCATCGGGCAGATGATGAAGCTCGCCCCCGACGACCCCGACGCGCTGCTCAACGAGATCGCCGAGCAGTTGCTCACCCAGGTCTCGCAGCGCGAGGCCCGGCTCGCCGAACTGGTCCACGGGGCTTCCGGCGGCTGAGGTAGCTTTCCCGTAGGCCGCACCGTTCCCGTGGCTCGCACCAATCGCACAGTTCGCACCATTCGTACAGTTCGCAGATTCCGTACTTCGTACGTCCGTACGCCCGTGTCCCAGGAGGCCGCGTCCGATGTTCCGCTCCCAGCTCCCCGCGGTGGATGCCTCCGCGGTACCGGCCGACGCGACCCTCCTCGATGTCCGGGAGGACGACGAGTGGGCCGCCGGGCACGCCGAGGGCGCCCTGCACATCCCGATGGGTGAGGTCGTCGCGCGGCTTTCCGAGCTGCCCGAGGGCGGCACGGTCCACGTGCTCTGCCGGGTCGGTGGCCGCTCCGCGCAGGTCACGCAGTACCTGATCGGGCAGGGTGTGGACGCGGTGAACGTCAGCGGCGGCATGCTCGACTGGGAGTCGGCCGGGCGTCCGGTCGTCGACGACAGCGGCGCCGAGGGCTACGTCCTGTAGTACCGCCTGTAGTACCGCGCTCCGTAGCACCGGCTGCTACCGCCCGCGCTCGCGCCTTTCCTCTTTCGCAGAGCCGTTCCTGCGCCTGTGGATAACTCGGTAAGGTCACCGCCGGGGCCCCGGGTGGCTAGGGTCTGACGTCCAGGCCCCCGAGGACACCCGAACGTCGGACCCTGGGCGTTCAGGGCCGTGGTCGGATGCGTCGCGTGCAGCGGAGAGCGGAGAGACGGATGGGGCCAACGGACGGGCCGCCGCCCAATGTGGCGGCGCTGTCGCTGCCCGGGCGGATAGTCGTGGCGGTGACGGTCGGCGCGGTCGCGGTCGGCGCGCTGCTCCACCTGGGGATGGTGTTCCTGTACGTGGCGCCGTCGAACACGCTCAGCAAGGAGCACGCGGCCGCCGTCAACGACTACATCTACCCGGAGTTCGAGCAGAACTGGAAGCTGTTCGCCCCCGACCCGCTCCAGCAGAACGTGCACATCCAGGCCCGCGCCGAGCTGAGCAAGCCCGGTGGCGGCACCGAGACCACCGGTTGGGTGGACCTGACCGGCATGGACATCGCGGCGATGCGGCACGACCCGCTGCCCAGCCACACCCAGCAGAACGAACTGCGCCGCGCCTGGGGCTACTACACGGACACCCATGACGCCCAGGAGCAGGCGACCAGCTCCGGCGGCGACCTGAGCCGCACCTACCTCCAGCGCATCATCCAGGGGCGGCTCGGCAAGAAGCTGAACGGCGGCACGGTGGTCCGCATCCAGGCCCGCGCGGCCACCACCCCGGTGGCGCAGCCGTCCTGGAGCGTCGGGGCGTCCTCGCCCACCACCCAGTACCGGACCCTGCCGTGGTGGGGCGTCGACTCCGCCGCCCCCGGCGCGACGCCCGACCCGGGTACGACCGCTGCTCCCGGTACGACCGCTGCTCCCGGTACGACCGCCGCCCCCGGCGCGACGCCGAGCAGCCCCGGCCCGAGCACCACTGCTCCGGCGCCGACCACCACCACTGCCGGGCAGCAGGGGGCCTCCTCATGACCGCGCCCCGCACCCACGCCGAGACCCCGGCCGGGCGGCACGTCCCGGCCACGCCCACGTACGCCGGCGTGACCGCCGCACTCGACCGCGGTGTCACCCGCGGCCTGGCCCGGATCACCAGCGGCGCCATCGGCCCGTACCAGAGCGCGGTGGTCCGGATCGGGATGTCGCTGACCTGGCTGCTGTACCTGCTGCGGGAGTTCCCGCACCGCGGTGCGCTCTACGGCCCGCACAGCGCCTGGGGGTTCGACCTCGCGCAGCGGCTGCTGGCCGGCAACCACGCGTTCAGCGTCCTGATGTGGAGCGACAGCCGGGCCTGGTTCGAGATCGGCTACGCCTTCGCGATCCTGGCGAGCGCGGCGCTGATGCTGGGCTGGCGGACGCGGACGTCCGCGCTGATGTTCATGGTCGGGGTGCTGTCGCTCCAGAACCGCAGCGTCTTCATGGGCGACGGCGGCGACAACGTGGTCCACATCATCGCGATCTACCTCGCCTTCACCCGCTGCGGCCAGGTCTGGTCGCTCGACAGCCGCAGGGCGCGGCGCCGGGCGGAGAAGGAGGGGGCCGAGGCCGAGGTGTCCTCGGCAGCGGTGGAAGCCGGCGGTCAGGGTTCTGGCGCCGGCGTGGACGCGGCCGGCGACGTGAGCACGGAGCCGGCGCCCGGCGCCCGGGCCGCGCGCGCCGGGGTCGATCCGGTCGGCGTGGCGCTGTGGACGGTCTTCGGCGCGGTGCTGCTCGCCGCGTCGTTCGGGGACAAGCTCAGCACCGGCTGGGACCTGGTCTTCTGGGCCTGCTGGGTCGGGCACGCGGTGTGGTGGGCGGTCCGCCGCTACGCGCCCGGCGAGCCGCGCACGGTGCTCGACATCATCGCCAACGTGGTCCACAACGGCGCGATGCTCGTGATCGTGGTCGAGGTGTGCCTGATCTACTCCACCGCCGGCTGGTACAAGATCCAGGGCAGCCGCTGGCAGGACGGCACCGCGCTGTACTACCCGCTGCACCTGGACGACTTCACGCCCTGGCCGGCGCTGTCCCACACGCTGGCGAGCCACGCCGTCATGGTCATGCTGATCACCTACGGCACGGTGATCGTCCAGGTCGCCTTCCCCTTCACCCTCTTCAACCGCCGGGTGAAGAACGTGCTGCTGGTCGGGATGATCATCGAGCACGCCTCGATCGCCGTGGTGCTGGGGCTGCCCTTCTTCTCGCTGGCGATGATCTCCGCCGACGCGGTCTTCCTGCCGACCGGTTTCCTGCTCTGGGCCGAGCAGCGGATCACCGGCCGCCGGCGCGGCCGGGAGCGCGCCACCGGGGCCCTGCCGGGCCAGCGCGCCGACGACCTGGCCGAGCCCGCCGTGGGCCCGCCGCCACCGTCGGCCGTCACCTGACGGGACTCGCCGCCCGCGGTGCCGCACCGGACGGGCCTGCCCCGGCGGGGCACCGGGGCCCGGCCCGTAGGGTGAGCGCATGACCGAGGACGAGGCCGCGCGGCCAGGGAGCGGCGCGGCCGCGGCGCACCGCTGGCAGGCGGCGACCGAAGCGCGGTGCGTGTTGCTCGACGGCTTCCACGCGCTCAAGCACGCGCTGCGTTTCGGCGCCGACGTACGGGTCGCCGTGACCGCGGACCGGCCCGGGCTGCTGCGGCTGGCCGCCGAGTTGGCACCCGACCTCACCGCGGAACTGGCCGGGCGGGTCGCCGAGGTGCCGGGCCCGGTGCTGCGCGAACTGGTGCCCCGGGTGCATCCGACCGGCGTGGCCGCGCTCGCCGCCCGCCCGGACCGCGCGGCGAACCTGGCCGACCTGCACCGCATACCCCGGCTCGCCCCGCTGGTCGTGCTGGACTCCCCGCGCAACCTCGGCAACGTCGGTGCCGTCATCCGCCTCGCCGCCGGCTTCGCCGCCACCGGGGTGGTGACCACCGGCGACCTCGACCCCTGGCACCCCAACGCCGTACGGTCCGGCGCCGGGCTGCACTACGCCACCGCGGTCGAGCGCGCCGACCCGGACACACTGCCGCCGGGTCCCCGCTATGTCCTGGACCCCGAGGGCGAGGACATCCGCGACACCGGCCTGCCCGACGACGCGCTCGTGGTCTTCGGGTCCGAGCGGCACGGCGTCTCCGCCGCGCTGCGCGACCGGGCCGACGCGCTGGTGTCGCTGCCGATGCGGGCGCAGGTCTCCAGCTACAACCTCGCCACCAGCGTGGGCATGGCGCTCTACCACTGGGCGGCCACCTCCCGCTCGCCGCTGGTGCCGGGGCGGGGCGGGCCGGGCGGGCACTGAGCCGGGGGCCGGGCCGTCCTGCCCCGGCCTACTCGGGGCAGGTGCGCCGCCTGTCAGGCCGGGCGGCGCACCTCCACCACCCGGAAGCGGTTGGCGACGAAGGCTCCGTCGCACAGGGCGGAGTTCGCCGCCGGGTTGCCGCCCGAACCGTGGAAGTCGGAGAACGCGGCGGTCTGGTTGACGTACACCCCGCCGGTGAGGTTCAAGGAGAGCTGGGCGCACTCCTCGAAGCAGACCTCTTCCAACTCCCGCTCGACCTGCGGGGACGTGGTGTAGCCGGCGACGGTCATGGCGCCCTTGTCCCGGATGGTGCGGCGCAGCAGTTCCAGCGCGTCGGCGGTGGAGTCCACGGCCACGGCGAAGGAGACCGGCCCGAAGCACTCCGTCAGGTAGGCGGACTCGGCGTCCGGCTTCGCGCCGTCGAGCGAGACGAGCGCGGGGGTGCGGACCACGGCGTCCGGGAAGTCGGGGTGGGTGACCGCCCGGGAGGCCAGCGCCACGCCGCCGATGCCGGGGGCGGCGTCGAGCCGGGACTTCACGTCGGCGTTGACCAAGGCGCCGAGCAGGGCGTTGGCCCGGGCGTCGTCGCCGAGGAGCTTGTCGACCGCGGCCGCGAGGTCGGCGACCACCTCGTCGTAACTCCGGGGGCCCTGGTCGGTGCTGATGCCGTCGCGGGGGATCAGCAGGTTCTGCGGGGTGGTGCACATCTGGCCGCTGTAGAGGGACAGCGAGAAGGCGAGGTTGGCGAGCATGCCGCGGTAGTCGTCGGTGGAGTCGATCACCACGGTGTTGACGCCGGCCTTCTCGGTGTAGACCTGGGCCTGCCGCGCGTTCGCCTCCAGCCAGTCGCCGAAGGAGGTGGACCCGGTGTAGTCGATGAGGCGGATCTCGGGGCGCAGCGCGAGGGTCTTGGCGAGCCCTTCACCCGGACGGTCCACCGCCAGGCAGACCAGGTCCCGCGGATAGCCCGCCTCGGCGAGCACCTCGCGGGCGATCTCGACGGTCAGCGCGAGCGGCAGCACGGCCCGCGGGTGCGGCTTGACCAGCACCGCGTTCCCGGTCGCGAGGGAGGCGAACAGGCCCGGGTAGCCGTTCCACGTCGGGAAGGTGTTGCAGCCGATGACCAGGCCGATGCCGCGCGGCACCGCCGTGAACGTCTTGCGCAGGCCGATCGGGTCCCGCTTGCCCTGCGGCTTGGTCCACTCCGCGGTCTCCGGGGTGCGGACCTGCTCCACGTACGCGTACGCGACCGCCTCCACGCCGCGGTCCTGCGCGTGCGGGCCGCCGGCCTGGAGCGCCATGGTGAACGCCTGGCCGGTGGTGTGCATCACGGCGTGCGCGAACTCCTGGGTCCGCGCGTTGATCCGCGCGATGATCTCCAGGCAGACCAGGGCGCGGATCTCGGGACCTGCCTCGCGCCAGGCGGGCATCGCCGCGCGCATGGCGGGCAGCAGCACGTCGGGATCGGGGTGCGGGTACTGGATGCCGAGGTCGATGCCGTACGGCGAGTGCTCGTCGCCGGTCCACTCGTCGGTGCCCGGCTGGTCGAGCGGGAAACGGCCGCCGAGGCGCGCCTCGAAGGCGGCGCGGCCGGCCTCGGGGTCGGGATACGCCTTGGGGTGTTCGGGGTGCGGCGACCAGAACGCGCGGGTCCTGACGGCCTCCAGTGCCTGGTCGAGGGTGCCGCGGTGGCGGTCGACCAGGAGCACGGTGGAGAGATCGGCGGACATGGGACCAACTCCTCGTCGAGCTGGGCTGAGTGGCGGGGACACCGCTAGATTAACCGAATGTTCGGTCGGGACAAGAGGAGCTTCTCGGCCTGTGGATAACTTCGCGGACCACCCCGCGGACGACGTCGACGACCTCGGCGAGGAGAGAGCAACCGTGACCGCACCAGATCTGACCAGCACCGTCGCCGTCGTCGGCGCGGGCACCATGGGCCAGGGCATCGCGCAGGTCGCGCTGGTGGCCGGCCATCGCGTGCTGATCCACGACGCCGTGCCGGGGCGGGCCCGCGCGGCCGTGGAAGCGGTCACCGCCCGGCTGGACCGGCTGGTCGAGAAGAGCCGGCTCGGCACCGAGGAGCGCGCGTCGGCGCTGGCCCGGCTCGCGGCGGCCGAGACCATCGCGGACCTGGTGCCCGCCCGGCTCGTCGTGGAGGCCGTGGTCGAGGACCTCGCCGTCAAGCAGGGGCTCTTCGCCGAACTGGAGCGGGTGGTCGCCGACGACTGCCTGCTGGCGACGAACACCTCCTCGCTGTCGGTGACCGCCGTGGCGAGCGGCCTGCGCCGCCCGGGCCGGCTGGTCGGGCTGCACTTCTTCAACCCGGCGCCGCTGCTGCCGCTGGTCGAGGTGGTCGCCGGCGCGGCCGGCGACCCGGCCGCCGTGACCGCCGCGTTCGACCTCGCGGCCGCCTGGGGCAAGACCCCGGTGCGCTGCACCGACACTCCCGGCTTCCTGGTCAACCGCATCGCCCGCCCCTACTACGCCGAGGCGCTGCGCGTGTACGAGGAGCGGGCCGCGGACCCCGCCACCATCGACGCCCTGCTGCGCGAGAGCGGCGGCTTCGCGATGGGCGCGTTCGAGCTGACCGACCTGATCGGGCAGGACGTCAACGAGGCGGTCACCCGCTCGGTGTGGGAGGCGTACGGCCGCGATCCGAAGTTCGGGCCCTCGCTGGCGCAGCGCCGGCTGGTGGAGTCCGGCCGGCTGGGCCGCAAGGCGGGGCGCGGCTGGTTCCCGTACGGCCCGGGCCACAGCGCGGCCGAGGTGGCGGCGGCCACCGAGCCGCACACCGCCGACGCGGCCCTGGCGCCGGAGTTCGTCACCGTCCGCGGGGAACTCGGCCCGGCCGCGGAACTGGCCGCGCTCGCCGAGGAGGCGCGGGTGGAGGTGCGCGGGGAACCCGCGGCGCCCGGGACGACGGGCGGCGCGTTCGTCCTGCCCGGCGGCGTCCGCCTGCACCTGGCCGACGGGCGGCTGCCGGGCGAACCGTCGATCCAGTTCGACCTCGCGCTGGACTACCGGGCCGCCACCAGGGTGGCGATCGCGCCGGCCGCCGGGGTGCACGCCGACGCCGTCGCCGAGGCGACCGGCCTGTTCCAGGCCATGGGCAAGGAGGTCAGCGTCATCCGGGACGTGCCCGGCATGGTGGTCGCCCGCACCGTGGCGATGCTGGTGGACTTCGCGCTGGACGCCGTCGCCCGGGAGGTGGCGACCGCGCACGACGTGGACACCGCGATGCGGCTGGGTGTGAACTACCCGCTGGGGCCGCTGGAGTGGGGCGAGCGGATCTCGCTGCCCTATGTGCGGGACCTGCTGGACGGCCTGCACGCCTGGTACCCGACCGGACGGTACGCACCCGGTCCTGAACTGAGGCGGCGTGCGGCGGCGGCCCGGGATGTGGTCTGCTCATGACCATGCCCAAGCGCGACACCTACACACCGGACTCGCTGCTCGCCGTGGCCGTCGAGGTCTTCAACGAGCGCGGTTACGACGGCACGTCCATGGAGCACCTGTCGCAGGCGGCGGGCATCTCCAAGTCCTCGATCTACCACCATGTGCGCGGCAAGGAGGAACTGCTCGAACGGGCGGTCGGCCGCGCCCTGGAGAGCCTGTTCGGCATCTTCGAGGAGACCGGCGCGACCGCGGGCCGCGCGGTGGACCGGCTGGAGTACGTCACCCGGCGCACCACGGACATGCTGGTCGAGGAGCTGCCCTACGTCACCTTGCTGCTGCGGGTGCGCGGCAACACCGGCACCGAGCGGCGGGCGATGGAGCGGCGCAGGGAGTTCGACCAGCGGGTGGCGGAGCTGCTCAAGGCCGCCGTCGCCGAGGGCGACCTGCGCGCCGACGTCGAGCCCCGGCTCGCCACCCGGCTGCTGTTCGGCATGATCAACTCGGTGGTGGAGTGGTACCGCCCGGACGGCCGCGGCTCCGTACAGGCCGAGCAGGTCGCGGACGCGGTGGTGCGGCTGGCCTTCGACGGGCTGCGGATACCGCCGGGCACCGACTCCTGACGGCCGCCGACCGCGCGGGTCAATCCAGCCGGCCGACCGGGTCGGCCGAAGCACCTGGTCGGTACCGGCCCGGTCGGTGGACCGCCCTAGATCGTCGGGTACCCGTCCGGGCCGTTCTCCTGCCGCGGCCAGTCCCCGACCACCAGGTCGGTCTCCTCGAAGACCAGCAGCGTGCGGCTGCTGAGCACCTCCTCGATCGCCTGCAGCCGGGTGAGCACCAGTTCGCGCAGGCTGCGGTTGTCGACCGTGTGCACCAGCAGCAGGACGTCGAAGTCCCCGCTGACCAGTGCGATATGGACGACACCCGGAAGAGTGACGAGTTTCTGCCGGACGGTCCGCCACGAGTTCTGGACGATCCTGAGCGTGATGTACGCGGAGGCGCCGTGCCCGGCGCGTTCGTGGTCGATCCGGGCGCTGAATCCTCGGATGACTCCGTCCTCGACCAGCCGGTTGATCCGGGCGTACGCGTTGGCCCGGGAGACGTGTACACGCTCGGCCACGGAGCGTATCGACGCCCTGCCGTCCTCCTGGAGCAGCCGCAGGATCGTGCGGTCGATCGCGTCCAGAGGTCGGACCCCTTGTGCGTCTTCGGCCATCTGTTCTCTCGCCATCCCCCCGGGACTCCTTAGCATGGACGTACTGGCTCCATCTCAGGCTGTGCAGAACCGTTTGTCCACAGGCCGAACCACCCCGTAGCCAAAATGCCTCCGGCGACCGAACAATCGGTTGGGAGAGCGAGACCCGCTCTCGCCGCCCCGACCACACCGGTCACCGATTCCAAGGAGGTGCTCGCGATGACTGTCCTGGACACCCCCGCCTGGCGCCCGCGCACCGAAGCCGGGCCGCTGTTGCCCGACCAGGAGCCGTTCCGGCTGCTCGGCACCCCCGAGGCCGCCCGGCTCGCCCCCGCGCTGCTCACCGAGCTGTACGCCCAGCTCGTCCGCGGCCGCCGGTTCAACCGGCAGGCGACCGCTCTGACCAAGCAGGGCCGGCTCGCGGTCTACCCGTCGAGCACCGGCCAGGAGGCGTGCGAGATCGCCGCCGCGCTCGCGCTCGGCCCGCGCGACTGGCTCTTCCCCAGCTACCGCGACACCCTCGCGGTGGTCGCCCGCGGCGTGGACCCGGTCGAGGCGCTGACGCTGCTGCGCGGCGACTGGCACACCGGATACGACCCGCGCGAGACCCGGGTGGCTCCGCTCAGCACCCCGCTGGCCACCCAGCTGCCGCACGCGGTCGGCCTCGCGCACGCCGCCCGGCTCAGCGGTGACGACGTGGCGGCGCTGGCCATGGTCGGCGACGGCGGCACCAGCGAGGGCGACTTCCACGAGGCGCTGAACTTCGCGGCGGTGTGGAAGGCCCCGGTGGTCTTCCTGGTGCAGAACAACGGCTTCGCGATCTCCGTGCCGCTGTCCAAGCAGAGTGCCGCGCCGTCCTTCGCCCACAAGGCGGTCGGCTACGGCATGCCCGGCCGCCTCGTGGACGGCAACGACGCGGCGGCCGTCCACCAGGTGCTCACCGAAGCGGTGGACCGGGCCCGCGCAGGCCGCGGCCCCACTCTGGTCGAGGCGGTCACCTACCGGATCGACGCGCACACCAACGCCGACGACGCGACGCGCTACCGCGACGAGGACGAGGTCGCCGCCTGGCGCGCGCACGACCCGGTCACCCTGCTGGAGCGCGAGCTGACCGGCCGCGGCCTGCTCGACGACGCGCTGCGGCAGCGCACCACCGACGACGCGGAGGCGCTCGCCGCCGCCCTGCGCGAGCGCATGCACGACGACCCGCGGCTGGACCCGATGGAGCTGTTCGCACACGTCTACGCGGAGCCCACGCAGCAACTGCGCGAGCAGGAGGCCATGCTGCGCGCCGAGCTGGAAGCGGAGCAGCGCTCATGAGCCCCACCTCCTCGGCCGCCGCCCAGGCCGCGGCGCCCGCTTCCCCCGCCGGGAAGCCTGCCGGGAAGCCCGCCACCATGGCACAGGCGCTCAACCAGGCGCTGCGGGACGCGCTCAGCTTCGACCCGACCGTCCATGTGCTCGGTGAGGACGTCGGCACCCTCGGCGGCGTCTTCCGGATCACCGACGGACTGGCCCGCGACTTCGGCGACGACCGCTGCACCGACACCCCGCTCGCCGAGGCCGGCATCCTCGGTGCCGCGGTCGGCATGGCGATGTACGGGCTGCGGCCGGTGGTCGAGATGCAGTTCGACGCCTTCGCCTACCCGTCGTTCGAGCAGCTCGTCAGCCATGTGGCCAAGATGCGCAACCGCACCCGGGGCGCGCTGCCGCTGCCGATCACCGTCCGCATCCCCTACGGCGGCGGCATCGGCGGCGTCGAGCACCACAGCGACTCCTCCGAGGCGTATTACCTGCACACCCCGGGGCTGCACGTGGTGACGCCGGCGACCGTCGAGGATGCCTACGGGCTGCTGCGGGCCGCCATCGCCTCCGACGACCCGGTGGTGTTCCTGGAGCCCAAGCGGCTGTACTGGTCGAAGGCCGACTGGTCGCCGCAGGCGCCGCGCGAGGTCCCGCCGATCGGGCGCGCGGTGGTGCGCCGCCCCGGGCGCAGCGCCACCCTGATCACCTACGGTCCCTCGCTGCCGGTCTGCCTGGAGGCCGCCGAGGCGGCGAAGGAGGAGGGCTGGGACCTGGGCGTGGTGGACCTGCGCAGTCTGGTGCCGTTCGACGAGGAGACGGTGGCGCGGGTGGTGCGCGGCACCGGGCGGGCGGTCGTGGTGCACGAGTCGTCCGGGTTCGGCGGCGCGGGCGCGGAGATCGCCGCGCGGATCACCGAGCGCTGCTTCCACCACCTCGAGGCGCCGGTGCTGCGGGTGGCCGGGTTCGACATCCCCTACCCGCCGCCGATGCTGGAACGGCACCATCTGCCCGGGGTCGACCGGATTCTGGACGCCGTGGGCCGGTTGCAGTGGGAGGAGGGGTGATGGCCGCGGTCAAGGAGTTCACCCTGCCCGACCTCGGCGAAGGGCTCACCGAGGCCGAGATCGTGCGCTGGCTGGTCGAGGTCGGCGAGGTCGTCGCGGTGGACCAGCCGGTGGTCGAGGTGGAGACGGCGAAGGCCGTGGTGGAGGTGCCCTGCCCCTACGGCGGGGTGGTCACCGCGCGGTTCGGGGCGGAGGGCGACACCCTGGCGGTCGGCCGCCCGCTGGTGACGGTCGCGGTCGGCGCGGACCCGGGCCCGGGCGGCGGTGACGGCGGGGGCTCTGCCGACGGGAGCTCTGTCGGCGGGAGCGGTGACGGCGGGCCCGAGGGCTCGGGGAACGTCCTGGTCGGCTACGGCACCCAGGCGGCGGTCGCCCGTCGGCGCAGCCGGGTCAGGGCGGTCGGCGCGGCGGTCGGGCACGAGCCGGTGGCCGGTGCTGCGAGGACCGCGCGCGGCGATGCCGGTCACCCGGACGGCGGACCGGTCGCGGTCATCTCGCCGCTGGTGCGCCGGCTCGCCCGGGAGAAGGGCCTGGACCTGCGGTCGCTGACCGGCACCGGCCCCGACGGGCTGATCCTGCGGGCCGACGTGGATCGGGCGGCGGGCACCGCGACAGGTGCGGTGGCTGATGTCGGGGCTGATGTCGGGGAGGAGGTCGCGGCGGAGGTCCCGACCGCCCAGGCCGAGCCGGCGGCGGCCCGGCGGCCCGTCGACGGCGAGGTGCGCGTCCCGCTGCGCGGGATACGCGGCGCGGTCGCGGAGAAACTGGCGCGCAGCAGGCGGGAGATCCCCGACGCCACCTGCTGGGTCGACGCGGACGCCACCGAACTGCTCGCGGTGCGCGCGGCGATGAACGCGGCGTCGGCCACGGCGGGCACATCGGCCACCGCGGGCACGGGCGGCGAGGGCACGCGGATATCGGTGCTGGCGCTGATGGCCCGGATCGTGACGGCCGCGCTGGCCCGGCACCCGGAGCTGAACGCGTCGGTGGACACCGCGCGGGGCGAGATCGTACGGCTGCCGGCCGTGCACCTCGGCTTCGCCGCGCAGACCGAGCGCGGCCTGGTCGTGCCGGTGGTGCGGGACGCGCAGGCCAGGACCACCGCCCAGCTGTCGGCGGAGATCGGCCGGCTGACGGAGGCGGCCAGGACCGGGTCGCTGACGCCCGCCGACCTCACCGGCGGGACCTTCACGCTCAACAACTACGGCGTGTTCGGGGTGGACGGCTCGACGCCGATCCTCAACCACCCGGAGGCGGGCATGCTCGGGGTGGGCCGGATCGCGGCCAAGCCGTGGGTGCACCAGGGGGAGTTGGCGGTGCGGCAGGTGGTGCAGCTGTCGTTCACCTTCGACCACCGGGTGTGCGACGGCGGCACGGCGGGCGGCTTCCTGCGGTTCGTGGCCGACTGCGTGCAGGACCCGGCGGTGCTGCTGGCCTCGGTCTGAGCGGCATACTCGCGGGCATGACGACGCGCTACGACGCGGTGGTGCTCGCCGGTGGCGCGGCCCGCCGGCTCGGCGGCACCGACAAGCCCGCGCTGCCGGTCGGCGGCCTGATGCTGCTCGACCGGGTGCTCGCGGCCTGCGCGGCGGCGGACGGGACCGTGGTGGTCGGCCCGCGCCGGCCGACCGTACGGCCGGTGCGCTGGGCCCGCGAGGAGCCGCCCGGCGGTGGACCGGTGCCGGCGCTGGCCGCCGGGCTCGCCGCGCTGTCCGCGATCGGGCCTGCGGCCGGCCCCGCGGGCGGTTCGGGCGGTTCGGGTGCGCCCGTCGCGGACGTGGTCGTGGTGCTCGCCGCCGACCTGCCGTTCCTGACGGCGGCGACGGTCGGCGCGCTGGCGGACGCGGCGGCCGGCGCCGGCAGCGCCGCGGAGGGTGTGGTGCTCACCGACGCGGACGGGCGGGACCAGCCGCTCGCCGCCGCCTACCGGTGGGAGCCGCTGCGCCGCGAACTGGCCCTGCTCGCGGGGGAGTACGGCGGTCTGGCCGGGCTGCCGCTGCGCCTGCTCACCGGCGAACTGGCGCTGCGCAGGATGGCCGATCCGACGGGCGAGGCGTCGTTCGACTGCGACACCTGGGAGGACGTGGCGGCGGCCCGGGCCCGGCTGGAGCGCCGGCCCGAGGGGTGAGCCTGCGTGTCGCCCGGGCCGGGATCGGGGACGATGGGCCTGTGTTGGACGAATGGATCGCAGCAGCCAAGACCGAACTGGGCATCGACCTGGACGTGGACACCCGCGTCCTGCTCGACCTCGCCCGCGACGCGGCACACGGGGTGGCGCGGCCGGCCGCGCCACTGACCACGTTCCTCGTGGGGTACGCCGCGGGGCGTGCGGGCGGCGGTCCGGACGAGGTGCGGGCGGCGGCGGAGAAGGCCGCGGCGCTGGCTCGGCGTTGGGCCGAACAGGCAGAACAGGCAGAACAGGCCGCGGCGGCCGGCAAGGACGGCACCGGCGCAGGCACCGGCGGCCCCTCGGGTACCTCGGGCACCGCGGGCGCCCCGGAATGAGCGCCCCAGGTCCCGGCTCCGCACCCGGCGACTGCGAACCCGTCCGCTCCGGCGGCCTGTCCGCCCCTGCCCCCGCCGCCGGACCCGCGCCCGCCCGCGAATCCACCCCCGGCTCCGACCGTTCCGACCGCTGCGACCCCGTGGACATCGACCCCGTGGACGTCGACCCCGCCCTCCTGGCCCTTGCCGCCGACCCCCTGGCGAAGGCGTACATGGACGGGCTCGGCCTCACCGAGTACCTGCGCCGCCGCGCCCACCCGGCCGTCGCCGCCCCCGACCCCGGCGGCCCACCCGAGTCCGGCGGCCCGCTCCCCTCCGACCCCGGCCGCCCCGTCGTCCACCGGCTGGACACCCCTTGGCTCAGGGCCCGCCACACCGCGCTGGCCGCCCCCCGCCAACTGGACGCGGAGCGCGTGCCGTTGGGCGAGCAGGCGCTGGGCGCGGCGCTGGCGCGCGGGCTGGCGGCACTGACGGACCTGCCGCCGTTCGACTCCTCGGCGATGGACGGCTGGGCGGTCGCCGGTCCCGGGCCGTGGCGGCTGGCGGGCCAGGTGTTCGCCGGTCAGCAGACCGCGGCCCGACTCGCGGACGGGCACGCCGTGCGGGTGGCGACCGGCGCCGAACTGCCCGCGGGCGCGACGGCCGTGCTGCGCGACGAACACGGCGTGACCGAACCGCGTCCGGACGGCGAGTGGTTGAAGGTGGCCGCGCCGCACCCGGCGCCCGTGTCCGGCCAGGAGGTGCGCAGGCGCGGCCAGGAGTGCCGGGCGGGTGAGGAGTTGCTGCCCGCGGGTGTCACGGTGACGCCGGCGGTGCTGGGCCTGGCGGCGGCGTCCGGGTACGACGAGCTGGCGGTCGTGGCCCGGCCGAGGGTCGAAGTGCTGGTGCTCGGGGACGAGTTGCTCGCCGAGGGGCAGCCGGGGAAGGGCCGGGTCCGGGACGCGCTGGGCCCGATGCTGCCCCCGTGGCTGCGCGCGCTGGGCGCGGACGTGGTCGCGGTGCGGGCGCTGCCGGACGACGCGGAGGCGCTGCGGGCCGCGGTCGCCGATTCCGTCGCGACCCGGGGTGCCGACCTGGTGGTCACCACCGGTGGCACCGCGAGCGGCCCGCGCGACCACGTGCACGGCGCGCTGGTCCGGGTCGGCGCGCGGCTGCTGGTGGACGGGGTGACGGTACGCCCCGGGCATCCGATGCTGTTCGCGGAGTTCCCGTGCGGACCGTACGAGACGCCGCGCCCGGCGGAGCGGTCCGGGCCGAAGCCCTCCGCCCCGCCGTGCCGGCCAGAGGGCGGCGCGGGGGCCGAACCGCCGCCCAGGAGAAGCTACTTCGTCGGGCTGCCGGGAAACCCGCTCGCCGCGGTCGCCGGCGTGCTGACGCTCGTCGCGCCCCTGCTCCGGACGCTCGGCGGCCACCCGGCCCCGGCGTCGTACACCGCGCCGCTGACCGAGGACGTCGGCGGGCACCGCGAGGACACCCGGCTGGTGCCGGTCGTGTTCGACGCCCACGCGGCCGCCCGGCCGCTGCACCACACCGGCTCGGCGATGCTGCGCGGGCTGGCCGCCGCCCACGGGATGGCGGTGGTCCCGCCGGGTGGGGCGAAGGCGGGCGACGAGGTCAAGGTGCTGGACCTCGGGATGCCCGGTTCGGCCTGGGGGAGCGCGCGGTGAGACTGCCCCGTGCCGCCCGCGGAGGTGCCGACGACGACCCGGTGCCGTACCCGCCGCCCACCGAGGGCGACTCCCCCGGCGCCGACGACTCCCCCGACTCCTCCGACTCCCGCCGCCGCGGCGGCGGGTCGGGACCGTCCGGCAGCGCCTACCGGGTGCTCTTCCCGCGCCCGGCGGCCGGCCCGCTCAGGCAGGTGGTCCGCCGGCTGCTGCTGGCGCTGCTGGTGCTCATGATCACCGTGCTCATCGTCTACGCCGACCGCGGTGGCTACCACGACAGCGCCAACGGCACGGTGTCGTTCCTCGACGCGCTCTACTACGCGACGGTGACGCTGTCCACGACCGGTTACGGCGACATCGTCCCGTACAGCACCGGGGCGCGGCTGACCAATACGCTGCTGGTGACGCCGCTGCGGGTGATCTTCCTGATCATCCTGGTCGGTACCACCCTGGAGGTGCTGACCGAGCGCACCCGGGAGCAGTACCGGCTCAAGCGCTGGAGGAGCACCTTGCACGACCATGTGGTGATCGTCGGGTTCGGGACGAAGGGGCGGTCCGCCGCGCAGACGCTGATCGGGCGAGGGGTGCGGCAGGACCGGATCGTGGTGGTGGACCCGGTGCCGAAGGTGGTGCAGGCCGCGGCCGACGAGGGGTTCGTGGCGGTCACCGGGGACGCGACCCGCAACGACGTGCTGCTGCGGGCCGAGGTCGGGCGGGCCCGGCAGATCGTGATCGCCGCCCAGCGCGACGACACGGCGGTCCTGGTCACGCTCACCGCGCGGCAACTCAACGGTACGGCGCGGATCGTCGCGTCCGTGCGCGAGGAGGAGAACGCGCCGCTGCTGCGGCAGTCCGGGGCGGACGCGGTGATCACGAGTTCGAGTGCGGCGGGGCGGTTGCTCGGGCTGTCGATGCTCAGCCCGAGTGCCGGGCGGGTGATGGACGACCTCATCACGTACGGAAGCGGGCTCGATCTGATCGAGCGCGCGGTGGAGCCGTCGGAAGTCGGGCGGGCGCCGAGGGAGTTGGGGGACCTGGTGGTGTCGGTCCGGCGGGGGGAGGCGCTTCTCGACCACGACGACAACGAGTTGGGGGCGCTGCGTGAGGGGGACCGGCTGATCGCGATCCACCGGGCGATGTGAGGCCGTGCGCGCGGCGCCCTGGTCCGCCCGGGCGGCCGCGCCCGGGGAGCGCCCGCCCCGCCCCGCCACCGGCGCTACCGGCGGGACCTCAGGATGTCGCCGGTGCCCGCGGGCAGGCGGACGGCGCCGGTGGTGGCGGCGAGGGCGGGCAGGGCGAGCAGGGTGAAGGCGGCGCCGTAGGAGAGCGCGGGGGAGGTGTGGCCCAGCAGGTGGTGGGTGAGGGGGTCGCCGAGGCGCAGGGCGACGGGGGCGGCGGCGACCCCGAGGCCGGCGGCGGTCTGCGTGGCGGTGGCGTTGAGCGTGTTGGCGTCGCGCATCCGGTCCTGCGGGACATCGGCGAACGCGAGGGTGTTGTAGCCGGTCAGGCCGGTCGAGCGGGCGGCGCCGCTGAGGGTGACGAGCGCGCCGATCACCCACAGCGGGGTGCCCGCGGTGAGGAAGGCACAGCCGGCCATGGTCCCGGCGAGGACGACACCGGAGGCGGCCAGCACCGCGCGGTAGCCGAAGCGGCCGAAGAGGAAGCCGGTCGCGGGCTTGATGCCGATGTTGCCGACGAAGACGAAGAGCACCAGGGCGCCGGAGCGTACGGCGCTCCACCCGAAGACCTCCTGGAAGAGCAGCGGCAGCAGGAAGGGCACCGCGGAGACGGAGATCCAGAAGACCGAGCCGCCGGAGACCGAGGCGCGGAAGGAGTGGGTGCGCAGGGTGCCGAGGTCGATCAACGGGCGTTCGGCCCGCCGCAGATGGCGCAGCGCGAGGGCGAGCAGCAGCAGGGAGACCGCGCCGAGCCCGGCGGCGCGCGGCCACGGCGCGTGCGCGTCGGACAGCAGGTGCCCGGTGTAGGTGAGCGCGCCCAGCCCCACCGACGTCCACACCAGCCCGAGCCAGTCCAGCGCGCCCACCCCGGCGACCGGGCCGCCCTCGATCAGCCGCCAGGCGACGGCGAACGCGACCAGCCCGAGCGGGATGTTGATCAGGAAGAGCCAGTGCCAGCTCGCGTAGGTGGTGATCACCCCGCCCAGCAGCGGCGCGGCGACCGGCGCGATCAGCGCCGGCCAGACGATGTACGACACGAGCCGCGGGATGTCGGGCTTGGCGATCCCCGACAGCGCGACCAGCCGCCCGACCGGCACCATCATCGCGCCGCCCGCGCCCTGGAGGACGCGCAGCGCGACCAGTTCGCCGAGGCTGGACGCTGCGGCGCAGGCCAGCGAGGCGACGGTGAACAGCACGATCGCCGTGAGGAAGATCCGCCGGGCGCCGAAGCGCGCGGTCAGCCAGCCGCTCAGCGGGACGATCACGGCGAGGGTGAGGACGTACGCCGTGACGACCAGGCCGACCGCGGTGGCGGAGACGCCGAGGGACGCGCCGATCCGGGGTGCGGCGGTGGACACGATGGTGCCGTCGAGGTTCTCCATGAAGAAGCAGCCCGCCACCAGCAGGGCGACGGCGCGCTGCCGAGGGCTGATCCGGTGTGCCGGGCCGCCGTCCGCACTCGCGGAGGCGGTCGTCGTGGCCGCGGTCGCGGTCGGCCGCGGTGGGGATACGGCCGCGGGGGTGCTGCCGGGTGGGGGCTGCCGCTCGGGTCGCGGCGGCTGCGGGGCGTCGATCATGTGATCAGCGTGCAAGCCGACCATGGTTGATCACAAGGTCCTGGTTGTCAGATGACCGTTGCACGGGATGCAAGGGTCGGTGCGACACTGAAGCCGTGCTCCTGCCGGACATGAATCTGCTGCCCGCTCTGGACGCGCTGCTCCGCGAGGGCAGCGTCACGGGCGCCGCGACCGTGATGAACGTCTCACCGTCCGCGATGAGCCGGACCCTGGCCCGGTTGCGCCGGGTGGTCGGCGATCCGCTGCTGGTGCCCTCGGGCCGCGGGCTGACCCTCACCCCGCGCGCCCGCGAGCTGCGGCCCCAGGCGGCTGCCGCGCTCGGCCAGGCGCTGGCCGCGCTGCGCCCCCCGCCGCCGGTCGATCTCGCCGACGTCCGGCGGGACTTCGTGATCCGTACGAACGACGGGGTGGCCGTGGTGCTCGGAGCCGCCCTGCTCGCCCGGGCCGCCCGCGAGGCGCCGGGCGTACGGCTGCGCATCCTGCCCGAGGGCGACGAGGACCCCGCCGACCTGCGCGACCGGGTGGACCTCGACCTCGGCGCCCTGCCCGAGACCCCGCCGGACGTCCGCACCACCCACCTGGCCGACTTCCGGTACATGGCGGTCGTACGGTCGGCGGAGCGCGGCCCCGGCGCCTGCGCTCCCCTCACGCCGGCGGACTTCGCCGCACTCCCCCACATCACCGCCTCCCGGCACGGCCGCGCCCGCAGCGTGATCGATGACCGGCTCGCCGAACTCGGCCTGGAACGAAGGGTGCTGGCCACCGTGCCGACCTTCGGCGCGGCCTGCTTCCTCGCGCTGGACACCCACGCGTTCGCGATCGTGCCCTCCGGCTTCGCCGAACGCGCCGCCCGGGCGCTGCGCCTGACCGTGCACGAGATCCCGCTGCGGCTGCCCCCGGTGGCGTTCGACATGACCTGGCACGTACGGCACGACGCCGATCCCGCGCACCGCTGGCTGCGGCAGACGCTGGTCGAGCTGACCGGTGACGGCGAGGTGCTCGGCGGGATGCGGCCGGCCGCGGAGTAGCCTCCCGTTGCATGTACGCGATGACGATTCCCCAGCCGGGCGGCCCCGACGCGCTGACCTGGGCGGACGTACCCGATCCGGTGGCCGCGGACGGCGAGGTCGTGGTCGAGGTCGCGGCCGCCGCGGTGAACCGCGCCGACCTCCTGCAGCGGATGGGCCTTTACGACCCGCCGGCCGGCTCCGTGCCCTACCCCGGCCTCGAGTGCTCCGGCCGGATCGCGGAGGTCGGCCCGGGCGTGGCCGGGTGGTCGGTCGGCGACGAGGTGTGCGCGCTGCTGGCGGGCGGCGGCTACGCCGAGAAGGTGGCGGTGCCCGCCGGGCAACTGCTCCCCGTGCCCGAGGGCGTCGACCTCGTGACGGCGGCCGCGCTGCCCGAAGTCGCCGCCACCGTCTGGTCGAACGTCTTCATGGTGGCCCATCTGCGGCCCACCGAGACGCTGTTGGTGCACGGCGGGTCCAGCGGGATCGGCACGATGGCGATCCAGCTCGGCAAGGCGGTCGGGGCGCGGGTCGCGGTCACCGCGGGCAGTGCGGAAAAGCTCGACGCCTGCCGGGAGTTGGGCGCGGACGTGCTGATCAACTACCGCGAGCAGGACTTCGTGGCGGAGCTGGGCGAGGACGGCGCGGACGTCATTCTCGACCTGATCGGCGCGAAGTACCTGGACCGCAACATCGACGCGCTCGCGGTCAACGGCCGGCTGGTGGTGATCGGCATGCAGGGCGGGGTGCAGGCCGAGCTGAACCTCGCCAAGCTGATGGCCAAGCGCGGCGCCGTCGCCGCCACCACGCTCCGCTCCCGCCCGCCGGCCGAGAAGGCGGCGATCGTCGCGGCGGTCCGCGAGCACGTCTGGCCGCTGATCGAGGCGGGCACCGTCCGCCCGGTGGTCGACCGCGCGCTCCCGCTCGTCCAGGCGGCCGAGGCCCACCGCCTGATGGAGTCCAGCACCCACATCGGCAAGATCCTGCTCACCGTCTGACCGCCTCTTCGCCCCGCGCGGCCGGGCGGACCTGCCCGGCCGCGCACTCAGGGCAGGTCGGGGACGTACTCCGCCGGCGGCGGGAGCGGGGAGTAGCGCGCGCCCTTGGCGTTGAAGTGGGCGAGGTGGAAGGTGCGGCCCTCGTGCTCGATCTCCATCGGGGGCGGGTTGCCGACGTAGCGGTACGGGTGGGCCTCGCCGTCGATACGGGCCGGGACGTGCTGCTGCCACGTGGCCCAGGCGTCGGCGTACTCCTGGGCGTGCGCGCGGGAGTTCCAGGGGCGCTCGGCGGGGAGCGGGGCGGCCGGGTCCCGCCGCAGCCCGAGCAGGACGCGGAGCAGGCGGGCGCTGTGGATGCCGCGGACCCGGAAGTTCTCCAGGTCGTCGAGGGCGACCACCATCCGGACGTACCGCCCGGAGCGCCCGCGGTGCCGGCCGACCGCGTGGGTGCGGCCGTGCCCCGGGTCCCATCGGGCCCGGGTGACCCACAGGCGGGCGCCGGGCGGGAAGTGCTTGATGCCGCGCCGGATGTCGAGCCCGGCCTCGCCCTTCGCGGTCTCGGCGCTCACGTTGGCGACCACGCACCAGCCCAGCGGGTCGCCGTCGGGCGGGCCGGCGTCGTCGGAAGCGCCGTCCGCGGGTGTCCCGGTCATGCGGTGATGGTGCCGGGCGGACGGGGCGGGGCGCACCTGGTTTCTCCGGCGGCCCGCTTCTCCGGCGGCCCGCTGTGCCGGCGACGGGCGCCCGAAAGATGCCCGGGATGCCGTATTTGTCGCCTCATGTGACGCTGGGGCGTACACACGGTTGGGTGCGGGAGGCGCGGACGTGCGGTGGGCTGCGGCGGACAGGCGGGGCGAGGCGCGACGGGCGGCCGCGGGCACGATGGCCGCGGGCACGGCGGTGCTGGCCGCGGCGCTGCTCGGAGCGGCGGCGCCGGCGTGGGCGGCCGGGGACACGGCGCCCTCGGCGGTACAGCAGCGACGGCCGCCTGGCCCCTCCGCCACGGCGCCGGGGGCTCCGGACGCGACATCGGGCACTTCGTCGGGCGCTTCGTCGGGCGCGGCGCAGGGCACGCAGCAGCCGCCTGCCGGTCACCCCCGACCGTCCGCTCCCGCCGCCTCGCAGCCGCAGCCGCAGCCGAAGCCGCTGCCCCTGCCCGGGGTCGGCCCCGTGCTCACGCTGCCGGTCCTCCCCCCGACCGTGCCGCCCCTCGCCCCTCCCGCCGTCCCGTCACGGCCGAGCCGTCCTGCCCGGCCGCCCCTGCCCGCTCCGCCTGCGGCCCCGGCGGCCCCCGTACCCAGCGGTCCTCCCGCGTCCGCCGCCCCCGCGCCGAGCTCTCCCACCCACTCCGGCGGCTCGGCCGGCCAGGCGCCGTCCACCGGCTCGCCGCCCGCGCCCGCGGCCCCGGCACCGGACCGCCCGAACCGCCCGGCCCCCGAGTCCTCCGCCGGGCCCCTGCCCGGCACCGGCTCGCCGCGGCCCGGTCACCCCGGCAGCCGCCCCGCGCCCCCCACCCGCGGCGCACCCGCCGCCAAGACCCCGGCCCGGTCCCCGCACGCGGCTCCGCACGCGCCCCTGCGGCCGTACGTCCCGCTCGGGCACCGAGGCGGCCACCCGGGCGCGGCCTCGGTGCCGCTGGGCGCGGACGGCGGGCAGGCCGCTGCCACGCCCGTGCCGTCGTTCGAGGCGGGCGGGTCGCACGCACCGGCCGGGGCCGAGGAGGAGCAGGACGACCAGGCGCTGCCGTTCGTGACCGCGGGCCGCCCGGTGCCGCGGGTGCTGCCGCTGGGCGCCGGGCTGGTGCTGGTCGGGCTGGGACTGGGGTTCCTCGGGTTGCGGCTGCGCCGGCCCTGACCGAGCCGCCACTGACCGCGCTGCCACCGATCGCCCCGCTCGTGACCGCGCCAGCCCGCCCGCGACTCCCGGTGTCGAGGCTCGCGGGGCCGCTGCGGGACAATGGACGCATGGAGATGCCGATGAACGAACGGTCGACGGAGAACTCACAGAATCCGCAGGTCCTGGTCGTCGGGCCGGACGGGATGGCGCTCGGCGGTGGAGCGCTGGGCGAGGGCGAGGAGCCCCGCGAGATCCCGGTGACGGAGATGGTCGAGCAGCCGGCGAAGGTGATGCGGATCGGCAGCATGATCAAGCAACTCCTGGAGGAGGTGCGGGCGGCTCCTCTCGACGAGGCCAGCCGGGTGCGGCTGAAGGAGATCCACGCCAGTTCCGTCAAGGAGCTGGAGGCCGGGCTCGCCCCCGAGCTGGTCGAGGAACTGGAGCGGCTGTCACTGCCGTTCACCAACGAGAGCGTGCCGAGCGAGGCCGAACTGCGGATCGCCCAGGCCCAGCTCGTGGGCTGGCTCGAAGGGCTCTTCCACGGCATCCAGACCGCGCTGTTCGCCCAGCAGATGGCCGCGCGCGCCCAGCTGGAGCAGATGCGCCGTGCCCTGCCGCCCGGCGCGGCCGGCCACGACGAGGAGCCGCAGGGCCCGACGGGCCGCTCCGGCCCCTACCTCTAGCCGACCCCGAGACACGCGAAAGGGCCGGACCTCCGCGGTGGACGCCGCCGAGGTCCGGCCCTTTCGTACAAGTCATACAAGCGCCGAGGTGCGCAAGCGCTCAGTCCGTGCCCTTGCCCGTCGACACCCAGATGGTGACCGGGCCGTCCGTCTTCGGGTTGTAGTCGGCGTCGGCGGACGGCGACTGGCTCGTCACCGAGCCCTTGCCCCACAACTGCTCGTTGGTGTGCTTGATGGTGTACTTCCAGCCCGCGGCCTTCATGCAGGCGACCACGGAGTCGACGTAGTCCGTGTGGAAGTCCGGCATCGTGGCGACGTCGGGCTTGTCGGGGTTGATGAAGTCGTTGTGGGCGTCGGTGCACTGGTCGGTGTCGATGGTGCGGGTCTGGTCGCCCTGGACCACGCTGTCCGTCGCGGACGCGCTCGCGCTCGCCGAGGTGGTGGCGCTGCCGGTCGGGGTGTCGGTGTGGTCCGCGCTGGGGCTGCCACCGCCGCTGTTGGTCATCGCGACGATCACGCCCACGATCACGGCGATCGCGACCACGGCCACCACCACGCCCACGACCAGCGGGGTGTTGGACTTGCCGCCGCGACGCGGGCCGTTCGGCCCGCCGGTGCCGCCGGCCATGCCGCCGCCCGGACCGCCGGTGCCGTTCATGGCGTACTGCTGCGGAACCTGGCCGGGCGGGAGGTTGTACGCGGGGGTGGGCGGCGGGGTCGGCGCGCCCTGCTGCGGGTAGCCGTACGCCGACGGCGGCGGGGTGGTGGGTCCGTAGCCCTGCGGCGGTGGGGTCGGCGCGTACGGGGTCTGGACCTGCTGCGCCGGGGGCGGCACCTGGCCGGGCTGGACCGGGAAGACCGACGCGGCGACGCCCTCGCCGCGGCTGCCGGTGACGGCGTTGCCGGTGATCACCGGCATGCCGCCGCTCTGCGTGGCGGAGAGCACCCGCTCGATCTCGTCGTGCATCGTGTCGGCGGTCGGGAAGCGCTCGGCCGGGTTCTTGCGCAGCGCGCGGGCCACCAGCGCGTCGATGGCGGGGCCGAGCGCCTGGTTCACCGCGGAGGGGGCCGGCGGGGTCTCCTGGACGTGCTGGTAGGCCATCGCCAGCGGCGAGTCCGCGTCGAACGGCAGCCGACCGGTGAGGAGTTCGAAGAGCATGCAGCCGACCGAGTACAGGTCGGAGCGCTCGTCCACGCCGCGCCCGAGCGCCTGCTCGGGCGAGAGGTACTGCGGGGTGCCGACCACCATGCCGGTCTGGGTCATCGAGGTCACGCCGGACTGCATGGCCCGCGCGATGCCGAAGTCCATCACCTTGACCACGCCGCGCCGGGTGACCATCACGTTGCCCGGCTTGATGTCCCGGTGCACCAGGCCCATCTCGTGGCTGACCGCCAGCGCGGCCAGCACGTCGCCGGTGACCCTCAGCGCCTTGTCGGCGGGCATCGCGCCGAACTGGGCGATGTCCGCGGCCAGTACGTCGCCGAGCGGCTTGCCCTCGACGTACTCCATCACGATGTACGGCACCATCTGGCCGTCGATCACGTCTTCACCGGAGTCGAAGACGGAGACGATGTTGGTGTGGTTGAGCTTGGCGACGGACTGCGCCTCGCGGCGGAAGCGCTCCCGGAACGACTGCTCGTTGCCCAGGTTGGTGTGGAGGGTCTTGACGGCCACCGGCCGGTCCAGCACCGTGTCATGTGCCAGATGCACGGACGCCATGCCACCCTGGCCCAGCAGATCCCGCAGCACGTACCGCCCGCCGCCGACCGAGCGCCCCGCGTACCCGCCCTGTGTGGCGTCCCCGCTCATCTGTACCGCTACCCCCTGATGGTGAACCGGGACGGGACAGACCAGTCCCCCGAGCTTGCCCGCCAAGTCTCGCTTATCGCACGTGCACGTCAAGTTCGTTGACCATCTCGTCACCTGATACGCATCGTCCGCGCACAAAGCGGTGACCTTCGTACGGCAGTCGGACGGCGTCCGATCGCGGCAACCGAAAAGCGGTACGGTGGCGCACCAAGACAGCGATGCGCGTACGACAGGCTCGCACCACATGGCTCGCACGACATGGACGGACGACGAGGACTGATGGTCGACCCGAACGAGACGGCCGCCGGCATCGGAGCGTCGGAGGCCAACGGTCCTTGGGGCCCCGGGGCCGTGGTCGGCGACGGCCGCTACCGGCTGACCGGACGGCTTGGCCGCGGCGGCATGGCCGAGGTCTTCGCGGCGGAGGACGTCCGGCTCGGCCGGATCGTCGCCGTCAAGCTGCTGCGCACCGACCTCGCCGAGGACCAGGTGGCCCGGGCCCGCTTCACCCGCGAGGCCCAGTCGGTGGCCGGCCTCAACCACCACGCGGTGGTCGCGGTCTACGACTCCGGCGAGGACGTCACCCGTACGGGCACGGTCCCCTACATCGTGATGGAACTGGTCGAGGGCCACACCATCAAGGACCTGCTCACCGGGCCCACCCCGCCGCCGGTCGACCAGGCGCTGGTGATCGTCTCCGGCGTGCTGGACGCGCTCGCCTACAGCCACGAGCACGGCATCGTGCACCGCGACATCAAGCCCGCGAACGTCATCATCACCACCACGGGCGCGGTCAAGGTGATGGACTTCGGCATCGCCCGCGCGCTGCACGGCGCGGCGAGCACCATGACGCAGACCGGCATGGTGATGGGCACCCCGCAGTACCTCTCGCCCGAGCAGGCGCTCGGCAAG
This sequence comes from Streptomyces sp. NPDC087270, assembly GCF_044744625.1. Classification (NCBI taxonomy): domain Bacteria; kingdom Bacillati; phylum Actinomycetota; class Actinomycetes; order Kitasatosporales; family Streptomycetaceae; genus Streptomyces; species Streptomyces sp. NPDC087270. The sequence continues at coordinate 46,314 of NZ_JBIUYR010000034.1, forward strand.
ACCGTCGACCACCGCAGCGACCTGTACGCCACCGGCTGCCTGCTCTACGAACTGCTCGCGCTGCGGCCGCCCTTCGTCGGCGAGACCCCGCTGTCCGTGGTCTACCAGCACGTCCAGGACGAGCCGCAGCTGCCGTCGCAGATCAGCGACCGGGTGCCGCCGGAGCTCGACGGCCTGGTGCTGCGCTCGCTCGCCAAGCAGCCCGAGGACCGGTTCCAGAACGCCGAGGAGATGCGGGCGCTGGTCGGGTACGCCCACCACACGCTGATGCAGCAGGGCGGCTGGACCGGGGGGATGTGGAACACCGGCGCGGTCACCGCGGTCACGCCCCGCCAGACCGGCGCCGCGCCCACCGTGGTGGCCCAGAGCGGCCGGCCCGGGCAGAGCGGCAACACCGCGGAGATCGGTCCGCTGCTCGGCGGGATCTCCGGGGTCGGCGGCAGCGACGACGTGCACGGGTACGGCGAGAAGCCGCCGTCCTCCGGGAGCCACTGGGTCAAGCCGGTGCTCTTCGTGATCGCCGCGGTGCTCGCCATCACGCTCGGGGTCTACCTCGCGACCAGGGACACCGGTGGGAGCGGCCCGAGCACCGACCACACCACCGCGCCGACCAGCGCGCAGTCCACCGACCAGCCGTCCGACGACGCCACGGACCAGCCGTCCGACGACACCTCGGGCGCGGTGAACGACGAGCCGACCGACTCCGGCGAGTCCAGCGACACCCCCACCGACACCTCGACGTCCACGTCTCCCACCGACGACACCACGGCGCCCACGACACCGCCCACCCACACGACGAAGCCGACGAAACCGACGAAGCCGACGACACCGCCCACCAAGCCGACCACCCCGCCGCCCACGGGCGGCACCTCCGCCGGCGGTGACGACGGCGGCACCAGCACCGGTGGGACCGCCGGCAGTAGCGGTGGCGACAATGGCGGCGACACTGACGGCGGGATCACGGGAAGCAACGGCTGACGCTCACCTGAAGGGGCGCGGGGAACTGCGCGACCAGCCACCCACGCGCCGCAAGGTCCCGGAACTCCGGGGACGCACCGCCCCGGAGGGTCCGGTCACCCCGTGAACGCGTCGCGGACCCGGGCGTACTCCTCGGTCCACCACACCGCCAGGGCGGACGCGGCCGGGAAGAGCGGGTCGGACCGGGGATCGCGGTGCTGGTAGCGCCAGTGCAGCATCCAGAAGTCGTTGAGCCGCTCCCACCACACGCGGTGCACGGCCGCGGCCACCTCGGACACGGCGATCCCGGCGGCCCGCCGGTACGCCCGGGCGTAGCCGCGGATCTTGGCCAGGTCGAGCCGTCCGTCGGCAGGGTGGACGAAGAAGATGACGGCGGCCCGGACCGCCTCCTCGGCCCGCGGGTGGACGCCCAGCCGGTCCCAGTCGATGATCGCGGCCGGCTCCTCGCCGCGGTAGAGCAGGTTGAGCGGGTGGAAGTCGCCGTGCACCCAGCCGCTGGCGCGGTCGTCCGCGGCCGGCGGCCGGCGGTGGGCGTGCCGGCGCAGCAGCGCGCGGCGTTCGAGCAGGCGGTGCTCGGCGAGCCGGTCGAACGCGTCGAAGGGGCGGTGGCCGCGGACCAGGGTGAGCAGGTGGTCGATCTGCTCGTGGGTGTGGTCGGGGTCGGCGCTGGGGTGCGGTTCGGCCGGGGGCGGCGGCTGGGTGTCGGCCAGTCCGGTGTGGACCCGCCCGAGCAGGGTGCCGAGCCGGTGGGACTGGCTCTGGGAGAGCTCGGTGCCCTCGCGGTGGCGGCCCTCGACCCACCGGAACAGGGCGTACCGGTGGCCGTGGTGGACCGTGACGGTGGTCCCGTCGCGGTCCGGCAGCGGCGCGGCCGCGGGCAGTCCGAGCCGGGCGAGCCGTCGGGTCGCGTGGTGCTGTCGGGCGATCACCGCGGGTGCCGCGGTGTCCGCCGAGATGTACTGCTTCAGGAAGTAGCGGCCGCTGCCCGTGGTGATCCGCCAGCCCCGGTTGAGTAACCCGCGTGGTACGGGTTCGCAGGTCAGCAGGGTCGCCGCACAGTCGTAGCGGCGCAGCAGGGCGGTCAGTGCGGGCGGCCGCTGTGCCGTGCCCATCACGCGGCTCAGCGTAGATCAACGGGCGGTTCGGGCATATGCGAGTGGCGTGAGGGGCCTTGCGTCTGCTATGTCCGGCTGGTCGGATTCGGGCGATGGCCGGAACCGGACGGCACTCCGGGCCGTTCACCCCTTACGGACTTTTCCCGATCGGGATACGGTGCCGGTGTCCCGGTCATGGCCTGCGGTAACGCGGACTACTAGGAAATCCAAGCAAAACCGCAGGTCAGAAAGTGTGCCCTCGGTGTACGCGAAGGCTTCCCGATGTAGGTAACGTCTGCTTTGCAGGCCATTCGCCGGGGCGTTGTCACGCCTGGCCCGGCCATGCCGCACATACCCCGTGCGTCACGCCGGACCAGGTGAGCCGCACTGGCTCTCCGGCAGATCCCGGGGGCCGGACAGACGGAGGAGCGAACGTGAGCGTGAAGAGCACTGCCGCTGGGGGTCCCCCCGCCTCGGGCGGGCGCACCAGCCGCGGCCGCGCGAAGCGCCGTGGGGGCGAGCCCGAGCTCGTACAGCTACTGACCCCCGCGGGCGAGCGCGTCGAGCACGGCGAGTACTCCATCGACCTGACCCCGGACGAGCTGCGTGGCCTGTACCGGGACATGGTGCTGACCCGGCGGTTCGACGCCGAGGCGATCACCCTGCAGCGGCAGGGCGAGCTGGGGCTGTGGGCCTCGCTGCTCGGCCAGGAGGCCGCCCAGATCGGCTCCGGGCGGGCCACCCGCCCGGACGACTACATCTTCCCGACCTACCGCGAGCACGGCGTGGCCTGGACCCGTGACGTGGACCCGTTGAACCTGCTGGGCATGTTCCGCGGGGTCAACAACGGCGGTTGGGACCCCAACGAGAACAACTTCCAGCTCTACACCATCGTCATCGGCTCGCAGACGCTGCACGCGACCGGCTACGCGATGGGCGTGGCCAAGGACGGCGCGGACGCCGCGGTGATCGCGTACTTCGGCGACGGCGCCTCCAGCCAGGGCGACGTGGCGGAGTCCTTCACCTTCGCGGCGGTCTACAACGCGCCGGTGGTGTTCTTCTGCCAGAACAACCAGTGGGCGATCTCCGAGCCGACCGAGAAGCAGTCCCGGGTGCCGATCTACCAGCGCGCGGCCGGCTACGGCTTCCCGGGCGTCCGGGTGGACGGCAACGACGTGCTGGCGGTGCTCGCGGTCACCCGGGCGGCCCTGGAGCACGCCCGCAGTGGACAGGGCCCGATGCTGGTGGAGGCGTTCACGTACCGGATGGGCGCGCACACCACCACCGACGACCCGACCCGCTACCGCAGCGACGAGGAGCGCGAGGAGTGGGCGTCGAAGGACCCGATCGCCCGGCTGCGCACGTACCTCGACAAGCAGGGCCTGGCCGACGAGGAGTTCTACGCGGGCCTGGACACCGAGAGCGACGCGCTGGCGAAGCGGGTCCGCGACGGCGTGCGGAGCATGCCGAACCCCGACACGATGGCGATCTTCGAGAACATCTACGCCGACGGGCACGCGCTGGTGGACGAGGAGCGCGCCCGGTTCGCCGAGTACCTGGCCTCCTTCGAGGACGCGCCCGCCGGGGCCCATGGGGCGGCCGGCTCCGGAAAGGGGCACTGACATGACGCAGATGGCCATCGCGAAGGCGCTCAACGAGTCGCTGCGCACGTCGTTGGAGAACGACCCGAAGGTCCTGGTGATGGGGGAGGACGTGGGCCGGCTCGGCGGCGTCTTCCGGATCACCGACGGCCTGTTCAAGGACTTCGGCGAGGGCCGGGTGATCGACACCCCGCTCGCCGAGTCCGGCATCGTGGGCACCGCGATCGGCCTGGCGCTGCGCGGCTACCGCCCGGTGGTGGAGATCCAGTTCGACGGTTTCGTCTTCCCGGCCTACGACCAGATCGTCACGCAGCTGGCGAAGATGCACGCGCGGGCGCTGGGCAAGATCAAGCTGCCGATCGTCATCCGCATCCCCTACGGCGGCGGCATCGGCGCGGTGGAGCACCACAGCGAGTCCCCGGAGACGCTCTTCGCGCACATCGCCGGGTTGAAGGTGGTCTCGCCGTCGAACGCCTCGGACGCGTACTGGATGATGCGGCAGTCCATCGAGTGCGACGACCCGGTGATCTTCTTCGAGCCGAAGCGCCGCTACTGGGACAAGGGCGAGGTGGCCGTCTCGGCCGTGCCCGCGGGGCTGCACAAGGCGGCGGTGGCCCAGGCCGGCACCGACGTCACGCTGGTGGCGTACGGTCCGATGGTGAAGGTGTGCCTGGAGGCGGCGGCCGCGGCGGCGAACGAGGGCCGCAGCATCGAGGTGGTGGACCTGCGCTCGATCTCGCCGATCGACTTCGACACCGTGCAGACTTCGGTGGAGAAGACCGGGCGGCTGGTCGTGGTGCACGAGGCCCCGGTCTTCTTCGGTTCCGGCGCGGAGATCGCGGCCCGCATCACCGAGCGCTGCTTCTACGCCATGGAGGCGCCGGTGCTGCGGGTGGGCGGTTTCCACGCGCCGTACCCGCCGGCCCGGCTGGAGGAGGAGTACCTGCCCGGTCTGGACCGCGTACTCGACGCCGTCGACCGCGTGCTGGCGTACTGAGGAGAGGGTTGTGACGATCATGGCCGTACAGGCACAGCGCTTTCGCGAGTTCAGGATGCCGGATGTCGGTGAGGGCCTGACCGAGGCGGAGATCCTCAAGTGGTACGTGGGCGTCGGGGACACGGTCACCGACGGGCAGGTGGTCTGCGAGGTCGAGACGGCGAAGGCGGCCGTGGAGCTGCCGATCCCGTTCGACGGGGTGGTCAGCGAGATCCGCTTCGACGAGGGCACCACGGTGGATGTGGGCACCCCGATCATCGTGGTGGACGCGGGGGGCGAGGACGCGCCGGGCGGTGACGAGGCCGGAGCGGCCGCTGCCGTCGCCGCGGAGGCGGTCGAGGCGGCGGAACCCGCGCCGGAGCCGGCCGCGAAGCGGACGGCGGTGCTGGTCGGTTACGGGGTCGCGCCGTCGTCGACGACCAGGCGGCCCCGTAAGCAGAAGCCGGGTGGGCCGGTGCCGGGGGAGCCGTTGAACGGGCACGCGGCGCCCGCCGCACCTGCCGCGCCCGAGGCGCCCGTCGCTCCTGAGGTGCCCGCGGCGGAGGCTCCCGCGGCCGGTGCTCCCGTGGCCGGTGCTCCCGTGGCCGGTGCGTTGCGGCCGCTGGCCAAGCCGCCGGTGCGCAAGCTCGCCAAGGAGCTGGGCATCGACCTGGCCACCGTGGTGCCCACCGGGCCGCAGGGCGAGGTGACCCGGGAGGACATCAGGGCCGCCGCCGCGCCGCCGGCCCGGCTGCCGCTGCCGGCGGCCGACGACGTCGCCGGCGTCACCTCGACGGGCGCGCGCGAGACGCGGGTCCCGATCAAGGGCGTCCGCAAGGCCATCGCGCAGGCGATGGTCACCAGCGCCTTCACCGCGCCCCACGTCACCGAGTTCGTGACCTTCGACATCACGAAGTCGATGAAGCTGGTGCAGGAGCTGAAGGCCGATCCGGCGTTCGCGGGGCTCAAGGTCAGCCCGCTGCTGCTGGTCGCCAAGGCGCTGCTGGTCGCGCTCCGCCGCAACCCGGAGGCCAACTCGGCCTGGGACGAGGCGAACCAGGAGATCGTCCGGAAGTCCTACGTCAACCTGGGGATCGCCGCGGCCACCCCGCGCGGTCTGGTGGTGCCCAACATCAAGGACGCCCACGACAAGACGCTGCCCGAACTGGCGTCCGCGCTGGGCGACTTGGTCACCACCGCCCGGGAGGGGAAGACCTCGCCCGCCGCGATGCAGGGCGGCACCGCCACCATCACCAACGTCGGCGTCTTCGGCATCGACACCGGCACCCCGATCCTCAACCCCGGCGAGTCCGCGATCCTCGCGTTCGGCGCGGTCAAGCTCCAACCGTGGGTGCACAAGGGCAAGGTGAAGGCGCGGCACGTCACCACCCTCGCGCTCTCCTTCGACCACCGGCTGGTCGACGGCGAGCTCGGCTCGAAGGTGCTGGGTGACATCGCGGCGATCCTGGAGCAGCCCAAGCGGCTGCTCACCTGGTCATGACCGGCTGAACCCCTTCCACAGCGGCGGGGGGGGGGGGGGGGGGGGGGGGGCGCGGCCCGCGGGGGGGGGGGGGGGCCCAGGCACACGGGGTGTGGGTGGGGGGGGCTCGAGGGGGGTGTGTGGGTTGTGGGGGGGGTGGGGCGCG
>NZ_JBIUYR010000035.1:0-44749 GCF_044744625.1 Streptomyces sp. NPDC087270
GGGGGGTGCGGCGGGGGCGGCGGGCGCCGGGGGGCCGCGGCCGGCCCGGGGGGCGCCCGCGCGGGGGGGGCGGGGCCGGCGGGGGCGCGCGCCCGCCCGGGGCGGGGGCCCCGACCCCGGGCGGGCGGCCGGGCCCCTGAGCGGGCCCGGCCGCCGTCCGGTCGCTGTGCGTGCGGTCAGCCGCTCAGCCGGCCGCGCCCATCCGGACCGGGCGGCCCAGCTCGCGCGAGCGGGTGGCGGCCTCGGCGACGGCGAGCGCCGCGCGCGCGTCGTCCCCGGTGCACGGGCTCGGCCGGGTGCCGGCCACGACCTCGGTGAACGCGGCGAGTTCGTCCCGGTAGGCGTCCTGGAAGCGTTCCATGAAGCCGCCGTAGGGCGTGTCCGCGGGCCAGGCGGCGCCCTCGGCCGAGACCACCGGCGTCCGATCGGTCAGGCCCGCGGCCAGCGTGCCCTTGGAGCCGCAGACTTCGAGCCGGACGTCGTATCCGGCGCCGTTGTAGCGGGTGGCGGTGCAGGTGGCGAGGGTGCCGTCGTCCAGGGTGAGCAGGGTGACGGCGGTGTCCACGTCGCCGGCCGCGGCGAAGAAGTCCTCGCCGCGGTTGGCGCCGGTGGCGTAGACCTCGGTGACCTCGCGGCCGGTGACCCAGCGGACGATGTCGTAGTCGTGGACGGAGCAGTCGCGGAAGATGCCGCCGGAGCCGGGGATGTAGCCGGCGTGCGGGGGCGTCGGGTCGGAGGTGCAGGCGCGCAGGGTGTGGGTCCAGCCGAGCCGGCCGGCGGTGATCGCCTCGCGCAGGGCCAGATAACCGGCGTCGAAGCGGCGTTGGAAGCCGATCTGGAGCGGGACGGGGGCGTCGGCGGCCGCGGCGAGCACCGCGTCGGTCTCCTCCAGGGTGCCCGCCACCGGCTTCTCGCAGAAGGTGGGCAGCCCCGCCCGCTGAGCGGCGAGGATGAGGTCGGCGTGGAAGGCCGTCGGGGCGGCGATGACCACGCCGTCGAGGCCGGCGCCGAGCAGACCGTCGATGTCGCCCGCGAACTGCGCGCCGACGGTTTCGGCCACGGCGCGGGCGGAGTGTTCGTCGGCGTCGTGCAGCACGATGCCACTCACGGCGGGCAGGCCGGCGAGGGTGGCGGCGTGGAACGCGCCGATACGGCCCGTGCCTATGAGTCCGATGCGCATGTGCGGGTGCCTTTCGTGCGGGATGCCGGGAGCGGCATTCAGCTTTCTACTCTGTGGCGAATGACAAGGCAAGAGTTTGTTATGACATATGGACGTACAGAGCTTACACTGCATCATGCGTCATACTGGCCTGCGTCGGCAGAAGTTTCTGGAGGGGTGGAAGTGGATTCGCTCGCACAGCAGATCACCATCGACCGGGGCAGCCCGGTCCCGCTGTACTTCCAGTTCGCCCAGCAGCTGCAGGAACTCATCGAGTCCGGGGTGCTGCCGCCCGGCACCCGGCTGAGCAACGAGGTCGCGATGGCCGACCAGTTCGGGCTGTCCCGCCCGACGATGCGTCAGGCCATGCAGCACCTGGTGGACAAGGGCCTGCTCGCCCGCAAGCGCGGCGTCGGCACCCAGGTGGTGGCCAACCGGATACGCCGGCAGCTGCAGTTCACCAGCCTCTACGAGGACCTGGAGCGCGAGCGGCGGCGCCCGGCCACCGAGGTGCTCTCGGTGGGCACCGTCCCCGCCGACCCCGCGGTCGCCGCCGCGCTCCATCTGGACGAGGGCGCCGAGGTGGTGGCGGTGCAGCGGCTGCGGCTCGCCGACGGGGAGCCGATCGCCCTGATGCACAACCACCTGCCGGCCGGCCTGGTCGAGCTCACCGCGGAGGCGCTGGCCGGAGCCGGGCTGTACCAGGTGCTGCGCCGCGCGGGCGTGGTCCTCGGCGTGGCCGAGCAGTCCATCGGCGCCCGCCGGGCCACCGCGGCCGAGGCCAGGCTGCTCGACGAGACCCGCGGCGCCACCCTGCTCACCATGGTCCGCACCGCGCAGGACGCGTCGGGACGGCCGGTCGAGTACGGCTCGCACGTCTACCGGGCCTCGCGGTACGCCTTCGAGATGACGGTCGCCGCGCACTGACCCGCGGGCGGCACGGCGACTCCTCTCACATCAGTCATAATGTCAGGACAAACTATTGACATGATGTCGAGCGGGAAGGCAGGCTCAGGGCAGACGCCCGGGCCCCGCGCCGCCGTTGGCCGCGGACCCGCGTCACACGGCACCGACCAGCACCGACCAGCAGCAGGTCACACGAACACCGACCGGGAAGAAGGGCACGCCATGCGGAGCACCAGGGCCGCCAGCGACAGCGCCACCGACGGGCTGAAGACCCGCCGGGCGAAGGGAGTCCGCCGGTGACCGCCCCGCTCGCCGCGCGAATCGCCGGCGCACCGATCTCCTGGGGCGTGTGCGAGGTCCCCGGCTGGGGCCACCAGCTCCCCCCGCAGGCGGTCCTGCCGCAGATGCGGGAACTGGGCCTGAGCGCCACCGAGTTCGGCCCCGACGGCTTCCTGCCCGCGGCCCCCGCGGAGAAGGCCGCCGTCCTCGCCTCCTACGGCCTGCGCGCCGTCGGCCAGTTCGTGCCCGTCGTCCTGCACGACCCCGGCCACGACCCGCTGCCCGAGGTCGAGACCGCGATCGCCGGCCTGGTGGCCGCCGACGCCGGCACCGTCGTCATCGCCGCCGCGACCGGGACCGACGGGTACGACGCCCGCCCGGTGCTCGACGACGCCGGCTGGGCGCTGCTGCTCGCCAACCTCGACCGGATCTCGCGGGCCGCCGACCGCGCCGGCCTCACTGCGACGCTCCACCCGCACGTCGGCACGATGGTCGAGAGCGGCGAGGAGACCGAACGCGTCCTGCGCGGCAGCGGCATCGGGCTGTGCCTTGACACCGGCCACCTGCTCATCGGCGGCGGCGACCCGGTCGCCGTCGCGTCGCGCTGGCCCGGCCGTATCGCGCACGTCCACCTCAAGGACGTCCGGCTGGCGCTGGCCCGGCAGGTCCAGGCCGGCGCCGCCACCTACACCGCGGCCGTCGCCGACGGCATGTACGTCCCCCTCGGCACCGGTGACGTGGACATCGCGGCCATCGTCCGCATCCTGGAGAGCGCCGGCTACGGCGGCTGGTACGTACTGGAGCAGGACACCGTGCTGCGGGCGGCCCCCGGCGAGAGCGGCGGCGCCGACCCCGCCGACGACGTCCGCGCTTGCGTCGCCTACCTGCTGTCGCTCGCCGGGGCCACGGCGGACCCGACCGCACCGGCGGGGGAGTGACCGCGGTGGCAGCGACGAGGGCAGCGGCCCACGACCTCATCACCATCGGCCGGACCGGCGTCGACATCTACCCGCTCGACCACGGCGTCGGGCTGGAAGAGGTGGACACCTTCCGGAAGTTCCTGGGCGGCAGCGCCACCAACGTCGCCGTCGCCGCGGCCCGGCACGGCCGCGACGCCGCCCTGATCACCCGCGTCGCCGACGACCCCTTCGGCCGCTACGTGCGCGCCGAGGCCGCCCGGCTCGGCGTCGACCCCTCCTACATCACCGCGATCACCGACCCGGACGGACCGCCCACCCCCGTCACGTTCTGCGAGGTCTTCCCCCCGGACGACTTCCCGCTGTACTTCTACCGGTACGGCACCGCGCCCGACCTGATGATCGAGCCCGGTGAACTGCCGCTGGACGCCGTGCGCGACACCGCCGTGCTGTGGGCCACCGTCACCGGCCTGTCCGCCGAGCCCAGCCGCGCCGCCCACTTCGCCGCCTGGCAGGCGCGCGGCCGGCGCGCCACCACCGTCCTCGACCTCGACTACCGCCCGATGTTCTGGGCGAGCGCCGAACAGGCCCGCGCCCAGGTGAGCCGCGCCCTGGAACACGTCACCGTCGCCGTCGGCAACCGCGAGGAGTGCGAGGTCGCCGTCGGCGAGACCGACCCCGGCCGCGCCGCCGACGCGCTGCTCGACCGCGGCCTGGAACTGGCCATCGTCAAGCAGGGCCCCAAGGGCGTGCTCGCCGCGACCCGGGACGAGCGCGTCGAGGTGGCGCCCTTCCCCGTACAGGTCGTCAACGGCCTCGGCGCCGGCGACGCCTTCGGCGGCGCCCTCGTACACGGCCTGCTCAGCGGCTGGGAACTGCGCCGCACCATCGAGTTCGCGAACGTGGCCGGCGCGCTGGTCGCCGGCCGCCTCGAATGCTCCACCGCCATGCCCACGACCGCCGAGGTGGAGGACGCCCTCGCCTCCCGGGCGCGCCCTTCCGAAAGGACGCCTTGATGCACGCCGCACAGCTGACCGAGATCCGGGCCCGCGAGCCCGAACGCATCGGCCACGCGTGGCAGAAGCGCTCCCGGCGCCCCCTGCTCGGCACGGACGGCCGGCTGCTCATCGTGGCCGCCGACCACAGTGCCCGCGGCGCCCTGGGCGTGCGCGACGACGGCCTGGCCATGGCCAGCCGCAGCGACATGCTGGACCGCCTCACCACCGCGCTGTCCCGCCCGGGCGTGGACGGCGTCCTCAGCACCCCCGACCTGCTCGACGACCTGCTGCTCATGGGCGCCCTGGAGGACAAGGTCGTCATCGGCTCGATGAACCGCGGCGGCCTGCAAGGCGCCGCCTTCGAGTTCGACGACCGCTTCACTGCGTACACCCCCCGGGCCATCGCCGAACAGGGCCTGGACGGCGGCAAGACCCTCACCCGGATCTGCCTCGGCGAGCCCGCCACCGTGGCCACGCTGGAGGCGACCGCCGCCGCCGTCACCGAACTGGCGTCCCTCGGCCTGATGGCCATGGTCGAACCGTTCCTGTCGGTCCGTGAGGGAAGCCGCACCCGCAACCTGCTCGACCCCGACAGCGTCATGCGCTCCATCCACATAGCCAGCGGGCTCGGCGCGACCAGCGCCCGCACCTGGCTGAAGCTGCCGGTCGTCGACGAACTCGAACGGGTCCTGGACGCGACCACGCTGCCGACCCTCCTGCTCGGCGGCGACCCGGTGGGCGACCCGCAGGACACCTACGCCTCCTGGCAGGACGCCCTGCGCCTGCCCCAGGTCCGCGGCCTCGTCGTCGGGCGCGCCCTGCTCTACCCGCCGGACGGCGACGTGGCCGCCGCCGTGGACATCGCGGCCGAACTCACCCACGGGAGTGGCCGATGACCGACGAGAACCGCTGGGTGCTGCCCCGCGGCACGGCCGGCGCCGACGGCTGGGAACTGGCCGTCACCGCCGCCCACCCGGGCTGGCAGCACACCGCCCTGCGGGTGGCCGACCTGACCGGGACGGACAGCAGTACGGTCGAGGCCGGCCCCTGGGAGCACATCGTCGTACCGCTGTCCGGCGGCGTCCACGTCACCGCGCACGCGCCGGACGGCCAGGTGCAGGAGACCGAACTCGACGGCCGCGCGGACGTCTTCGCCGGCCCCACCGACGTCGCCTACGTGCCCGCGGGCAGCCGGATCACCGTCCGGGCGGGCGGCGGTGGCGCGGCCCGTGTCGCCGTCGCCGGCGCCCTCGCGCCCGGCGGCGGGTCGCGCGCCTTCCGCCGTATCCCCGCCGCCGACGTGCCCGTCGAGCGGCGCGGCGCCGGCAGCGCCTCGCGCGAGGTCCGCAACTTCGGCACCCCCGCGGTGCTGGAGGCCGAGGCGATCATCGCCTGCGAGGTCATCACCCCGGCCGGCAACTGGAGTTCGTGGCCGCCGCACAAGCACGACGCCGAACGCCCGGGCGAGGAGACCGCCCTGGAGGAGATCTACTACTTCGAGACCCGGTCCGTCGACGACCGCTGCACCGACCCGGTCGGCTACCAGCGGGTGCACGCCTCGGCGGCCGACCGGCCGATCGACGTGCTGGCCGAAGTGCGCACCGGTGACGTCGTCCTGGTGCCGTACGGCTGGCACGGCCCGTCGGCGGCGGCGCCCGACGCCCACCTGTACTACCTGAACGTCATGGCGGGCCCCGGCCCCGAGCGGGCCTGGCTGATCTGCGACGACCCGGCCCACGCGCGGGTACGCGAGACCTGGGCGGACCAGCCGTTCGACCCGCGGCTCCCGCTGGCGGAGCCGCCGACACCTCCAGCAGCAGGGAAGGCGCGATGAGTACGGAGCAGGAAGCGACGACGGTGCGGCTGACGGTCGCCCAGGCGACGACCCGGTTCCTCGCCGCCCAGTGGACGGAGCGGGACGGCGTGCGGCGCCGGTTCTTCGCCGGCGTCTTCGGGATCTTCGGCCACGGCAACGTCGCCGGCCTCGGGCAGGCGCTGCTCCAGATGGAGCGGGAGTCCGGCGGCCACTCGCCGCTGCCCTACGTCCTCGCCCGCAACGAGCAGGCGATGGTGCACACCTCGGTCGGTTACGCGCGGCACGAGGACCGCCTGCGGAGCTGGGCCTGCACCGCCTCGATCGGCCCCGGCTCCACCAACATGCTGACCGGCGCGGCCCTGGCGACGATCAACCGCGTCCCGGTGCTGCTGCTGCCCTCCGACACCTTCGCCACCCGCGTCAGCGCGCCCGTCCTCCAGGAGCTGGAGCAGCCGTACGCGGCCGACGTGAGCGTCAACGACGCGTTCCGCCCGCTGTCCCGGTTCTTCGACCGGGTGAGCCGGCCCGAGCAGCTGCCGGCCGCGCTGCTCGGCGCGATGCGGGTGCTCACCGACCCCGCCGACACCGGCGCCGCGACGATCTCGCTGCCGCAGGACGTCCAAGCCGAGGCGTACGACTGGCCGGTGGAGCTGTTCGCCCCGCGCACCTGGCACATCGCCCGCCCGCCGGCCGAGGCCGCGCTGGTCGCGGCGGCGGCCGACCTGGTGCGCGGCTCCCGGCGGCCGATCGTCGTGGCCGGCGGTGGCGTCCACTACTCCGGCGCGGAGGAGGCGCTGGCCGCCTTCACCGAGGCGACCGGCATCCCCGTCGGCGAGACCCAGGCCGGCAAGGGCTCCCTGCCGCACGGCCACCCGCGGCTGATGGGCGCGGTCGGCTCGACCGGCACCACGGCCGCGAACGCGCTGGCCGCCGGCGCCGACCTGGTGATCGGGGTCGGCACCCGCTGGAGCGACTTCACCACCGCCTCCCGCACCGCCTTCCAGCAGCCCGGCGTGCGGTTCGTGAACATCAACGTGGCCGGACCCGACGCGGTCAAGCACGCGGGCCTGGCCGTCACGGCCGACGCGCGCGAGGCGCTGACCGCGCTGACCGAAGCCCTCGCCGGCCACCGCGTACCGGACTCCTACGAGCAGGAGCAGGCCGCCTTGTGGGCGGCGTGGGACGCGGAGGTCGAGGCCGCCTACCACCCGGACCCGGCCGTGACCGACCGCCTCGCCGAGGGTGTCCTCACCCAGAGCACCGTGCTGGGCCGCGTCAACGAACTGTCCGACCCGCGGGACGTGGTGCTGTGCGCGGCCGGCTCCATGCCCGGCGACCTGCACAAGCTGTGGCGGGTCCGGGACCGCAAGGGCTACCACGTCGAGTACGGCTACTCCTGCATGGGCTACGAGATCCCCGGCGCGATCGGGGTGCGGCTGGCCGACAGCACCCGGGACGTCTTCGCGATGGTCGGCGACGGCGGCTACCTGATGATGCCGACCGAACTGGCCACCGCCGTCCAGGAACGCGTCAAGATCATCGTGGTCCTCGTGCAGAACAACGGCTTCCACTCCATCGGTTCGCTGTCGGAGTCGCTCGGCTCGCAGCGGTTCGGCACCCAGTACCGCTACCGCGGCGCCGGGGGCGGCCTCGACGGCGCCCACCTGCCGACCGACCTCGCCGCCAACGCCCGCAGCCTCGGCGCCCACGTCATCGAGGTGCACTCCGAGGCCGGGCTGGAGGCCGCCATCGCGGCGGCCAAGGCATGGCCGGCCGACGGCGGTCCCGTCGTCATCCACGTCGAGACCGACCCGCTGGTGCCGGCGCCCGACAGCGCGAGCTGGTGGGACGTGCCGGTCAGCGAGGTCTCGACCCTCGACTCCACCCAGCAGGCGCACCGCGCGTACGTCCGCCACAAGGAGGACCAACGCACGCTCCTCGCCCCGGGCGACGCCACCCCGGCCGCCGACGCCGGCAGCCACCGCGACGACCCCCACGAAGGAGACGCCGCCGGGAACCGACCGGCCGCGACGTCCCGCCCGCACCCCGCACCCCCCGGAAGGAGCCAGCCGTGAGCGACCCGCGGCGCATCACCCACCTCATCGACGGACGCCCGTGGCAGGGCACCGCCGAACGGACCGGCCCGGTCTTCAACCCGGCCACCGGCGAGCAGTCCGGCACCGTCGACCTCGCCTCGGCCGAACTCGTCGGCGCCGCCGTCACCTCCGCCAAGACCGCCTGGCAGCAGTGGCGTTCGACGTCCCTGGCCAAGCGGACCCAGGTGCTCTTCGCCTTCCGCCAGCTCCTGCACGAGCGCAAGGAGGAGATCGCCGCCCTGGTGACCGCCGAGCACGGCAAGGTCCTGGCCGACGCGGTCGGCGAGGTCACCCGCGGCCTGGAGGTGGCCGAGTTCGCCTGCGGCATACCGCACCTGCTCAAGGGCGGCTTCACCGAGAACGCCTCCACCGCGGTCGACGTCCACTCCGTCCGGCAGCCGCTCGGCGTCGTCGCGGTGATCTCGCCGTTCAACTTCCCCGTGATGGTGCCGATGTGGTTCGTGCCCCTCGCGATCGCCTGCGGCAACGCGGTGGTGCTCAAGCCGAGCGAGAAGGACCCGAGCGCGACGCTCGCCATGGCGGCGCTGTGGCAGGAGGCCGGCCTGCCCGACGGCGTGCTCCAGGTCGTCTGCGGCGACAAGGAGGCCGTGGACGCGCTGCTCACCCACGAGGACGTCGCGGCGGTCTCCTTCGTCGGCTCGACGCCCGTCGCGCGGTACGTCTACGAGACGGGCACCGCCCACGGCAAGCGCGTCCAGGCGCTGGGCGGGGCGAAGAACCACATGCTCGTCCTCCCCGACGCCGACCTCGACCTGGCCGCGGACGCCGCCGTCAACGCCGGGTTCGGCTCCGCCGGCGAGCGCTGCATGGCCGTCTCCGCGCTGGTCGCCGTCGAACCGGTCGCCGACGAGCTGGTGGCCAAGATCACCGAACGGATGGGCGGGCTGCGCACGGGCGACGGCACCCGGGGCTGCGACATGGGTCCCCTGGTCACCCGGCAGCACCGCGACAAGGTCGCCTCCTACGTCACCGCGGGAGTCGAGGCCGGGGCGAAGCTCGTCGTGGACGGCAGCACAGGTGAGTTCGACGCCGACGGCGACGGCTTCTTCCTGGCCCCGACCCTCTTCGACCACGTCCGCCCGGGCATGCCGGTCTACGACGACGAGATCTTCGGCCCGGTGCTGTCCGTGGTCCGCGTCGCCTCCTACGACGAGGGCCTGCGCCTGATCAACGCCAACCCCTACGGCAACGGCACCTCGATCTTCACCAACGACGGCGGCGCCGCCCGGCGCTTCCAGTACGAGGTGGAGGTCGGCATGGTCGGCGTCAACGTGCCGATCCCCGTCCCGGTGTCGTACTTCTCCTTCGGGGGCTGGAAGAACAGCCTCTTCGGCGACACGCACGCCCACGGCACCGAGGGCGTGCACTTCTTCACCCGCGGCAAGGTCATCACCTCCCGCTGGCTGGACCCGAGCCACGGCGGCATCAACCTGGGCTTCCCCCAGAACGACTGACCGCCCGGCAGACCGGCGCGGTCCCTCATCCGCATCCGCTTCCGCGGGTGAGGGACCGCGCCGGCCCGGCGTCGAGGCGTGCCGTCAGCAGATCCGCGGCAGTTGCTCGCCGATCGGCAGGTCGACGACCCGGGTGCCGCCGAGGCCGGTCCGCGCCACCACCATCCCGGGGTGGTCGGCCACCGCCTCGCCGATCACGCACGCCCCGGCGCCCAGCGGATGCGCCCGCATCGCCGCGAGGACCGCCTCGGCGTGCTCGCGCGGCACGAAAGCGACCAACTTGCCCTCGTTGGCCACGTACCAGGGGTCGAGGCCCAGGATCGCGCACGCGTTGGCGACCTCGGCGGGCACCGGAACCGCCCGCTCCTGGACCACCACACCGGTGCCGCCGGCCGCCGCGATCTCGTTGAGGGAGGCGGCCAGCCCGCCCCGGGTGGGGTCGCGCAGCACGTGCAGATCAGGGGTGACCGCGAGCATGGCGTCGACCAGACCGCCGAGCGGCGCGCAGTCGCTCTCGATCGACACGCCGAACTCCAGGCCCTCCCGCACGCTCATGATCGCCACGCCGTGCACGCCGACCGGGCCGCTGACGATCACCACGTCGCCTGGCACCACCCGGTCCGGCCGCAGGTCCACCCCGGCCGGGATGAGCCCGATGCCCGCGGTGTTGATGTAGACGCCGTCGCCGTGCCCGGCCTCCACTACCTTGGTGTCCCCGGTGGCGACCTCCACGCCCGCCGCCCGCGCCGCCGCGCCCATCGCCCGCGCGATCCGCGCGAGGACGGGCATCTCGACGCCCTCCTCCAGGATGAACCCGCAGGACAGGTACGCCGCCCGCGCGCCGCTCATCGCCAGGTCGTTGACGGTGCCGTTGACCGCGAGGTCGCCGATGCAGCCGCCGGGGAAGAACAGGGGCCGCACCACGAACGAGTCGGTGGAGAACGCCAGCCGGGCACCGCCGAGCGACACCGCCGCCGCGTCACCGAGCTGCGCCAGCACCGGGCCGCCGAACGCGGGCGCGAAGACGTGCTCGACGAGTTCCGCCGACATCGCGCCGCCCCCGCCGTGCCCCATCACCACCCGCGGCTGGTCGCGCAGCGGCGCCGGGCAGGTCCACGACAGCAGGTCGAGAACGGGGGGTTCGCCGGTCGCGGTGTCGGCGGTGGTCACGGTGTCGGCGGTGGTCGTGTTCACGGCGGCGGTGGTGGTTCCCGCGGTCGCGCCGCTGTCCGGTGCGGACGGCTCCGGCACCGACGGAGTGGCCCGCTCTCGGGTGGTCTCAGGCAACGGGGCTCGCCTCCATGCGTGCCGGGGCGGTGTCGAGCCGCCGGTAGAGGTAGTACGCCGCACACGCGCCCTCGCTGGAGACCATCGTGGCGCCCAGCGGATTGCGCGGGGTGCAGGTGGTGCCGAACGCCTCGCACTCGTGCGGCTTGATCAGGCCCTGCAACACCTCGCCGGCCCGGCAGGCGGCGGGCTCCACGGTGCGGATGCCGGTCACGGCGAAGCGGTGCTCGGCGTCGAACTCCCGGTAGCGCGGCGACAGGCGCCACCCGCTGTCCGGGATCACCCCGATCCCGCGCCACGCCCGGTCGCCGACCTCGAAGACGTCCGCGAGCATCGTCTGCGCGGCCGGGTTGCCCTCGTCGCGCACGGCGCGCGGGTAGGCGTTCTCCACCCGGTGCTCGCCGCGTTCGAGCTGCGCCACGGTGCGGCGGACGCCCTCCAGGATGTCCAGCGGCTCGAACCCGGTGACCACGATGGGCACGTGGTGCCGCTCGGCGAGCTCCGGGTACTCCGCGGTGCCCATCACGCTGCACACGTGCCCGGCGGCGAGGAAGCCCTGCACCCGGCAGTCGGGCGAGCACATGATCGCCTCGATCGCGGGAGGCACCCGCACATGCGACACCAGCATGCTGAAGTTGCGGATGCCGAGCTTGCGGGCCTGGTACACCGTCATCGCGTTCGGCGGCGCGGTCGTCTCGAAGCCGATGCCGAAGAACACCACCTCCTGCCGCGGGTTCTGCCGGGCGATCTTCAGCGCGTCGAGCGGCGAGTACACCACCCGCACGTCGCCGCCCTCGCTGCGCACCCGGAACAGGTCCCGGTCGGTGCCCGGCACCCGCAGCATGTCGCCGAACGAGCAGAAGATCACCCCGGGGCGCGCCGCGATCTCCAGCGCCTTGTCGATCACCTCCAGCGGGGTGACACACACCGGGCAGCCCGGTCCGTGGATCAACTCGATCTCGCTGGGCAGCAGTTGGTCGATGCCGTGCCGGATGATGGTGTGCGTCTGGCCGCCGCAGACCTCCATCAGCGCCCACGGCCTGGTCACGGTGGCCGCGATGTCGTCGAGCAGGCGGCGGGCCAGCTCGGGGTCCTGGAACTCGTCGATGTACTTCACTGCTGCCGCGCCTCCCGCGGTGCCGGCCGCCCGTCGGCGTGGCCGGCGGTGTCATGGCCGCTGCCTTGCTGGTGCGAGCCGGTCGGTACGGGCACGCCGCTCGGTGCGGGTGCCGCGTTCGCGCTGGGCGCGCCGGACGGGCTGAGCGCGCCGGACGGGCTGGGCGCGCCGGACGGGCTGGGCGCGCCGGACGGGCTGGGCGCGCCCGGTTCGGCGTCCTCGTCGGCCCACGGCGGGGCGCCGCCGCCCGCGGCTGCCTCCCACGGGTCGCCGAACTCCTCCTGGAGCAGCCCGAGCGTGGCGAACAGCTCCAGCGTCTGCTTCGCGGACTCCTCGTCCAGGCGTTGCAGCGCGAAACCGACGTGCACGATGGCGTACTCGCCGACCTGGAGGTCCGGCAGGTACTCCAGGCACACCTCTTTGACCACGCCGCCGAAGTCGACGCTGGCCATCCGGGTGCCGTCCCGGTCCTCGATCTCCAGCACTCTGCCGGGTACCGCCAGGCACATGGGGCTTCTCCTCGCTCAAGGGGGTGCGGTCGGTGGGGAGTTCGGTGGGTCAGGGGAATGCGGTGAGTTCGGTGGGATCGGTGCTTCGAGCGGTCCGGGGCCGCGGTGCCGTACGGCGAGGGCGGCCCGCGGCTGTCACGGGGAGGCCGCCGCCCGCGCGGCCACCATCAGCTGGCCGAGCGCCAACCCGCCGTCGTTGGGCGGCACCTGATGGTGTCTCAGCACGGTGAAGCCGTCCGCGCGCAGCGCCGCGGCACACGCCGACGACAGCAGCACGTTCGCGAACACCCCGCCGGTCAGCGCGACCGTCGTCAGGCCGTGCCGCTCGCGGGCCGCCGCGCACCAGGCGGCCACCAGGACCGCCACCGCCCGGTGGAAACGGGCCGCGACGACCGCCGCCGAGCAGCCGGCGCGCACGTCGGCGACGACCGCGGCGAGCAACGGCCCCGGGTCCGCGACCAGTTCGGCGCCCGCGCCCGGATCGCTCTCCGGCCGCAGCGCGAACGCGTACCCGGGCCCGTCGTCGGCCAGGGGCGCGCCCGTGGCCGCGCCCTCCAACTCGACGGCGGCCTGCGCCTCGTAGCCGGCCAGATGGCACACCCCGGCCAGCGAGGCCACCGCGTCGAAGAGCCGGCCCATGCTGGACGTCGGCACGCAGTTCAACCCCAACTCCAACTGCCGCTCCAGCAGCCGCCGTTCGTCGGAAGGGCAGGCCGCCGTGCACGGCAGGTCGGCGTCCCACGGCAGCCCGGCCGCCCGCAGGTGCGCCAGCGCCATCCGGTACGGGCGCCGGACCGTCGCGTCGCCGCCCGGCAGCGGGACGTAGCCGAGCCGCCCGAAGCGGCGGTGGCCGTCGTAGTCGGCGAGCAGCACCTCCCCGCCCCACACCGCGCCGTCGTCGCCGTACCCGGTCCCGTCGAAGGCCACCCCGATCACCGGCCGGGTGCCGTCCAGGCGGTGCTCGGCCATCGCGGCCGCGACATGCGCGTGGTGGTGCTGCACGCGCACCAACGGCCTTGCTCCGGCGGCGCGTTCGGCCCACTGCCCGGAGCGGTAGCGCGGATGCCGGTCGGCGGCCAGCAGTTCGGGCCGCACCGACGTGATCGACTCCAACTGTCCCTGCGCCCGGGCGAAAGCGCGCTGCGTGGCGAGGTCGTCCATGTCGCCGACGTGCGCCGACAGCCACGCCTTGCGGCCCTCGCCGAGGCAGAACGCGTTCTTCAGATCCCCGCCGACGGCCAGCGTGGGCCGCACCGGCACCGGCAGCGCGATCGGCAGCGGGGCGTACCCGCGCGAGCGCCGCAGCACCACCGGCTCCCCGTCGCAGACCCGCACCACCGAGTCGTCGCACGGCACCTGGATCGGCCGGTCGTGGGTCAACCACGCGTCGGCCAGCGCCGCCAGCCGCTCCCGCGCCTCGGCGTCGCCGGTGACGATCGGCTCCCCGGACACGTTGCCGCTCGTCATCACCAGCAGCCGGGGGCCCGGCGGATCGCCCGGCAGCCCGAGCAGCAGATGGTGCAGCGGCGTGTACGGGAGCATCACGCCCAGGTCGGGGCCGCCGGGCGCCACGTCGTCGCAGACCGGCACGCCCGGCCGCCGCCGCAGCAACACCACGGGCCGCAGCGGCCCGGTGAGCAGTTCGGCCTCCAACGCCCCCACGTGCGCGAGCGGTTCGACGCCGGCCAGGTCCCGGGCCATCACCGCGAACGGCTTGCGGCCGCGCGCCTTGCGGGACCGCAGCAGCGCCACCGCCCCCGGGTTCGCCGCGTCGCACGCCAGGTGGTAGCCGCCCAGCCCCTTCACGGCCAGGATCGCACCGGCGGCCAGCAGCGCGCGGGCCTCGGCCACCGGGTCCGCCCCGCCCGACCGGCCGGTCCGGCGGATCAGCCGCAGCCGCGGCCCGCAGTCGTGGCAGGCCACCGGCTGGGCGTGGAAGCGCCGGTCGGCCGGGTCGGTGTACTGCGCCCGGCACGCCCCGCACATCGGGAAACCCGCCATCGTGGTGTGCGCGCGGTCGTACGGCAGCCCGGTGACCACGGTGAAGCGCGGCCCGCAGTTGGTGCAGACGATGAACGGGTGGCGGTACCTGCGGTCGGCGGGGTCGGCCAGTTCGGCCAGGCACTCCGCGCAGGTCGCGATGTCCGGGGAGACCAGGGTGCGGGTCGCGCCGCCGTCCTGGGACGCGGTGATCGCGAACCCGGGCCGGCCGGTCACCGCCACGGCGCACTGCTCGACGGACTCCACCGCGGCCAGCGGCGGCGCCTCGTCCGCGACCCGCGCGCAGAACGCCGCGACGTCCGCGGCCGGGCCCTCCACCTCCGCGACGACGCCCTCGCCGGTGTTCGTGACGTGGCCGGCCAGCCCCAGCCGGCCCGCCAGCGCGTAGACGAAGGGGCGGAAACCGACTCCCTGCACCACCCCGCGGACCGTGACCCGGCGGCGCACCACCGGATCGGCCGCCGCCACGGTGCCGTCGGCCGTGGGGGCGGTCATCACCGGGGCCCGCCCGCGGGCTGCGGCCGGCCGGCGGCGGGCGCGAGCGAGCCGAGCGGGTCGCCGTGTTCGTGCGGGTGGCCGTGCGCGTGCGGCTGCGCCGCCTCGTCGTCGGCGTGGTGGTGGCCCGGCAGCGGCTGGGACGCCATGACCGGCGCGTGCACGGGGGCGCCGCCGGCCGCCGCCAGCGCGCGGTCCAGCAGGGCGCCGACGCCGCTGCCGGTGCGGGCGGCGGTCAGCACCACCTCGACCCCCGGGTTGACCTGCTGGACGTTCGCCCGGAACGCGGCCTCGTCGAAGCCGACCGCGCCGGCGATGTCGGTCTTGGTGACGACCACCAGATGCGCGAGCCCGAACGCCGTCGGGTACTTCAGCGGCTTGTCCTCGCCCTCGGTGACGGACGCGAGCACCACCCGCAGCGTCTCCCCGAGGTCGTAGGACGCCGGGCAGACGAGGTTGCCCACGTTCTCCACGAACAGCAGCCGGGTGCCGTCGGGCAGCCAGCCGTCGAGGTGGCCGCCGAGCATCCGCGCCTCCAGGTGGCACAGCCCGTCGGTGAGCACCTGCTTGACCGGGGCGCCCGAACGGGCCAGCCGCCGCGCGTCGTTCTCCGTCGCGAGGTCCGCGGTGAGCGCGGCGACCGGCAGCGCGCGCTCCCGGGCCAGCGCCAACTCCGCCTCCAGCAGCGCGGTCTTGCCGCTGCCGGGGCTGGACAGCAGGTTGACCACGGTGGTGCCGCGCAGCGCGAGATCGGCCCGCAGCCGCTGCGCGCAGCCGTCGTTCTTGGCGAGTACCGCCTGCTGGAGGTCGATCGCACGGCACATGGTTCAGCGCTCCTCAAGGTGGGGCCGGGGTGCGCGGCCCGCGGCGGCGGGTGCCGGCGGGTCGTCCCACCGCACCCCGGCGATCAGCAGTTCGCGCCCGGCCAGCAGTTCGGCGGCCGGCGTGCCGCAGGCCGGGCAGCACAGGTCCGGCGGCATCCCGACCGGCCACTGGTCCCCGCACGGCGCGCAGCGGGCCCGGCCGGCCACCGATTCGGTCTCCAGCCGCGCGCCCTCCAGGACCGTGCCGGAACAGGCGAGTTCGAAGCAGAACTGGAGCGAGTCCGGTACGACGCCCGCGAGTTCGCCCACCCGCAGCCGTACGGTCCTGACGGCGGTGGCGCCGGCGGCGAGCGCGGCGTCCTCCACCTGGCCGACGACCGCCAGCGCGATGGACATCTCGTGCATCGTCCTCTTCCCGTCCGGCGGTTCACGGTTCACGGTTCACGGTCGCGGTTCACGAATGACGGTGCGCGGTGCACGTCGTGGGGTGCGCCGCCGGCTTCATTACACGGCGGCGGCCCGGCCGCGCGGTATCGGCGCGCCGCCGGGCCGCCGCGCAAGGACTCGTTCGGTCCACAGCGCCGTCAACTGCGGTTCACATGGCGCGCATCCGCAGGTAGCGGCGGATGTCGGGCAGGTTCACCGCGAGCAGTGCGCCGAAGGCGGCCGCGGTGCCGGCAAGGGTGATCTTCATCAACATGGTGATGTCTTCCTCTCCTGGATGGCCTGGTCGAGCGACGGGTCCCTCGGTGGGTCGTGCGGTGCGGGGTGCGGCCGGTGCGCCGCGTCGTGCCCCGGTACGGCGCCGCTCTCGTCGAGCAGCCGGCGCACCAGGCGTACGGCCTCGGGTACGGCCGCCTCGACGGGAGGGCTGAGCCCGATGCCCTCCTCGACGTCCGCGGGCTCGCAGCCGACGACGAGGATGCGGCGGGGCGGGGCGCCTCCGGTGCCCGCGCACAGGGTGCCCAGCAGGGCGAGCACCGAGTCGGGGGACATGCGGTGCCCGTCGAGGGGCACCGGCCCGGCCTCCGTTCCGGCGGCGCCCGGGCCGCCGCCGGGAAGGCCCGCCTCGATCAGGTAGACGGTGCCGGGCGCCCCGCCCCGGGCGGTGGCGTCCACGAGCACGAACGTGTCGTATCCGTCGAGGAGTTGGTACGCCAGGTGGACCCCGCGCACGCCGACGTCGACGGCCTCCACGTGGTCGGGCAGCGGCCCCTCGGCGGTCAGCCGGCGTACCGTCTCCACGCCGAAGCCGTCGTCGCCGAGGAAGATGTTCCCGACCCCGGCGACCAGGGTGCGGGGGGTGCGGGACGTGCGGGCGCCGCTCACGCGTCCTCCAGCGGGGTGACCTCGTCGGGCTGGAAGTACAGGAACCGGCCCTGCTCGCGCCGGATGTCGGCGCCCGGGTCGCCCTCGACGGTGACGGCCAGGTGCACGCCGCCGTCGACGTCGTGCAGCACCGCCTCCACGTGGGCGTCGCAGCCGAGCAGGAAGAGGTCCTGGGCGTCGGAGCGGCGCAGCCCCGGGCGCAGCCGCACCCGGCTGCCCGCGCCCACGTCCTTGCCGTCGATCACCACGCGGTCGGTGGCCGGGTCCACGCTGCGGTCGCTCTCCGGGTCCCACCAGGGCTTGCCCGGGTCCATCAGGGCGTCCAGCGAGTCCGGCGAGATGTCCAGGTCGGAGGGCAGGTCGGAGGGCAGGTCGGACGCCAGGTCGGACGCCAGGGCGGAGGAAGCGCCGGAGGGCGTGGCGGGCCCGGAGGGGGCGGGCGGGCCGGTGATCTCCCGCAGCGACCGCACCGCGCCGTGCAGCCGCTCCAGCACCTCCGGCGGCATCGTGTCGGCGAGGTCGATCACCTCGGCGGCGCGCGCGTCCGTGCCGCGCGCCTCCCGCTTCTCCTGCTCGGTCAGGGCCGAGGTGCGCAACGCCAGGATCTCGTCGATCTCCAGCGCGTCGTAGAGCGCGCCGGGGCTCTCGGGGGCGATGGCCGGGTGGTCCTCCAGGATGATCGGGGCGGACAGCACCACGTCCCGGCGCCCGTCGGCGCCGGCCAGCACCGGCCAGGTGCGCAGGTTCGCGCACTGCGCGGTGGCCTCCTTCGCCCACTCCGGCGGGTCGGCCATCGACAGGAACGACCCCGCGCTCAGGCCGAGCACCAGGTGCGCGGAGACCAGCGCGTGCGGCAGCGCCTCCTCCCGGTCCGCGCCCTGCGGCCCGGGCGCCCAGCCGCCGGTGTTCTCCACCACCGCGGTCAGCCGCCGGACCGCGTACGGCCCGGGCAGGTCCTCCGCGGCCAACCGGACCACCCCGCGCACCTCTTCGCGGCGGCGCAGCAGCAGCCCGACGTGCCGCCCGGCCTGGTCGCGGACGTCCTCGGTCTCCTCACGCGCCGGACGGGAGAAGGCGAACTCCCGCTTCTCAGCGCCGAGTTCGCTCACCGGCACGCTGAACTGGACGCGCTCCTCCACGCCTTCGTCCCAGGGCGTCAACACCCGGTCGGGCAGGTCGAGTCGGGGGACCGTCGCATACGACCCGTCGACGCGGAGTTCCTGGACCACCCGGCGCTGCGCGTGCAGGAACCGCAGTTCCACCAGCAGCGCCGCCTCCGCCCGGGGTTCCATCAGGCACTGGGTGCGCTGGAAGGCGTGCTCGCCGCTGTCGGCGCCCCAGGCGGGCGGCACCAGGACGCCGAACTGCCAGCGCAGCCGGTTCTTCGCCGCCGACGCGCGGTACGGGTACAGGACGTAGCCCTCGAAGAGCACGGCGTCGGCGACCTTGCGGGCCGCGGCGAAGCGGCTGTCGAAGTCGGCCGGGGGAGCGGAGACGGTCACGTGGCGGTCCTGTCGGGGGAGGGCGGAGCCGGCTCGGCCGGGGTGAACGGGGCGAACGCGGAGGGGCGGGGCAGGTCCGGGCGGGCCCCCTCGGCTGGCCGGTCGGCGGCGAGCAGCGCCCGTACCGTCGCGTCCCAGGACGGCAGCGCCCGCTCGGAGCGGTAGGCGAGCAGCGCGTCCATCGTGTCGCGGGGCAGCCGCAGCCAGCCGCAGCCGGGGAAGTGCTGCTCGACCATCGCCCGCCACACCGCGACCGGCATCCGGAAGGGCGCCTCCCGGTCCCACGGCACCGGCTCCACCTGGTAGCCGCCTGGCCCGGTGAACGCGGTGCCGGAGAAGAGCATCAGCAGCGGCACCTCGCCCTCCTGAAGGGCGTTGAAGTACCGCGTCGCCGCGATGTCCAGGTCGTACGTGCACGGCACCGGCAGGTCGACCTCCGTCTCGCCGGTGAAGCCGGGCACCATCAGCGAGACCTGCGCGAACTGCACCGGCAGCATGCTGCCGCCCCACCGGGACCGCTCGCCGAACAGGTCGGCCAGGCCCTCCGCCTCCGCGTCCGCGTAGCCGCGGCGGGCGGGTTCGATCCGGATCTGGCAGCGCAGCGCCATCGCGTGCACCCGCACGCCCGGCGTCGCGGTCAGCCGCAGCCGGTAGACCAGGGTGGGCCCGGCGGCGTAAGGGTCGGCGCGCACCGCCTCGCACGAGAACGAGAACTCCGTCACGGCCGCCCGCCCCCGGCCGCCGCCCCGGCCCCCGGAACCGGGCCGGACCCCCGAACCGCCCCGGACCCCGGTACGGTCCCCGCCCCCGGCGCGTCCTCCGGTTCGGGCCGTCCCTCCGCGGGCACCGGCCTGGCCCGGCGGGCGACCTCGGCGAAGAACCGCTCCAGGTCCGCGCGCGCCTCCGCGCCCCCGTCGAAGCCCTGCCAGCGCAGCCGCATCCGCCCGACCAGCTCGTAGCAGATGTCGATCGGCACCAGGAAGCACGCGTACCTGCCCTCGGCCCGGCGCACCAGCAGCGCCTCCACGTCGGGTTCGAGCACCTGCGCCAGCCGGCTGCCGGCCAGCACGTCCTGCCAGGTGTCCGGGTCCAGCTCGCTCTCGGTCGCGCCGGCCGGGCTCGGGTACTGCGCCACCAGCCGATCCAGCGCGGCGTTCCGGAAGAAGAACGCCACCCCGACCGGGATCTGCAGCCGCTCCCACACGCCGTCGTCCCACACGTGCCCGGGGTCGGCGAGGTACCGGTCGGGTACGGCCCGGAACCGGCCGCCGGCCGCGCCCCGGCTGTCGAAGAGCAGCGCGCACGCCACGCACGCGCAGGCCAGCGCCCGCTTCTCGGTGTCGACCAGGTGCCGGTGGGCGCCCGGTGCCACGTCCACCCCGCACAGCTCGCACCGCTCCGGCCGCTCCCGCTCGGCCCGGGCCGCCGCGGCGAACCGCCGCAGCCCGGTCAGCAGGGGGCCGGAGCCGGCGCCGGAGCCGAGGCCGGGACCCGTGCCCGGGCCCTGGCCGGTCGGTGCGCTCACGACGCCCCCGCCGCTTGCGGCCGCCGGGTGATCTGGAGCAGCACCGGCTCGGCCGCGTCCGGCGACTCGACCTCCACCGCGCGGACCTCGCTGGTGAAGCACGCCAGCGCGTCCTCGACCGACGTACGCAGCGCGTCACCGCCGTCGTCGCCACCGCCGCACCCGCAGCCGCCGGACTCGGCGGCCCGCACCCGCAGCACCCCGGTCGCCGCGTCGAAGCCGACCAGCTCCACCGGCTTGCCCGGCACCCCCGCCAGCGCGCGGGCGATCCGCTCCTCCAGCGGCTCCGGATGCAGGTCGTGCAGCACGAGCATCGCCGACACCGGCTCGTCGCGCAGCAGCCGCTCCAGCGCCTTCGGCTCGGTCTGCCCGAGCAGCGCCAGCACCCGGGCGAGCCCGGCGCCGTAGAAGTCCATCAGCGCCCGGACCAGCTCCTCGGCCGCCGCGCACGCCGCCCGGTCGCCGGACGCGGCCAGCTTGTCGAGCACCTCCTCGACCCGCCGCCCGGCCAGCTCGGCGTCGGGCGGCGCCACCGCCGCGGTCATCCGCCCATCCCGCTCAGCCCGGTCGGCACATGCATCTGCTCGACGGTCTTGCCGCCGCCGACGTACATGTGCACCCCGCACGGCAGGCACGGGTCGAAGCTGCGCACCGCCCGCATGATGTCGATGCCCTTGAAGTTCTCCGGGGAGTTCTCCTCGAAGATCGGCGTGTTCTGCACCGCGTCCTCGTACGGCCCCGGCGTGCCGTACGTGTCGCGGGTGCTGGCGTTCCACGGGGTCGGCGGGTACGGGTGGTAGTTGGCGATCTTGCCGTCGCGGATCACCATGTGGTGCGACAGCACACCGCGCACCGCCTCGGTGAAGCCGCAGCCCAGACCCTCGTCCGGCACCTCGAACTTCTCCCAGGTCTGGCTGCGCCCGGCCCGCACCTCGGCCAGGCCCTTCTCCGCGAAGTGCAGCGCGACCGCGGCGGCGTACGCCTGGAAGTAGGTGCGGGCGCGGTTGCGCTCCAGCGCGTTGGACCACTTCGGGATCTTCCACTCGAAGCTCGTCTCCGGCTTCGTCATGGTCCGCGGCAGGTTGATCTTCACGCTGTGGCCGGTCGCCTGCACGTAGCCGATGTCGACCAGGCCGGACAGCGCGGTGGACCACAGCCGGGCGATCGGGCCGCCGCCGGTGTCCAGCGCCAGGTGTTCCTTGCCGTCGAACCAGCGCGGCGACATCACCCAGCTGTACTTGTCGTCGAAGTTGCGCTTCTGCGGCTGCGGGATGGTGTGCTGGTTCCACGGGTGCCGCGGGTCGACGGGGTTGCCGAGCGGGTCGTGCGTGACGAACTGCTCCTTGCCCGCCCAGTCCTCGTAGTACGAACTGCCCAGCAGGATGCGGATGCCGAGGTTGATCTCGGTGAGGTCGTTGGTGACCAGCTTGCCGTCCACGATCACGCCCGGGGTGACGAACATCCGCCGGCCCCAGTCGGTCATGTTGCGGTAGGTGAAGTCGCAGTACTCGGGGTCGTTGAGCGCGCCCCAGCAGCCGAGCAGCACCCGGCGCCGGCCGACCTCCTCGTAGCCGGGCAGCGCCTCGTAGAAGAAGTCGAACAGGTCGTCGTGGAGCGGCACCACGCGCTTCATGAACTCGACGTAGCGCATCAGGCGGCTGAGGTAGTCGGTGAACAGCTGCACCGACGCGACGGTGCCGACACCGCCCGGGTAGAGGGTGGAGGGGTGCACATGGCGCCCCTCCATCAGGCAGAACATCTCCCGCGTGTAGCGGCTGACCTGGAGCGCCTCGCGGTAGAACTCGCCCTCGATCGGGTTGAGCGAGCGCATGATGTCCGCGATCGTCTTGTAGCCGTGCTCGCCGGCGTGCGGCGCCTCGGTGCGCTCGGCCAGCTCCAGCACGCCCGGGTTGGTCTCGCGGACCATCCGCTCGCAGTAGTCGACCCCGACCAGGTTCTCCTGGAAGATGTTGTGGTCGAACATGTACTCCGCGGACTCGCCGAGGTTGATGATCCACTCGGCCAGGTGCGGGGGCTTCACGCCGTACGCCATGTTCTGCGCGTACACCGAGCAGGTCGCGTGGTTGTCGCCGCAGATCCCGCAGATCCGGCTGGTGATGAAGTGCGCGTCGCGCGGGTCCTTGCCGCGCATGAAGACGCTGTAGCCGCGGAAGACCGACGAGGTGCTGTAGCACTCGGCGACCTTCTTCTGCTTGAAGTCGATCTTCGTGTGGATGCCCAGGCTGCCCACGATCCGGGTGATCGGGTCCCAGGCCATCTCCACCAGACCGCTGCCGTCGCCGGCCGCCTTCGTCGTCGGTGAACTCATCGTCTCTGCCGTGCCCTTCGTCGTGCGAGTCGTTCGGGGGAGTCGGGGGAACTGGGGGAGCTGGGTGAGCTGCCGGAGCCGGAGCCGGGGGTGCGCGGCGGCCGGCCACCGGCCGCCGCGGGCCGGGCGCCGGTCACCACGGCGGGCGGTAGCCCGTGGTCAACTCCGCCTCGGGGTGCCGCCACTTGGGCTCCTGGTCCACGGTGTGCAGGGTCACCGAACGCAGCCTGCGGATCACCGAGCCGTACACGCCGCTGAGCGTGCTGGAGACCTTGCCGCCGGGCGGCTCGTCCATGAAGGGCATGAACTTGTCCGGGAAGCCGGGCATCGTGCAGGCGATGCAGATGCCGCCGACGTTCGGGCAGCCGCCGACGCCGTTGATCCAGCCGCGCTTGGGCACGTTGCACTTCACCACCGGACCCCAGCAGCCCAGCTTCACCAGGCACTTGGGGGAGTCGTACGTCGCGGCGAACTGCCCCTGCTCGTAGTAGCCGGCCCGGTCGCAGCCCTCGTGCACGGTCGCGCCGAAGAGCCAGGCGGGCCGCAGCTGGTCGTCCAGCGGGATCATCGGGGCCGAGCCGGCCGCCTGGTGCAGCAGGTACACCAGCGTCTCGGAGAAGTTGTCCGGCTGGATCGGGCAGCCGGGCACGCACACGATCGGGATGCCCGCGTGCGACTTCCAGTCCCAGCCCAGGTAGTCCGGCACGCCCATCGCGCCGGTCGGGTTGCCGGCCATGGCGTGGATGCCGCCGTAGGTGGCGCAGGTGCCGATCGCCACCACGGCCAGGGCCTTCGGGGCGAGCCGGTCGATCCACTCGCTGGTGGTGATGGGCTGGCCGGTCTCCGGGTCGTCGCCGAAGCCGCTCCAGTAGCCCTCGGCCTTGATCGACTCGTTCGGGATCGAGCCCTCGACGACCAGCACGAACGGGTCGATCTCGCCGCGCTCGCCCTTGAAGAACCACTCGATGAAGGTGTCGGCGCCGCCGACCGGGCCGCACTCGAAGTCGATCAGCGGCCAGTGCACCTGGATCTTGGGCAGGCCCGGCAGCACGCTGAGGGCGATCTCCTCGATGCTCGGCTGGGTGGCGGCGGTCAGCGAGACCGAGTCGCCGTCGCAGCTGAGCCCCGCGTTGATCCAGAGGATGTGGATCGGTGACTCGTCGCCGGCCGGGTCACTGTCCTGCGAGGTGCCGGCCGGGGCCGGCGACGGTGCGCTCATGGGATTTCCTCCTGCGGGAGGTACGGACGGAACATCGCATGTCAGACACCACCCTGCGGTGTGCCGGAGGGCCGCGGGCGATCAGGCGCAGCCATTACGGTGGCGCCCCGGAAACCCGTCGGCGGCCGGTGGCAGGGTGCGCACCGGTCCTCCTCGGAGCGCGACTCGGCACGGCGTGCCGGACGCGTCACCCGCTCACCCGAGATCCTCCGCCCGACCGCACGCGGAGCCCGTCCGCCGCCGCCGCGCTGTCACACGAAAGCGGACCCGCGAACAGGACCACTTGGCGGGCATGACGGTGTATGGCCGCGGCCGGCCGCGGAGTTGGGGTCCCCGGCGGGCCACGGAAGGCGTACGGGACGCGGCGTGTGCGCGTGCGGGTGCGGGTACGAGGCGCGGCCGCGCGCGGGCTCGCGCGACGGCGGGTCCGTGCGGTGCCCTGCGGGTGTGGCGTGGTGCGGGTCGGGTACGGGTGCTGCCCGGCTCAGGGGTGGGTCGTATGGGCGCGGGCGGGCGAGCGCGCGTGGAAAGTGTGTGGCTTTCGCGACGGCGGGTCCGTGCGGCGTCCTGCGGGTGTGGCGTGGTGCGGGTTGGGTGTGGGAGCCGCGCGGCTCAGGGGTGGGGCGCGGCGTCGGAGGGAGCCGCTCGGCTCGGACGGAGGGGCGTCAGGCGTCGGCGCCCGAGGGCTGCCCGGCGAGCCGCAGGGTCAGCCGTTCGCGCAGTTGCGTGAGGCGGTCGATCTCCGCGTCGAGCGCCGCGAGCCTGCGGGCGACCACGCCGCCCGGCTCCGGGACGCAGCGCGGCGCGGGCCGGTCCACCAGCTGGTGCAGCCGGGGCGCCAGCCCGCGCAGGTCCGCCACCGTGAAGCCCGCCGCCAGCAGGTCGCGGATCAGCCGCACCCGGGCGACGTCGCCGGGCCCGTACTGCCGCTGACCCGACGCCGTACGGCCCGGAGCGGGCAGCAGGCCGCGCTGCTCGTAGAAGCGCAGCGCCCGCGGTGTGGTGCCGGCGGCGGCCGCCGCGTCCCCGATCCGCAGCAGCGCGGGCTCGCCGGGCCGCGGGCCGTCGACGCCGGCCGGGCCGCCCTGGGCGGGGACCGGGTGCGCGGCGGTCTCGACGGCGACCGCGCTCCCGGTCCGGGCGCGGCGGCGCGGGTCCGCGAGCCCCGGCGGCGGCGCGGAGCCGCCGGTCCGCCCGGCGGCCCCGGACCGCGGCTCGACCGCCGTTTCCGCGCCGCCCGCGTACGAGAGCGCGGGAATCCGCCCGGTGCGCATGCGTGACCTCCTGTCCGCCGGGGAGCCGCCCACCGCGGCCGGCCCCGGCCCTGCCCCAGCCCTGCCTCAGACGTCCACGACCACCGTGCCGAAATGCCGGCCGCGTACCAAGTCCTCCAACGCCTGAGGGGCCCGTTCGATGCCCGCGATCCGGGTGTGCGGGAAGTCGATGCCGCCCGAGCGCAGCCACGCGCCGAAGCGGGCGGTCCACTCCGGGGCCACGTCCAGGTGCTCCATGCCGGCGTAGCCGCGCACCGACACGCCTCGCAGGATCAGCCGGTAGCTGTCGATGACGGCGGGTGCGGCACCGCCGTCGCCGTCCGCGTCCAGCTGCCCCGACAGGGCCCCGACCAGCGCGAACCGCGCCCCCTTGCGGGCGACGTCCACGGCCGCCGTGAGCTGCTCCCCGCCCACGTTGTCGAGCAGGACGTCCACCCCGTCCGGCGCCGCCTCAGCCAGCCGCCGCGCGAAGGACCCGGGGCCGGCGCCGCGCAGCACCGCCGCGTCGTAGCCCAGCTCGGCGACCAGCCGCTCGGCCTTCTCCGCCGAGCCGGTGGTGCCGATCACCCGCCCGGCACCCAGTTGCCGCGCGATCTGCCCGGCCAGGGTGCCCACCGCCCCCGCCGCCCCGGTGACCAGCACGGTGTCGCCCGCGCGCACCTCGCCGAGCCGGGTCAGCGCCCCGTAGGCGGTGGCGCCCTGGTTGAGGTACTGGACCGGCTCGGGCAGCGCGCCGTCCTGGTCCAGCCGTACGCACTGGTCCGCGGGCAGCACGGCGTACTCGCGCCAGCCGAGCATGTGCAGCACCGGGGTGCCCGGCCGCAGCGCGCTGCCGTCCGGCGCGGCCACCACCTCCGCGACCGCCGGGCCGAAGAGCGTGTCCCCGGCCCGCAGCGGCGGCATCGGCGTGTCCTGGACCGCGCCGCCCATCAGGGTGCGCAGTGCGGCGAAGACCACGAAGTGGCGGTTGCGCACCAGTACCTCGCCCGGCCCCGGCCGCGGCACCGGCCCCTCCGCCACCGTGAAGTGCCGCGCCTCGGGCAGCCCGTTCGGCACCTCCGCCAACCGCACCTCGCGCGCACCGCCGCCTGCTGCCGTCGCCATCGCCTGTTCCTCTCCGTCGTGCATCGTCCGTGTTTCGTTCGTGCTTCGTTCGTGCCTTGTCGTGCTTGCCGGTCCGTCGGCGCGCCCGGTGGGGCCGCCCAGGGTCGCCTGGGGGCCGTCTGGGGCCGCCGTGCGTCGCTGTGCCGGTACGCCGCGTGCGTCGAGGTGACCGCACGAATCCGCGAGCGCGCCGGAACGCTAACCCCTGACCCGCACGTCAAGGTCAAGCCGCGCGGATTCCCCCGTATGGCGCAAGCCGGACAAGTGGTCCAGGCTGGTAGTGAGCCCTGGCGCCGGCGTGGCAGGTCCGGGCAAGAGCCGCGGGTGCGGTCCTCCCTCCTGCCGCGCGCCCGTCCCGGCCGGAGGGAGGACCTGGCATGTATGACAACGCCGATCCCGTGACACAGCCCGATCCGCGGGTCCTCGCCCGCCGTGTGGCCGAGCGCCGGCTCCAACTGGGGCTGAGCGAGGGCGCCCTGGCGACGCAGGCGGGCATGGCGCCGCGCTACCTCCAGCACCTGCTGAGCGCCGGGGTGGACTTCGATCCGGGCGGCTTCGTCCGGATCGCGGGCGCGCTCCACCTGTCCTACGACGACCTGCTCGAAGGGCGCACCGGCGGGCCGCCCGGGCAGGGCGAACCGGCCGCGCACCCCGCCCTGCTCCACCTCACCGAGCTCGAGTGCTGGGACCGGCTCGGCAGCCGTGGTGTGGGCCGGATCGCGCTGCCGGTCGAGCCGAGCCCGGGCGTCTTCCCGGTCAACTACGCGATCGACGCGCAGCCGGCCGACACCCGGTCGATCGTCTACCGCACGGAGCCCGGCAGCGCGGCGGCCCCCGCCGCGGGCGCCGCCGTCTCCTTCGAGGTGGACCGGGTGGACGACCACGTCAGCCAGGGCTGGAGCGTCCTGGTCACCGGTATCGCCGAGCACATCGACGACCCGGTCGTGGCGCACCGCCTCGACGAGCGCCACCCCGCGGATTCGTGGGCCGGCGACCACCTGCCGCTGTGGGTGCGGATACGCCCGGACCACGTCAGCGGACGGCGGATCGGCACGCCGTGACCCGCCGGCCTCCGGCGCGCCCGAGCCGCCGCGCACCCATGTCCCTCGCCGCGCCGGGTAGGCGAAGGGAGAGCAGGCCGCGCTGAAGGAGGCGGACACGATGCGCCGTACGGTCGCCGTCGGAGTCGACGGCTCCCCCGAGAGTCTGGCCGCCGCGCACTGGGCGGCCCGCGAGGCCGTACGGCGGCGGGTGCCGCTGCGGCTGGTGAACGCCGCCGCCCCGCCGCCCGGCCTGGTCGCCCCCGCCGACCCGCACTCGGCTCCGGTGAACGAGGACTGGTCGCCCTACACCGCCGCCGCCGACCTGCGGCGCGCCCATCCCGCCGCCGAGATCAGCGTCGAGCAGGTGGTCGGGCAGGCGCTGCCGGTGCTGTTCGCCGCCGCCGACGAGGCGGCACTGCTGGTGCTGGGCTCGCGCGCGGTGAGCGCCACCGCCGGGTTCCTGCTCGGCTCGGTCCCCCTCACCGTCGTCGGGCAGGCGCCGGTCCCGGTGGTGCTGGTCAGGGCCGAGGGGGCGGGCGGGGCATCCGGAGCGGGCGAGGGGTCCGAGGTTTCCGGGTCGGGTGACGGCGGCGGCGACGTCGTGCTCGGCCTGGACCTGGCCCGGCCCAGCGACCACGTCCTGGAGTTCGCCTTCGACGCCGCCGCGCACCGCTCCGCCACCCTCCGCGTCGTGCACGGCTGGAACGCGCCCCTGCCGTACGGCCTCGGCGCCGCGAACTCCGACCCCGACGCCCGCGCCGCCCTCCAGGCCCACGAGACCGGGGCGCTCGCCGACGCGCTGGCGCCGTGGCGCGAGAAGTACCCACGCGTCCACGTCATCGGCGAGACCATCGTCGGCGCCGCCGACCGCCACCTGCTCAGCGCCTCCGCGGACGCCGCCCTGCTGGTCATCGGCCGCCGCCCGCGCGGCACCCGGCTGTCGGCCCACCTCGGCTCGACGTCCCACTCGGTGCTGCACCACGCCGTGGTCCCGGTCGCGGTGGTCCCGCACGAGTGAGCGCGGGCCGGGAAGGACGACGGGGGCCCGCGGCGCGGGTCAGCGCCCTTTGGCCAGCAGATGCGGCGCGTGCTCGGCGACGGCCTCGAGTATCTGCTTGCGTGACGGGTTCACCATGGCGTGCCCGGCGACCGTCACCGTCGGCACCGTCTCGTTGCCGTCGGCGACCAGCCGTACGAACGCGGCCGCGTCCGGGTCGCGCCAGATGTTCACCGTCCGGTACCGCAGCCGGGTGAAGCGCAGTTGCGTCAGCAGTTTGAGGCAGAAGACGCAGGCGGGCTGGTGGTAGACGACAACGCCGTCATCGGGATACTCGGCCATGCCGGAAGCCTAGAGGCACCGCTCGGTGCGGGGGGCCGTCTCTGCCAACCTGAAGCGGTCCCCGCTGACGGGTCCGCCGGCCGCCGCCGCGCATACCGGCACGTAATCCGGGCACGCGACCTGCGACGACGAAGGAGTGATCCATGAGTGACAGCAGCAAGGCCAAGGCGAAGTCCGACCAGGTCAAGGGCAAGGTCAAGGAATCCGTCGGGCAGGCGGTCGGCGACGACGAACTCGAAGCCCAGGGCCGGGGCGACCAGGCCAAGGGCGACGTGCGACAGGCGGGCGAGAAGCTCAAGGACGCGGTGAAGCACATCGGCAAGGACTGAGCCTGCCCGTCCCACCGCGGCGCCCCCGCTCCCACGCCAGGGAGCGGGGGCGCGGGCGTGTGTACGTGTGTACGTGTGCCGCACGGGACTCGTCGGCGGGGTGCGGTGCGGAAAATCGCTGCTCGGATCGGGTACGCGGCTGGCATGCTCAGGGCCATGGCTTTCCGTACCGCGACCGCGCGCGACCTCCCTGACCTGCTGGCTCTTCTGATGGGGGAGGAGGGCGTCGTGGACCCGGGCGGCGTCGAGGTCTCCGACGCCCACGAGGTGGCCTTCGCGGCGATCGAGAGCGACGACCGCAACGAGATCGCGGTGCTCGAAGGGGACGACGGGGCGGTGCTCGGCTGCCTCCAGCTCACCTACATCCCCGGACTGACCCGGGGCGGCCAGGAGCGCGCGCTGATCGAGGCGGTACGCATCCGCGCCGACCTGCGGGGCGCCGGGCTCGGCCGTGAACTGCTGACCTGGGCGATCGAGCGGGCCCGCGCCCGCGGCTGCGGCCTCGTCCAGCTGACCAGCCACGCGCGGCGCGCCGACGCCCACCGTTTCTACGAGTCGCTCGGGTTCGTCCGCAGCCACCACGGGTTCAAGCGAGAGCTGTGACCGCGGCCCGCCCGCGGGAGCTACTCGTACGTAACGTCACAACTGCGTCACTCGGCCGATGCCCGGCGAAGCGGACTGGAACGCTCATCCCTCCGTAACCGCATCAGGGGGACGAACATGAGCACCCGCACCCGCACCACCCGCACCGCCCGCGGCGGCAGACGCGCCGGCAGAACCGCCGGCATACGTGCCGCCGCGGCTGGAGCGGTCATCGCCACCGGCCTGCTCGCGTCGGCCTGCGGCCCCGCCGCCACCGGGGCGGGGACCCCGGCGCCGCCCACCACGACCGTCTCCGCCGCGCCCCTCGCCGACTCGCCGGGGTCCGCCACCTCGACCCCGGCCGCCACCGCGTCGGACGCGCCGACCGCGACACCGACCGCGACACCGCCCACGCCCACGCGTACGGCCACGCACCGCCCGGCGCCGGTCACCACCACCCACCGGCCCGCGCCCACCGTCCACCACACCGCGTCGTCGGGTTCGGGTTCGGGTTCCGGCTCGGGCGGCAGCGGCGGCACCCATCGCACGGAGGCGCCCGTCGCGCCCGGTGGCGGGGCGACCGCGAAGTGCAACGACGGCACCTACTCCTACTCCCAGCACCACCAGGGGACCTGCTCCCACCACGGCGGGGTGGCCGTCTTCTACAAGTAGCCCGAGGCCCGGCGCCCGGGCAGCTCCGAAGGGCGGCGGACCCGGTGGGGTCCGCCGCCCTTCGGAGCGTGCGTGCGTGGAGCGAGCGTGATGCCGGCGTCAGCGCGTCATCGTCAGTACGCGGAGTTCACGTTGTCCATGGAGCCGTACTTGTCGGCCGCGTAGTTGCAGGCCGCGGTGATGTTGGCGACCGGGTTGTAGATGTTCCAGGACGTGCCGGACACGTGGTAGGCGTTGAAGGTCGGGTTGATCACCTGCAGCAGGCCCTTCGAGGGGATGCCGTTGCGGGCGTTGATGTCCCACAGGTTGATCGCCTTCGGGTTACCGCTCGACTCGCGCATGACGTTGCGGTGGATGCCCTCGTACGTGCCGGGGATGCCCTTCTTGTGCATGATGTCCAGCGACTGGCGAATCCAGCCGTCCAGGTTGTTGGCGTAGGTCTTCGCGGCAGGCTTCGCCTTCGCGGCGGCGGCCTTCTTCGCGGCGGCAGCCTTCTTCTCGGCGGCCTTCTTCGCTGCGGCCTTCTGCGCGGCCGCCTTCTCGGCGGCTGCCTTCTTCACGGCTGCGGCCTTGGCGGCTGCGGCCTTCTGCGCGGTGTCGGTCGCGCTCTTGTCGGCGACCGGGACCAGGTTGACCTTCTGCTGCGCGGCGGCCGGTACGGCCTTCTGCGGGGCGAGGCTGGACTGGGCGCTGATCTGCTTCACCGGCTGACCGGCGGAGACGCTGAACCCGGTGGTGGCGTCGCTCGCCGCGGTCGCCGCTCCAGCCCCGGCGGTCGCTTCCACGCCCACGACTGCGAGCAGGACCGCGGCTGCGGCAGTGGTGCCGGCAGCAGTGATCTTGTGCTTCTTCGACAGCCGGTTGAACGAGGAGACGCCGGGGAGCTTCTTGGTGACCGTGGAGAACTGCATTGCGGGTTTACCTCTTCCGTTGGGGACCAGTGAATTGTTAGAGGTCCCGGATTCAACGGTCAAAGGCCCCACCTACGGACAATTCCGTAGGTGGGTTCGGTGGGGAAAAGGCGATCGCGCGTATCCGCATGACTGCGCCGTCGCGCGGCCGGGTCGGGTACTACCGCGCTTAGTTTGTGACCTGGGCCATACCGAGGGGATCACACAGGGGGCACCCAGCAATCACGGGAAGTACCCGGATATGCGCGCACCGTGGAGAATTCCGGCCCCTTTTCCGGCGCTCGCCCATTACCCGGAGAAACGGGGTTCCGCGCCGCCGTGACAGGGGCTCGGCCCCCGAAGCGCCACCGTCACCAGGCGGGTGGGTGGGGGCGGCCTCGGAGGCCGGGCTCCCGGCGGCACCGAGGGCGCGCGGGCCGGCTCCCGGGCTCCCCGGCTCCCCTGCTCCCCGGCCGAAGTGGGCCGTTCTTCCGGTTTCGCCGACGCCGGGCCCGGTGGCCTGGGGCGTTGCGCGGACCGCGACACGCGTTGCGAAACGATCATTGGACACGGGGCGTGTGCTCTCTCCAGGGTGGGAAGCGTCGGCCGGCGAGGCCGCCGCCGGGACAGCGAGGAAGGATCACCATGGGCGACGAGAGCACCGAGAGCACGGAGCGCGCCGGGACCGAGGGGGAGACCGCGGGGGCGGGCGGGCGCGCCGGCCTGGTCGCCGGGGTGCGCGCGGCGCTCGGACCGGTCGGCGTGGTGCTCCCGGTGTCGTTCACCGGCCTGCCGCCCATCGACGTCCAGCGCGCGGGCGCCGGGCGGCTGGAGCAGGCCGGATACCGCACCGCGTGGACCAACGAGGTGGTCGGCGGCAAGGACGCCCTGGTCCAGGCGTCGATGCTGCTGGCCGCCACCCGGCAGCTGGTGATCGGCACGAGCATCGCGAACATCTGGGCCCGGTCGCCGCAGACCCTGCACGCGGCCGCGTCCCAACTGGCCGAGGCGTACCCGGGGCGGTTCGTGCTCGGTGTCGGGGGCGGCTACCCGCAGCAGGCGGAGGCCGCCGGC
Organism: Streptomyces sp. NPDC087270; assembly: GCF_044744625.1. NCBI lineage: Bacteria > Bacillati > Actinomycetota > Actinomycetes > Kitasatosporales > Streptomycetaceae > Streptomyces > Streptomyces sp. NPDC087270. Next base: position 32,091 of record NZ_JBIUYR010000035.1, read on the forward strand.
CGCGCCTTCGGCAGCCCGCTGGCCACGATGCGTGACTACCTCGACCGGATGGACGGCCCGACCCAGCCGCCCGCGCCCGCCGCGGACTACCTCCGGATCGTCGGCGCGAACGGGCCGAAGATGCTGGCACTGGCCGGCGAGGCGTCCGACGGGGCGTTGCCGGCCGGGGTGCCCCCGCAGTACACGGCGTACACCCGGGAGCTGCTCGGCCCGGACAAGCTGCTGGTCGTCGGCATGACCGTGGTGCCGGACCAGGACCGGGAGCGGGCGCGGACGGGGGCCCGGGAGATGGCGGCCGCCCTGCTCGCCCGGCCCTCCTTCGCGGCGATCGCCGCCCAGATCGGCCTCGCGGTACCCGGCGACCGGGAGCCGGACGACGAGCTGGTCGACGCGCTCGTCGGCCACGGCGACCCCTACGCGATCGCGGCCACCGCCCGCCGCCACCTCGCCGCCGGCGCGGACCACGTGGTGCTCATGCTCCAGCCCGGCGGGGAGTTCACGGACGGCGTCGCGGCACTGGAGGAGCTGGCACCGGCCGTGGCAGCCCTCGACTGACCCCCGTCCGCCCACTCCCACGCAGCCAGGGCGCCGACGCCGCCCGTGTCGGCCGGGCCGTCCCGAACGTCCGATCCCCGTCGCTCGCGGCCAGGGTGCTCCCACGCCGAAAGCGGCGGGGGAGCCGGACGTGGGTCCGGGCCGTGTTGTGGAAGGAGCGCCGTCCGCCCGAAGGGCAGGGCCCGTGGTGTCTGGTGCTCCCCCCTTCCTTCGGCGGGGGAGGTGCACCCAGATCGCAAGGCGGAGGGTTGTCCTCGTCGTGGGCCTACTCGGACCAGCCCGGCAACGAAACGAGCGTGCGTGCCAGCCGCCACGGGATGGGGGCACTTCCCCCGCCGAAGGGGGGGAGGGACTTCCAAGAACACGCCTAGCGCCCCAGCGCGGTGAGGGCGGCGGTGGTGGCGTTCGCGATCAGCGGGTCGGCGGACTCGGCGTCGGGGGTGCCGCGGTCGGTCAGCACGCTGATGACGACGGGCGCGCCGTGCGGGGGCCAGAGGACCGCGATGTCGTTGCGGGTGCCGTAGTCCCCGCTGCCCGTCTTGTCGGCGACCTTCCACCCCGACGGCGCCCCGGCCCGCACGTACGGGCCACCGGTGGTGTTGCGCACCATCAGGTCGGTGAGCAGCGCGCGGCGGCCGGTCGGCAGCGCGCCGCCGAGCAGCAGGGACCGCAGGTCCGTGCCGAGCGCGCGGGCGGTGCTGGTGTCGCGGGTGTCCCCGGGCACGGCGTCGTTGAGCGCCGGCTCGGGCCGGTCGACGTGGGTGACCGCGTCCCCCATGGCGCGTACCGCCTCCTGCAGCCCGGCGGGGCCGCCCAGCCGGTCGAGCATCAGGTTCTCCGCGGTGTTGTCGCTGTACCGCAGCGCGGCCGCCATGATCGCCCGCAGCGTCATGCCCTTGCCCTGCCCGGCGTGCTTCGACGTGATCGGCGAGTACGGCACCAGGGCCGACGACGGGTACGTGACCACGCGGTCGAGTTCGGCGTCGCCGGCCCGCTTCAGCAGCGTCCCGGCGGCGAGCACCTTGATCGTCGAGCAGTGCGCGAACCGCCGGTCCGCCTGGTACGCGACGCTGCGGCCCGACCCGGTGTCGAGTGCGTACAGGCCGAGGTGGGCGTGGAAGCGCCGTTCCAGCTCCGCGAACGACCGGCGTGCTCCGGCGTCCTGCGTATCGCCCGCGGAGGGGGTCGCCGAGGAGGTCGCGGCGCCCGAGGGAGCCGCGTGTGCCGCCCGCGGGGTGCCGTCGCCGCTTCCGCCGCCGCACCCCGCGAGGAGCGCGGCGACCGCGGCGAGCACGCCCGCCGCCCGCCAGGTCCGGTGATCCGTGTCGCGCATGGCCACCACTGTGGTCGGGCGCGGGGGCCGGGTCAAAGACGTCACGGCCCCCGCGCCCCCGTGTCACAGCCCGACGTCCCGCAGGCTCATGTCGGCCAGCGACTCCCGGCGTACGAGCACCCGCGCCGCGCCGTCCCTGACCGCGATCACCGGCGGGCGGCCGACCAGGTTGTAGTCCGACGCCATGGAGAGGTGGTAGGCGCCGGCGGCGGGCACCGCGACGAGGTCGCCCGGGCGGACGTCGCCGGGCAGCGGCACCCGGTCGGCGAGGATGTCGCCCGCCTCGCAGTGCCGGCCCACCACCGTGGCCGGGGCCGGCGCCGCGGTGGAGCGGCGCCCGACGAGCCGGGGCGCGTACCGCACCCCGTACAGCGCCGGCCGGGGGTTGTCGCCCATGCCGCCGTCGACGGCCACGAAGGTGCGGCCCGGGGTCCGTTTGACCGACAGCACCCGGTAGACGGCCACCCCGGCCGGGCCGACGATGGCGCGCCCGGGTTCCAGGGTGAGGCGGGGGACGGGCAGCCCCGCCCGAGCGCAGCCGGCCGCGAGTTCGGCACGGACCCGGTCGGCCAGGGCGCGCGGGTCGAGCGGCTGCTCGCCGGGGCGGTAGGCGATGGCGTGGCCGCCGCCGATGTCCAGCCGGCCCAGCGCCAGGCCGTGCCGCCGGTGTATCCGCGCCATCAGCCCGACCATCCGGCGGACCGCGGCGACGTACGGGCCGGCCGCGGGGATCTGCGAGCCGATGTGGCAGTGCAGGCCGACGAGTTCGAGGCGCGGTTGGCCGATGATCCGTTCGACGGCGTGCTGCGCGGAGCCGTCGGTGATCGACAGGCCGAACTTCTGGTCGTCGGTGCCGGTGCGGACCGCGGGGTGGCCGCCGGCCTGGACGCCCGGCGCGACCCGCACCATGACCTGCTGCCGGTCGGTGGGCGGGACGATGGCGGCCAGCCGGGCGATCTCGGACATGCCGTCGAGGACGATCAGCCCGACGCCGAGGCGGACGGCGGTGTGCAGGTCCTCCGGGCTCTTGGCGTTGCCGTGCAGCACGATCCGCTCGGCGGGGACGCCCGCGGCGAAGGCCAGGCCGAGTTCGCCGGCCGAGCAGACGTCGAGTCCCAGGCCCTCCTCCGTCACCCACCGGGCGACGGCGCGGCACAGGAACGCCTTCGCCGCGTAGAGGATGTCGGCGTCGGGGAAGGCCGCGCGGTAGGCGCGGCAGCGGTCGCGGACCTCGGCCTCGTCGAGGACGTAGAGCGGGGTGCCGAACCGGTCGGCGGCCTCGACGAGGGAGACCCCGCCGACCGTGATGTCACGGTCGCCGCTGCCTTCGTCGCCGGTGCCTTCGCCGCTGGTGGCGGAGAGGCGGGTGGAGGCGGGCCACACCGCGGGCGCCGGGGCGCCGGCGGGCGCCGCGGACAGGGTGGCCGGGGGAGAGGCGTGCATGCGGCGCCCCCTCAGCCGATCGCCCGCAGGGCACCGAGGTGCCGCGGGTCCCAGTCGCGCGCCGAGGGCGCGGGGACAGGCGTGGGAGCAGGCGCGGGAGCAGGCGTGGGCGTGGGTGTCGCGGCCGGGGCATGGGCCGCCGGGGCCGGCGCCGAGAACCGCGGGTCGACGGTCAGGGCCGCGACGCCCAGCGGTTCGGCGAGCGCCCGCAGCGCCGGCGCGGAGAGCCTGATCCAGCTCTGCCCGGCGCCCAGCGCGGCCGACAGCCGCTCCGGGGAGGTGAAGCCGACCGCGGTGCGGGTGCCCAGCGGGGTCCGGAAGAACCGCGCGGTGCAGCCGGCGGGTCCCGGCCGGACGGGGACGAAGAGAGGTCCGGCCGGGAAGGGTTCGCAGGGCTCGGGGTCCTCCGGGTGCAAGGTCGCGGCCACAGTTGCCTCCAGGTGCAGTGCGTCGATCGCGTCCGGGCGACGTGCCGTGGACGCCTCGTCGACGCTATGCCCGCCGACCCGGCGGACCCCCGCCCGCTGACGCGGACTTGACGCCGCGGGCCGCGCCCCTGACGCGACGCTGACGGACCCCCCGCGGATCGGACGCGCAACCACGTCCCCGCGGGCTCGGGCCGGGGTCGGCCCCCTCCTCATCCGGTCCGGGCGCGGCTTCGACGCCTACGGTCGCGGGCGGCGCCGGGTGCCATCGGCCCCGCCCCGCGGGGCAGCCGTCGCCATGTCGCGGACCCGGTCCGGAACCGCCCGCCGCGGCGCCGTCAGAGCGCGTCGCTGTGGAGCTTGTGGGCGCTGCGCAGCGGCATGTACGGCTCCTGGCCGGCGGGGTGGCCGTCCGCGATGGCGCGCTGCCGGTCGAGTTCGGCGTTGATCTCGGCGCCCAGCAGGATCGCGAGGTTGGACAGCCACAGCCAGACCAGGAAGGTGATGACGGCCCCCAGGCTGCCGTAGACGCGGTCGTAGGAGGCGAAGTGGGCGGCGTACAGCTCGAAGCCGACCGAGGCGACCACCCACACCACGACCGCGACGAGGCCGCCCAGGGTGCCCCAGCGGAAGCGCTGCCGGGCGTTGGGCGCCGCCCAGTACAGCAGCGCGAAGAGCAGGCTGAGCAGGGCCAGCGCCAGGGGCCACTTGCCCCACTGCCACACCGCCGTGGTGGTGTGGCCCGCGCCGAGGTCGGTGCCGACGCGGCCGGCCAGCCTGCCGCTGAGGACGGCCAGCGCGGCGAACACCGCCATCAGCACCAGCACCAGCACGGTGAGGCCGAGCCGCAGCGGGAGGAGGAACGTCAGCGGGCGGCCCTCGGGAACGTCGTAGACGGCGTTCATCGCGCGGATGAACGCGGCGGTGTAGCCGGACGCCGACCACAGCATGGTGAGCAGTCCCACGGTGCCCGCGGCGACGTGCTGCCGCTGGAGGTGGGTGAGCGCGTGGGTGAGCAGGTCGCGGGCGGGGCCGGGGGCGAGGTGGTGGACGTCGCGGATGAGGAGGTCCGTCGCGGAGGGGCCGATCTCGCCGAGCACGGCGATGAACACCAGCAGCGCCGGCACGAGGGACAGCACCGCGTAGTAGGTCATCGCGGCGGCGCGGTCGCCGAGGTTGTCCTCCCGCAGCTCGCCCAGCACCCGGCCCAGCGCCTCCCGCCGGCTCCGGACGTCCAGGCCGGTCCGCCCGGACAGGGTCGCCCGTTCCCACAGAGCCGCCCACCGGCCCGGTTCGGCGGTTTCCGCGACGTGAACGACTTCCGCGGCGTCAGCGGCTTCTGCGGCTTCCGCGACTTGAGCGACTTCCGCCGGCTCGGCGTCCAAGCCGGGCCGGTCCCCCCACGACGAGGTCATGAAACGTGCGCTGCCTTCCTCGCGGTCCCCCCGGCAACGCGCGCGCCAGGACTCCGGGCCGGGCATCCGCACCCGCGAAGTCCCGTTGCCCAGGCGCTCAGACCAGGCGGCAGGGGACTTCGAGGTCCTCCGAGAGGTAGTGGATGGCGCAGACCCGATGGTAGCCGTCGGCGATCACCAGCGGCTGCCCGCGGATCAGCAGTACCGGCGACAGCTTCTCGCCGGTGACCGCCTTCTTCATGTCGTGCGCGACATGCGGGTTCACCGCCGGCAGCAGCTCCAGGCCCGAGGCGCGCAGGATGTCCTTCGCCTTCCTGGAGGTGGTGGTGGCCGCTTGGAGCCGCCGCACGGCCTCCTGGGCCTGCGCGGGCGTGACGAGCAGTTCGAGGAAGTCGACGGCCGCCGGGAAGTCGTGCTCCTCCGGGTCGTTCTTCCAGACCGGATCGGTCATCGTGCGGCCTCCGTTCGCGCGTGGCGGTCGATGGTGACCTTGAGGTGCTTCATGATCGGCTGGTCGCTCTGGGTGCTGTGGTCACCGATCGCGCACAGGACGTTCATCTCGGGCATGTAGCCCGCCGCGCAGCCGCGCGGGATGTCGTACGGGATGGCCAGGTAGCCGTCGAGGCGGCGGGTGGTGCCGTCCTTGGCGGTGCTGACGATGTCGACCGGGTCGAACTCGGCGAGGCCGCGCTCGCGCATGTCGTCCCGGTTCATGAAGACCAGCGTGCGCAGGTTCCTGATACCCCGGTAGCGGTCGTCGTCGGAGTAGATCGTGGTGTTCCACTGGTCGTGGGAGCGCAGGGTGCCCAGCACCAGGGTGCCGGGCGCGGGCCGGACGTCGGGCAGCGGCGCGGCCGAGAACTCCGCGCGCCCGGACTCGGTGAGGAAGACCAGCTCCCGGGCGGGCTGCTTGATCCGGAAGCCCAGCGGCAGCCGCACTCGGCGGTTGAAGTCCTCGAAGCCGTCGAGGACCTGGGCCATGGTGTCGCGCACCCGGTCGTAGTCCTCGACGTACCACTCCCACGCGGTGGCGCTGTCCGGCAGGGCGGCACGGGCCAGGCCGGCGACGATGGCGGGCTCGGAGAGCAGGTGCGGCGACGCGGGGCGTTTCATGCCGACCGACAGGTGCACCATGCTCATCGAGTCCTCGACCGACGTGCTCTGCACGCCGCCGGCCTGGTGGTCCTTCTCGGTACGGCCCAGGCACGGCAGGATCAGCGCCTGGCGGCCGTGCACCAGGTGGCTGCGGTTCAGCTTGGTGCTGACCTGGACGGTGAGGTCGCAGCCGCGCAACCCCGCGAAGGTGTACGGGGTGTCGGGCGCGGCCATGGCGAAGTTGCCGCCCATGCCGACGAAGACCTTGACGTCGCCGCGGTGCATCGCCTCGATGGTGCGGACGGTGTCCAGGCCGTGCGCGCGGGGCGGCTGGATGCCGCAGGCCGCGGCGAGGCGGTCCAGGAACACGTCGGTGGGGCGGTGGTCGATGCCGCAGGTCCGGTTGCCCTGCACGTTGCTGTGCCCGCGCACGGGCGAGGGCCCGGCGCCCTCCCGCCCCAGGTTCCCGCGCAGCAGGAGGAGGTTGACGATCTCCCGGACGGTGTCCACGCCGTGTTCGTGCTGGGTGACGCCGAGGCACCAGCTGAAGATGCTGCGGTCGGCGTCACGGTAGACCTGGGCCGCCTTGAGGATGTCGGCGCGCGACAGGCCGCACTGCTCCTCGATCTGCGCCCAGGGGGTCGCCTCGCACAGCGCCCGGTACTCCTCGAAGCCGGTGGTGTGGCGGTCGATGAACTCCGAGTCCAGCGCCTTGGGGTCGGACCCGGAGTGGGCGAACACCGCCTTGGCCATGCCGCGCAGCAGCGCCATGTCGCCGCCGATCCGCGGCTGGAGGTTCAGGGTGCTGGTCCGGGTGGACTTCATCAGGGCCATGTCCGTGAACTCGTGCGGCACGATGGTGCGCGTGGCCGCCCCCTCCACCAGGGGGTTGATGTGCACGATCTGCGCGCCTCGGCGGTAGGCGTCGGCGAGGGCGGTGAGCATCCGGGGCGCGTTGGAGGCGGCGTTGACGCCCATGATGAACAGCGCGTCCGCGGCCTCCCAGTCCTTCAGGTCCGCGGTTCCCTTGCCGGTGCCCAGCGCGGCCTGCAGCGCGCGGCCGCTGGCCTCGTGGCACATGTTGGAGCAGTCCGGCAGGTTGTTGGTGCCCAGCTCGCGGGCCATCAACTGGTAGAGGAAGGTGGCCTCGTTGCCGAGCCGGCCCGAGGTGTAGTACGCGGCCTGGTTCGGGTCGTCCAACTCCCGCACGGTGCGGCCGAACAGCTCGAAGGCGTCCTTCCAGCGGATCGGGACGTAGTGGTCCGACGCGGCGTCGTAGACCATCGGCTCGGTCAGCCGGCCCTGGTCCTCCAGCGCGAAGTCGCTCCACCGCGACAGCTCCGTCACCGAGTGCGCGGCGAAGAACTCGCGGCCCACCCGCTTGCGGGTCATCTCCCAGGTGACGTGCTTGATGCCGTTCTCGCAGATGTCCAGGTGCAGGCCCTTGATGTCGTCGGGCCAGGCGCAGCCGGGACAGTCGAAGCCGCCGTTCTCGTGGTTCATCCGCATGATCGCGCGCGGGCCGTCCACCAGTTCCCGATCGCGCATCAGGACGCGGCTGACGCTGCGGGCCGCGCCCCAGCCGGCGGCCGGGTGGTGGTAGGGGCGGAACGTCGGCGGGTCCTCGGGCGCGGCCCCCACCCGGGGTTCCGGCTGGTGGTCCTCGCCGCCCGCGCCGGCTTTGTCAGAGGGGCTCACGGGGCTCATGGCTGGCATCCTTCCGCCGTCGCGGGCGTCGCAGATCCTCGCCGGGCGCGGCACGGACGCGTGCCGGGCGCGGCCGGTTCCCGGCGCATTGCACGAAGCTATGCCGGGGCGGCCGTCCACGCCAGGTGACCCGCCACGCGAGCGCCGAGCGTATCCGCTTCCCGCGTTTGCGGGCAGCGCCGATCGGGTGTAGGGGAATTCCTTACTTACGCCGAATGGATTGGGCACGGCGTAATTCCCTTCGGCGTCAGGCATTTTCCCTACGCCATACGGCAGGGGGCGGGTCCCGCATTCCGCCCGGCTTGCGAGCGGCCGGGTATCGCGTTTCAGTGAGAGTGTCCCTCCGTCGGAGGAGTAGCCATGTCGATGTCGCCCGGTCCGGGATTCGGCTCGTCCGATCCCTTCAGCGATCTGCTGAACCGCTTCGTCGGGATGTCGCCTGGCTCGTCGCCCCCGGCGGTGCGGCGGGTCCCGATCGGGAGGCTGCTGAGCGAGTCCGCCCACGAACCGATCAACTCGGCCGCGCGCAGGGCCGAGGAGGACGACGCCGCGCAGTTGGTCGGCGCCCCGCCCGGATACGTCGGCTACGAGGAGGCGGGCCGGCTCACCGGGAAGACGCGCCGCCAGCCGTACAGCGTGGTGCTCTTCGACGAGGTGGAGAAGGCGCACCGCGACGTCTTCAACACGCTGCCGCAGATCCTCGACGACGGGCGGCTGACCGACTCCCAGGGCCGCACGGTCGACTTCCGGCACTGCGTGGTCATCATGACGTCCGGCATCGGCGCCCAGCGGATCATCGCCCACCAGGGTGACGTGGCCGAGATCAAGGACGAGTTGATGGCGGACCCGCGGGGGCGCTTCCTGCCCGAGTCCCTCAACCGCATCGACGACATCATCCTCTTCCGCAGCCTCACCGAGGACGACCTGGCGCGGGTCGAGGACCATCCGCTGGACCTGAGCAAGCACCGCGTGCGCGCGCAGGGCATGACGCCGGAGGTCACGGAGAGCGCGAAGAAACCCCTGGTCGCGCACGGGCACCAGCCGGAGTTCGGCGCCCGCCCGCTGCGGCGCACGATCCAGGCGGAACCCGACAACCGGATCGCGTCCCTGCTGCTCGGCGGCGAGGCGGACCCGGGCGACACCATCGTCGCCGACGTCGAGGACAACTCGCTGCACTGCACGGTCCGCCCGAAGCCGGCCGACGCCGGCGACGGTACCGCGGACGACAACGCATCCTGAGAGCGGGGCGAGGCCACCATGGCGCATCACCACAAGTCGAACAAGGCCGTCGAGGGAAACCCGGAGACCGGACACGGGCGCGGCATGCCCGAACGGCCCGACGAGGCGGAACTCCAGGAGCAGACCGAGGAGGACCGGCGGGAGGTGGGCCTGCCCACCGACCCCGGCGCCGCCCGCACGCGGCCGGAGGAGTCCGAGGAGCCCGGGGAGCCCGGTTCCGGCTGACCGGATCGAGCGGAGCATCGGCCGCCCCGGCGGCCTCGGTGGCCCGGCGCGCCCACCAGCGCGCCGGGCCACCGGCCGTGCCCGCGGTCGCACGCTCGGGTGTTATCGATGCCAATCGCGTTGCCGGGCGCGGTCGTCGGCCGAGCGTGGGCGCCGGTGCCGCTTCCCCGTGCGCGCCCGCCGACCGGCGGCGAACGTGGGGGAACGTCGCCAACTCCGGTGAGCGGCAAGCCGATCGCGGGGGAGCGCAGGCCGTGGGGCCGTAACTTCTGTGTACTCGTGGGGCGGCAGCTCTAGTGTTATCGATGCCAACGGACTAGGGTTCCGGGCAACTTCGCGCACGCCCGCCGTCCGCGCGCGGCCGTCCAGGCCCGCCCGACGGCCCACCCCCCGAGACGAAGGACTGGCATGGCACACCCCCGAAAAAGACTGGCCGTGGCGCTGCTGGCCGCGGCCATGGCCGTGGTCGGCGCCGGCGCGTCAGCCGCCTCGACCGCGACGGCGGCTCCGGCGGCCACCACCGGCTACACGGTCTCCGTCGGGTCGAAGGGCACCTTCGCCTACCCCACCGACACCCCGGCCAGTTCGTACATCGACAAGGACGGCACCTACTACTTCCAGCAGTCCGACGGCGAGTACGGCCCGACCGGGCCGCGGTACTGGGACTTCTTCACCGGCACGAACCTGGAGACCGCGACCCGCTCCAGCGCGATCAGCGACGCGGTGAACCCGGCCAACCCGCAGGACCGCAACAACGACACCACCTGGCGCTGTGACAACAGCCCCACCGGCAAGACGGCCACCAACGCCCCGGCCGGCTCCGGCTACACCCAGCGCAACTTCTGCGACCTGGTGGGCACATGGGTCGACCCGGACACCGGCAACTGGTACGGGCTGGTGCACAACGAGTTCACCCCGCAGCCCTTCGGCGACGGCATCCACTACGACGCGATCGACTACGCGGAGTCCACCGACCAGGGCAGGACGTGGACCATCAAGGGCCACGCGCTGACCTCGCCGTACAGCACCACCCGCGGCGACAGCACGGCGTTCCCGCAGCAGAGCTACTACTACGGCGACGGTGACCAGCGGCTGTTCGTCGACACCGCCTCGGGGTACTTCTACGTCTACTACGGCTCCCGCGCGGTGGACAAGAACGGCAGCTGGAAGGCCTTCTACGAGCACGTGGCCCGCGCCCCGATCTCGGCGAAGATGGCGCCCGACTCCTGGCAGAAGTGGTACGACGGCTCCTGGTCGCAGCCCGGCACGGGCGGCAAGGAAAGCAACATCGTGCCGGTCGACTCGCCCGGTGACACCGGCTACACGGCCCCGTCGGCGGAGTACGACCCGGCCACCCCCGGAACCGTCGAGCAGCAGGTCGCGGCCGGCACCGCGCCGCCCACCTCACCGCTGTTCGTGATGGACGTCTCCTACGACGCCTACCTCGGCCTCTACATCGGCGAGCCGCAGGCGGTCGACCAGAGCGGGAACGCGCCCCAGCAGTTCTACGCCACCGCCGACCTGGCCACGCAGAAGTGGACCCTGCTCGGCGACACCGGCGGGTACACCACCGCGTCGTGGTACCGCTGGATGCTGGACGGCGCCAACAAGACCAGCTCCACCATCGTCGGCAAGACCTTCCGCGCATACTGCTCCATCGCCTGCGCGGACGGCTCCGACGGGCAGTACGCCGACGTGACGATCGACGCGGCCAGGTCCGCCGCGGCCCCGGTCGTCTCGGACCGGTCCTACACGATCGCGAGCGGCGCGGGGAGGGTGCTCACCCAGTCCCGCGGCGCGCACGCCGCCACCGCCCGGCCCGCCGCGGCCCGATCGGCCGCGCAGGCATGGAAGTTCACCGCGAACGGCGACGGCTCCTACCGGATCACCAACGCCGCCACCGGCCAGGCGCTCGGCGTCCCCACCACCTCCACGGCCACCCGCGCCTGGGGGACCAAGCCGACCGTTACCCCGCTCGGCGCCGGCGGACCCACCGTCGGGCAGCAGTGGTTCGTCATCCCCGGCACGTCCGCCCACGGGGCGAAGACCGGCACCTTCCGGCTGGTCAACCGGTACAGCGGCCTGGTGCTCGGACTGTCCGCCGACCCCCGGCGCGGCACCGAGACCACCCCGGCCCGCAGTTGGACCGACCACACCGGTAGCGCCGTCGGCGGTCACCGGAGTGCCGCGGAGCAGACCCTCACGCTGACCGCGGCCCGCCGGTAGCACACCAGCACACCCACCCCACCCCCCACCCAGACAAGGGGAACAGACATGGCATCGACAGCGACGACTCTTCGCCGGTGCGCCTTAGTGGGCGCCGCGGCAGCGATGGTGATGGCGGTACCGCAGATGGCGTCGGCCTCGGTCGGCGGCGGCAACGTGGCGGTGAGCTGGTCGATCCCGGGCACCCCCGCGTCCGGGCTGACCAACATCACCTTCCCGTTCACGGTCAACCCCGCGACCGCCCACCAGTCCGGCACGTACTTCGCGCAGCAGTTCGGCTTCACCAACGCCCCCGACGTCGGCTACACCGGCCTTCAGCCGCGTGCCGACAGCGGCGGCCACGAGCGGCTGCACGGCGTCTTCTCCAGCTTCAACGCCGGCACCACCACGTCGGACCCGAACTGCAGCGACGGAGCCGACGGCGGCGCGGGTGTCAGCTGCGCCGTCGAGTTCGACGGGGTGTACGGCCACCAGTACGCGCTCAAGGTGGTCAAGTCCGGCTCCGACACCTGGACCGGGACCGCCACCGACACGGTCACCGGCGTGTCCACGCACATCGGCTCGTACACCCTGCCGGCCGGCAGCGGGAACCTGCAAGGCTCCCAGGGCGGGTTCGTCGAGTACTACGCGGGCATTCCCAGCTGCGCGCAGATGCCCAGGACCGACGCCGTGTTCGGTGGTCCGACCACCACCGACGCGGGCGGTCTGGGCGGCACGTCCAGGGCCGACTACGAGTACAGCGACTGCGTCGGGGAGTCCGGCTACCAGGCCGCCGACGACGGCTCCGGCACGCACATCACCCGCGGCTTCGTCTCGTAGCCGAGCGGTTCCGGAAAAGCCCTGTGGCGGGGGGGGGGGGGGGGGGGGGCGCGCCCGCCCCGGGGGGTGGGGGGGGGGGGGGGGGCGTCACGCGGGGTGCGGCGGGGGAGCGCCGCTACGGGGGCGGGTCGGCGTCGGGCATTCCCTCACCGTCGCACGCGGGAAGCGGATCTTCCG
>NZ_JBIUYR010000036.1:0-35127 GCF_044744625.1 Streptomyces sp. NPDC087270
CGTTGACTTTTGGCACGCTGTTGAGTTCTCAAGGAGCGGAAGCTGCCATCGGCTGCCCTTCCGGGCCCCTCCGGGCTTTCCCTTCGTTGTGTTCCAACCTTAGCAGAAGCTTTTCGGTCGGAATTACCACCCGCCTTTCGGAGACACGGATGCCCGACTCAAGATTTCTCTCGACTGGGGGTTGGTGCCTTCGGCAAGCGAAGCGACAAGGTTCTCGCGCGTCATCCCGGACGAGTCCGGCTCGCGACAACCGTTCTAACCTACATCCGACCCAGGCACGCGTCAAATCAGCCGAAGGTGGACGGTGGCGTGTCAAGGTCCTCCAGCTCGATGCCCGGCGCGGCCAGGACCACGTCGCCGGCGAGGTGGACGTCGTACTGATCGCCGGTGGCCAGGTCGTCCACGCGGAAGTTATCCACAGGCAGCAAACCGCTGTCCGTGGAATGTGCTGTCCTTGTGAGGAGCGACCAGGACTGGTCGACGGTGAGCGGTGCGAGGACGGGGGCCTGGAATGACACGAGACGTACGCGGGTGGCCGGCGCGCCCGGTTCGAGGCGGAGCAGCCGGGCGGTGGCGATCAGGAACGCCGGCGATAGACCAGTGAACGCGTGCGCGGGCGCGTTGCCTTCTTGGGCGTGCTCGCCGGTCGGGTCTGTTCTGACCCAGGTGACGCCGTCGATCGCGGCTGCGCGGACCTGCCATGCGGCGGCGTGCAGCTCGAGGCGGATGGGACGGCCGAGGTCGTCGATGGTGAGGTCGATCGATCCCGCGTGTGCGCCTTCGGGCGTGGTGGTCTGCGCGGTGTAGCGCCAGCCGGAGGGGCCGGTGGCGCAGTGGAAGTGTTCTGCACCCAGGGGAGTGTGGTCATGCGTGTCGTAGAAGGAGTAGCGGCCGCGGGGCATCGTCCGGTTTCGGGGTCTGGCAAGGCCCCCGCCTCGCGGGCGAGACGGGGGCCGGTGCGCGGTGGATCTGTTCGCCGCTTTGTGAGTCGCGCGGGCTCGCGACTACGCCGGTCAGTAGCGGTAGTGGTCCGGCTTGTAGGGGCCCTCGACCTTGACGCCGATGTAGGACGCCTGCTCGGGCCGGAGCGTGGTGAGCCTGACGCCCAACGCGTCCAGGTGGAGGCGGGCGACCTTCTCGTCGAGGTGCTTCGGGAGCACGTAGACGCCGATCGGGTACTCCTCGGGCTTCGTGAACAGCTCGATCTGGGCCAGGGTCTGGTCCGTGAAGGAGTTGGACATCACGAAGGAGGGGTGGCCGGTCGCGTTGCCGAGGTTCAGCAGGCGGCCCTCGGAGAGCACGATCAGCGTCTTGCCCTCGGGGAAGGTCCAGGTGTGGACCTGCGGCTTGACCTCGTCCTTGACGATGCCGGGGATCTTGGCGAGGCCGGCCATGTCGATCTCGTTGTCGAAGTGGCCGATGTTGCCGACGATCGCCTGGTGCTTCATCCGGGCCATGTCGGAGGCCATGATGATGTCGCGGTTGCCGGTGGTGGTGACGAAGATGTCGGCGGTCTCGATGACGTCGTCGAGGGTGGCGACCTGGTATCCGTCCATCGCGGCCTGCAGCGCGCAGATCGGGTCGATCTCGGTGATGATGACGCGGGCGCCCTGGCCGCGCAGCGACTCGGCGCAGCCCTTGCCGACATCGCCGTAGCCGCAGACCACGGCGACCTTGCCGCCGATGAGGACGTCGGTGGCGCGGTTGATGCCGTCGACAAGCGAGTGGCGGCAGCCGTACTTGTTGTCGAACTTCGACTTGGTGACCGCGTCGTTGACGTTGATCGCCGGGAAGAGCAGCGTGCCGTCCTGCTGCATCTCGTACAGGCGGTGGACGCCGGTGGTGGTCTCCTCGGTGACGCCGCGAATCTCGGAGGCCAGTTGGGTCCACTTCTGCGGGCTCGCGGAGATGGTGCGGCGCAGCAGGTCGAGGATGTAGCCGTACTCCTCGCTGTCGTCAGCGGCGGTGGCGGGCACAGCGCCGGCCTTCTCGAACTCGACGCCCTTGTGCACCAGGAGCGTGGCGTCACCGCCGTCGTCCAGGATCATGTTGGGGCCGCCGGTGGGGGTGTTCGGCCAGGTCAGAGCCTGCTCCGTGCACCACCAGTACTCTTCGAGGCTTTCGCCCTTCCAGGCGAAGACGGGGACACCCTGCGGGTTGTCCGCGGTGCCCTCGGGGCCGACGGCGATGGCCGCCGCGGCGTGGTCCTGGGTGGAGAAGATGTTGCAGGACGCCCAGCGGACCTGCGCGCCGAGGGCGACGAGGGTCTCGATGAGGACGGCGGTCTGCACCGTCATGTGCAGCGAGCCGGTGATGCGGGCGCCGGCCAGCGGCTGAGCGGCGGCGTACTCGGAGCGCAGGGACATCAGGCCGGGCATCTCGTGCTCGGCGAGGGTGATCTCCTTGCGACCGAACGCGGCAAGGGAGAGGTCCGCGACCTTGAAGTCGGTGGCGGTGGTGGTCATACGGGCTGCTCCTCGTGGTGGTCGAGGTGGACATGGACACGGCGCTGCCGCGCGGCATGGCGTTCCGAGTACTACGGACACACCTGTCCCCTTGTGGCAGCGCAATCCGTCGGAGGCCCTCTCTCCCTCGGCCGGTCGTTGTGCGATGACCGCCCGACCGCCATCAGCAGCGACGTCTGGCTACGTATGAATCTACACCGGACGGCGCTTCTGCCGCAGGGGGTCGCGGTCAGCGGCCGCCGGGGGTCTGGTCGGGGTCGGGGCCCGCCGCGGCGGCGGCCGCGCTGTAGATGTCGGGTTCGAGATAGATGACGCGGGCGATCGGCACTGCGGCGCGGATACGTTCTTCGGCCGCGTCGATGGCGGCGGCGACCTGGACGGCTGTGTCGTCGTGGTCCACGGCGATCTTGGCGGCGACCAGGAGTTCTTCCGGGCCGAGGTGGAGGGTGCGCATGTGGATGACGCCGGTGACGGTGTCCCCGTCGGCGATGGCGGTGCGGATGCGGTCGTTGACCTCAGGACCGGCGCCTTCGCCGATCAGCAGGGACTTGGTCTCCGCGGCGAGGACAAGTGCGATGCAGATGAGGAGAGTTCCGATGCACAGGGTGCCGATACCGTCCCAGACCCCGCTGCCGGTGGCGAGGGCGATACCGACGCCGGCCAGGGCGAGGACGAGGCCGATCAGGGCGCCGAAGTCCTCCAGCAGGACGATGGGGAGTTCGGGTGCCTTGGCGCGGCGGATGAACTCGGCCCAGGACAGGTCGCCGCGGGTGTGGTTGGACTCCTTCACCGCGGTACGGAAGGAGGAGCCCTCGGCGAGGATCGCGAAGACCAGGACGCCGACCGGCCAGTACCAGTGATCGACGGGGTGCGGGTGGCGGATCTTCTCGTAGCCCTCATAGAGGGCGAACATGCCGCCGACGGAGAACAGGACGATCGAGACGAGGAAGGCGTAGACGTAGCGTTCGCGGCCGTAGCCGAAGGGGTGTTCGTCGTTCGCGGCGCGCTTGGCCTTCTTGCCGCCGATGAGGAGGAGCGCCTGGTTGCCGGAGTCGGCCACGGAGTGCACGCCTTCGGCGAGCATCGAGGACGAGCCGCTGAACGCGAAGGCGACGAACTTGGCGACGGCGATCGCGAGGTTGGCGCTGAGGGCCGCGATGATCGCCTTGCTTCCGCCTGACGCGCTCATGGGTGGTGGGTGTCCTTTCGGTCGGCTCGGTCGGTGGGCGCTCGGAACCCGTCGGTTCGGGGGTTCGGACGGGCATTGTCGCAGAGCCCTGCGGCGGCGTCCCGGTCGTCTGGCGGTGCGTCAGGCGGGCTACGCGGTCACGGTCGCCCGGAAGAGGGTGCCCTGGCCGGTGAGTTCGGTGCGTTCGCCGGCTGGGACGTAGGCGGATTCGCCTTGGGAGAGGGTGAGGGTGGCGGCAGGAGAGGAGGCGGCGTGGGAGGCGTCGACGGTGCGCAGGCGGATCTCGCCGCTGGTGCAGAGCAGGATCTGCGGGGTGCCGGCGGGCAGTGTGCGGGGGTCGGCGCCGGGGGCGAGGAGGTAGCGGGAGAGGCGGAACTCGTCGATGGGGGCCGGGTAGAGCTCCTCGCCGTCGGGCGCAGCCTCAGGGCGGAGCACGCCCGGGTCGCCGGCCTCGAAGCGGACGATGCGCAGGAGTTCGGGTACGTCGATGTGCTTGGGGGTGAGCCCGCAGCGCAGGACGTTGTCGGAGTTGGCCATGATCTCGACACCGAGCCCGTCGAGGTAGGCGTGCGGGACGCCGGCACCGAGGTAGAGGGCTTCGCCGGGCTGGAGGCGTACGTGGTTGAGCAGCATCGCGGCGATGATGCCGCGGTCGCCGGGGAAGCTGTGGGCGGCCTTGGCGTAGGCGGCGTAGGCGGCGGCGTGGGAGGTGCCGGGGGTCGCTGCCAGGCGGGCAGCGGCCTCGGTGGCGGCGCGTACGGTCTCGGCCATGGCGGCGGGGTCCGCGCCGAGGACGGCCGCGAGGACCTCGCGCAGGGCACGGTCCTCGGGGTGGGCGCGCAGGATGTCGACGTAGGGCGTGAGGGTGGGGACACCCAGGGCGTCGATGAGGTCGGCGGCCTCCGCGGGCCGGCGGAAGCCGCACAGGCCGTCGAAGGGCGACAGCGCGACGATCATCTCGGGCTTGTGGTTGGCGTCCTTGTAGTTGCGCTGCGGGGCGTCCAGGGGAATCCCGCGGGCCTCCTCCTCGGCGTAACCGGCCGCGGCCTGGGCGAGGTCGGGGTGGACCTGGAGGGAGAGGGGCGCGCCGGCGGCGAGGACCTTGAACAGGAAGGGCAGGCGGGGGCCGAAGCGCTTGACGGCGGCTTCGCCGAGTTCCGCGGTGGGGTCCGCGTCGATGACGGCGTCGAGGGCGACGGGGCCCTGGCCGCGGTCGATGCGGGAGGGGGCTCCGGGGTGGGCGCCCATCCACAGTTCGGCTTGGGGCTCGCCGGTGGGCGCGGTGCCGAGGAGTTCGGGGATGGCGGTGGTGGAGCCCCAGGCGTAGGGGCGGATGGTGTTGGTGAGGCGATTCATTCCGGTCATGGTCTCTCGGTCGAGGCGACGGCCAGGTACGCGGCGGCGAAGTCGGTGAGGGCGAGGAGTTCTGCGGCGGTGTCGAGCGGGCTACCGCCGGGAGCGGTGATCTCGCTGAGCGGGGTGTCGTGGGCGTATGCCTGCTCGCGGGCGGCGGGTGCCGCGGAGCCGGGCTGGTCGGGGGCCTCCTGGAACAGGACGATGCGCAGTCGCAGTTCCTGGGTGTCCTCGACCCGGTCGCGGAAGAAGTCGTCGGGGTCGCCGGCCAGGGTGTGGGCGCCTGCCTGCAGGGGGCCGTGAGCGGTGAGGGCGGCAGGCAGTTCGGCGGCGAGTGCGGGCCGCCCGGCGCGGGTGGCGAGGACGGTCGCGAACCGGCGCGCACCGGCGGCGGCGACCGGGCCCTGGCTCCACAACAGGGGCAGGGAGCCGTCGAGTTCGGCGGCGAGGGTCTTGGCCGGGTTGCTGTAGGTCGCCACGGCCGGCCCGCAGCGGGCGGCGATCGCGTCGAGCCGGTCGGCGACGGCCTGGAGGGCACTGGTGGAGGCGCTGATCAGGCCGATCCGGCCGATGAGGGCCAGCACCGGGGTGAGCAGTGCCCAGAACGCGCCGGTGTCGGTCGTCGCCGGGGCGGAGTCGGCGGCGGAGTCGAAGCCGCCGCCCGGGCCGGCGAAGGGCAGCGCGATGCCGTGGACCTGTCCGACGGCGTCGGCCAGCGGGGCTCTGGCCGGGGTGACGGCGGCGGCGGTGCAGCCGCGGCGGTACGCCTGCTCGACGAGATCGGTGAGTCCCTGCTCGGTGCCGTGCTCGCTGAGCAGGAGCAGCAGGTCGAGGGGGCCGGTCCAGCCGGGCAGGGTCCAGCGGGCCTGCGCCGGTGTGGGGCCGGTCGGGGTGAGCAACTGGACCGGGGCCACGCCGGAGCCGAGCGCGGCGAACAGGTCGGCGACGGCGGCGGCCTCGGGACCGCTGCCCGCGATGAGCAGCGCACGCGGACGGCCGTCGGGCCGCAGTTCGGCCAGGCCCGCTTCCTCGGCGAGCCGTAGGGCGGTGCGCACCCGTGCGCCGGCCGCGGCGACGCCGCGCAGCAGTCCGTGGACGTCGGCGCGGGCGAGCGCGTCGGGGTCCTCCAACAGCGACTCGTCGAACAACACGACCTCCCGGTCGGGTGCGGGTACGGCCTGGGGTCAGGCGGGGCGGCGGGCCTCGTCGACGAGGAGCACGGGGATGTCGTCGCGCACGGGGTAGGCCAGGCCACAGGTGCCGGAGGTGCACAGGAGTTCGGCCGCGGCGTCGTCCTCGCGCAGGGGCGCGTGGCAGGCCGGGCAGGCAAGGATCTCCAGGAGGCTGGGTTCGACGAGCGGCATGGCGGGTCCTCCGTGCGGGTTGCGGCGGTCGTGGGCCGTTGCGGCCTGCGGGTTCAGCCTATCGCCGTGCCCGGTGGCGGGTCGGACCCGCCCGCTTGCCGGCTCCCGTCCGGGCGCGGCCGGGAGCCGGGCTGCCCGTCCGGGCCGCGGTACGGCGCCGCCCGGACGCCCGGTCCCTGCCGGCAACCGGCCGAACGGCGCCGCCGTACAGGCCCGTCGGCCCGGCGCGGACAGCGCGGTCAGTCGCGGACGATGGCGAGCACCCGGTCGCGCAGGAGCCCGACCGTCGCGGCGTCGCGGGCCTCGACGTTGAGCCGCAGCAGCGGCTCGGTGTTGGACGCGCGCAGGTTGAACCACCAGTCGGGGGTGGAGACGGTCAGGCCGTCGAGTTCGTCGAAGCTGACACCCTCCTCCGCCGAGAAGGCGGCCCGTACGGCGGCGGTACGGCCGGCCTGGTCGGCGACGGTGCTGTTGATCTCGCCGGAGCCCGCGTAGCGGTCGTAGGCGGCGACGAGGGCGGACAGCGGCCCCTCCTGGGTGCCGAGGGCGGCCAGCAGGTGGAGCGCGGCGAGCATGCCCGTGTCGGCGTTCCAGAATTCGCGGAAGTAGTAGTGCGCGGAGTGCTCGCCGCCGAAGACGGCGCCCGTCTGCGCCATCCGCTGCTTGATGAAGGAGTGGCCGACGCGGGTACGCACCGCGGTGCCGCCGTGCTCGGCGATGACCTCGGGCACCGAGCGGGAGGTGATCAGGTTGTGGATGACAGCGGCGCCCGGGTGCTTGGCCAGCTCACGGGCGGCGACCAGCGCGGTGACGGCCGAGGGGGAGACGGGTTCCCCGCGTTCGTCCACCGCGAAGCAGCGGTCCGCGTCGCCGTCGAAGGCGAGGCCGAGGTCGGCGCCGGTCTCGCGGACCTTCTCCTGGAGGTCGACGAGGTTCTTCGGGTCGAGCGGGTTGGCCTCGTGGTTGGGGAAGGTGCCGTCCAGTTCGAAGTACATCGGCACCAGGTCGATCGGCAGGCCGTCCAGGACGGTCGGCACGGTGTGGCCGCCCATCCCGTTCCCCGCGTCCACGACGACCTTCAGCGGGCGGATGCCGGACAGGTCGACCAGGGAGCGCAGGAAGCCCGCGTAGTCGCCGAGGACGTCGCGGGTGGTGATGGTGCCCGGGGTGGCGGCGCCGGCCGGCAGCCCGGTCGCGGACCACCGCTCGGCCAGGTCGCGGATCTCGGCGAGGCCGGTGTCCTGGCCGACGGGTGCGGCACCGGCCCGGCACATCTTGATGCCGTTGTACCGGGCGGGGTTGTGGCTGGCGGTGAACATCGCGCCGGGCAGGTCGAGACGGCCGCTGGCGAAGTACAGCTCGTCGGTGGAGCACAGGCCGATCTCGGTCACGTCCGCGCCCCTGGAGGCGGCGCCACGCGCGAAGGCGTGGGACAGCCCGGGCGAGGACGGCCGCATGTCGTGGCCGACGACGATGGCGGTGGCGCCGGTGACCGTGGCGAAAGCGGCGCCGAAGACCTCGGCGAGCGGCTCGTCCCACTGGTCGGGGACGACTCCGCGGATGTCGTACGCCTTGATGATCTGCGACAGGTCGGGTGACGCCGAAGAACCCGATGATTGGGGCACTGCACACCTCTGCGTTACGGTCCCGGGCGGTCCGGTCCGGACAACCTATCCGAGACGCGGTCCGGGGCCGGCGAGCCTACTGGTCCGGTGACCGCAGGACCCGCAGGTGCCCGCGCCGGGCGACCTCCACCGGGTCGATGTCGCGCGCGGTGGCCGCACCGCCCTGGCCGCGTTCGTGCGGGCGGGCCGCTTCCCTGACCGCGTTGGCGAGGGCTTCGAGGTCGTCGCCGCTGGGCCGGACCGGGCCGGTGTCGGTGGCCAGGCGGACGACCTCCCAGCCGCGCGGCGCGGTGAGGCGCTCGGAGTGCTCCGAGCACAGGTCGTAGCAGTGGGGTTCGGCGTACGTGGCCAGCGGGCCGAGCACGGCTGTGGAGTCCGCGTAGACGTACGTCAGTGTCGCGACGGCGGGGCGGCCGCAAGCGGTGCGCGAACAGCGACGTACAGGGCTCACGAGGTTGGACGGTACCGCACTCTTGAGCGGGCCGCGACGACTCTCCGCCAGGTCACCCGGTCGTGTCGCTCGGCGCCGTTCGGGGCCGGCTACGCCGGATGTACGAGGCTGACCTGCGGCAACCGTCGGAGCACCAGAAGCGGATACCGAGAGTAACGCTGTGGCCGCCGTCGTCACGTGCGTCGGGTTCGCATGCCGGCTGGCGGATATCCGTCACTTCTGTGGCCCGATCCGGTCCCAACGGGAAACGGATCGGGCAGTAACCGGTCACTGTCGCGGTCGCAGACGCGGCCGGCGGCCGGGGCGCGGCTCGCCCGTACGGCGGGCCGGGCGCGGGTGGAGGTGACGCCCTGCTGTGCGGACCCGTCTCGGGGGCTAGGCTCACGCTGATGGACAGTTCGGCCCCCACTCCCCCGCCCCAGCCCGCGCCTCGGCCGCGGCACCGCGACCGCCACGGCCGCGGCATGCGCGGGCCCATCGCGCCCCCGCAGGTGCCGCTCGCGCTCAGCCGGGCCGACGCCTTCGACGACCTGGTGCGCGATGCCGCCGACCGGTTGGAGCGGCGCTGGCCGCAACTGGCCGACGTGGAGTTCGCCGTGCAGGACGTGCCCTGGCCGCAGGACGCTCCGCCGTCCGACGGCGACCCGGTGCCGCTCGGGCGGCTGATCGGCGCGGCGAAGGACCGGCCGAGCCGGATCGTGGTCTACCGCCGCCCGGTGGAGATCCGCGCCAAGGGCCGCGACGAGCGGGCGCTGCTGGTGCACGAGGTCGTCGTCGAGCAGGTCGCCGAGCTGCTCGGGCTGTCGCCGGAGAACGTCGACCCCAAATACGGCGAGGAGTGAGGGCCGCCTTCGCACCCTGGGCGCGAAGGCGGCACGACGGCGCCTGCGACCCTAGGACGCCAGGCGGCGCCAGGCGCCCTGGGCGATCACGCACCCCAGGAGGCCAGGCGCCCCAGGACGCTAGTGCTGAAGGACGCGCAGGTCGGATGCGGCCTGCGGCACGTCGACCATCCCCTGGTCGTCCGGCATCGGCTGGATCGTGAACATCGGCACCCCGTCGAGCGGCAGCGCCAGCATCCGTGACGCGTACAACTGCCCGCCGGACAGCCGCTGCACGGTCACCGCGTAGGAGCCCTTGAGGCCGGAAGGCTCCGGGGGAGCCATGGACAGGGTCGAGCCCGCCTTGACGGTGACCGTCTTGCCGGCGGCGGTGCCCGCGGTGGAGCCCGCCGAAGAGGTGATCTTCACGCTGACGTCCTTGCCGGTGGCGGTCAGGGCGAGCGTGGAGCCCTTGGCGCGGTTGTCGGCGACCGTCGCCTGCCGGTCGATCGGGCTGGTCGCGGGCAGGAAGGCGATCTCCTGCTTGCTGCCCTTGCCGCGGGTGATCCGCAGCGCGGCCACCACCGGTACCGGGGAGTGCGAGCTGCTCGATCCGATGACCAGGGACCCGGCGTCGCCCTTGGTGAGGTCCCCGAGGTCGACGGCCGTGGTCATGCCGCTCCGCACGTGCAGCGTCTCGTGGCCGGCCGGGGTGATCGAGCCGGTGGAGGTGGCGAGCTTCAGCGTCAGGTCGGCGTCGTCGGAGCCGGGCGCATAGGTGATCAGGCGGACGTCGGTGGCGTCGGCGGGGATGCCCGGCATGACGAGGTCGCCGGCGGGCTGGGCGGCGGCCGGCAGCCAGTCGGTGCCGGCCTTGTTGTCGGTGGCCTGCACGGCCGCGCCGACCCGGCCGCTGCGCGCGACGACGTGCACGGTCAGGTCCTGGACCTTGTCGGCGATGAGCGTGGACAGCAGCACCGGCTTGGAGCTGTTGCCCGGGACCGTGATGCCGTCGCCGGTCGAGCCCTTGAGCTGGCCGTCCTTGCCGTACAGGTCGACATCCACCACGGCGGGGGTCTCGTCGGGGTTGACCAGGTGGACGTAGTCCTGGCGGCCGTCCTGAGTGCTGGCACCGGGGAACCAGAACTCGCTGTCGGGGGCGACACACGAGGTGCCGAGCAGACCGCGGCCGGGGCCGTCGCTCACGACGGTCGTCTGCTGCACGCTCCACCCGGGCGCCAGGGGGCCGTTCGCCGTGCCGATGAGGGCGGGCGAGTCCGACTTGTCGGTGGACGACGTGACGGGCTTGCCGGTGGCGGTGAGCGGCTTGAGCGCCTTGGGTTTGGGCGTGGCCGGCAGCAGCGTGGCGTCGCCGCCGGACGCGCCAGTGCCCGAACCGCTGCCGGGCGGCGTGAAGGACGTGTACGTGGTGTCGGCGAACTCCGACGTCGACGGCTCGGGGCACAGCAGGGTGCTGCGCTGGACCGGCAGGCGCGACGAGGACGCCGCAGGGGCGGTGTGCGAGTCGTCTCCACCGGTCATCGAGGCCGCGCCGGTCAGGACGGCGAGCGCGACCGCGGCACCGGCCAGGGACAGGGTGCTGCGGTTCACTGGTAGTCGCTCCCATCGCGGCGCTGGTCGCCATCTGCGTAGTACGGGGCGGGGTCGACGTAGCCGGCCTGGTCGGGGTACGGCTGCTGCGCGCCGCCCTGGCCGTCCTGGCCCTGCTGCTCGCCGTACTCCTGCTGCTGCTCGCCGTAGCCCTGTTCGTACGGCGCCTGGCCGTCCTGGGCGGGCTGCTGCGACGCGTAGGGGTCGTAGCCGGGCTGCGCCGGGTAGCCGTAGGAGTCGCCGTACGCCTGCTGGTCGTACGTCCCGGGCTCGGCCGGGTACGGCTGCTGCCCGCCCTCCCAGCCGGGGGCGCCCTGGGCGTAGGACGGGTCCGGGTAGCCGCCTTCTTGGTAGCCGCCCTCCTGGTAGCCGGTGTCCTGGTACGTGTAGCCGTCGGCGCTCTCAGGGGCCGCGTACGGGTCGTAGCCGCCGGCCGGGGCGGGATAGCCGGGCTGCTGGTCGTAACCGGCTTCCTGGGCCTCCTGGGCCTCTTCCCGGGCGGGCGGTACGCGGACCGGCAAGGGTTCGGCGGGAGCGTCCGGGGAATCGGGCTCCTCGACCGACGCGGTGGATGGCGCGGCGGCGGAGGTCGAGGCGGCCCCGTCCGCGGCCTCGGCGGCCTCCGCGTCCGCGGCTGCCTGGAGGCGGCGGGCGCGGCGGCCCTCGCCCGTGGCCTGGCCGGGGATGTCGGCGGTGACGGCGCCCTCCGCGTCGGGCAGGTCGTCGTCGATCTCCTGACGGCGGCCGGGCAGCGCGAGCACGACGACGACGAGCAGCAGGAGCGCCTGGACACCGAGCCAGCCGATGTGGGTGATCGGCTCCTTGTAGGTCACGTCCAGGCGGCCGCCGGTGGCCGGCAGGTCGAAGCCCTGCGCCCAGCCGTCGACGGTGACCGGGGTGAGCGCGGAGCCGTCGAGGGTGGCGTGCCAGCCGGAGCCGGCGGTGTCGGCGATGCGCAGCACCCGGCCGGACGGGCCGGCGGGCACCTTGGTGTGCGCCTGGATGCGGCCCGAGGGGACGCTGACGGGCTGGGCGCCCTTGCTGGTGATGGTGATGCGGGCGACGTTCTGGTTGACCTGCCACAGCTCGGTGCCGTCGGACTGGCTGAGCCGGGACAGGCCGGGGGTGCTGTCGAGGACGCGGCCGAAGGAGTGGGGCGCGCCCTTGGGGGCCAGGACGTAGCGGACCGCGTATCCGGCGAGCCGGCTGCCCTGGTCAGCGCCGGACCCCGCGACGAGGTTGGCCACCACGGTGTCCAGGGCGTGGTCGTGGGGTGCCTCGGCGGCGAGTTCGGCGTCGCCTATCCGGGCGCCGGAGCCGCGCACGACGGCGTAGTCGACGTGGCCTTCGGTGCCGCTGATCACCAGGGTGCGGGGCTGGTCGCTGGTGGTTGCTTCCTCGGCGACGAACGCGGGCACCTGCTGCGGGTTGGTGCGCTTGAGCGGGCCGTCGGCGCCGTCGATGACCCAGGTGAAGGCGGCGAGCAGCGGGGCGGCGACCGCGGCGAAGGCGACCAGGGCGGCGACCGGCTGGCGCCAGCCGAAACCGCTGGCGGCGATCCGCTCGTTGGCGCCCTCGGCGCCGATCGCGGCGGCGGCCAGCAGCGCGAGACCGTAGACCAGGGTGGCGGGACCGGCCCAGTCCTTGCCGTTCTCGATGACGGCGAAGAGCAGGCCGGTCAGGGCGACGGCCCAGGCGGTGACGATGGCGGTGCGGCGGGTGCCGCGCATCAGAGCGGCGAGGGCGGCCAGCACCACACCGATCAGCAGGAAGCCGCCGGACGCCTTGGGACCGCCGGGGCTGAGCAGGAGCAGGTCGAGGCCGGAGGCGGTCTTGGTGGAGTACGCCAGGCCGGCCTCGTTGAGCATGCGCCCGGGGTGCGCGAGCAGGGTCAGCGACCAGGGGGCGAGGAGCACCATCGGGGTGACGACCAGGGCGGCCGAGCGCAGGAGCTGCGGCACCAGCAGTTGCCGCTGTCCGCGCACCAGGCGCCAGGCGATCGCTCCGGCGGCGAGCACCAGGGCGATCGGCCAGGTGACCGGCGTGAACGCGGTGGTGAAGGTGAGCATCAAGGCGAGCACCCAGGTGGCGCGCCAGCCGGGACGGGTGCCGCGCTCGATGGCGGAGTCGCTCAGTTGCAGGCCCGCGGAGGAGATCGCGGCGCGCGCCATGAGCGGCAGCAGGATCGCCAGGACGGCGGTGCCCAGGCGGCCGCCGGCCAGCGCGCCGGTCGCGGCCGGCAGGAAGGCGTAGGCGACCGACGCCCAGGCGCGCAGCAGGCGGGACTCGACCAGCGGCCGGGAGGCGAAGTAGGCGGTGACGCCGGCCAGCGGCACGGAGGCGACCAGGAACAGGGTCAAGGTCAGGCCGGTGGAGCCGAACAGCACGGTGGCGAAGAGCGCGAGGACCGCGATGTACGGGGGCGCGGCCTGGGTGCCGCCGTTGCCGAGCGCGTGCCAGGAGCCCGCGTAGGTGTCCCACAGGTCGGAGGCGCCGGGGTCGGCCGGGAGCAGGGCGCCGCCGGCCAGCGCTCCTCCGCCGAGCAGGCCGCGGCAGGCGGCCAGGGAGACGACGAGCAGGACGGCGAAGAGCACCGGCCCCGGTTTGCGGGCGATCCGTTTCAGCCGGCCGAACTGCTCCAGCTCCAGGAAGTCGCCATCCTCGTCGCCGGGTCCGGACTCGACGGCGCCGCCATGGCGGCCGGCGGCGGCGGTCGCGGCGTCGGCGCGGCCGGCGAAGTTGCTGACGACCTGGTCGACGGTGGCGCGCACGGTCGCGC
Source organism: Streptomyces sp. NPDC087270 (assembly GCF_044744625.1). Classification (NCBI taxonomy): domain Bacteria; kingdom Bacillati; phylum Actinomycetota; class Actinomycetes; order Kitasatosporales; family Streptomycetaceae; genus Streptomyces; species Streptomyces sp. NPDC087270. The sequence continues at coordinate 13,659 of NZ_JBIUYR010000036.1, forward strand.
CGGGCGGCGGGAACAGGGGGCGCAGTTCGGATGGCGGTATGGCGCCGCGGCCTCGGCGGCGGCGGGCGGCGAGTACGCGGCCGGGACGCAGCAGGACGCCGAGCAGGCCGACGATCTCGTCGACGGCCTGGCCGGGCACCTTGCCGACGAGGTAGGCGAGGGTGCGCAGCAGGGTGCCGACGACGATGCGGAGCATGACGTACGGGAGCAGCGGGCCGCGGGTGTTGGCCAGGAGGGTGTAGACGGCGCCGGACTTGTCGACGCGGTGCGGGTTGACCGCGGAGCGGCCGGCGCAGTCGACGGGCCGGCGTTCGCGGGAGGCGGCCTCGGCGTGCCGCATCACCGCGTCGGGGGCGATCAGGACGGTGTGGCCGGCGGCGTGGGCGCGCCAGCAGAAGTCGACGTCGTCGCGCATGAGGGGCAGGCGCCGGTCGAAGCCGCCGAGTTCCTCCCACACGTCGCGGCGCACGAGCATGCCGGCGGAGGAGACGGACAGCACGGGGCGGACCTGGTCGTGCTGGCCCTGGTCCTGCTCGCGGCGCTCCAGGCCGGTCCAGCGGCGTCCGCTGCGGGCGATGGAGACGCCGGTCTCCAGGAGTTGGCGGCGGTCGTACCAGCTGCGCAGCTTGGGGCCGATGATCGCGGCGGACGGCGAGGTCTCGGCGGTGCGCAGCAGCGCGGCCAGCGCCCCGGGGTCGGGTTCGCAGTCGTCGTGCAGCAGCCACAGCCACTGGATCGGGTCGCCTTGCGGCTCGGCGGGCTCGTCGTACGCGTCGTCGTTCCAGGTGCGGCTGACGGGGTCCCAGCCGCTGCGGCGGCGCAGGTAGGGCAGGTCGTCCGCGGTCAGGGGCGTGGTGGAGCGGGCGGCCTCCTCGACGGCGGCGCCGAAGCCGGTGCGGCGGGCGAGGTGCAGCACCCGCTGGTCGCCGAGGGCTTCGGCGAGCAGCCGGGCGGAGTCGTCGGCGCTGCCGGTGTCGGCGGCGACGACGTCCTGGACCGGACGGTCCTGCGCGAGCAGCCCCTGGAGGGCCTTGGGCAGCCAGCGCGCGCCGTCGTGCGCGACGAGCACGGCGGTGACGACATGGCGCGGGAACTCAGGGGTACCGGGCGGATGGACGGCCGGTGCTGGGCTGTTCACGGACATCGAGGTTCGGGCCCCGGTTCGCTGGACTGCGGTGGACGCATCAACCCGCCACTGGCGGGGCATGCATCTCGGACGGCCCCCCACACTAACGGCTCACAACGGCGCGGCCGTCCGGGTGTGGGCACAACAGCGGCCCGCCTGCCGTGCCGGAGGGCGCGGGAGACGGGCCGGATGCGAGGTCCCCGAGGGGCGGGAACCGGGTGGGCGGCGGGGTGCCGGCCGGGGATCGGGGGTCAGACGACGCCCTTCTTCAACCGGCGGCGCTCCCGCTCGGACAGGCCGCCCCAGATGCCGAAGCGCTCGTCGTTGGCGAGGGCGTACTCCAGGCAGTCGGAGCGGACTTCGCAGGCGAGGCAGACCTTCTTCGCCTCGCGGGTGGAGCCGCCCTTCTCGGGGAAAAAGGATTCGGGGTCGGTCTGCGCACACAGCGCGCGCTCCTGCCAGCCGAGTTCCTCGTCGGCCTCTTCAGCCAGCAGCAACTGGAACTGCTCGGTCATGCGCGCCCCTGTCTGTCGTGCTTCCCCGTGATGGTGCCTGGCCGTCGGACCACGTCCGGCGGTCCGGCCGAACGACACGAGTGAAATTACAAGTGTGCCGATCCGGGCCAGTCAAGCCGAGATCTGCTATTGGGCCCGTTATTCACTCCGCTGAACCAAGGAGTGACAGATAGTGTTGATATCGGCCTAAACGACCGCATCCGTCAACCATGGCCCTCACGGCCAAACGCTCACGTTCCGTCAGACGCTGCGGTGACGGGCGACGTTCCGTCCGTTCGAGTGAAGCGTTGCGGATCACATTTCGATCACAGAAGCACAACGTCATACCGGGATGGCGCGTTCTCCCAGATCCGGAAGGCAATCCGCATCAGATCTGCGCGGATGCGCCACCTCCTATCCGCACCCCGTCGCGCACAAACCTTTCACCACCCGACCCTGCCGGATCAGGTGAAAGCAGTCGGGCATTTCGGACATTCGGTTGACAGGCCACCGCTCCGACCGCTTTGCTTGCTCTCATGCATGCCGAGCACAACGCGCCCTTCCGGACTCGCCGCCGCGAGTCCTGCTGCGTCGCGCTCGCACAGAGCTGTTGTTGTTCCTCCCGCTGCCGCTGATCCCCTGACCGGCCGCCACGGCCGCCGGCACCTTCCGCATCATGCGCACCCCGAGGAACTCACCCCATGTACTCCGACGTCTCGATCGCCGGTGACCCGCTCGAACTGCCCCACCTGCTCCCGCCGGTGCCCCAACACCCCCACAGCGTCGCGGAGTTCGCCGGGCTCGCCCGCTCCATCGCCGCCGACCGCGCGCAGTGGGCTCCGCAGGTGCGCTACGACGCCACCACCCGTTGGTACGCACGCCTGCGAACCGGCCCCGGCTACGAGGTGTGGCTGCTGAGCTGGCTGCCCGGACAGGGCAGCGGGCTGCACGACCACGGCCTTTCCAGCGGCGTGCTCACCGTCCTGGACGGCACGTTGCACGAACGCGCGCTGACCGCCCGCGGCGAGACCCGCCGCACCCTGACGCCCGGTCACCAGCGCGTGTTCGCCCCCGGTTACGTCCACGACGTCGTCAACGAGTCGCTGGACGGCGCCGTCAGCCTGCACGTGTACTTCCCCGGGCTGACCGAGATGACCCCGTACGCGTGCACGCCCGGCGTCCGCACGCCCGCACAGGCGTAGCCGGCGGGACGGCCCGGCGTCCCCGGTCGCGGGGCTGACAGACTGGGCCCATGCGAATCGTGGTTCTGGCCGGAGGTATCGGAGGAGCGCGCTTCCTGCGCGGCCTCAAGGCAGCGGCGCCGGAGGCGGACATCACCGTCATCGGCAACACCGGAGACGACATCCACCTGTTCGGGCTGAAGGTCTGTCCCGACCTGGACACCGTCATGTACACCCTGGGCGGCGGCATCCACGAGGAGCAGGGCTGGGGGCGGGCCGACGAGACCTTCGCGGTCAAGGAGGAGCTCGCGGCCTACGGCGTCGGGCCGGAGTGGTTCGGGCTGGGCGACCGGGACTTCGCCACGCACATCGTCCGCAGCCAGATGATCAGCGCCGGCTACCCGCTCAGCGCGGTCACCGAGGCGCTGTGCGCCCGCTGGAAGCCCGGGGTGCGGCTGATCCCGATGTCCGACGACAGGATCGAGACGCACGTGCTCGTCGAGGTCGACGGGGAGCGCAAGGCGATCCACTTCCAGGAGTACTGGGTGCGGCTGCGCGCGTCGGTGCCCGCGCACGCGGTGGTGCCGGTGGGCGCGGAGGGCGCGAAGCCCGCGCCCGGGGTGCTGGAGGCGATCGGCGGCGCCGATGTGATCGTCTTCCCGCCGTCCAACCCGGTGGTCAGCGTCGGCACCATCCTGGCCGTGCCCGGCGTGCGGGAGGCCATCGCGGAGGCCGGGGTGCCGGTGGTGGGCCTGTCCCCCATCGTCGGTGACGCGCCGGTGCGCGGGATGGCCGACAAGGTGCTGGCCGCCGTGGGCGTCGAGTCCACCGCGGCGGCGGTGGCGGCGCACTACGGCAGCGGGCTGCTGGACGGGTGGCTCGTCGACACCGTGGACGCGGGCGCCGTCGAGGAGGTCGAGGCGGCCGGCATCCGCTGCCGGGCGGTGCCGTTGCTCATGACGGACCTGGAGGCGACCACGCGGATGGCGCGGGAAGCGCTCGCGTTCGCCGAGGAGGTGCGGGCATGACCGCGGAAGCGCCCCGCTACGAGGTGTTCGGGGTGCCCGGGATCGGCGAGGTGCAGCCGGGTAGCGACATCGCCAAGCTGATCGCCGAGGCCGGCACCGACCTCGCCGACGGCGATGTGCTGCTGGTCACGTCGAAGATCGTCAGCAAGGCCGAGGGGCGCGTGGTGGACGCGGACGACCGCGAGGCCGCGATCGACGCCGAGGCGGTGCGGTTGGTGGCCCGTCGCGGGCCGACCCGGATCGTGGAGACGCGGCACGGCTTCGTGATGGCCGCGGCCGGGGTCGATGCGTCCAACACCCCCGCGGGCACCATCCTCCTGCTGCCCGAGGACCCCGACGCATCGGCCCGCGCCATCCGGGACGGGCTGCGCGACGCGCTGGGAGTGCGGGTCGGCGTCATCGTCACCGACACCTTCGGGCGGCCCTGGCGCGAAGGGCTCACCGACGTGGCGATCGGCGCGGCCGGCGTGCGGGTGCTGGACGATCTGCGCGGCGGCCAGGACTCCCACGGCAACCCGCTGAGCGTCACGGTCACCGCGACCGCGGACGAACTGGCCGCGGCCGGCGACCTCGTCAAGGGCAAGGCCACGGGGCTGCCGGTCGCGGTGGTGCGCGGCCTGGGCGGCGTACTGCTGCCGGCCGCCCCCCGAGCGGATGGCGCCGCGGACGGCAGCGGCAGCGGCAGCGGCAGCGGCAGCGGCAGCGGTCAGGACGACGACGGCGCGGGCGACATCGGGGCGCGGGCGCTGGTCCGGGTCGCCGCCAACGACATGTTCCGGCTCGGCACATCGGAGGCGGTGCGGGAGGCGGTGTCGCTGCGCCGCACCGTACGGGAGTTCACCGACGTCCCCGTGGACCCCGCCGCCGTACGGCGGGCCGTGGCCCTCGCGGTGACGGCGCCCGCCCCGCACCACACCACGCCCTGGCGGTTCGTGCTGCTGGAGACGCCCCAGGTGCGGGTGCGGCTGCTCGACGCGATGCGCGACGCCTGGGCCGCGGACCTGCGCGGGGACGGCTTCTCCGAGCAGAGCGTCGCCAAGCGGCTGCGGCGCGGCGACGTGCTGCGCAAGGCGCCGTACCTGGTGGTGCCGTGCCTGGTCACCGAGGGCGGCGCGCACCCGTACCCGGACGCGCGGCGGGCGACGGCCGAGCGGGAGATGTTCCTGGTCTCCGGGGGCGCCGGCGTGCAGAACTTCCTGGTCGCCCTGGCCGGCGAGCAGTTGGGGTCGGCGTGGGTGTCCTCGGCGCTGTTCTGCCGCGACGTGGTGCGGGAGGTCCTCGACCTGCCGCCCTCCTGGGACCCGCTCGGCACGATCGCGATCGGCCGGCCGGCGGAGGCGCCCGCACCCCGGGCCGAGCGCGCGGCCGAACCGTTCCTCGCGGTGCGCTGACCGCCCCCGGCGGGCGGCGGGCCGTCCCCGCGACCGACCGGTGCGGCTTCAGTGGTGGCGGGGCGGCGCCATCCGCGGCGCGCGCCGGGGCGGTGCGGGCGCGGCGAGCAGGATCAGCCGGGTGGCGCGGTGCCGCTGCCCTTCGTACGGGGCGAGCAGGCGCAGCATCGTCTCGTCGTCGGAGCGCGGTTCGCCGGTGAGGGCGTAGCCGATGTGATGCGGGAGGTGGAGGTCGCCGACGGTGACGGCGTCGGGGGCGCCGTGGCTGCGCTGGAGGGTTTCCGCGGCGGTCCACGGCCCGATGCCGGGGACCGTACAGAGCAGGGCGGCTGCGTCCTCGGCCGGGCGGTCGGCGAGGGAGTCCAGGCGGGCGCCGAGGCGGACCGCGCGCAGGACGGCGGAGGCCCGCTTGTTGTCGACGCCGGCGCCGCGCCAGTCCCACGACGGCACCCGGGCCCAGCCGCGCGGGTCCGGCATGACCCGCATGCCGCGCGGGATGTCGGCGCCCTGCGGCCCCGGGGCGGCCTCGCCGTGCTGGAGCAGGAGCAGCCGCCAGGCGCGGTACGCCTCGATCGTGGTGACCTTCTGCTCCAGTACGGACGGGATCAGCGATTCCAGCACCAGGCCGGTGCGGGTCAGCCGCAGTCCGGGGTGCCGCCGGTGGGCGGCGTGCACGATGCGGTGCCGCGGCACGAAGGCGGACGGGTCGTCGTCGGCGCCGAGGAGCGCGGGGAGGCCGTCGAGCAGCCACTGGGCGCCCGGGCCCCAGGCCGTGCCCTCGATCGCGGCCGGGCTGCCGGTCAGTCGCAGGGTGCCGGGACCGGCGGGGGTGCGGCTGGCCCGCCACACCGTGCCGTCGGGGGCGATGCGGAAGGCGGGGTCGCCGCCGCCACGGCGCAGCGGCATGAGGGTGCGGCGTACGTCGAGCGGGGCCGGGGGCACCCACGTACGCGTGCGGCCCGGCGCCGGGGAGGGCGGCTGCGTCGGGGCGGTCGCCTGCGCGGCAGCCGCCCGCGGGGGCGCGGTCTCTTCGGGCACCCCGGAAGGGTATAGCGCGCCGCCGGGGAGCCCCGCCGCGAACGTCACGGTTCGCCCCGGGCCGGCCCCGGCGGCCGCTTGCCGTGTCGGTCGCCGTGTCGGGCTACCGGTCGGGCTACCGGTCGGGCTACCGGTCGGAGGAGAAGCGGATGGCGGCCGCGGGGAGGCGGGCGTCGCACCAGACGCGGGCGCCGCGGAGGAGTTCGTTGTCGGCGCCGACGTCGGCGTTGTCGCCGATCACCGCGCCGACGAGGACCGTACGGGAGCCGACGCGGGCGTTGGCGCCGACGAGGCTGTCGCGGATCACCGCGCCGGGGGCGATGTGGGCGCCGGACAGGATGGCGCTGCCCTCGACGAGGGCGCCGGAGCCGATGACGGCGCCGGGGGCGACGGAGGTGCCGCCGAAGAGTTTGGCGTCGTCGGCGACGACCGCGCCGGGCAGGACGAGGTGTTCGCCGCGGCGGCCGGGGACCGCGGGCGAGGGGGCGCGGCCGAGGACGAGATCGGCGGAGCCGCGTACGAAGGCTTCGGGGGTGCCGAGGTCGAGCCAGTAGGTGGAGTCGACCATGCCGTGCAGGTGGGCGCCGTCGGCGAGCAGTCCGGGGAAGGTCTCGCGTTCGACGGAGACCGGGCGCCCGGCGGGAATCGCGTCGAGCAGGGCGCGGGTGAAGACGTACGCGCCGGCGTTGATCTGGTCGGTGACGATCTCCTCGGGCGTCTGCGGCTTCTCCAGGAACGCGGTGACGCGGCCGTCGGGGTCGGTGGGGACGAGGCCGAAGGCACGCGGGTCGTCGACGCGGGTGAGGTGCAGCGACACGTCGGCGCGGTGGGTGCGGTGGGCGGTGACGAGGGCGCGGATGTCCAGGCCGGTGAGGATGTCGCCGTTGAAGACGAGGACCGGTTCGTCGGGCGCGGAGTGCAGCCGGTGGGCGACGTTGCGCAGGGCGCCGCCGGTGCCGAGCGGATCGGTCTCGGTGACGTACTCCAGGTGCAGGCCGAGCGAGGAGCCGTCGCCGAAGTGCGGTTCGAAGACCTCGGCCAGGTAGGACGTGGCCATCACGATGTGCTCGACACCGGCGGCGCGGGCCCGGGCCAGCTGGTGGGTGAGGAACGGGACCCCCGCGGCCGGGACCATCGGCTTGGGGGTGTGTACGGTGAGCGGGCGCAGTCTGGTGCCCTTGCCGCCGACCAGCAGGATCGCCTCGGTGGCGGGACGTTGGGTCGGATCGGCTGTACCGGCCGCGGAGGCGGGGTGTGCTCGCATGGGAACGATAGTGGCATAAGCGGTAAACCCGATAAACCATCATCTGATAACTCGTCAACCGTTTCGCCACCCCGTCCGACGGCCGCACCGCGCGGCGCCGCGGATCTTCCCAGGTAGCCTGACCGGCGTGACCTCCAGCGCACTGACTCCCGCCGGACTGCTCGCCGACGCGCTGCGCGCGGACCCGGGCCGCCCGTTGATCACGTTCTACGACGATGCGACCGGCGAGCGGGTCGAGTTGTCGGTGGCGACGTTCGCCAACTGGGTGGCGAAGACCGCGAACCTGCTCCAGGACGGCCTCGGCGCCGAGCCCGGCGACCGGGTGGCGCTGCTGCTCCCGGCGCACTGGCAGACCGCGGTGTGGCTGCTGGCCGCGTTCTCCACCGGCGTGGTCGCGGTGCCCGGCGGCGACCCCGCGGACGCGGACCTGGTGGTGAGCGGCCCGGACACGCTGGCGGAGGCGGAGAGCTGCGGCGGCGAGCGGATGGCGCTGGCGCTGCGGCCGCTCGGCGGGCGGTTCCCGCAGCCGCCGCGGGGGTTCGCGGACTACGCCGTCGAAGTGCCGAGCCAGGGTGACCGGTTCGTACCGTATGTGCCGGTGGGTCCGGACGACCCGGCGCTCGAACTCCCGGGCGGCGAGGTGCTGACCGGCGGCGAGGTGGTGGTCAGGGCGCGCTCCGAGGCCGACGTGCTGGAGCTGTCACCTGGCTCGCGGCTGCTGTCCGGACTGCCGTACGACGGCTGGAACGGCCTGGCCGCGGGGCTGTTGGCGCCGCTCGCCGCCGAGTCCTCCGTCGTCCTGTGCCGCCACCTCGACCAGTTGCCGGCCGACGGGCTGGCCCGCCGCAAGGACGCGGAGCGGGTCACCCACACGGCGGTGCCGGACGCCGGCTGAGCGCCAGCTGATCGCGCGGGTGTCGATCCTGCATGAGAACTTCCTCAACTCCCGCACATAATGGGTGCCCTGGGCAACCCTTGAGGCGTTTCGACAGTCTGAACGAATGCCGTGCGGGTACTCGGGTCCGATCCCCCGGCGACTGATGACGCCCGGCGCGATCCGCCGGGCCCCTGACCGAGGGACGGGCACGACGTGACCACGCCAGCAGAGCCACCGCAGGACGACTCCGCCGCCGACGCGGCGGACGGCTCCGCGACGGAGGCGGCCGACGCAGCGGACGAGAGCGACACGGACTCCGACGGCCCCGACGCGGACGACGGCTCCGACGCCGACAAGGGTTCGGAACCGGGCGAGGGTTCGGATACGAGCGAGACTTCCGATACGGGCGAGGGTTCCGACGGGGGCGAGGACGCGCCGAGTTCGGCAACCGCACCCGTCGCCGAGCCGACCGCCGAGGGCACCGCGGACGCCCCGAAAGAGCCGGGCTCCCCGGAAGCACCGGACGCCTCGGACGTCTCGGAAGTACCGGACGTACCGAACGCCCCCGAGATACCCGGCATATCGAACTCGGCGACCGCCGAGGACTCCCCCGAGGACGCCCCCGGCACCCCGGAGACGGCAGTCGCCGCGGCCGCGGCGGACACCCCCGCCGCCCCCGCCCCCCGGCGCCGTTTCCGCTGGCTGAAGGTCGTCGCGATCAGCACCGCCGTCCTCGTGCTGGCCTGTGCGGGTGGCGTCTGGTACGTCTACCAGCAGCTCAACGGCAACATCACCACCGACACGGTGACCGAGAACGAGCTGAAGGCGCAGGCGTCGCAGCGCCCGCCCGAGGGCCCCGCCTCGACCGAGAACATCCTGCTGATCGGCTCGGACATCCGCGACGGCGCCAACGCGAAGTACGGCAAGGACAGCGGGCAGCGCTCGGACACCACGATCCTGCTGCACCTGTCGGCCGACCGCAGCAACGCCACCGCGGTGAGCATCCCGCGCGACCTGATGATGCACGTGCCGAAGTGCACCAAGTCCGACGGCAGCACGGTCAGCCCGGCGTTCGAACAGTTCAACTGGGCCTTCCAGTTCGGCGGCGCCGCCTGCACGATCCGCGCGGTCGAGGAGCTGACCGGGGTGCGGGTCGACCACCACCTGATCGTGGACTTCAGCGGCTTCAAGAAGATGGTGAACGCGGTCGACGGCGTCGAGATCTGCACGCCGGAGCCGATCGACGACAGCTACTCGCGCCTCCACCTGTCCGCCGGCAAGCACAAGCTCAACGGCGAGCAGGCGCTGGGCTACGTACGGGTCCGGCACGGCATCGGTGACGGCAGCGACACCGAACGGATCAGCCGCCAGCAGGACTTCCTCGCGTCGCTGATCAAGAAAGTGCAGAGCAACGGGGTGCTGCTCAACCCGGGGAAGGTGTACCCGCTGCTGAACGCGGCCACCCACTCGCTGACCGCCGACCCCGGCCTCAACTCGCTCAGCGAGCTGTACTCGCTCGCGCAGCGCCTGCAGAAGATCCCCACCGGCGCGATCCACTTCGTCACCACGCCCGTCGAGCAGTACGTCAAAGACCGCAACCGCGACCAGCTGGTGGAGCCCGACGCCGACAACCTCTTCGCCGCGGTGCGCGCCGACCAGCCCGTGCGGGTGAGCAGCGACGGCAAGAGCAGCGGTTCCCACGGCGGTTCCAGCGGCGGCTCCAGCACGGCCCCGGGCAGCCCCGACCCGTCCGGAACCCCGTCGGGCAGCACCTCGGGCACCCCGTCGAACACGCCCTCGAGCACCCCTTCGAACACCTTGACGTTCAAGGGAACGACGGCCGACCGAGACATCTGCGGCGAAGGCCGATGAACTAAGGTAGGGCGCTCCGGCCACTGCGGATGGAGGTCCCGAGCGACCGTGGACACGCAAGGCTCCGGGTACGTCGACCCGGCGGACCAGTGGGTGCTCGACCCGGTCACGGGCACCTACCAACTGCGGCTGGAACCGGCCGAGTCGGCGGACCCGCCCGCAGCCGGCTCCGTATCTCCGCAGGAAGCGCCGGCCGCCTCCGCCGCTCCGGCCGCTCCCGTGGCGCCCGCCGCCGTACCGCCGGACGCCGCCGTACCGCCGCCCGCCACCCCGCGCGCCCCGGGCAGCCGCCGGGCCCCCTCCGGCCGGGGCGCCCGGCGCGCGCACGGGGCCGCGAACGGAACCGCGACCGGGGGCGCCCCGAGCCGCCGCAAGCCCAAGCAGCGCAGGAGCAAGGCGATGCTGTGGACGGCCGGCACCATCGGCCTCGCGGTCGTCGCCGGCGGGATCGGCGGCTACGTCGCCTTCCACCGCTCCGGCACCGTGGTCCACGCCGTGGACGTCGGCAACGCGGGCAGCGCGGCCTTCTCCACCACCGGGCAGATGAACGTACTGGTGCTGGGTACCGACAGCCGGGCCGGCCTCGGCCACGAGCACGGCACCGCGGCCGCGACCGGGCAGGCCGACACCGCGGTGCTGCTGCACCTGTCGGCCGACCGGAGCAACGCCACCGCGGTGAGCATCCCGCCCAACCTGGTCACCGATGTGCCCGAGTGCCCGGTGGGCAACACGGTGGTGAAGGGCGCGAGCGGGCAGCGGTTCTCCACGGTGCTCGCCGGGCGCGACCCCGGCTGCGCGATGCGGCTGGTCACGCAGCTCACCGGGGTGCGGGTGGACCACTTCCTGATGGTGGACTTCGCGGCGGTGCAGAAGCTGGCCACGGCGCTCGGCGGCGTGGAGATGTGCCTGAAGGAGCCGCTGCGCGACCCGGCGTCCGGTCTGTCGCTGGGCGCGGGCAAGCAGAAGGTGGCCGGCGCGCAGGCGCTGGCGCTGGTGCGCGCCGAGCGGGAACTGCCCGGCTCGTCGGGTGTGCCCGCCGGCGGCGACCTGGCCAGGGTGCAGGTGCAGGAGCGGTTCCTGGCCGCGCTGTTCCGTACCGCCACCTCGGGCGCGACCCTGACCGATCCGAAGAAGCTCACCGCGCTGGCCACCACGGCGGCGAGCCTGCTGACCGTGGACACCCCGATCGGCAGCGTCAGCGCGCTGGACGACCTGGCCGGGGAGTTCGGCAAGGTCGACGGGAAGCACTTCACGTTCGCCGAGCTGCCGGTGAAGGACAACCCGGCCGACGGCACCCACCACACGGTCGTCCTTGACAAGGCGAAGTCGACGCAGCTGTTCGACGTGGTCAAGCAGGACATCTCGCTGTCGCGCGGCCCGGTCGGGACCGACGCCAAGCTCGTCGGCGCCAAGGCCACCCCGCACGACACGCGGGTGACGGTCTACAACGGCACCGGCACCTTCGGCGCCTCCCAGGACGTGCTCGCCTGGCTGCAGAACGACGAGGGCGTCAACCGCTCCGCCAACGGCGGCGACTCCTCGCAGCACCCCGCGAAGACGACCCTGCGGTACGCCCCCAACCAGGCCGACCAGGCCCGCTCGCTCGCCGCGATGATGGGCCTGCCCGCCTCGGCCCTGATCGAGGGCACCAAGGACGTGCCACCGCTCACGTACATGTCGCTCACCCTGGGCGCGGACTACACCGCGCCCGGCACCCCCATCGCGTTGCCCACCACCCCGCCCAAGGGCCTGAAGTCGATCACCGCCGACGACACCACCTGCGTGGGATAGGTCACACTCCTGATTGTCCGGTGATCACCCATGTGTCCGGTCCCCCAGCCCCGTTGACGGCGACGGGGCGAGCCGGCGGGCGTTTCGGGTGCCCGGTGCCCATGGGCTCCGGAGCACCGGTGTGAAAGCATCACCGGCATCGGCAGCGTGACGCCGACCGTCGTTGTCGGCCGCGAGGGCGCGGCCTCGCCGGTGGTGGGGGATGTGCGGTGCCCGCGGTACACGAAGTGCCCGCTGGTCGCGTCCGGCCGGCGCACACGGTGTGTACGGTGCGTCACGCGCGCGGCCGCCCGGGGGGACCAGGTGGCGCGACGCACGGCGTGAGAGGTCACAGCAAGTCACAGGCACCGGGTTGCAACTATGGCCGGTGCCTGACCGTCTGACATGAGGACGGTCTGAGAAGACGGTCTGAGCAGCAGACGGCGAAGACAGGATGACGGCTGGCACAGCCACCGGTGACAGTGGAGGAGTCCCCATGCGCGACGGCAGGGCGGGAGGGCCCGGATACGGGGCCGCTTCCAACCCCGGCGGCCCGGAGTGGGACCAGGGCTCCTACCACGAGGGGTACCCGCAGGACCTCCGCCAGGGCCGGCCTCCCGGCGACCCGTCGTACGCCCCCTACGAGAACGACTTCGCCCCGGCCGCGGAGCCCCCGCTGCACGACGGCGCGATACCCGGGCCGCGTTCGGCCGGGTACCCGACCGAGCGCGGCGGCGGCGCGGACGGCGCCGGCGACGGGATCGGCGACGGTTCTGGCTCCGGCGGACCGGGAGGTCCGGGCGGACCCGGCGACTCCGGCGGACCCGGCGGACCCGGCGACTCCGGCAGTTCCGGTGACGGCACCGGCCCGGCCGGTCAGGGCGGCGGCCACCGGCGCGGCGGGCGGCGCAAGGCCAAGAGCCGCAAGCGCAAGGTCATCCGCTGGGTGGCGATCGTGGTCGCGGTGGCCGTCCTCGGTTCCGCGGGCGCGGCCTACGGCTACTACGAGTACCTCGCCAGCAAGATCCGCAAGGGCGAGCGCAGCAGCGGCAAGACCACCGTCGCCAAGTCCAAGGCGAACTCGGCCGGCCAGACCCCGATGAACATCCTCATCCTGGGCTCGGACACGCGCGACGACCCCGAGGACGCGAAGCTCGGCGGCGCCGCCGACGCGGCCGGCGCCCGGGCCGACGTGATCATGATCGCGCACCTGTCGGCCGACCGCAGCAACATGTCGGTGGTCAGCATCCCGCGCGACACCCGGGTGGACATCCCCGAGTGCACCGACCCCAAGACGCACCACGTGTACGCGAAGAAAAACGCCATCATCAACGAGTCGCTCGGCCGGGGCGGCGCGGGCTGCACGCTGGCCACGGTGCAGAACCTCACCGGCCTCTACATCGACCACTGGCTGACCATCGACTTCGCCGGCGTGGTGAAGATGGCCGACGTGGTCGGCGGCGTCGAGGTCTGCGTCAAGGAGAACGTCGACGACCACCCGACCACGGCCCAGCCCGGCGGCTCGCACCTGCACCTGACCAAGGGCACCCACACCGTCAAGGGCAACCAGGCGCTCCAGTGGCTGCGCACCCGGCACGCCTTCGGCAGCGACGCGGGCCGCTCGAAGGCCCAGCACATGTACATGAGTTCGCTGATCCGCAAGCTGCGCAGCCAGGATCTCTTCACCGACCCGGCGAAGCTCAACAAGATCGCCACCACCGCGATGTCCGCGTTCGAGGTGTCCTCCGAGATCGGCACCCCGAAGAAGCTCTACGACCTCGGGATGCAGCTCAAGACGATCCCGCCGGACCGGATCACGATGGCGACCATGCCGCACATCGCCGACCCGGAGGCCCCCGACGCGCACTACCTGCCGGCGCCGAGCGCCGCCACGGTCTGGTCGCTGCTGCGCAACGACGTGGCGATGGACGCCAACGGCAAGGCGAAGACCGGCACCGCGTCGCCCAAGCCGAGCACGTCGGCGCCGTCGGGCCCGGCGGCCGAGGCCGCGGCGAGCATCCCGGTCACCGTGGTCAACGGCACCGCGGGAAGCGCGGACGGCGTGGCGACCCCCGGCCGCGCAGGTTCGATCGCCCAGACGCTCGGCACCGCCGGCTTCACCAAGGCCGAGGCGAGCCAGAACACCGCGCCCCGGGAGAGCACCGTGCTGAACTACCCGTCCAGCGGCGGCGCGCAGAGCAAGTCCGACGCGCTGTCCGTGGCGAAGGCGCTGAAGATCCCCTCGAACAACGTCAAGGCGTCCTCCGACGTGCAGACGATCACCCTGACGATCGGCTCGGACTGGAAGAGCGGCACCGACTACAGCAAGACGCTGCCGAAGGCGGGCTCCGTGCCCGACGACGCCGATGTGATCAACGGCGCCGACACCAAGGGCTGCATGGACATCCTGCCGACCTACCAGTTCTGACCGGCGACGCGGATACGGCAGCCGGTACGGGTACGGCGGCCGGCGCGGATGCGGCAGCCGGCGCGGATACGGCGAGGGAAGCGGCGAGGGCCCACCGGAACTTCTCCGGTGGGCCCTCGCCGTACTGCTGTGGCGCGGCGGGCGACGGCTACACGTCGGCCGGCGCGGGGCGTGCGGGGTCGGTCACCGCGGGGCGGCGGCCGGCGATGACCCGGCGGGCCAGCGAGCGCGGGCTGGTGAGGAAGCCGAAGCCCCAGCACATGTGCATGGTGGCCAGCGCGAGCGGGACCCGCAGCCGGGCGCCGACCGGCAGGCCGCGCCCGGCCGGCAGCGAACCGGCGGTGATGCCGACGGCGTACGCGGCCGGAACGGCCAGGGCCCACGGGGTGAGGGCGGCGCCGACCACGATGCCGGCCGCATTGGCCAGCAGGGCCGCCGGGGCGGCGAGGTAGCGCAGGTGCACCGAGCCGCGGTGGTAGCGGGTCACCACGCGGCGCCAGCGGCCGTAGTCCCTGTACTGCCTGGCGAGGGTGCGCACGCTGGGCCGGGGCCGGTAGGAGACCCGCAGTTCGGGCGAGAACCAGATGAGGTGGCCGGCCTCGCGGATGCGGTGGTTCAGCTCCCAGTCCTGGGCGCGGACGAACTCCACGTTGTAGCCGCCCTGCCGCTCCAGCACCTCGCGGCGGAAGACTCCGAGGTAGACGGTGTCGGCGGGGGCGGCGGGCCCGCCGGTGTGGAAGGCCGCGTTGCCGACGCCGATCTTCGACGTCATGGCGGCGGCGACCGCGCGCTCCCAGTCGTTCTCGCCCTCCGCGTGCATGAGACCGCCGACGTTCGCCGCGCCGGTCTCCTCCAGCAGGCGGACGGCGGTGGCGATGTAGTCCGGCGAGAGCATGCCGTGGCCGTCGACGCGGACCACGACCGGGTGCCGGGACGCCTTGATCGCCGCGTTGAGCGCGGCGGGGGTGCGGCCGGTGGGGTTGGGCACCGTACGCACCCGGGGGTCCTCCGCGACCAGCTCCGCGGCGATCGCGTCGGTGCGGTCCGCGGACGGGCCGAGCGCGATGACGACTTCGAGCTCGCCCGGGTAGTCCTGCTCCAGGATGTGCCGGACGGAATCGCGCAGGTGACGCTCTTCGTCGAGCACCGGCATGATCACGGAGACCGCCGGGAGCGGGACAGGGGTGACGGCGTTCATCCCATCAAACGTTACCGCTAACGGGGGACACCAGCGCGTGGGGTGAGGACTGACAGTCCTATTTGTCCCTAGCCTGAACGGGTCTGTACGCAGCCGCTGTGTCGCAGTGCGTCGTCCTGCCCGCATCGCGACGGCTGCACCGCTCTGTTCGGAGGTCGCCCGTGCCGCCCACCCGAAGCCGCCAGTCGTCCTCCGCGGTCCGCCCCCCGGTCCCGGGACCGGGACCGGCATCGGCTCCGGCGCGGGTCCCGGCACCGGCCCGCGGCGCGGCGCGGCGGCGGCCCGCGGGCGGACGGCGGCCGCGCCCGCGCCCGCCGGTCCGGCTCAGCACCCGGATCGCGGGCGGGGTGGCGCTGCTGGTGATCACCGCCAGCGGCGTCGGCCACGCGGTGGTGGCCGGGCTGAACGGCGCGATCAACCGGGTGGACGCCTTCGGCGGCATGCAGGACCGCCCGGGAGACAGCAAGGGCACCAACTTCCTGCTCGTCGGCACCGACGGCCGGGACGGCCTGAACCCGGCGGAGAAGAAGCAGTACCACCTCGGCGGCGCGCCCTGCCACTGCACGGACACGATCATGCTGGTGCACCTCTCGCAGGACCGGCAGCGCGCGAGCGTGGTGAGCATCCCCCGCGACACGTACGTGCAACTGCCGGACGTGGGGCCCGCGGCCGTACTGGCGAAGCGGCGGGGCGCCGCGCCGAACGCCAAGGCGACGGAGCCGCACGGCAGCGGTACGGCGAGATCCGGCACCCCGACGCCCGCGGCCGCCACCGCGACCGCCACCTCGGCCGGCGGGAAGCCGCTGGTCCCGACCCACCCGGCGAAGATCAACGAGGCGTACGCCGACGGCGGGCCCCAACTCACCGTCAGCACCGTCGAGAAGCTGACCGGCGTGCACATCGACCACTACCTGGAGGTCGACTTCGTCAGCTTCATGAAGACCGTGGACGTGCTCGGCGGCGTCCCGGTCTGCACCACCCGCCCGCTGAAGGACTCCTACAGCGGCCTGGACCTGCCGGTGGGCACCACGACGCTCAACGGCGGGGAGGCGCTGCAGTACGTACGCTCCCGGCACATCGACGCCGACTCCGACCTCGGGCGGATGCGGCGCCAGCAGCAGTTCGTGGCCCAGGTCATCCACAAGATCACCTCGGGCGGCACCCTGGCGAACCCGATGAAGCTGGAGAAGGTGGCGGGCACCGTGCTGGGCTCGGTCCGCGCCGACGAGGGGCTGGAGCCGACCGACCTGATCTCGCTGGCCCGCAGCATGAAGGGCTTCACCTCCGACTCCTCGGAGTTCGAGTCGGTGCCGCTGAGCAACCTGAACTACAACGTGCCCGGCGTCGGTTCCACGGTGAAGTGGGACACCGACAAGGCCGGCAAGCTGTGGGCGGCGATCCGCGCCGACCAGCCGCTGACGGCGCACCACGCCGCGTCGGAGTCGTCGAGGCACTCCGGATCGTCCGGCTCCTCCGGGTCTTCCGGGCCCTCCGGTGCGGCGGGCGCGACGTCGGGCGCCTCCTCCGCCAAGGCGGTCAAGGTCGATGTCGCCCCCGGCTCGATCAGCGTGCAGGTCGCGAACGCCACCGGGGTGAACGGCCTGGCCGGCACCGCGCAGAAGGCGCTGCACGCGACCGGCTTCGCCACCCCGGGGCTGCCCGTCACCGCCGACCGGCACGCCCAGCACACCACCATCCGGTACGACCCCCGGTGGGACCGCTCGGCGAAGTCGCTGGCCGCCGCCCTGCCCGGCGCGCGACTGGTCCAGGCGAAGGGGCAGGGTCCGGTGATGCGGGTCACCCTCGGCATGGACTTCAAGGGCCGCACGGTGCGGCCGGTGACCACGCAGGCGCCGAAGCCCGCGTCGCAGCCAGCGTCGCAGCCCGCGGGCAGCGGGCAGACCAGCGACGTGGTGGGCTGCTGACCCGTCGCCGAGCGGCCTGCCCGGCTGCCGCTGTCCGTCCGGCCGGAGCTGTCCGTCCCGCTGCCGCTTGTCCGTCCGGCCGGCGCTACCCGTCCAGGCCCTCCGCGGCCCGCTCGCGGCGCAGCTCCAGGATCGCCCGGCGACGGGCCAGCCGGTGGGTGCGGCGGATCTGGGCCTCCTGCCAGCGGCCCCGGTCCCGGTCGGTCTCGGGGAGCAGCGGCGGCACCGGCCGCGGCTTGCCGTCGGCGTCGACGGCCACGAAGACCAGGTAGGCGCTGGCGACCTGCTCGCCGGGGCCGGCCTGGTTCCACCGCTCGGCGACCACCCGTACCCCGACCTCCATGGAGGTCTTCCCGGTCCAGTTCACCTGGGCCTTGACCTTGAGCAGGTCGCCGACCCTGACCGGTGCGAGGAAGGCCATCTCGTCCATGGCGCCGGTCACCGCCGGGCCCTCGGAGTGCCGGCCCGCGACGGCGCCCGCCGCGTCGTCCACCAGTTTCATCACGACGCCGCCGTGCACGGTGCCCAGCAGGTTCGTGTCATGGGCGCTCATGATGTGCGAGAGCATGATGCGGGAAGCGGAGGTGGGCTTGCCCGGGAGGACCGGGACCTGCGGGGTGGGCAGCGGTTCCGGGGCGGCGGAAGAGTCGATCACGTCCCCCACTGTAAGTCCGCCGTGAAATGTGTCGCGGTCCTGTATGCGTCTGTCGCGGATGTGCTGCGGCCGGTGGCCGAATGCATCGGATCTGCTACAGAACCGCCGGTGATTGCGGGTCCCCCGCCGGGTCCGGGCACACTGGCGGACATGAACGGTAGGAGCGATGACACCGAGCGGCGCAGGCTCGCCGAGCCTCCGCTGCCCCCAGAACTGTCGCCGCGCCGTGCCGCCGCTGCCCACGGCGGGGTCCCGCCGCAGCAGGCGCGGCGGCCGCAGCCGAGCCCGCAGCCGGGCGGCGGCTCCGGTGACGGCTACGGGCCGCCGAGCACAGGCGGGCCGGGCGGGCGCGGACCGCGCGGACCGCGCTGGAGCACCCGCAAGAAGCTCGGCTACACCGCGCTCGGCCTGGTCGTGGTGCTGCTCGTGGTGTCGGTCTCCACGTACTTCTGGGCCGACTCCAAGGTGCGCCGCCAGGTGGACCTGAGCGCCATCAACAACGAGCAGGGCGCGCCCGCCAAGGGCAAGGGCACCAACTACCTGATCGTCGGCTCCGACAGCCGCGAGGGTCTGTCCAAGGCCCAGGAGAAGGAGCTGCACACCGGCTCCGACTCCGGCCAGCGCACCGACTCGATGATGATCCTGCACACCGGCAGCAACGGCACCACCATGCTGAGCCTGCCGCGCGACTCCTACGTGACGATCCCGTCGTTCTACGGCAAGGAGACCAAGAAGCAGTACCCGGCCTCCACGCACAAGCTCAACAAGGCGTACGCGGACGGCGGCCCGGAGCTGCTGACCCGTACCGTCGAGCACGACACGGGCATCCACATCGACCACTACGCGGAGATCGGCTTCTCCGGCTTCGTGAACCTGGTCAACGCCCTCGGCGGGGTGCAGCTGTGCCTGGACTCGCCGTTGAAGGACAAGGCGTCGGGCGCGGACCTCAAGAAGGGCTGCCAGAAGGTCAACGGCAAGGAGTCCCTCGCCTACGTCCGCGAGCGGCACCAGGAGGCGGACCAGGACCTGGGCCGGATGAAGCACCAGCAGCAGTTCCTCGCCACGCTGGCGCACCAGGCGGCGTCGCCGTCCACCATCCTCAACCCGTTCAAGCTCTACCCGGTGATCGGCTCCGGCCTGGACACCCTGGTGGTGGACAAGAACATGAGCCTGCTCGACCTGGCGCACATGTTCTTCGCGATGAAGAGCGTCAGCGGCGGCAAGGGCAACCAGCTGACGGTGCCGATAGCCAACGCCAACTACCAGACCGGGGACGGCGACTCGGTGCTGTGGGACAAGACGAAGGCGGGTCAGCTCTTCAGCGAGCTGCAGCAGGACCAGAAGGTCAGCGCGGGCTGATCGGACCACACTCCCGGGCACCGCGCACCGCGGCCCCGGCTCCCGCCAGGCGGGGGCCGGGGCCGCGGTCGTTCACTGGGCGACGGGCATCCCGGTCGCCGCCGGCACCCACTGGTCGAGCTCGTTGCGCCAGTAGCGCGCGACGTTCAGCCGGGTCGGCTTCTCCTGGCCGGGGAGCAGGAACTTCAGCGAGCTCCACATCGTGTTGCGGTGGACCTCGCTGATCAGGCGGGCCGCCTCCTGCCGCGGTATCGCCGCCACGAGTTCCTTGGGGCGGGCGCTCATCCGGCTCGCCTTGTGGAAGACCACGGCCTGCTCGGTGACCGTGACGAAGTAGTACTTCACGAACAGTGTGCCCATGGCACCGATGGCAGCGATCAGCCACGGGCTCGGACCGGTCTGGACGTGGATCGTGGCGATCGGCCGGTCGCCCGGATTGATCTCCGCGATGGCCTGCGCCACCTGCTCCTGCATGGTGGACTTGCGAATGGCCATGACGTGCCCCCATTTTTTGGACGTGCTGACATGCGACGACGCCGCCACCGGCGAACCGGCGGCGGCGTCGCAGCGTACCGTCCTCGAAGCTGTCGGGGACATGCTGGGAACGTCGTCGAGACGAACCCGTGACGAGCCCGAGGGTCAGTGGCGCGCGGAAGCCGCGCGACGGCGCAGACCGAAGACGGCGCCACCGCCGACGACCACCAGGGCACCCGCGATGCCCGCGATCATCCCGGTGTTGCTGCCGCCACCGGTCTCGGCGAGGTTGCCGCTGGGCGACGGGGAGCTGGTGTCGGCCACGGCGGCGGCCGACGTGCTGGCCGCGGCGGTCGGGCTGGCGGACGGCGCCTCGCTGGTCGGCGAGTTCGACGGCACGGAGCTCGCCGGGGTCGTCGGGGAGTCCGACGGGGAGGCGGGCGGGGTGCTGCTGGCGCCGCACTCGGTGTTCGGCAGCGTGACGCCGTTGCCGACGGCCTGGTTGTCGAAGTACTTCGCGACGGACGCGAGCACCTGGTAGTGCGTGCCGGCGGCCCACGGGACCGAGATGGTGAAGTCACCACTGCGGTCGTTGTACTGCTGCTGGGCGACCTGCTTGCCGCTGTCGTCCTTGACCGTGATCGTGACCGGACGGGTGCCGTCGGTGTCGTGGACCGTGATGACACCGGCGCGGTTCGGCTGGTCGCAGGTGACGGAACCGGTGAACGAGAAGTCACGGATGTTGCAAGCTGACGCGGTGCCTGCGACGCCCAGCGCGAGAGCGGCTGCGGCGGAGGCAACGCCTACGGAACGCACCGTGAGAGAGGTGCGGCGGGATATGGACACGTTTGCCCTTCACAGATTCGGAGCAGAAGCGCGGATGGCCATCCAGCGAGTGGCGTACGCCCCCCGTCGCTGCTGATGGCCCACACAGCTCTACAAGTGTCTGCGGTTGCTTGTCAATTGATCGCAAACCGCCCGCTAAACCTTTCCAACCACCCAAAGTTCGCCCAGCCGGTCACGGCTCCGTCCGCGTTTATTACAGAGTTGAGACGTAGCGGAACCGCGCGCGCCGGACGCCGGCTTCGACATCGCGCCGCAATTGCACCCGGAGCCCCGGGGGCCACGGTCGGCGTCGACGGCCGCGGCCGGGGGCCGCCGGGTTCAGCCCTTGAGGAGCTGACGGGCCATCACGATGCGCTGGACCTGGTTGGTGCCCTCGTAGATCTGGGTGATCTTGGCATCGCGCATCATGCGTTCGACGGGGTAGTCGCGGGTGTAGCCGTAGCCGCCCAGCAGTTGGACGGCGTCGGTGGTGATCTCCATGGCGGCGTCGGAGGCGTAGCACTTGGCGGCGGCGCCGAAGAAGGTCAGGTCGGGGTCGGAGCG
>NZ_JBIUYR010000037.1:0-32266 GCF_044744625.1 Streptomyces sp. NPDC087270
TGAGGGTGCGGTGCGGGAGTTGGTGGCGGAGGGTGCGGGGTTCTTTGTGGAGATGTCGCCGCATCCGGTGTTGGTTTCTGCGGTGTCGGAGACGGTGGGTGAGGTGGAGGGTGGTGATCGGGTTCGGGTGATCGGGTCGTTGCGGCGTGGTGAGGGTGGTCCGGGTCGGTTCGCGATGTCGCTTGCTGAGGCGCATGTGGCGGGTGTGGGGGTGGATTGGTCCGCGTTCTTTGCTGGGAGTGGCGGTCGGCGGGTTGATCTGCCGGGGTATGCGTTCCAGCGGTCGCGGTATTGGCTGCCGGTGGGGGCCGGGGGCGGGGATCTGGCGGGTGCTGGGTTGGCGCGGTTCGGGCATCCGATGCTGTCGGCCGCGGTGCGGGTCGGCGACCGGGGGGAGTGGGTGTTCACCGGGCGCGTGTCGTTGGACTCGCAGGCATGGGTCCGCGACCACGCAGTGTTCGGCATGGTGATCGTTCCCGGCGTCGCCCTGGTGGAACTGGCACTGGCGGCGGGCGGCCAGGTGGACTGCCCGGTCGTCGAGGAACTGGTGCTCCAGGTTCCGCTGCTGCTGTCCGAGGGCGACGAGCTCGACCTCCAGGTCACGGTGGCCGCGCCCGACGAGGACGGACGCCGTGAACTCGCGATCTACACCGCGCCGAGCGAGAGCAAGGGGCAGGAGAGCGTCCAGCCCACCTGCCACGCCCGCGGCATCCTGACACCCGACACCGGTGTCCCCGCACCCGCGGACTGGGCGCAGACCTGGCCGCCGCAGGACGCCCGCCCCGTCGCCGTCCACGACCTCTACGACCGCCTCGCCGGCCTCGGCTACGACTACGGCCCCTCCTTCAAGGGCCTGCACACCGCCTGGGAGCAGGACGAGTACATCTACGCGGAGGTCGCCCTCCCCGACGACCACATCGCGAGTGCCCGCCAGTACGGCATCCACCCCGGGCTCCTCGACGCCTCGCTGCACGGAGGACTCGGCTGGCTCGACACGGGTGAGGACCACGCCGCCCAACTGCCCTTCTCCTGGTCGGGCGTGCGGCTCGGACTGCCCGGCTCCGGCCGGGTGCGGGTCCGTATCACCTCGACGGCCGACTCCACGCTGCGGGCCGACATCGCCGACGAGCAGGGCGAACTGGTCTTCAGCGCCGAGCAGCTCGCCTTCCGGCCGGTGGACCAGGGGCAACTGGAAGGCGCGCGGCGCCCGGAGGCCGGATCGCTCTACACGGTGGAGTGGAGCCCCGTCGCGCAGGCCGCGGACACGGCCCGGCCGCGGGTGGCCGGCATCGGTGAACCGACCGGTACGGACGAGCACTTCGCGGATCTCGGGGCGCTGGTCGCGGCGGTCGCCGCGGGTGCCGAGGCGCCGGACGCGGTGGTGACGGTGGTGCCGTCCGCCGCGGTGGAACTCGACGGTGCCGCGGTGGACGTCGCGCGGTCGGCACATGCGGCGGCCGAGGCGACGCTGGGTCTGGTGCAGGGGTGGCTGGCCGCGGATGCGTTGTCGGGTGCGCGGTTGGTGCTGGTGACGCGGGGTGCGGTCTCGACCGGTGGGGAGGCGCCGGATGTGGCGGCGGCTGCCGCGTGGGGTCTGGTGCGCAGCGCGCAGTCGGAGCACCCGGGACGGTTCACCCTGGTGGACCTCGACCCGGAGCTGGACCCGCACCTGGAGCCGGCCGGCGGCGACGGAGGGGCGGGGCCGGACTGGACCGCGCTCGCCGCGTACGACGAGCCGCAGGTGGCGGTGCGCGGCGGGCAGGTGCTCGCTCCCCGGCTGACGCGGGCCGTCGTGCCCGCGGCACTGGGGACGGAGCCGCTGCTGGGCGCCGGTGCGGACAGCACGGTGCTGGTGACGGGTGGCACCGGGGGTCTGGGTGCGCTGGTGGCACGGCACTTGGTCACCGTTGGTGGTGCGCGGCATCTGGTGCTGGCGTCGAGGCGGGGTCTGGAGGCGCCGGGCGCGAGCGAACTCGCCGCGGAGTTGGAGGCCGCGGGTTGCCGGGTGCAGGTTGCTGCGTGCGATGTGGCCGACCGGGAGCAACTGACCGCGCTGCTGGGCTCGTTGGAGGTTCCGCTGGCGGGCGTGGTGCACGCGGCCGGTGTCCTGGACGACGGGCTGCTGGAGTCGATGACGCCGGAGCAGCTTGAGCGGGTGATGCGGCCGAAGCTCGAAGCGGCGCTGCTGCTCGACGAGTTGACGGCGGAGCTGGACCTGCGGTCGTTCGTGCTGTTCTCCTCGGTCGCCGCGCTGATCGGAAGCGCGGGACAGGGCAACTACGCTGCGGCGAACGCCGGGTTGGACGCGCTGGCGGCGCGACGGCGGGCACGGAGGCGCCCGGCCGTATCGCTGGCGTGGGGCCTGTGGGCGGCGGAGACCGGCATGACCGGGGAACTGGACGCCGCGCAACTGACCAGGCTGAACCGGCTGGGCGTACAGCCGCTCTCCTCGGAGCTGGGTCTCGAACTGCTGGGCACCGCGCAGCGGGTGGATGCCGCGCTGGTCGCGCCGGTCCAACTGGATCTGGCCGCGCTGCGGGCGCAGGCCCGGGCCGGGACGGCGGTGCCGTTGCTGGCCGGGCTGGTGCGTTCGCCGGGCCGCCCGGCCCGCGCGGGCGGCGGCGGGTCCCTCGCGACCCGGCTGGCCGGGGTGGACCGGGAGCAGTGGGAACAGGTGGCGCTCGATGTGGTGACCGCGCAGGTGGCGGCGGTGCTCGGGCACGCGTCGGCGTCGGCGGTCGACGCGGGACGGGCCTTCAAGGAGCTGGGCTTCGACTCGCTCTCCGCGGTCGAACTGCGCAACCGGCTGGCCCAGGCGACCGGAGTCAAGCTCCCCGCCACCCTGATATTCGACCACCCGAGGCCGACGGCGGTCGCGAAGTTCCTGGTGACGCAGATGTCGGGCGTGAGCCCCGGGAAGGCGGTGGCGGCGCGGGTTCCGGCCCGGCGGCGGGCGGATGCGGACGAGCCGCTGGCGATCGTGGGCATGAGCTGCCGGTATCCGGGTGGCGCGTCGTCGCCCGAGCAGTTGTGGGACCTGGTCGCTGCGGGTCGGGACGCGATATCGGAGCTGCCCGGTGACCGTGGTTGGAACTTGGAGCGGCTGTACGACCCGGACCCCGACCAGGCCGGCACCGTGTACACGCGCGGCGGCGGGTTCCTCGACGAGGCCGGGGACTTCGACGCGGGGTTCTTCGGGATCAGCCCGCGCGAGGCGCTGGCGATGGACCCGCAGCAGCGGTTGCTGCTCGAAGGTGCCTGGGAGGCGCTGGAGGACGCCGGGATCGACCCGGCCTCGCTGCGCGGCAGCGACACCGGCGTCTTCTGCGGCGTCGGCCCCTCCGACTACGTCTCGGGGCTGATGACCGGAGGCGGCGGGCCGGAGCTCGAAGGGTTCCGGATGACCGGCGGAACCACGAGCGTGGTCTCGGGCCGGGTGGCGTACAGCCTGGGCCTGGAAGGTCCCGCGGTCTCCGTGGACACCGCGTGCTCGTCGTCCCTGGTGGCGATGCACCTGGCCGCGCAGGCGCTGCGTTCCGGTGAGTGCTCGATGGCGCTGGCCGGCGGCGTGACGGTCCTGTCCGGGCCGTTCCTGCTGGTGGAGTTCTCCCGGCAGCGCGGCCTGTCACCCGACGGCCGGTGCCGGTCGTACGCGGAGGGCGCCGACGGGACCGGCTTCTCCGACGGCCTCGGCCTGATCGTGCTGGAGCGCCTGTCGGACGCCCGCCGTCTGGGGCACAACGTGCTGGCGGTGCTGCGAGGCACCGCGGTGAACCAGGACGGCGCGTCGAACGGGCTCACGGCGCCGAGCGGCCCGGCCCAGGAACGCGTGATCCGGACCGCGTTGGCCTCGGCGGGCCTGCGCCCTGACCAGGTCGACGCGGTCGAGGGCCACGGCACAGGTACCCGGCTGGGAGACCCGATCGAGGCGCACGCGCTGCTGGCGACCTACGGCCAGCGCCGCGACGCCGGGCAGCCCCTGTGGCTGGGCTCGATCAAGTCGAACATCGGCCACTCCTCGACGGCGGCCGGCGTGGCCGGCGTCATCAAGATGGTGCAGGCGCTGCGGCACGAGCAACTCCCCGCCACCTTGCACGTGGACGCCCCGTCCCCGCACGTGGACTGGGAGTCGGGCGCGGTCAGGCTGCTGACCGAGGCCCGGCCCTGGCCGGCGGGGGAGCGGGTGCGCCGTGCGGGCGTGTCGTCCTTCGGCGTCAGCGGCACCAACGCGCACGTGATCGTGGAAGAGGCCCCGGCGCTCGCCGAGGAGCCCGAGCAGCAGCCCGAGGTGGTGCTGCCCGTGGTGCCGGTGGTGGTGTCGGCGAAGGATGAAGTGGCGTTGCGGGCGCAGGCCGGTCGGTTGCGGGAGCATCTGCTGGCGCGGTCGGAGCTTGGTGTGTTGGACACGGCGTTCTCGGCGGCGACGACGCGGGCGCATCTGGAGCATCGTGCGGCGGTGACTGCTGCTGATCGGGAGTCGTTGCTGGCGGGGCTGGCGGCGCTGTCGCTGGGTGAGCCGGGTGCGGGTGTGGTGCAGGGGCGGGCGGCGTCGGGGAAGACGGCGTTCGTGTTCTCGGGTCAGGGGGCGCAGCGGGCGCGGATGGGGTTGGGGTTGGCGTCGGTGTTCCCGGTGTTCAAGCGGGCGCTGGAGGAGGTGTGTGCGGAGCTTGATCCGTTGTTGGAGCGGCCGTTGTCGGAGGTGTTGGCGGCGGAAGAGGGCTCGGTGGAGGCCGGGTTGTTGAACGCGACGCAGTTCACGCAGGCGGGGTTGTTCGCGGTCGAGGTGGCGTTGTTCCGGTTGGCGGAGTCGCTGGGGATTCGGCCGGACTTCCTGGTCGGTCACTCGGTGGGGGAGATCGCGGCGGCGCATGTGGCCGGGGTGCTGTCCCTGCCGGACGCGAGCGCGTTGGTGGCGGCTCGGGGCAGGTTGATGGGTGCGCTGCCGGCCGGCGGCGGGATGGTGGCGGTGCAGGCTGGTGAGGAGCAGGTGCGGGAGTCGTTGGCCGGGTTCGAGGACCGGTTGTCGATTGCCGCGGTGAACGGTGCCCGGGCGGTCGTGGTGTCCGGTGAGCAGGAGGCGCTGGAGGAGTGGCTGCGGCTTCCGGTGTGGGAGGGGGTGAAGACGACCCGGTTGCGGGTGTCTCATGCGTTCCACTCGGCGTTGATGGAGCCGATGTTGGCGGAGTTCGCGGAGGTGGCGGGCCGTTTGCGGTTTGCTGAGCCGGTCATTCCGGTGGTGTCGAACCTGACGGGTGCGGTGACGGTGCCGGGTGAGTTGGCGGACCCGTCGTATTGGGTGCGGCATGCGCGGGAGGCGGTGCGCTTCGCTGATGGGATCACCGCGTTGGCCGGGCTCGGGGTGACGCGGTTCCTGGAGTTGGGGCCGGATGGATCGTTGACCGCGCTGGCCCGTCAGGTTTTGGAGGAGGTGGACGGCGAGGCGGTGCTGGTGCCCGCGTTGCGGGCTCGTCAGGGTGAGCCGGAGGCGTTCGCCGGGTTCCTCGGCCAGGCCCACGCGGCCGGGGTCGTGGTCGACTGGGCCGCGTACTACGCCGGCACCGGTGCCAGGGCCGTATCCCTGCCGACGTACGCCTTCCAGCACGAGCGCTACTGGCTGTCCTCGCTCACCGGGGCGGGCGACCCCGCCGTATCCGGGCTGGGCAGGCTCGACCACCCGCTGCTCACCGCCGCGGTCCCGGTCGGCGACCAGGGCCAGTGGCTCTTCGCCGGGCGGCTGTCGCAGGAGGTCCAGCCGTGGAGCGCGGACCACGCCGTCCTCGGCGCGGTCATCGCACCGGGCGCGGCACTGGTGGAACTCGCCCTGGCGGCCGGCCGGCAGGTGGGCTGCCCGGTGGTGGACGAACTCGTCCTCCAGGTCCCGCTGCCGGTGCCCGTCCACGAGGCGGTGCCGTTGCAGGTCATGGTCGGCGAACCGGGCCTCGACGGCCGCCGCGACGTGGCGATCTACACCCGGTCGCGTGCCGCCGAGCAGGACGGCCCGGCCCCGGCGGACGACGTGATGACCTGCCACGCACGAGGTGTGCTGGCCGAGGAGACCGGCCTGCTCGCGCTGGCGTTCCCGGCCGAGTGGCCGCCGCCGGGCGCCGAACCGGTCCCGGTCGAGGGACTGTACGAGCGGCTGGCCGACGCCGAGTACGAGTACGGCCCCGCGTTCCAGGCGCTGCGGGCGGCCTGGCGCGACGGTCAGGACGTCTACGCCGAGATCGCCCTCCCCGAGGAAGCCGGGTCCGCGCGGGAGTTCGGGATTCACCCGGCCCTGCTCGACGCCGCGCTGCACGGCGGGCTGCTCGACCGGGACGGGACGTCGGCGGTGGAGCTGCCGTTCTCCTGGTCCGGCGTCCGGCTGGACCAGCGCGGGGTGTCGCGGGCGCGGGTCCGGATCACCCCGGCCGGACGGTCCGCGAGCCGGATCGACATCGCCGACGAGAACGGCGGGCTGATCGCCTGCGTACGGGAACTCGCCTCCCGGCCGGTGGACCAGGCGCAGTTGGCGGGTGCCGCGCGGGCGGCCGACGGCTCGCTGTTCACGATGGAGTGGGCCGAGGTCGCGGGCGCGGACGGCGCTGCCCCGGCGAGCGTCGCGGTGCTCGGTGAGGTCGCGGTGCCGGGTGCGCAGGAGGGTACGGCGGCCGGCGAGCGTTTCGCGGACCTCGACGCCCTGGTCGGCGCGGTCGCGGCCGGTGCGACGGTGCCGGACGCGGTGCTGACGGTGGTGCCGTCCGGCACGGTGCCCGAAGGCGGCGCGGCGGACGACGGCGCGGTGGACGTGGCGCGTTCGGTACGTGCGGTGGCGGCGCGGACGCTGGAGCTGGTGCAGGGGTGGCTGGCCGCGGATGCGTTGTCGGGTGCGCGGTTGGTGCTGGTGACGCGGGGTGCGGTCTCGACCGGTGGGGAGGCGCCGGATGTGGCGGCGGCTGCCGCGTGGGGTCTGGTGCGCAGCGCGCAGTCCGAGCACCCGGGACGGTTCGCCCTGGTGGACCTCGACCCGGCCGGCGACACCGGCGACACCGCCAACAGCTCTGACAACGCGGGCAGCGGTGCCGGCGAAGGAACGGCGCCGGACTGGGCCGCGCTCGCCGGTCTGGGAGACGCGCAGGTCGCGGTGCGCGGCGGGCGGGTGCTGGCACCCCGGCTGGCCCGGGCGACCGCGTCGGCGGCGCCCACCGAAGGGCCGTGGCTGCTGCAAGCGGTCACCAAGGGATCGCTGGAGGGCCTGGCGCTCGTCCCCTCCGACACCGACCGCCTGCTGGCCGCGGGCGAGGTCCGGATCGCGGTGCGGGCCGCGGGACTCAACTTCCGCGACGTGCTCATCACGCTCGGCCTCTACCCCGGCGACGCCACGCTCGGCAGCGAAGCCGCCGGGACCGTCCTCGAGACCGGCCCCGGAGTCACGGACCTCGCGCCCGGCGACCGGGTGATGGGTCTGACCGCCGACACCTTCGGACCTGTCGTGATCGCGGATCGGCGGATGGTCGCGCCGATCCCCGAGGGCTGGTCGTACGAGCAGGCCGCCGCGGTGCCGGTGGTCTACCTGACCGCCTACTACGGACTGGTGCACCTGGCCGGACTCGAAGCCGGGGAACGCGTCCTGGTGCATTCCGCGGCGGGCGGCGTCGGGATGGCGGCGGTGCAGATCGCCGCGCATCTGGGTGCGGAGGTCTATGCGACGGCGAGTCCGGCGAAGTGGGATGCCGTACGGGCGTTGGGTGTGCCGAGCGAGCGGATCGCGTCGTCGCGTGACCTGGAGTTCGCGGAGGTGTTCGCGCGCGTCACGGGCGGTGCGGGTGTGGATGTGGTGCTGGACGCGCTGGCGGGTGAGTTCGTTGACGCCTCGCTCGGGTTGCTGCCGCGGGGTGGGCGGTTCCTGGAGATGGGGAAGGCGGACGTTCGCGACCCGCAGGCGGTGGCTGAGGCTCATCCGGGTGTGGAGTACCGGGCGTTCGACCTTTTCGAGGTGAGTCCTGAGCGGCTGGGGCAGATGCTCGGTGAGATTCTGGAGATGCTCGACGGGGGCGTGTTGTCCCATGCGCCCATCCGTACCTGGGATATCCGCCGGTATGCGGAGGCGTTCCGGTTCCTGCGGGAGGGGCGTAACACCGGCAAGGTGGTGTTCACGGTTCCGCAGCCGGCGGACCCGGGTCACGCGGTGCTGGTGACGGGTGGGACCGGGGGTCTGGGTGCGCTGGTGGCACGGCACTTGGTCACCGTTGGTGGGGCGCGGCATCTGGTGCTGGCGTCGAGGCGGGGTCTGGAGACGCCGGGTGCGAGCGAACTCGCCGCGGAGTTGGAAGCGGCCGGGTGCCACGTTCGGGTTGCCGCGTGTGATGTGGCCGACCGGGAGCAACTGACCTCTCTCCTCGGATCGTTGGAGGTTCCGCTGGCGGGCGTGGTGCACGCGGCCGGCGTCCTGGACGACGGGCTGCTGGAGTCGATGACGCCGGAGCAGCTTGAGCGGGTGATGCGGCCGAAGCTGGACGCGGCTCTGCTGCTCGACGAGTTGACGGCCGGCACCGATCTCCAGTCGTTCGTGCTGTTCTCCTCGGTCGCCGCGTTGATCGGGAGTGCGGGGCAGGGCAACTACGCTGCGGCGAATGCCGGGTTGGACGCGTTGGCGGCGTGGCGGCGGGCGCAGGGTCGTCCGGCGGTGTCGCTGGCGTGGGGTCTGTGGGCGGCGGAGACCGGCATGACCGGGGAGCTGGACGCCGCGCAACTGACCAGGCTCAGCCGGATGGGTGTGCAGCCCATGGCGGCCGAGTTCGGCCTCGAACTGCTCGACGCGGCACAGCGGGTGGACGCCGCGCTGGTCGCCCCGGTCCAAGTGGACCTGGCCGCGTTGCGGGCGCAGGCTCGGGCCGGGACGGCGGTGCCGTTGCTGGCCGGGCTGGTGCGTTCGCCGGGCCGCCCGGCCCGCGCGGGCGGCGGCGGTGGGTCGCTGGCGACCCGGCTCGCGGGAGTCGAGCGCGAGCAGTGGGAGCAGGTGGCCCTTGACCTGGTGACGGCGCAGGTGGCGGCGGTGCTCGGGCACGCGTCGGCGTCGGCGGTCGACGCGGAGCGCGCGTTCAAGGAGCTGGGCTTCGACTCGCTGGCCGCGGTCGAGCTGCGCAACCGGCTGGCCCAGGCGACCGGACTCAAGTTGCCCGCGACCTTGGTGTTCGACCATCCGACCTCGGCGGCGGTGGCGCGGTTCCTGGTGACCCAGGTGCCCGGCGCCGAATCCGGTGCCGTCGCCGCCCCTGCCGTACGGGTTCCGGCCCGGCGGCGGGCGGATGCGGACGAGCCGCTGGCGATCGTGGGCATGAGCTGCCGCTACCCGGGCGGCGCTGCATCGCCCGAGCAGTTGTGGGACCTGGTCGCTGCGGGTCGGGACGCGATATCGGAGCTGCCCGGTGACCGTGGCTGGGACCTGGAGCGGCTGTACGACCCGGACCCCGACCAGGCCGGCACCGTGTACACGCGCGGCGGCGGATATCTCGACGGGGCCGGGGACTTCGATGCCGGGTTCTTCGGGATCAGCCCGCGCGAGGCGCTGGCGATGGACCCGCAGCAGCGGTTGCTGCTCGAAGGTGCCTGGGAGGCGCTGGAGGACGCCGGAATCGACCCGGCCTCGCTGCGCGGCAGCGACACCGGCGTGTTCTGCGGCGCGGTCGCGTCGGAGTACGCCGGTGGAGCGACGCCGGACCTGGAGGGATTCCGGCTGACCGGGACCACGACGAGCGTGGTCTCGGGACGGCTGAGCTACACCTTCGGGCTCCAGGGCCCCGCGGTCTCCGTGGACACCGCGTGCTCGTCGTCGCTGGTGGCGATGCACCTGGCCGCGCAGGCACTGCGCAACGGCGAGTGCTCGATGGCGCTGGCCGGCGGCGTGACCGTGATGTCGGGGCCGTTCCTGCTGGTGGAGTTCTCCCGGCAGCGCGGGCTCTCGCCCGACGGCCGGTGCAAGTCGTACGCGGAAGGCGCTGACGGCACCGGCTTCTCCGACGGTGTCGGCCTGGTCGTGATGGAGCGCCTGTCGGACGCGCAGCGCCTGGGACACAACGTGCTGGCCGTGATCCGGGGCAGCGCGGTGAACCAGGACGGCGCGTCCAACGGGCTTACGGCGCCGAGCGGCCCGGCCCAGGAGCGGGTGATCCGGGCGGCGTTGGCCGCGGCCGGGCTCGGCCCCTCCGACGTCGACGCGGTGGAAGGCCACGGGACCGGTACCCGGCTCGGTGACCCGATCGAAGCTCAGGCGCTGCTGGCGACATACGGGCAGGACCGCCCGGACGAGCAGCCGCTGTGGCTGGGCTCGGTCAAGTCGAACATCGGCCACTCCTCGGCTGCTTCCGGGGTGGCCGGGGTGATCAAGATGGTGCAGGCGCTGCGGCACCGGCAACTTCCCGCCACCCTGCACGCCGACGAGCCCAGCCGGCACGTGGACTGGGAGTCCGGTGCGGTCAAGCTGCTGACCGACGCCCGGCCCTGGACCGACCTCGGCCGGCCTCGCCGCGCGGGCGTGTCGTCCTTCGGCGTCTCGGGCACGAATGCCCACCTGATCCTGGAGGAGGCGCCCGCGCAGAGCGACAGCGAGCCGGAATCGGGCGCGGGTACGGGCACTGGCACTGGCACGGGTACGGGCTCGCGGGCGTCCGCTCAGGCGGAACGGGAAGTCCGGCCCGTGGTGCCGGTGTTGGTCTCGGCGAAGGATGAAGTGGCGTTGCGGGCGCAGGCCGGTCGGTTGCGGGAGCACCTGCTGGCGCAGCCGGACCTGGGTGTGCTGGACACGGCGTTCTCGGCGGCGACGACGCGGGCGCATCTGGAGCATCGTGCCGCGGTGACTGCTGCTGATCGGGAGTCGTTGCTGGCGGGGCTGGCGGCGCTCTCTGTCGGTGAACCGGGTGCGGGCACCGTTCAAGGACGCGCGGCGTCGGGGAAGACGGCGTTCGTGTTCTCGGGTCAGGGGGCGCAGCGGGCCCGGATGGGCTTGGGGTTGGCGTCGGTGTTCCCGGTATTCAAGCGGGCGCTGGACGAGGTGTGCGCGGAGCTTGACCCGCTGTTGGAGCGGCCGTTGTCGCAGGTGCTGGCGGCGGAAGAGGGCTCGGCGGAGGCCGGGTTGTTGAACGCGACGCAGTTCACGCAGGCGGGGTTGTTCGCGGTCGAGGTGGCGTTGTTCCGGTTGGCGGAGTCGCTCGGCATGAGGCCGGACTTCCTGGTCGGGCATTCGGTGGGCGAGATCGCGGCGGCGCATGTGGCCGGGGTGCTGTCCCTGCCGGACGCGAGCGCGCTGGCGGCGGCTCGGGGCAGGTTGATGGGTGCGCTGCCGGCCGGCGGAGCGATGGTGGCGGTGCAGGCCGATGAAGAGCAAGTGCGCGCTTCCTTGGCCGGGTTCGAGGACCGGTTGTCGGTCGCGGCGATCAACGGACCGCGTGCGGTGGTCGTCTCGGGTGAGCAGGAGGCGCTGGAGGAGTGGCTGCGGCTTCCGGTGTGGGAGGGCGTGAAGACGACCCGGTTGCGGGTGTCTCATGCGTTCCACTCGGCGTTGATGGAGCCGATGTTGGCGGAGTTCGCGGAGGTGGCGGGCGGGTTGCGGTTCGCTGAGCCGGTCATTCCGGTGGTGTCGAACCTGACGGGTGCGGTGACGGTGCCGGGTGAGTTGGCGGACCCGTCGTATTGGGTGCGGCATGCGCGGGAGGCGGTCCGCTTCGCTGACGGGATCAGCGCGTTGGCCGGGCTCGGGGTGACGCGGTTCCTGGAGTTGGGGCCGGATGGATCGTTGACCGCGTTGGCCCGTCAGGTTTTGGAGGAGGTGGATGGCGAGGCGGTGCTGGTGCCCGCGTTGCGGGCTCGTCAGGGTGAGCCGGAGGCGTTCGCCGGGTTCCTCGGCCAGGCCCATGCGGCCGGGGTCGTGGTCGACTGGGCCGCGTACTACGCCGGCACCGGTGCCAGGACCGTATCCCTGCCGACGTACGCCTTCCAGCACGAGCGCTACTGGCTGTTGCCCCGTGCCGCGGCAGGCGACGCGGCCGCGGCCGGGCAGGCGCGGCTGGACCACCCGCTGCTGGTCGCCGCCGTTCAGGTCGGCGACCGTGACGAGTGGCTGCTGACCGGGCGCCTGTCCCTGGAGACCCAGCCCTGGCTCGCCGACCACGCCGTGCTCGGCACGGTCCTCGTGCCCGGCGCCGCCCTGACCGAACTGGCGCTGGCCGCCGGACGGCAGGTCGACGCCCCCGTGGTCGAGGAGCTGATCCTCCAGGCACCGCTGCCCCTGCCCGTCGGCGAGGCCGTCGACCTACAGGTCACCGTGGCGGAACCCGACGAGAACGGCCACCGTGCCCTCGCCGTCTACACCCGCCCGCAAGGCAGCGGACACGGCGAGCGCCCCGAGGCGACCTGCCACGCCCGTGGCAAGCTCGGCTCGGAGGTCGAGGCTCCCGCGGTGCCGTTCCCCGCGTACTGGCCGCCGGAGGGCGCCGTCGCGGTGCCCGTCGAGGGGCTGTACGAGCGGCTGGCGGCGGCCGGTTACGAGTACGGGCCGGTCTTCCAGGGGCTGCGGGCGGCCTGGCGCGACGGCGAGGAGATCTACGCCGAGGTGGTCCTGCCGGACGAGCAGGCCGGCTCCGCCCAGGGGTTCGGCATCCACCCGGCACTGCTGGACGCCGCGCTGCACGGCGGGCTGCTCGACCACGACGTGAGCGCGGCCGTGGAGCTGCCGTTCTCCTGGTCCGGCGTCCACCTGGACCAGCACGGCGTGTCGCGGGCGCGGGTCCGGATCACCCCGGCCGGGCCGTCCACGACCCGGATCGACATCGCCGACGAGAACGGGCAACCCCTCGCCTGCGTACGGGAGTTCACCTCCCGTCCGATCGATCCCGCGCAGCTGGCGGGAGCGGGGCGGCCGGGTGACGGATCGCTGTTCACCGTCGACTGGATACCGGTCACGGCCGGTGCCGCCGCGGCCCGGGTCGCGATCCTCGGCGAGCAGGCGGGAGCCGGGGAGCGGTACGCGGACCTGGGTGCGCTCGAAGCGGCCCTGGCCGCGGGCGCTGCGGTGCCCGAGGCGGTCGTGACCTCGGTCGGGAGTTCGGTCGGGACCACGGCACCGGCCGGCGACGAGGCCGGCGCCGCGCGTGCCGCCACGGCGGACGCGCTGGCGCTGATACGGCGATGGCTGGACAGCGAACGGCTGGCCGGCACACGGCTCGTGGTGGTGACCCGCGGCGGCGTCGGCGTGGGCAACGAGGCTCCCGACCTCGGCCAGGCTCCGGTGTGGGGCCTGGTGCGCAGCGCGCAGTCCGAGCACCCGGGACGGTTCGCCCTGGTGGACCTCGACCCGGCCGGCGACACCGTTGACGGCGGTGCCGGCGAGGGAACGGGCCCGGACTGGGCCGCGCTCGCCGCGCTCGACGAACCGCAGGTCGCGGTGCGCGAGGGGCGGGTGACGGCGCCGCGGCTGGCGCGGTCGACCGGCTCCGCGGTGCCCGCCGAGGGGCCGTGGTCGCTGGCGTCGGTCGCGAAGGGATCGCTGGAGGGCCTGGCGCTCGTCCCGTCCGGTGCCGACCGCCCGCTGGCGGCGGGCGAGGTCCGGGTCGCGGTACGGGCCGCGGGGCTCAACTTCCGCGACGTGCTGATCGCGTTGGGCCTGTACCCGGGAGACGCGCCGCTCGGCAGTGAGGCGGCGGGCATCGTCCTGGAGACCGGCTCCGCGGTCACGGACCTGGCGCCCGGTGACCGCGTGATGGGCCTGATCCCCGAGGGATTCGGCACGGCGGCGATCGCGGATCGGCGGATGGTCGCGCCGATCCCCGCGGGCTGGTCGTACGAGCAGGCGGCCGCGGTGCCGGTGGTCTACCTGACGGCGTACTACGGGCTCGTGGAACTGGCCGGACTGACGGCCGGGGAGCGGGTGCTGGTGCACGCCGCGGCGGGCGGCGTCGGGATGGCCGCGGTGCAACTCGCCACGCGGCTGGGCGCGGAGGTCTACGCGACCGCCAGCCCCGCCAAGTGGGACGCCGTACGTGCCCTGGGTGTGCCGGCCGAGCGGATCGCGTCGTCGCGGGACCTGGAGTTCGCGGACACGTTCGCGCGCGTCACCGACGGCGCGGGGGTGGACGTGGTCCTCAACGCGCTGGCCGGCGAGTTCATCGACGCCTCCCTCGGGTTGCTGCCGCGCGGCGGACGGTTCCTGGAGATGGGCAAGGCCGACGTCCGCGACCCGCGGGCGGTGGCCGAGGCCCATCCGGACGTGCGGTACCGGGCGTTCGACGCGTTCGAGGCCGGACCGGAACACATCCAGGAGATGCTGACCGCGGTGCTGGACCTGTTCGACCGGGGCGTGCTGTCCCACGCGCCGGTGCGGACCTGGGACGTGAGGGACGGGCAGGAGGCGTTCCGGTTCCTGCGGGAGGGCCGCAACACCGGCAAGGTGGTGCTCACCGTGCCCGGGCCGCTCGACGTGGACGGCACGGTGCTGGTGACTGGTGGCACCGGGGGCCTGGGCGCGCTGGTCGCGCGGCACCTGGCCACCGCGGGCGGGGTCCGGCACCTGGTGCTGGTGTCCAGGCGGGGCCCGGCCGCGCCGGGGGCCGACGCGCTCGCCGCGGAGCTGGAAGCGACCGGCTGCCGGGTTCGGGTCGCGGCGTGCGACGTGACGGACCGCGAGCAACTGGCCGCTCTGCTGGGCTCGTTGGAGGTGCCGCTGACCGCGGTGGTGCACGCGGCCGGCGTCCTGGACGACGGCGTGGTGACGTCGCTGACGGCGGAGCAGGTGGACCGGGTGATGCGGCCCAAGGTCGACGCGGCCCTGCTGCTCGACGAGTTGACCGCGGAGCTGGACCTGCGGTCGTTCGTGCTGTTCTCCTCCGCCGCCGGGCTGATCGGCAGCCCGGGACAGGGCAACTACGCGGCCGCCAACGCCGTCCTGGACGCGCTCGCCGCCCGGCGGCGCGCGCAGGGCCGCCCGGCCGTGTCGCTGGCCTGGGGCCTGTGGGCCGAGGAGACCGGGATGGCCGGCGGCCTCGACGAGGCGGCGCTGGCCCGGCTGGCCCGCCAAGGCGTCCAGCCCATGCCCGCCGCACTGGGCCTGGAACTGTTCGACCAGGGCAGCCGGCACGACCGGGCCCTGGTGGTCCCGGCCCGGTTCGACACGGTCGCGCTGCGCGCCCAGGCCGGCGGCGGCCTGCTGCCGCCGCTGCTGGCCGGCCTGGTCAGCGCCCCGGCCCGCCGCACCCCGGCGACCGGCGGGGCGCTCACCCGGCGGCTGACCGCCGTGCCCGAGAGCGAACGCGCACAGGTCGCCCTCGAACTGGTCCGCACGCACGTCGCCGCGGTGCTCGGCCACCCCTCGCCCGAAGCGGTCGACCCGGACCGCGGGTTCCGGGACCTCGGCTTCGACTCGCTGGCCGCGGTCGAGCTGCGCAACCGGCTCACCCAGGCCACCGGCCTGCGCCTGCCCACCACGCTGGTCTTCGACCACCCCGAACCCGCCGCCGTCGCCCGGCTCCTGCTCAGCGAGGCCGCGACCGAGGCCGCGGCCGAGTCGGCCGCCGGGGCCGGCACGGGTGGTTCGGGCGGAGCGCGCTCGGCGGCCGGGAACGCCGCCCGTGCCTCGTCCGGGGGCCAGGCCGGCAACGGCACGTTCAGCGCGCTGATGCACCACGCCCACACGACGCAGTCCATCGCCGAAGCGCTGCCGCTGCTCACCGCGGCATCGAGGTTCCGACCCACCTTCGCGTCGTCCGGGCTGCCGGACGGCGGCGGGCACGTGGTCCGGCTCGCCTCGGGCAGCGGCCTGCCGAAGCTGGTGTGCGTGCCGTCCTTCATGCCCGGCTCCGGCCCGCACCAGTTCATGCGGTTCGCCGACCGGTTCGAGGGGACGCGGGACGTCTTCGCCTGCACCCTGCCGGGATTCCAGGGCACGGACTCGGCGCCGGGCTCCTGGCACGCCGCGATCGCGGCCCTGGTCGCAGCGGTCCGCCGGGCGGTCGGCGACGACCCCTTCGTCCTGGTCGGCTACTCGATCGGAGGCGTCATGGCGCACTCGATCGCCGCCCGCCTGGAGGAGGAGGACGCCGGTCCGGTCGGCGTCGTCATGCTCGACACCCCCACGCCGACGGACGAGAAGGAGATCCTCGGTGTCTTCTCCCTGGTGATGACGGAGATCCTCGACCGCGAGCAGGAGGCCGCCGTGATCGACGACGCCAGCTGGCTCGCCATGGGCAGCTACGTACGGCTGCTGGGCGAGCGCGGCCCGGAGGAGATCAGCGCCCCGAGCCTGCTGATCCGCGCGGGCCGGCCGCTGGGCGAGCACGCCGACGTCTCCGACTGGCCCGCGTGGGACGTCTGCGACGACCAGGTGGAGATCGCCGCCGACCACTTCTCCCTGATCGAGGCGTCGTCCGCGGCGACCGCGGAAGCGACCGAGAAGTGGCTCACGGCGGACCGGTCGGCGGAGGAAGACTGACCGGCCGGAAGACCGGCCGGCCGGAGGGAGATGACAGCAGGAGGGCAGCAGCAGGGAAGCGGCCGGGCAGACCGTCCGGTACGAGCAGCAAGCAGCAAGCAGCAAGCAGCGAGCAACGACCAGCGAGTAACGAGCAGCGATCAGCGATCAGCGATCAGCAGGAGG
The DNA here is from genome assembly GCF_044744625.1 of Streptomyces sp. NPDC087270. Classification (NCBI taxonomy): domain Bacteria; kingdom Bacillati; phylum Actinomycetota; class Actinomycetes; order Kitasatosporales; family Streptomycetaceae; genus Streptomyces; species Streptomyces sp. NPDC087270. The sequence continues at coordinate 16,622 of NZ_JBIUYR010000037.1, forward strand.
AATGACATGACGGTCGACGGCACCTGGGCGATCACGTATCAGGGTCCTACCGGTGACAAGCAGGCCGACCTGGTGCTCAGCACCGACGGCACGACCATGACCGGGACCTTCGACGGCACCCCGATCGACGACGGCGAGATCCACGGCACGGAGTTCAGCTACACCGCCAAACTCACCTCCCCGGCCAAGATCAAGGTCAAGACCACCGGGACCGTGGACGGCGACACCATGAGCGGCAAGGTCAAGGCGGCGTTCATGACGTTCAAGTTCTCCGGGAAGCGCAAGGCGGAGTAACGACTTGGTGCGAGCGCGGCAGGCGCCTGATGCGAGGAGCGGGCTCACCGGGTCGTCGCGTCAGGCCGCTCCTCGCACCAGGGTGCCCGCCGCTGCCCGGCGGCCATCACACGGCGGTTCCGACCTCTCCCTCGGCTCCCTCGGCTCCCTCGACGGCGGCCGGAGACCGGAACCCGCGAGCCACCGAGAACGACGTCACGAAGGGCAACCCATGTACCTCACCCAATCGTTGCACCGAGCCGTGCGGCAGTCGCCCGACATACCGTTCACCGCGTACCGCGCGCGCACGTACACGGCCCGGGAGACCTACGACGCGGTCAGCCGTATCGCGGGCGGGCTGATCGGGCTCGGTGTGCGCAAGGACGACCGGGTGGGCCTGCTGTCGCTGAACACCGACCGGTTCTGCCAGGCCGCGCTCGCCACCGCGTGGGCGGACGCGGCCATCGTCCCGCTCAACACCCGGTGGAGCGTGGCGGAGCACGCGTACGCGCTGGACGACGCCGACGTGTCCGTCCTGTTCCTCGACGACGCGTTCCTGCCGATGGCGTCGGCCCTGCGGGAGCGGACCCCGGGCCTGCGCACGATCGTGCACTGCGGTGACCAGCCCACGCCCGAGGGCCTGGTGCCGCTGGCCGAACTGCTGGCCGCCGAACCGGTCGAGGACGTGCACCGGCAGGGCGACGCGATGGCCGGCGTCTTCTACACCGGCGGCACCACCGGCGTGTCGAAGGGCGTCATGCTGGGGCACCGCCAGCTCTTCGTCACCGCCCTGGGCACCCTGCTGCACACCCGCCTCCCGCGCGGCGGCACGTCCATCCTGGCCGCGCCGGCCTTCCACCTGGCCGGGTTCGCCTTCTGGATCGTCGGCATGATGGCGGACATGACGACGGTGCCGGTCGCCATGTTCGACCCGGCCGGGGTGCTGCGCACCATCGAGGAGCACCGCGCCAAGCAGACCCTGCTGGTGCCGGCGATGATCGACGCGATCGTCAGCCACCCCGACGCGGGTTCCTACGACCTGAGCAGCCTGGAACTGCTGGCCTACGGGGCGTCCCCGATCTCCGAGACGCTGCTGACCCGCGCCCGCGCGGCCTTCCCGTCCGCGCAGTTCCTCCAGGTGTACGGCATGACCGAACTGTCCCCGTCCACCACGCTGCTGCTGGACGAGGACCACGACGACCCGGTGCTGCGCCGGTCGGTCGGCCGGGCCGCCCCGTACGCCAGGGTGCGGATCGTGGACGAGAAGGGCACGGAGGTGCCGCCCGGCACGATCGGCGAGATCGTCGCCGCCGGGGACCACGTCATGCTGGGGTACTGGAAGAAGCCGGCCGAGACCCAGGAGGCGGTCCGGGACGGCTGGATGCACACCGGTGACGTCGGCTACATGGACGAACGCGGCTACGTGTACATCGTCGACCGCCTCAAGGACATGATCGTCAGCGGCGGCGAGAACGTGTACTCGACCGAGGTCGAGAACGTGGTCGCGAAGCATCCGGCGGTCGCCCAGGTCGCGGTGATCGGCCTGCCCGACGCCAAGTGGGGCGAGCGGGTGCACGCCATGGTCGTCCTGGTGCCCGGCGCCACGCTCACGGCGGAGGAACTTCAGGCGTTCTGCAAGCAGGAGATCGCCGGCTACAAGTGCCCGCGCAGCGTGGAGAGCGTGGCGCAGTTCCCGATGTCGGCGGCAGGGAAGGTCCTCAAGCGGGAACTGCGCGCCGCTTCCGGAGCAGCGTGACGCGGTGACGCGGTGACGCGGTGACGCCGTGACGTCGTGACGCCGTGACGCCGTGACGGGCCCCGGGCGCGAGCACGAGGACGGGCACGACCCGGCCCCGGCCACGGACTTCGTGGCCGGGGCCGGGTGCGTCCGGAGCCCTCACCTCCGGCGCCGGCCCGCGCCGGGTCTCAGGACCGCAGCGACGCCAGGCCGTCGGGCGAGCCGACGCCGGTCGGGGCGTCGTAGCCCGGGAGGGACGTGCACAGGTAGCTGGTGGTGGGGCACTCGTGGCCGCTGCCGGGGATGCTGACGTTCCGTCCGCCGGCGACGTCGTTCAGCCGCCCGGGGTGCGCGTACAGGCCCGAGGCGTCGTCGACCGTCGCCGTGGCACCGGCCATCACGTACATGGCCGCGACGAGCGGGGTGGCCGCGCTGGTGCCGCCGGCGTGCAGCCAGCCGCCAGGCAGCTGGTCGCCGGGGTCCGGGGTGCTGTCGTAGATCGCCAGCCCGGTGTACGGGTCGGCGACGGCGGAGATGTCGGCGACGGTCCGGCCCGGGCAGGCGGTGTCGTGCTGCCAGGCCGGCTTGTCGACGTGGGCCGAGCAGGCCGCGCCGGCCCCCGACTGGGCCTGGCCCGGTCCCCACGCGGTCTCGGTCCAGCCCCGAGCGGTGTCACTGCGGTTCAGCGAGGTGCCGCCGACCGCGATGACCGAGGTGAGGTCCGCCGGGTAGGGCGCGTCCAGTTGGTAGCCGGAGTCGCCCGAGGCGGCGAGGATCGGCACGCCGGGGTGGACGTAGGAGGAGGCGCCGACGGGCGTGCCGTCCTTCGCGGCGGCCAGGTTGTCCCAGGAGTCGGTCTCCGTCGCGCTGTAGCTGTTGGAGACCGCGTCGGCGCCCAGCCGCACCGCCGTGTCGACGCCGTCGCCGAGGTAGCTGCCGCCGGGAATGTCGGCCTCGACCAGCAGGATGTGGCAGTCGGGGCAGGCCGCGGAGACGGCCTCCACGTCCAGGCTGATCTCCACCGCCCAACTGGCGTTGACCGCGGGCAGCGGGGCGGCGTCGCCCCGCTGGTTGACCTTGCGGAAGCAGCCGTTGGCCGTGGTGCAGGCCGGCAGCCCGTAGGTGGCGCGGTAGACGGCGAGGTCGGCCTCGACCGTGGGCGCGTCGTAGGCGTCGACGACGGCCACGGTGCGGCCCTTGCCGGCGTGCGCCGCCACGTCGGAGCCGATGGCGTACGCGGACTGGATGTCGGCCGGGCCGTAGCCCGAGGGCAGCGTGGCGTCCTTGGCGCTGAACGACCGCGCCCCCGCGGCCGACGGGTCCGGCATGACCTCGGCCTGGCAGGCGAGTTGGCCGGGCGGCGGGGCGGAACAGACGGACACCGGGGTGGTGGCGGCCGCGGAGGTGGCGGCGCTGTCGTCGCCGAAGGAGGACGGCGAGACGACCGCGAGCAGGCCGAGGACGGTCGCGGCGACCGCGACCGAGCCGGCCAGCGGCCGGAAGAGGCGTGATTTCGTCACAGTGGGCTCCTGGGAAGCGGGAGTGGTCACGGTCACCGCACCTGGTAGGCGCGCGGCAGGACCTGGTCGATGCGGTTGCCCTGGCCGTCCCATGCGGAGAGCTTGAAGGACACGGTGCCGCCGGAAGCGGAAGCGGGGACGGTGTAGGCGGCCCGGTAGGCGCCGTGGGCACCGGTGACGTGCAGGCCCTGCCAGGTCGTGCCGCCGTCGTACGACACCTGGAGGGTGGCGCCGGTCACCGGCGCGCTGGAGGAGTACTGCTCACGCGTCACGTCGAGGGCGACGCTGTGCCGGCCGGTGGCGAGCCGGTGCTGGAGGTCCGCGTCGGTGGAGGTGGACGCGAACAGCAGGGGCAGCGCGGCGCAGGGGCCGGTCAGTCCGGTGCAGGGCACCCGGGACGGCAGGGCCCGGCCCTTGCCCGGGTCCGCGGTGAAGGTCCACGTCGTGTCGGTGCTGGGCGACAGGTCGCCGTGGACGCGTGTGGTCTGCTGCCGCAGCCGGTAGGTGGCCCGGCCGGCCGGGACATCGACGGCGGTCCCGAACAGGCTGCCGGTGCCGGTGGCCTGGACCGTGCCGTTCCGGGTCAGGGTGATGGTGCCGGAGTCGTCGAAGCCCACGCCCATGGTGCCGGGTGTGCTGTCGCCGTCCTCGCCGATGCCGAAGACCATGGTGTCCGCGTTCGCGCACGCGCCGCAGTAGACGGCGCTGCTGCCGGTGTCGACCTGCACGCCCGGCCGCGGGGCGTCGGCCTCCCACGTCACGGAGGTGTGGGAACCGGCACGGGGGACGGTGTCCTTGCCGGTGAGCAGGAGGCTGGTCTGCTCGTCCTGCACCTGGGTGCGCCAGTCGAGGCCGGCGGACGTGCTCACGTAGTCGGTGAGGGTGGTGCCGGGCGTGACGTAGTCGAACCCGGTGGCGCTGCGCACTCCGGCGGTGGCGGCCCATACGGGTGTCACGTTCTGGACCAGCAGGTCGGTTCCGGTCGGCCCGGTGGGCGCGGAGAAGGTCTGGGTGACCGTGGACAGCGACTTCGGGTCGATCGTGGTCGGGTACGAACTCGGCAGGTGGTCGTAGGAGTCGGCGACGTGGTACACGTACGGCCGCGGTGCGTCGGCGGGCCCTTCGAGATCGGCCGTGGCCACCGCCGCGAACCGGCCGTGTTTCACCGGCGCGGTGGTGTTGACCGTGACGCCGAGCGGGTCGGAGCCCAGGCTGAGGAACTGGAGGACCAGGCTGTCGGCGTCGCCGTCCGGCGTGCCGTCACCGCGGTAGAGGGCGAACTCGCTGTCGGCGAGCGTGGTCGGGCGAGGCGTGGACGGCGCCTTGATCTCGTGGGTCGAGGTGCGGGCGTCCAGGGTGATGCTGGTCCCGTCGCCGATCGTCACCTCGGGCGCGATGGTGACGTGCCTGTCCTGCACGTACACGGCTTCGTAGCGGCCGGTGGGCACGCTGACCTTCAACGTGCCCCGGTAGGCGGCGAAGAACGTGTTCGTGTCGGCGGTCCGGTCGGCGCTGACGAGGAGGAGCGTACCGCCGTTGGTGGGCTTGCCGTCCGTGTCGATCAGGTGCGCGGTGAGCCGGCCCATGGTGTACGAGCCGTGGCGGGCCGACGACGGCTGAGCGGTCGGCGGCGCGAACGCGTCGGCTCCGCAGGCGCGTTGGGCGAGCGCGGTGGTGTCGTACCCGGCCAGGCCCTTCGTCGCGGACCGGGCGGTGGCGCTTGCCGGCATGAGGTACTGGTGGCCTCCGCTGCGGAAGGAGAGCACCGTCTGCCCGGTGGCGGCGGCCGGGTCGGTGAGCCGGGCGCCGTCGGGGGTGACGGTCGCCTTGAGGCCGCCGGGCAGCGTCACCTGGCAACTCGCCGAGGCGGCCCGGGCGGCGGAGGTCCGGACGAAGGAGGCCGGAGGTGTTCCCTCGGCGTGGGAGGCGGGCACGACGAACAGGCCGCAGGCCGCGGCGAGTCCGAGGGCCGCCACTCTGCTCGTGCGGTGCCCGGTCAGGCGTATGGGTCGTTTCAACGCGGGGGTCGCCTTTCGGTGTTCGGGATCTCGGGTCGCCCGGTCACAGGGGTTCGTAGCCCCCGAAGGGGTCGTCGTCCGAGTCCGCTGGGGGCGGGGGTGGTGCGGTTGCGGTCTGCTCCTCCTCGGACGGTGTCGCGCCGTCCGAGGGGTGTGGTCCGGCCGGGTGCCCGTCGTGCGGGACGTCCTCACCAGAGCGGCTCACAGGGGTGTTCTCCGTCGGTTGTTGCGGGAGGGGCGGTGCGCGCCAGGTGAGTATCGCGACGGCGGTGACCGCCGCACGATGCGTCAAGTGACCTAAAGTTCCGCCGCGTTGCCCCCGCGCGTCACTCTCGCGACGCCCTGCGGTACGTCAGGGGGCGGCAGGGGAGTGCGGCCCGCCCGGAGCCGCGCCCGCGAGGCGCCCGCGGCCGTCCACCGTGAGGTGCTCCAGGCGCCGTCTACCGGGCGGTGATCCGGGCGGGGCAGGACGGGCGCTCCGGCCGGGCGGCGGGGCTCACCCGGAGGCCCCCGCGGGGGAGACGCCGGCCTGGAGCGCGGCGACCGCCAGGGCGGTACGGGACTTCACCTGGTACTTGCGCATCGCCGAGTTGAGCTGCGCCGCGACCGTCCGCGGCGAACGCGACAGCGACCTGGCGATGTCCGGGGTGGACAGCCCGGTCAGCATCAGCCGCACCACCTCCAGCTCCCGCGGCGAGAGCCGGTCGCCGTAGCCGCGCCGGCCGCCGCGGGCCGGCTGCCGGTCCCGGGCGGCCACCCGTCGGGCGTCGCGCTCGGCGCCCAGGGCCCGCAGCCCGGCCTCGACGCCGGCGAGCAGGTCGGCCGCCTCGCCGTCACGGCCCGCCGCGGCCAGCGCGACGGCCCGCCGCTCCCGGGCGAGCAGCGCCGCGTGGGGCCGCGGCAGCCGGTCCCACGCGGCGGCGACCGCCTCCCAGTGCGCGGCCGCCCGGTCGGCGGGTTCGCCCGCTTCGGCGAGCCACGCCCGGCACGCCGCCAGCGACGCCTCGGCGGTGAGCGACGTGCTGCCGCGCAGCCCTCGGGCGTACCGGGTGACGAGTTCGCCGGCCTCGTCGGCGCGGCCGGCAGCGAGAACGGCCTGGACCCGGACCGGGGCGATCTCGGTGGCCCACAGCCAGACCCCCTTGCGGGTGACGACCCGCATGCCTTCGTCGGTGAGGGCGAGGCTGTCGGCGACGCGGCCCTCGGCGAGCCGCAGCGCCGCGAGAGCGGCCGCGGGCTCCAGCGCCATGTCGACGATGCCGCGGCGCGTCACCTCGGTCAGGACGTGCTCGAACCGCTCGCCCGCCGCGGCGAGTTCACCGGCCTCGGTGGCGGCGGCCGAGGCGAGCAGCGCGGTGATCAGCAGGCCGTCGAGGGCGATCAGCGGTTCCTCCTCGATGGCGGCGAGCGCGGCGGCGCGTTCGGCCAGGCCCGGCCAGCGGCCGGTGTACCAGTCGAGGTGGGCCGAGGTCACCTGGGCCATGTCCCGCATCCGCAGGTACCCGCCCTTCGCGCCCGCCGCCGCGGCCCGGTCCAGCCGGCGCCGCGCCTCCGGGTAGAACCCCCAACGCACCGCCGCGTCACCGATGTTGAGGTCGGCCCTGATGACGCTCAGCTCGTCGTCCGGGCGGGCCGCGATCTGGGGGAGCCCGGCGGCGACGTCCCATCCGTCGGGATCGCCCATCTGCAACAGGGCGGTCACCCGGTCGACGCGGAAGGTCAGCCGGCGGTCCGCGGGGACCCGGACCTCGACCAGCTCGACCGACTTGTCGAGCCAGCGCCGGTGGGCGGCGACCGGCCAGTCCGCGCCGGCCGGGCGGCTGAGTGAACTCATCGCCGTGGCGGCCTCGTAGGGATGGTCGTCGAGGTCGGCGATGGCGCGCTCCAGTTCGGCCACGCCGGCGGAGTACTGCCCGGTCTGCATCAGCATTCGGCCCAACTGGGCCCGCACCTGGCCGCGTTCGGACCGGGACAGCGCACCGCCGTCGAGCAGGGTGCCCAGCACGCCGAGCAGTTCGGTGCTGCCGAGGTAGCCGGAGAAGGCGAAGACGGGGAACTTCCGGCACAGCCGCGCGACATCTCCGGCCGGCAGGTCGCCGGCCGACAGCAGCGCGTGCAGGGCCGTGACGGCGGCGGGCTGGTCGCCCGAGGCGAGGGCGAGGTCGGCGGCGCGCTCGGTGTAGAGCCGCCAGGCGCCGGTGTCGCCCGCTTCCCCGAAGTGCCGTGGCAGCCGGGCGATCGGGACCGGGGACAGGGTCTCCAGGGCCCGGCCGGCGCGCAGGTGCAGGGCCCGGCGCTCGCCGCCGGGTATGTCGTCGTAGACCGCGCGGGCGGCCAGCAGATGGCGGAAGTGGACGCGTCCGGTGGGGTCCTCGACCAGCGCCCTGGCCCGGACCGCCGCGGCCAGGGCGGTACGGGCGCGGGCGTCCGGCAGCCCCGACACGGTGACCAGCACTGCCGGCTGCACGGGTTCGGCGAGGACGGCGGCGGCGCGCAGCACCTGGCGGTCGTCGGGGGCGAGCCGGGCGGCACGCTCCAGGACGGCGTCGCGGATCGTCGGCGGGACCTCGATCCGGGTGAGGGTCCTGCGCCGCCACTCGCCGCCGCGCCGGATCAGGTCGGCGCGGTCGCCCAGCAGGCGCACGGACTCCTCCAGGGCGAGCAGGAGCCCCGAGGTGTGCGTGTGCAGGAACAGCGCGAACGCGTCGGAGACGTGCTCGTCGTGCAGCATCGAGGACACGAACTGCCCGGTCTGGGCGACGCTGAGCGGGGTGAGCACGATCCGGGTGTGGACCGTGCCGGGCGCGCGTTTGGCGGCCAGGCGCAGCAGTGGGGAGCCGGCCGGTACGTCCTCCGGGCGGTAGGTCAGCACCAGGCTGATCCGTTCCGCGGCGGGCCGGGCGGCGAGGAACAGCAGGAAGTCCAGGGTGGCCGCGTCGGCCCAGTGGGCGTCCTCCACGACCAGTACGGCGGTGCCGCACCCGGCGAGGAGTTCGCGCAGGGCGCGGAAGAGGCGGTGCCGGGCGGCCCCGGCGTCGTCGAGCGGCTCGGGCGCGGGCGGCAGCACGTCGGCCCACTCCGGGAAGAGCGGGCGCAGCGCCCCCGCCAGGGCGGACAGGCCCATCGCGGCCACCCCGGTGCGGGTCTGGCGCACCGCGTCCACGACCGGGGCGAGCGTGAGCGTCTCCCGGAACGGCGGGCAGGTCGCGATGAGCGCTCCGTCGAGCGCGGGGGTCGCCAGCACCTCCTGGAGCAGCCGGGTCTTGCCGATCCCCGCCTCGCCCTCGATGAAGACGGTCGCGGGGGTGCCGGCGGTCAGCCCGCTCACGGCCCGGCCGAGTTCCGCCGACCGCCCGACCATCCGGGGCCCGCGGATCGCGGGCAGGTCGTCGAGCGCCACCGGTTGCTCTGCCAAGGTCTTGCCCTCCCTCACGGACCGCCACCCCCGCGCCGGACGGGTCCGGCGACGGACCATTGTGTCCCGCGAACGCGCCCCGGACCAGGGAACCCTTCGGGCCCGCCGGTGGTACGGCGTTGGCGGGCCGCGGTCAGGAGGGGGCTTGGCGATGGCCGGGCGGCGGGCGGACCGGTCCGGGCGAACGGGCGGATCGGTTCCGGCGGACGGGCGGATCGGTCCGGGCGGACGGGTGGACCGGTTCCGGCGGACGGGTGGTGCCGGGGCGCGGGCGAGGGGACCATGGGGCGGTGTTCCCAGGCCACGATCCGTGCCGCGGGTACCAGGACGAGGTGGGGTGGGGGCCGTGCGCGGTTACGCCAGAGTGGTGGCCGGCAATCTGGTCATCGCCACGCTCTGCCTGCTCCCGGGACCGATCGGGCTCGCCGTGGCGTACAGCGCCTGGAACGAGGGCGAGAGCTGGGCCTGGATCGCGTTGGTCGTGGGGCTGGTCTGCACGCTGTGCATCCCGTTCGCGGCGCTGAAGGCCGCGCGCGGCGACTTCCCCCGGATCACGCGCGGGGACCGGGTGAAGGACCAGGTGAAGGAGCGGGGGAAGGGTGCGGGAGCCCCTCGCGCCGACGACGCCTTCGTGATCTGGGGCCCGCGCTCCCCGACGGGCCACCCGCGGGCACGGCTGGTCCGCGCGGACGTCCTGGAGGCGTCGCTCGTGCGGTACGCACCCGAGGGCGAAGCGACCTTCACCACGTGTTACGGCGACTACACCCCCGACGAGTTCACGCCGCTGGTCCGGCTGCGGCTGCGCGTGCACGGGGCGGAGGGCGCGGTCGGGGCCGGGCCGGCCGGGGAACGCGAAGGGGCCGAACGGGGCGACGCCGCCCCCGGGTTCGAGATCACGGGCGAGTGGCGGGTGCCCGCGCTGTTCCTGTCGGCGGTCACGGCGGGCCGGCTGGCCGTCCTCGTCGGACCGGCCGGCGAGGGCGGGTCCGACGGCGAGTCCGGGTCCGACGGCGGGTCCGGGGCCGAGTCCGAGGGCGGGTCCGGGGCCGGGGCCGTGCCCGTCGACTCGTCAGGCAGCCCCTCCGCGACCCCGTCCGACCACCCGCCCGACCACCCGTCCGAGCTGCGGGCGCACGGCCCGGTCGTCCCCCTGTGGCCGCGCAGCGCCCTGCTCGCCGGCACCCGGACCTGCCGCGTGATCGACCTCGACGGCCGGGTGACCGACGTGACCCGCCATCCCGTCCGCCAACTGCGGCAGATGCGCGTCTCGCGGTCGGTGGGAGGAGTCGAACTGGTCGGTGACACCATCGACCTGCGCCGCCTGGACCCGCACACGGCGGCTCGCTACGCCGCCGTCGCCGAGCAGGACCGCGCCTTCCCCGAGGACCGGGCGCCGGTGACCGAACCGGGCGAGGAGGCGCGCTGGATCGTCGACCGGCTCCCGGGCGCGCCGGCCGCGTTCGGGTCCGTCCCCCGGCGGTGGTCGCGCCGCGGCGGCGTGCTGGTCCGGGGCCGCTTCCTGGAGATGCGGGCCACGCACACCTTCCAGGACCACGGCCCGGTCCTCCACACGGTGCTGCGGCTCCAACCCGCCGACGGCACACCGCCGTTCGACGTCACCCGGCGGCTGACCGTGCCGCTGGACTACCTGGCGGTCCTGCACCGTACGAGGGAGGTGGTCCTCCGCGCCGCCCCGACCGGCTCCTCGTACGACGTCGACTGGGCCCGTACGAACCTGCTCGCCGGCACCACCGCGGCCGCGGCCATCACCCCCGACGGCCGCGAACTCCCCCTGGCCGGGCGGCCCGACGTGATCTGGTCGCTGATGAACCTGCTGGCCGCGCACGGCCTGTCGAACCGGGGTCCCGTCCTGGACCTGCGCGAGCGCCGGATGAGCGCGGTCGCCGCACCCGCGCTGGAGGTCCTGCGGCGCGCCTCGGCAGCACCCGCCCGCAGCGCTTCCGCCGGCGCGTCCGCCGGCCCCTCCGCCTGAGCCCGCCGGCGGGCCCGCGCGGGCGGTTTCGCGGCGTTCCGGCCCGGGCGGGGCGTGAGAGGGTGGCCGAGTCGGCGGCGGAGGAGGGCGCGTGGACGACCGGGTGCGGGCGGAAGAAGAGGCGAGCGCCGAGGTGCGGGCGCGGGTCCGGGAGAGCTTCGAACGCCAGGGGCTGATGAACCACCTCGGTGCGCGGATGACCCGGATCGCCCCCGGCCGGGTGCACATCGTGCTGCCGAGCCGCCCCGAACTCACCCAGCAGCACGGCTACTTCCACGCCGGCGCGACCAGCGCCGTGGCGGACAGCGCCGGGGGCTACGCGGCCTTGACGCTGTTCCCGGCGAGCTCCGACGTGCTGACGGTCGAGTACAAGATCAACCTCCTCGCGCCCGCCGTCGGCGACCACCTCGAAGCGGTGGGCACGGTCCTGAAGTCCGGCCGCACCCTCACCGTGTGCCAGTTGGAGGTGTTCGGCGTCCAGGACGGCGGCGGCCGCAGGCTCGTCGCGAACGGGCAGCAGACCCTCATCCGTGTCGACCGGCCCGAAGAGTGAGCCCGCGGCTCCCCGGTACGCGAGGATCGGTGTACACCCGGGAGTCGAGGAGGAGCAGCAGATGGAGGAGCGCGTGGACGAGCGCGGGATACAGCGGGTGGCCGACCACGGGGCCGACCACGGGACCGACCGCGGCGCCGACCGCGGGGACGCACACACCGACGCCAGGAAGCGCATCGCGCAAGGCCTGCTCTACACCGAGAGTGACGCGATGTTCATGGCAGGGCAGCGCCGTACGGAGCTGTTGTACGAATACAACCTGACCGCGCCCTCCGAGCCGGAGCGGCGGGCCGAACTGCTCGGCCGGATTCTGGGATCGGTCGGCGAGCGGAGCTTCATCGCCCCCACTTTCCAGGCGGCGTACGGCAGCAACGTCCACATCGGGGACGACTTCTACGGCAACTTCAACCTCTCCCTCATCGACGACGTCGAGATCCGCATCGGCAACGGCGTCATGATCGCCCCGAACGTCACCGTCACCACCACCGGCCACCCGATCCACCCCGACCTGCGGCACGACTACAACCGGTTCTCCAAGCCGGTGACGATCGAGGACAAGGTGTGGATCGGCAGCAACGTCGTGGTGCTGCCCGGCGTGACGATCGGCCACGGCTCCGTGGTCGGCGCCGGCAGCGTCGTGACCCACGACGTCCCGCCGATGGTGGTCGCCTTCGGCTCGCCCTGCCGGGCGGTCCGGCCGATCACGGACAAGGATCTGGCGCAGCGTTAGACCCCGCCGCCGGCCTGTCGGCGCGGCGCCGGCACGGGTGGCCGGCCAGGCCGGCGCGGCCGGAACCCGACCGCGCCGCGCCAACGAGCCCCAACGGCAACGGAGTTCGCCGGGAACCCCCGGCGGGTGAGGCACGGGTGCCTTCGGGCCGGTGCCGGGCGACGACCCCGGCACCGGCCCCCCTCCGTGTCCGGCGGCACTCAGCGCCCCCGAATTCCCTGCGAGGTGTTCCCGCCGGCCACCGGGGAGGCGCTCACCTTGCGCTTCTACCCTGTGGGCGAGGGGCCCTGGCGGCTCCAGGCGCGTACGGCGGGAGAGGGCGGCGCCGCCTTCGACATCCGGGTACGGCAGTTGGACGCGCGGCGGATCACGGAGACCGGCGCCGGAAGCAGGAGGACATCATGACCACCGACACGACCACCGACGGCCGGATCATCGTGGTGGGCGAGAGCCTCGTCGACCTGGTGTGGCGGACCGGGGCGGACACCGTCCGCCCGGCGCCCGGCGGCAGCCCCGCCAACGTGGCCATCGGCCTGCACCGGCTCGGCCGCCCGGTCGCGCTGATCACCTGCTGGGGCGACGACCCGCCCGGCGTCCTGGTGGCGCGGTACCTGACCGGCACCGGCCTGGACGTGCGCCGCGCGCCGGCCGCCGACGGCCGCACCACGGTCGCGCTGGCGTACGTCGACGCGGCGAGCGGGTCGGCGACGTACGACTTCCTCGCCTCCTGGGCGCCGGAGAGCATCCCCGTGGGGGAGGACACCGCGCTGCTGCACACCGGCTCGCTGGCCGTCGTGGTCGAGCCCGGCGCGGAACAGGTGCTGGCCGCCTGCCGGGACGTGCACGGCCGGCCGGGACGCGCGGTCGCGGTGGACCTCAACGTCCGTCCCGCCGTGCAGCCGGACCGCGCCGCCTACCGCACGGCGGTGGAGCGGCTCGCCGCGGTCGCCGACGTGGTCAAGGCCAGCGACGAGGACCTCGGCTGGCTGTGGCCGGACCAGGACCCGGCAATCTCCGCCCGCGCGCTGCTCGGGCACGGGCCGCGCCTGGTGGTGCTGACCCGCGGCGCGGCGGGCGCCACCGGGTTCACCCCTGCGGCCGAGGTCTCCGTGCCCGCGCCGGAGGTGACGGTCGCCGACACCATCGGCGCCGGCGACGCCTTCCAGTCCGCCCTGCTGGCCGGCCTGTTCGGCCCGCACCCCGACGGTTCGACCGGGGTACGGCTGCCGTCCGGGCCGCGCGAGCTGGAACGCGTGTTGCGCGCATGCGTGGTGGCCGGCGCGCTCGCCACGACCCGCCCCGGCGCCCAGCCGCCGACCGCGGACGAGCTGCGCGAGGCGACCGCCCTCCGGTAGGGCGTCGCCGCGCGGCCCCTTCCCCCCGGTGCCTTCGACGGGGGAGGTGCGCTGGGCCCGGCGCTTCCGGCGGAGCGGACTACCGCGCCCAGCGGCCCATGTCCGGCGCGGTGCCGATCAGGCACTCGACGTCGGACGGGAAGCCGGCGAGGGCGTGGGCGGTCAGGCGCAGGTGGCCCTCCAGGCAGACCAGGTCGTCCTGCCGCACGCCGACCAGGACGACGGGAGGGAAGGACGCGCCTCGCGTGAGCGCGCGGGCCGCGTCGAGGAACGGCTCGTTGGACACGTCGAACGCCCGCAGCCCCGCGGTGACGCGGGCGGCGGCGTCGGCCGGCCGGCGGCTGCCGCCCGACAGCTCGACCCAGTAGGAGTAGTCGAGGTAGCGCACCGCGGCTGCCTCGGCGGGGGACAGGACCGCCCTGGTCCATGTGACGCCGACGGGGAAGTTCTCGAACAGCCCGCGGTTCTCGCCGTACCCGCGGGTCGCGGCGAGCAGATCGCGACGCGCGAGGTTCGCCCGGGCGTCGGAGAGGTCCGGACGCGTGAGCAGCCTCTCGCTCTGCCCGGCCGCCGCCAGGCGGGACCGCAGGTCCGGGCCGAACCTCCGGCTGGACAACTCCCCGCTCAGGAAGCAGGCGATCATCTCGTCCGCGCTGCTCGTCACCAGTCCCCGCACGACCGCCAGCCTACGAGCGAGCGCGACCGCGGGGGCCGGTGCTTGGTGGCGAGTCGAGGGTCCGGGGCGAGCCGTGGCGTTGCGGTGAACTCCTCGGTCTCGGCGGCGGACAGCACCCGCTGGTCGCCGCCGGCGAGGAGGAGCGACCGGGCGCTGACCTTCTCCGGTTCGGTCGCGGCGTCGACCGCCGAGGGGAACAGCGCCGCGGGGACCGACCTGCGGCACGCCGTCCACCGACCGGCCGTCCACCGACCGGCCGTCCACCGACCGGCCGTCCACCGACCCGCCAGAGCCGGCCCGCCAGAGCCGGCCCGCCGCCCGCCAGAGCCGACCCGCCATCCACCGACCCGCCGCCCGCCAGAGCCGACCCGCCGGCCCGTAACGCCTGACCCCGCCCCCGTCAGGGGAGGCGGGTGGCGGACAGGCCCGCCGCGGCGGCGGCCGCGAGCGCGTCGAGGTAGCCGGCCGGGCGGTCGGTGCGGACCATCACCAGCCGCCAGTACACCGGGCCGATGACGAGGTCGAGCGCGAGGTCCACGTCCGTGTCGGGGGCGAGTTCGCCGCGCTTGATCGCGTTGCCGACGACGGCGGCCGCGACCGCGCGCTGGGTGTCGCGCATGGCGGCGTGCGCGGCGTGCGCGATGTCGGGGTTGCGGGCGGCCTCCGCGAGCAGGTCGGGGACGATCTGGGCGGCGAGCGGGTGCTCCAGCAGCCGCGCGGTGACCTCCAGCAGCTCCCGTACGTCGCCCCGCAGCGTCCCGGTGTCGGGCGCGGGCATGCCGTGCACCGCGAGGGCGGACACCACGTCGAGGACGATCGGCAGCTTCGAGGGCCAGCGCCGGTAGATCGCGGCCTTGCCGACCCCGGCCCGGCGGGCGATCCGCTCGATCGACATCCGCCCGTAGCCCACGGCGGCCAGCTCGTCGAAGACAGCGGCGCGGATGGCGTCCGTCACCCCCTCGCGGAGCACGGCGGCGCCGGCTGGTTGACGACGGGGCTTGGGTTCCATGCCCCGAGCATAGCGTCACGACGGAACGGTTGCGTTCCGTTGTGAGGGTCGCCTAGAGTCTGTGGTGCGACGGAACGGTGCCGTTCCGTTGTGTCTCGTTTCGTTCGGTTTCCCTTCGTTCCGTCCCGCGTGCGCCACACCACCCGCGACACGTCGGCGGGGGTCCGGCGATTCGCTCCTCCGGTTGAAAGCGCCCTCCATGACACAGCGCCTCGCCCCCGTGCACGAACCACCGGCCCACGCCATGAGCCCCTCCGAACTCGCCGCGATGTACGGCTTGTCGGTCAGTGGTGCTCGGCCTGGTCTGGTGGCTTACACCCGTCAGTTGTGGGGTCGTCGACATTTCATCAACGAGTTCGCGAAGG
>NZ_JBIUYR010000038.1:0-31318 GCF_044744625.1 Streptomyces sp. NPDC087270
GGTCCCGCCCCCCCCCCCCCCCCCCCCCCCCCCCCCCCCCCCCCCCCCCCCCCCCCGGCCCCGGGGGGGGGCGGGGGGGGGGGGGGGGGGGGGGGGGGGGGGGGGGGGGTGGGGGGCGGGGGGGGGGGGGGGGGGGGGGGGGGGGCCCCCGCCCCCGCCGCCCACCGCGCGGGCGTCAGTACACCAGGCCCTGGGAGAGCGCCTGCTTGGCGTTGGCCGAGGTGAAGTGCCCGTCCTTGATGATGACGTCGGCGGGCACCCCCGTGGTCCCGTAGAAGTTCTCCAGCGACTGGATCGCCAGCGGGCCGAACCGCGGGTTGGTCTCGATGTCGGCCACCAGCGCGCCGGACGCCACGTCCTGGACCGCCTGCTGGGTGCCGTCGATGGAGACGACCTTGATGTCCTTGCCCGGCGTCTTGCCGGCCGACTTGATCGCCTGGAGCGCGCCGAGCGCCATCTCGTCGTTCTCGGCGTAGACCGCGTTGATGTCCGAGTGGGCCTGGAGCAGCTGCTCCATCACCTTCTGGCCGTCGGTCTGGGTGAAGTTGGCGGTCTGCGAGGCGACCACCTTGATGTTCGGGTACTTCTTCTTGATCTCGTCGTTGAAGCCCTTGGTGCGGTCGGTCGAGACGTTGTTGCCCGGGGTGCCGGTGAGGACCGCGACGTGGGCGGTGCCGTTGGTCGCGGTGCCGAGGTCGTCGGCGGCGATCCGGGCCTGTCCGGAGAAGTCCGAGCCGATGAAGGCGATGAAGTCGCCGCAGGCGGTGCCGGTGACGGTCCGGTCGATGGTGAGCACCGGGATCTTCTTCGACTTGGCCTGCGCCAGCGCGGGGCCGAGCCCGTCGGAGTTCTCCGGCGCCACGATCAGCACCTTCGCGCCCTGCGCGATCATGTCCTCGATCTGCGAGTTCTGCGCGTTGACGTCCGCGTTGGCGTTGCGCTCGATCAGCTTGACGCCCTTGGCCTTCGCCTCGTTCTCGATGCTCTTGGTCTCGGTCGCGCGGAACGGGTTGCTGGTCGACTCCGACTGGGAGAAGCCGACGATGGTCTTCCCGTCGGTGATGTCCAGCTTCGGGACCCCGCCGCCGTAGGTCTGGTAGGTGCAGGCCGGGCCGCTCGCACTGGCCGTGGGGGTGTCGGTCTGCTGGGCGGCGGCGGAGTTGTCCGCGGACGCGGACTTGTCGGAACCGGCGGAGTCGTTGCCGGAGTTGGTGCAGGCGCTCGCGGCCAGGCACAGGCCGGCGGTGAGTACCGCGGCGGCGGTCCTGGCCCGGAGGGAGACGTTCATGCGCCGATCACATCCTCGTCGATGCGGGAAGAAATGGGGGGTGCAAAGCGCAGCGGTGCTGCACGGACGGGGCGAGCACGGGACGCCGGACAGCGCGTCCTTTACAACGATGTAGAGGACCTTGGGGGATTGACGACCACGTGTCAAGAGTCCCGTACGACTCAGCCAGGACCCGGGTTTCTTTGCCGCGTGGACTGGACACGATCCCGCTGTCGTGCTGTCATTTCCCTGCCCGGCTTTACATCGTTGTACGCCCCGGTGCGCCGCCGATGTGTGATCCACTGACGGGCGCCGGCGGTGGTGCCTCCGCCGCCGGCGCTCCCCCCTCCCGTCCCGCCCGCTCCTCCCCGCACTCCTCGCACTCCTCGCACTCCTCGCGCGGTCGCCGTGCCGCTTCGCGCGCCTCCTACAGGAAGCGCCACAGGTGGTCGTCGGTCCGGCTGTCCTCGAACTGCACCACCTGCGCGCTGTCGGCGGTGGACATGCCGTCCACGCCCAGCACCAACCCGCTGTTGCCGTTGCGGACCCGGAACCAGCCGTCGCCGTTGTCGATCAGATGCCAGTAGTGGTCCGCGGTTCCGTTGTCGTGGTACTGCTGCACCTGGACGCTGTCGGCCTGCGAGGCGCCCGCGACGGCCAGCAGCAGCCCGCTGTTGCGGTTCTTCACCGTGAAGCGGTTGTCGCCCACCTCGGTGAACTGCCAGTCGTGGTCGGCGGTACCGTTGTCGGTGAACTGCACCACGTTCGCGCTGTCCGCGGTGGACATGCCGTCCACGCCCAGCACCTTGCCGCTGTTCTTGTTCTGCACCCGGTACCAGGTGCCGCCGTCCACAATCGCCTGACGCGCCGTCACATCCCATTGCAGGATGCCCGCGGACACCCCCGGCGCGAGCTGCGCCACCACCCGCACCGCCGCCGTCGTCACCGGCGTGAACGCCACGGAGTTGAAGCCGTCCAGCGCCGTGCCGTAGTCACCCGCGCCGGCCACCTGCTGCCAGGACCCGTCGCCCGCCTGGTACTCCACGTGCCAGGACGCCGGCACCCGGCACTGGCCGTGCCCGGTGTCGTCGTACCAGTAGACCGACGCGCCCGAGACCATCACCGGCGCGGAGTAGCCGTACTGCACCCACTCGCTGCTGCCGGTGTGGTCCCACCAGGTGAACCGCGGATGCGACTGGTCGTAGGAACTGCTCGGCGTGTAGGCGCTGTTGAGGGCGTTCACAGTGTCGCCGGAGAAGCACCAGGAAGCGGTGGGGGTGGCCGGCAGCTGCCAGGGGCGGCCGCCGGCGCCGACCGTCGGGAAGGAGGTGATGCGCAGCGCGGCAGCGCCCATCGGGATCAGCGTCACCGTGGTGGCCGGCTCCGAGGTGTCCACCGGGCTCGGCTGGAGCGTGGTCACCACGTCCTGGGTGTCCGCCTGCCAGTTGGGGATCGCCTTGGCCTGCGCGGTCATCGCCACCGGCGTGCCGTCCGGCGTGAACGGGTTGCCGCTCGCCCCGGTGCTGGTGGCCGTGAACGTGCCCGGCACCAGGCCGTAGTTCCACGCGGAGGTCGGGAAGACCTGGTACTCCGCCCAGTGCGAGGACGGGTCGCTGTGGCGCAGGAAGTTCTGGCCGATCCTCAGCGCGTACGTCAGCGGGCCGCGGTGCACCGACAGCGAGTCGTGGTTCTGCGTCCAGGTGGTGGTGGCGACCGCCATCGGGAAGGTGACGGTGACCGTGTCGCCGCCGGTCCAGGTGCGGTTCACCGCCACGTACCCGGCGCCGCCTGACGCGCTCACCGAGGCGCCGTTGACCTTCACCGACGGGGCCTCGCACCAGGCCGGGACCCGCAGGTAGAGCGGGAAGGCGGCGCTGCCGGACATCGCCAGCGCCAGCGAGACGCTGTCGGTGAACGGGTAGTTCGTCGTCTCGGTGACCGTCACCGCGGTGCCGCCCGCGCCCACCTTCGCGGTCACCTTCGTCGGCGCGTAGAGCACCGCGGCCAGGCCGTTGTCCGCCGTCGCCAGCCAGGCGTTCTCGGTGAAGTACGCCCAGCCCTGGCCGTAGTTGTGCGGGCAGCAGCGGTACTTGTCCACGCCGAGCAGGTACGCCTGCATCGAGAAGGTGTTGTCGAACTGGTGCAGGGTCTTGTCGTAGTCGTCCAACTGCACCTGGTTGGCGGCGGTGGCGTAGTGCAGCGCGGTGTGCCCCGGCTCCATCGCGGCCGGCAGCGAGTTGAACGCCAGCGTCTCGGTGCCGTCGGCCCAGCTGGGGTCGCCGGTCATCCGCGCCATCGACTCGAAGCTCTGCATGTACTCGACGATCCCGCAGGTCTCGAAGCCCTGCCGCGGATCGCCGTACCCGGGACGGGCGTTCTCGTCCCCGGCGAACCCGCCGCCGCTGAACTGCCCGTAGGTGCCCTGGATCGTCGCGTAGTCCTGGTACGACGCCTGCGTCAGCGACGCGTCCCCGCGCAGCGCGGCGAAGGCCGGCTCGGTGAAGCCCTGCGCCAGGTTCACGTTGTGCAGCGACGGCAGGTTGTTCACGTAGTTCGCGCTGTACTGGTGGATCTTGTCGGCCAGGTCGAGCAGCATGCCGTCCCCTGTCCTGGCGAACAGCCAGTGCAGCGAGTGCAGCGTCGTCGCCCAACGCACCGAGCCCCAGCTCTGGTTGAACGCCGAGGCGCCGAAGGTGTTCTGGTAGCCGAAGAACTTCGTCAGGAACGGCACGATGCGGCTGTCGCCGGTGTACTCCTGATACGTGCACAGCGCCTGGAGCATCGGCATGAACGGCCAGAAGTCCGGGCCGCCGCCGAGCGAGGTGCGCAGCGACGTCGGGCCGAAGAAGCCGTCCGGCTGCCCGGTGGCCAGCACGCCGTTCACCCACGTGTCGGCCTTCGCGCGCAGGCCGGCGTCCCCGGTCACCCCGGCCAGACCTGTCAACCCCCGCACCCAGTAGGGCACTTCCTCCCAGCCGACCTGATCCGGGTGGAACCACCCGGTGCTGGAGGTGTCCAGGAAGTGCGACACCTCGTCGTAGCGGCCGGCTATCCCGTCAGCCTCCAGGGCGAGTTGCTGCGCCAGCCAGCCCGACGCGGTGACGCTGCCGGTGGGCAGCTTCAGGAACGGCGTGCGGGTCAGGCCGGCGGGATACGGGTGGTACAGGCCGCCGCCGGAGGTGTCACCGACCAGCACCACCCCCGGACCGCCGCCGGCGGCGGCCCAGGAGGAGGTGACCATGCGGCCGGCGAACGCCACGCTGCCGAGGGCGACCGCGCCGCCGCGAAGGAAGGTACGACGATCCATGGACGTGCTCCCTGCTGTCGAGGTGGGGGGTGAGGGCGGCCCGGATCAGATCAGGCGCCAGAGGTGGTCGGTGGTGCCGTTGTCCGTCCACTGGGTGACCTGGGCCGCGTCGGCGGTGGAGGCACCGTCCACGGCGAGCAGCTTCCCCGACCGCACGTTCACGATCTTCGACCAGCCGTCGCCGTTGTCGACGATCCGCCAGACGTGGTCGGGCGTGCCGTTGTCCTGGTACTGCTGCACGTGCGCGCCGTCGTCCAGGCTCTGGTCATGGACGGCCAGCACCTTCCCGCTGTTGCGGTTGGCGATCCGCACCGTGCCGTCGCCGTTGTCCAGCAACGTCCAGACGTGGTCGGCGGTGCCGTTGTCGGCGTACTGCGTGACCTCCGCGGAGTCCGCCAGCGACATGCCGGAAACGGCCAGCACCTTCCCGGAGTTCTGGTTCTGGATACGGCACCAGACCACCGTCGACGCGGCCGGCGGCAGCAGCAGCGCGAACATCCCGCCGACCACCGGCCGGCACTGGAAGCCGCGCTGCGCCGCGCTCGCCACGGTGTACCAGTCGCTGAACGGCACCCGCTGCGGCGTGGTGTCGGCGAACCCGTACACCCCCTCGACCAGCGCGTCACGGGTGCCGCCGTGGTCGGCCAGCCACGCGGCCGTCCACAACTCCCAGTCGCCCTTGGTGTAGTCGTTGCGCGGATCGAGGACCACGCCGTACCCGCCGGCCTGCGAGGCGTACCACGCCGCCTCCCGCGCGGCGGTGCCGGTCGGCACCAGGTCCAGGCCGAGCAGCCGGTCGGGGAAGCCGTTGTACTTCAGGCTCCAGGTGCCGTCCTGGTCGTAGGCGAGCTTGAGGTGCGCGCCGGAGGAGTCCGCGGCCAGCGTCGTCCACTGGCTGACGTAACCGCGCGCGACGGTCGCGTAGTGCGCGGCGTCGGAGCCGTTGCCCGCGGCAGCCGCCACCACGCCCATCGCGCCGATCCCGATGATGCCCTTCAACGCGAGGTTGGCGCTGTGCGCGATGAACCCGGTGAAGTCGTCGGTCTGGTTCTGGAACCCCGGGTCGAGCGCGTTCGCCGTCAGGTACTCCGCCCACTGCCGCAGGATCGGGTAGTGGGCCGTGGCGAACGACGACGCGTCCGCGGCCGGCAGCCGCTGGATCAGCGCGGCCGCCATGATCAGCGTGTTCGCCGACTCCTCGACCGGCATGTCCTCCTCGTCACCGTCGTTGTGCCCGGTGGCGTTGGGGTAGGAGGAGCCCAGGTCGTGCTCGGCGAACTCCTTGGGCCAGCCGCCGTGTTCGGGGTAGTCCAGCAGCGGCTCCAGCAGCAGCCGCAGGTAGTCGGGGGACAGGTACAGGTAGGCCGGGAACGCCGGGTAGACCAGGTCGATCGTCGACATGTTGCCGTCGGAGGAGATCTCCTTCAGGAACGCCCACGGGCTGCCGCCCCGGTCCACCAGCTCGGTGCCCGCCACTGCCTGCCGCAGCGCCAGCGCGCACACCGCCGCGTAGTGCTCGCCGGTGGTGCCGCCGCCCACCGCCGCGGCCGCGTCGTCGTGCACGCGCTGGTCGAGCGCGGTCGCCGCCGACAGCGCCGCGGCGTGGTCGGCGTCGAACCACTGCACCATGTCCGTCCACGACGACCAGTAGTGCGTCCACCACGGCTGCAACTGCGTGCCGAGGTAACTCACCGCCGGAGTACGGACATGCCCCAGCGTCGCGGTGAACTCCGCGGACGGCGTGCCGGGTTGGACCGTGCCGAAGTCGCGGTTCAGGCCGAGTACCGGCCAGCGGTCGCTGATCGCCCGCGGCTGCCCGCTGTCGACGGTCCCGGCCAGCTGCCCGCCGCCCGCCGACGCGGCCCGCACCACCGTGTCCTGCCCGATCTGCCAGGTCACCCCGGAGCCGGTGGGCGCGGCGAGCACCAACTGCCCCCAGGACGCCTGGTCGCCGTTCTCCTGGAGCACGCCCGGCGTCGCCGGCCGCGCGGTGAGCACGGTCATCGCGCCGGCCTGCTGCTGCGCCCACCTGATCGGCGTGGAGGTGTCGCCGTGCACCCACTCGCCCGACACGTCCAGGTGCACGTCCACCGCGTGCGGCTGCCCGTCGCCGCTCTCGGCCCGCACGGTGACGTACGACAGCGGCACCGACTGGCGCCGCAGGTCGCCGAGGTCGACGGGGGAGAGGAACGTGACGGTCAACGTCACGCCGCCGCCGCTGAGTCGGTACACGGAGCGGGTGGCGGTCAGTTCGAGCGAGACCTGCGTCATCGGCGTGAGGGCGGGACCGTCGGGGAGGCTGGGGGCGCCGGCGAAGACGTAGGCGGCGCCGTCGATCCGGGCCAGGCCGCACAGCGCGGTGACGTGGCCGTTCCAGAAGGTGGACCAGGTGCCGGCGAGGTTGTCGGCGGGCAGCCAGGTCGAGAGGTAGGGCGAACGGACCGCCAGCGGCACGGCGGGCGGGCGCAGCGGCGCGAACGTGGAGGCGGGCGCGGCGGCTGCCGCGTGGGCGCCGAGCGGGGCCGCACCCGGTGCGGCGGCGTTGGCGGTGGCGGCTGCGGCGGTGCCTGCGGTCAGCCAGCCTCCGGTCGCGGCGGCCGCGGTCAACGCGCCTGCCCACGCGAGGAGTTCACGGCGTCCGGGGTGGGGGGACCGGGTGTCGTCGGAGGTCACGGTGATCCGTTTCTGCGGGAGGGGCGCGGAAGTGGGGGGAACGGAGGTGGGGGCACGGAGGAGCACGGAGGTGGGGGGCACGGGGACACGCGGAGGGGTGCGCACCGGCCGCTGAGGCCCGGCGTCGTGCTGTTCCAACGTTGCAAAGAAGGGCGCCAACCGGCATGACAGCACTTGAGGTTGGGCCTGTCCATACCCCGCGCAGAAGTCGCCCCGGACGTTCACGCCGTGAGCAGGCGTCACCTCAGCATCACCGCACGTCCGCGCGGGTGCGGTCGCGCGCCGCGGAGAGCGGCGGTCCGGCCGTTTACAACGTGCGCAAAAACGGGCCCGCGCGGCGGGTGGGAGCCGCCGCCCGGCGCCGGCGGTCGTGCGCCATGCGGCCGTGCCGCGCGACGGTGCCGGGCGGCTCCCCGGCGCGACTGCCCGCCGCCCGGCGCCGCCCCCGCCGCGGCGGCCCCGGCTGTGACCTGCGCGGCGACCCCGCTGTGACTCCTGCCGGGGCGGTCCGGGAATTCGCACGGTTCCGTTGACAAGCGTCGGGCTCACCCCTTTTGCTTGCCCTTGTCGCCGGGCTCCCGGGGGTCCGGGGTCCCGCGGGGCGAACAATGAGGACTATCCATTTCCGGTGCGGACGGCGTATAGTTTGACAACGTTGTCACGCGGGTGGCGACGGCAGCGTGGTGTGGGGCTGGACGCTGCTCTCATGACCCGTGGGCGGGGCCGATGTCAGGCGGCTCCGCCCACGATTTTCCGGGGCTTCCGGGGCTTCCGGGGCTTCCGGGGCTCCGGGCTTACGGGCTCCCGGGCTTCGGTGCCGCGGGGGCTCCGCGGTAGCCGCGGGTGTTCCGGTGTTCGGTGCTCGGTGTTCCGGTGGGGGCCTGGCGTCACCGCACCCGCTCGGCGAGGAAGTCCTCCCAGCTCCGGGTGCCCCTGTCGGCGTCGAGGTCGAGGTTGGCGCCGGAGCGGTAGGCGCGGCCGGGGCCGCCGGGGACGCGCACGGGGAACATCGGGCGGCGCTTGCCGCGGGCCTGGAGATAGCCGCGGGTCAGATCCGCCATCGTGTACACGCGCGGGCCGGCCAGGCCCGCGACCCGTCCGGCCGGGTCGCCGCCGGCCAACTCCACCAGCCGCGCGGCCACATCGCGGGCGTCGACCGGCTGGAGCCGCAGGCCGCCCGGCGCGGGGACCAGTGGCAGCCTCGCCATCGCCCGCACGGCGGTCAACGTCAGGTCGTGGAACTGCGCGGCGCGCAGCACCGTCCACGGCACCCCGGAGTCGGCCACCGCACGCTCGGCGCCGAGCTTGGCGCGGAAGTAGCCGATCGGGACCTTGTCCGCGCCGATCACCGAGATGCACACGAGGTGCCGTACCCCGGCGTGGGCGGCCGCTCGCGCGAGGTTCCGGGTCGCCGCGTCGTCGCCCTTGGCGCTGCCCGCCAGGTGCAGGACGACCTCGGCGCCGGCCACGGCCGGCTCGATCCCCTCGTCCTTGAGCAGGTCGCCGACGACGTACTCGACTCCGTCCGTGTCCGGCCGGGCCTGCCGGCTGAGACTGCGCACCTTGTACCCGGCGGCGCACAGCAGCGGCGTCACGTGCCGGCCCAGCGTGCCCGTACCGCCGGTGAGCAGAATGGCTGAGGTCATGGCTTCTCCGAAGTCGTCCCGACCCGGGCGGCGCCCGGCTGACCTCCTGGTTCTCGGAGGTCTATGGTGTTGACACGCGGCGGTCGAGGAACGTGACGGGGGACGGGCCGATGGAGGACGACGCCGCTTTCGCGGAGCGTTTCGAGGGGGAGCGGGGGCGGCTGCGCGGCATCGCCTACCGCATGCTGGGCTCGGCGAGCGAGGCCGAGGACGCCCTTCAGGAGGCGTGGTTGCGGGCGAGCCGGGCCGGCACGGACGGGATCGCGAACCTGCCTGGCTGGCTGACCACGATCGTCACGCGGATCTGCCTGAACATGCTGCGTGCCCGCGAGTCGCGGCGCGAAGAACCCCTGGAGGCGCACCTGCCCGGGGCGGGAGCCGGTGGCGCGGACGCGGCCGCTCCCGGGCATCGTGAGGACGGGCCCGACCCCGAGGACGAGGCGGTGCTCGCCGAATCGGTCGGGCTGGCGATGCTCGTGGTGCTGGACACGCTGGCGCCCGCGGAGCGCGTCGCGTTCGTGCTGCACGACCTGTTCGCGATGCAGTTCGACGAGATCGGCCCGATGATCGAGCGGTCGCCGACCGCGGCCCGGCAGCTCGCCAGCCGCGCCCGGCGCCGGGTACGGGGCGGCACGGCGGCCGAGTCGCCGTCCGAGGCCGAAGCGGCCGCGCGGGCCGGTCAACGGCGGGTGGTCGAGGCGTTCCTGGCCGCTGCCCGCGGCGGCGACCTCCAGGCGCTGGTCGAGCTACTCGACCCGGACGTGGTGCTGCGCGCGGACCGCCAGGTGGTGCCGACGCCCGAGCCCGTCGTCCTGCGCGGGGCGCGGCACGTCTCCCAGGGGGCGTTCGCGGCGGCGGCCCGGGTGCCGTTCAGCGCGCCGGCGCTCGTCGACGGCTCGGTGGGGCTGGTGATGGCGCCGCTCGGCCGGCTCGTGCTGGCGCTCGCGTTCACGGTCGACGGCGGCCGGATCACCGCGATCGACGTCGTCGCGGACCCGGAGCGCCTGCGCGACATGCGGTTCGGGGTCCTGGAGGGGTAGGCCGTGCCGGGAAATCCCTTGCCGGCGGCCGGTCGTACGGGGCACTCTCGTGCCCGCGGCGCTCTGCGCGTGAGCCTCGCCTCCTGCCTTCGGCGGGCGGCGTGTGCCCTGCGCCGTCCGTCTCGTGCGCATGGGACTCGCGACCCGGATGACCGCTCGCTGAGCCGCCGGGGCGGACGGCGGTTCTCCCGAACGCGGCCGAACCCCACGTTCCGGGCGGCGGAGGCGGAAGAGCGCGGAAGGATGAGGGGACCGCGATGGCGGGAATGTCGGTGACCGTGTGTCTGCCGGCCGAGGCCGAGGGCGATGTGGAGGCGGCGCTGGACGCCGCCCTGGCGCCGTTCGACCTGAACGCCGACAACCCGCCCGACCGCGGCATGTGGGACAGGTGGCGGATCGCGGGCGGCAGCGACGGACACGGATTCGCCGTGGCCGAGGGGCATTTCGACGACCCCCGGTTGCTCCACGACACCTCCGGCCGGGACGGCACCGCGCTGCCGAACGTGCCAGGGGTGTGCGCCGGGGGAGCGCGCGCACTGCTCGACTTCGGCGACCCCCGGGCCACCGCCGAGCGGGCGCGCGCGGCATCGTGGGACCTGTGGCACGAACTGTCGGCCGTCCATCCGCCCGCGCTGCCCCTGGCGGACTTCCTGCGCCGGGCGGAGGCCGATCCGCAGGCGTTCCCCGACGACCCGTACGGGGACGCGATGTTCGCCGCGTACCGGGAACAGCCGCTGATCCGGGCGTACTTGGACCACCCGTTCAGCCTGGGACAGGGATTCCTGGGCTACCCGCATCCGTCCGAGCACCCGGTGATCGGGTTCCGGGGCGACCGGGCGGACTACCTCCGGAGGCACCGGCCGGCGGCCGACCCCGTGCGGCAGGAAGACGTGCTCACGCCGGACGGCTGGTGGATCGAGCCGAACGGGGCCGCGGTGCACGGCTCCTGCGATCCCCTGGACTGCGGCCACACCGCGCCGCCGGTCGGGCCGGACACCGAACGCTACCTCGCCGGGCTGCCGGGTGACACCGTGCTGGTGCGGCTGCGCGGGCACTGCTGACGTCGGGCGGTTGATCCGGGCCGGGAGCGTCGCCCGCTGGCCTCGCCCGCTGGCCTCGCTCGCCGGCCTTGCCAGCCGGCCTCTTGCCCGCCCGCCCGCGAGCGTCGACATCGGCGGTCGGGGGCGCCGGGCGAACCGGGTGAACCGGGTGAACCAGGTGAACCGGGTGAACTGGGTACCGGCCTTGATCCTGGGGGCCGTTCGCGGCAGTAGCCTGCGACGATGGAACACGTCAGCGATGTGCCCGAGGATCGTACCCAGGCCGCCGACCCGGCCGTGGTGAACGACTACGACAGCTTCGCCGAGGCGTACGCCGCAGAGAACGAGGACAACCTCGTGAACGCGTACTACGAGCGGCCCGCGATCTTGGATCTCGCCGGAGAGGTGGCCGGCCGCCGGATACTGGACGCCGGCTGCGGCTCGGGGCCCCTGTCCGCCGCGCTGCGCGAGCGCGGCGCCCTCGTCACCGGCATCGACTCCAGTGCCGGGATGCTCGCGCTGGCCCGGCGCCGGCTGGGCGACGGCACGCCCCTGCACGTGGTCGATCTGGCCGGCCCGCTGCCGTTCGCCGACGGCGCGTTCGACGACGTGGTCGCGTCCCTGGTCCTGCACTACCTGGAGGACTGGGGGCCGACGCTGGCCGAGATACGGCGCGTGCTCGGGCCCGGCGGCCGGCTGATCGCGTCGGTGGACCACCCGTTCGTCGCCTACACGCATCGGGAGCCGCGGCCCGACTACTTCGCGAGCGGCGAGTACTCCTTCACGTGGGTGCTCGGCGGGCAGCCCGCCCCGATGAGGCTCTGGCGCAAGCCGCTGCACGCGATGACCGACGCCTTCACCGCCGCCGGCTTCCGGCTGTCCGTCATCAGCGAGCCGCAGCCCGACCCGGCCGGCCGCGACCTGTTCCCCGACGGTTACCAGGGCCTTTCGACCACGCCCGGCTTCCTGTTCTTCGTCGTCGAGGTGCCGTGACGCGGAGGTGCTGTGACACGGAGGTGCTGTGACGCGGAGGTGCTGTGACGTGCAGGTGCCGTGACGCGCAGGTGTCGCCCAGGCGATGCGACGTCCGAATCGTGCCAGCGTCCGTGCCTCCGCCCGAGCATCATGATCCACGAACCGCCCGGAACAGCAAGAGGAGCAGGGGCAATCGTGGATCTGGAACTTGTGGACCGAGTCGCCGTCGTCACCGGCGCGTCGAAGGGCATCGGGCTCGCCGTCACGCGGTCGTTGCTGGCGGAGGGCGCGAAGGTGGCGGCGGTCTCCCGCCGGACGTCGCCGGAACTGGAGGAACTCGCGGGGCCCGGCCTCCTCCACGTGCCGGCCGATCTGATGGACCCGCGGGCGCCGGGCCGGGTCGTGGACCGCGCGGTCGGCCACTTCGGCGGGCTCGACGTCCTGGTGAACAACGCGGGCGGGCCGCCGCCCGGAATCGCCATGCCCCGCACGGGGTTCTTCGACGGTGACGACGCCGAGTGGCAGGCAATCTTCGAGTTCAACCTGTTCTCGGTCGTACGCATGATCCGCGCCGCCATTCCGCGGTTGGTCGAGCGCGGCGGCGGCTCGGTCGTCAACGTCTCCACCGGGTTGGCCCGTCAGCCCGCGAGCGTCAACATCGAGTACGGAGCCGCGAAGGCCGCGCTGTCCAACCTCACGAAGGTCCTGTCGGAGGAGTTCGGCCCCCGGGGAATCCGGTTCAACACGGTCTCCCCGGGTGCGGTGCTGACCGCGTGGTGGACGGAGAAGGGAGGAGCCGCGGACATCATCGCGGGCATGGCCGGCGCCGACCGTGACGCCGTCATGCAGACCGTGGCCCCGCAGATGATGGGGCAGCTGACGGGACGCCTGATCGATCCGCGGGAGGTCGCCGACGCCGTACTGCTGCTGGCCTCGTCGCGGTCGGCCAGCACGATAGGCGCCGACTTCGCGGTGGACGCGGGGTTCCACAAGAGCGTCTGACGGAAGCGCCCGCCCCGCCGCCCCCCCGGTCCACCCCCTCTCGGCTCGGCCCCCTCCGATCGCCGGTCGCCGGTCCGTGGATCGGGGGGCGGTTGCCGGGCGCGGAGCTGGGCGGGAGCCGGTTCTGGGGGGCGAGTCGAGGCGTGATCACTACGCCCCTACGACGTAGGCGGGTGCCGTACGAGGCTCCGGACCTTCACGCATGCCGTCCGTGAGTGACGTCCCGCCAACCTTGGCCTGCGTGGGGCGATGTGGAAGCTTCATCCGTTATGACCGACATGTCAGAGTCGGCGGAAGTTGCAGAATCCGACCCCGTAGGCCGCTAGAGTGCCAGGTCAGAAAGTGTGCTCCCCGCACGCGCGGGGATGGTCCCGACCTGCACTTCGCGCTCGACACCGGCAACCCGTGCTCCCCGCACGCGCGGGGATGGTCCCAACCTGGACGTGCTGAAGAAGAAGCAGGACCAGTGCTCCCCGCACGCGCGGGGATGGTCCCCACCGCGTGACGTACGTCTGCGGTACGCTGGGGTGCTCCCCGCACGCGCGGGGATGGTCCCACGCGGTGGAACTGCACGCCGGGGCCGTGGCCGTGCTCCCCGCACGCGCGGGGATGGTCCCCTCCCACTCCGACCCTCTGCAGACCCAGGTCAGTGCTCCCCGCACGCGCGGGGATGGTCCCTCCAGCGGCACGGTCGTGGCCTCGCCGGATTTGTGCTCCCCGCACGCGCGGGGATGGTCCCCTCGCCAGCTACTCGACCGGCGGCGGGTCCGCGTGCTCCCCGCACGCGCGGGGATGGTCCCACGAAGTGGTGGAAGACCAACTCCGACTCCGCGTGCTCCCCGCACGCGCGGGGATGGTCCCCTGGGCCGGACCACCCTGTACGAGCAGATCCGGTGCTCCCCGCACGCGCGGGGATGGTCCCTTGACGCGCTTGTCCGCGCTGCGGCGCGGCCGGGTGCTCCCCGCACGCGCGGGGATGGTCCCGACGCGGCCAGGCGGCAGACGAACACGGCGACGTGCTCCCCGCACGCGCGGGGATGGTCCCTACGGAACGGTCATCATCCGTGTGAACACCGTGTGCTCCCCGCACCCGCGGGGATGGTCCTCCTGGCACCACAGCTGCGGGGGTGCCAGGTCCCGCTCGGCGGCGGGATCAGGGTGTGGGCCCAGCGCCCTACGGAACTCGCTGAGGTAGCTCACGCCCGGGCCGAGCGGAGCTGTTCCCCGAGGTCGAGAGCATTCAGGGCCACCCGGCATGATCCCTCCAGGTCGCCGGCCCGGAGGTGGGCGTCGGCGAGCACCATGGTGGCGAAGAAGTCGGAACGCACGGGGTTGCCGCTCATCGCATTGCCCTCGTCCTCGACGGCCTGCCGTGCCCGGTTCCTGCGAAGTGCTCCCGGCTGGGTTCGAACCTGCGCGCACGGCTCCGGAGGCTGGGGGAGCCGTTGCTGTTTGCGTGGCACGGAGCTGGGCGGGAGCCGATTCTGGTGGCGAGCGGGGGCATGATCATTACGCCCCTAGAACGTGATCGACGGGCTCTGAGCACCAACGCTCAGCCGAATTGACCCTCTCCGACTGGCGTGATTTCCCATCCGCCGAAGAAGTCGTCGTGGACGCGGACCGAGAGCAGGGCCGGGCTGGTCCATGGTCCTTGCCTCAACCTGTATCTGTCTCGGGCTGTGCGAAGCCGAGGTGAAAGGCGACGACAGCGCGCAGCTCGGTTCGACCGCCGCGAGTCGATCGAGGAGGCGCACCACCGTTGGAGGCCGCCGAAGTCCTCGGCCAGGCGTAGCGCCCGGTTCAGCCGCTCCAGCAGACTCTCACGGTCGTGGTCGGTATCCACCATTCCCTCAGTAGCGATCGAGGAACGAACTTGGATACCGGATGAGACGCTGGGCGGTATGCCATCAGTCTGACTTTGCTTGTCCAGAGCGACAACGATGCGTCAGCGCTTCTTCTTGGTGGTCTTCTTGCCGGCTGCGCGGCGCTTGTTCGCCTCGTGTGCCGACCACGCGCCTTGATGATCCTGACAGCGTGATGAACCCTTCTTCGCTGGACGCTGGCAACTTGTCCCCTTCTGCGTAAGGGCGTGACATTTCGGCTGGCGCTCTCCCACGGTTGCTCCTCTCAGGCTGACGATGGGCACAGGTTCCGCTGCCACGATCGCAGCGGGGCAACCGCCTCGGGAGGCGCGCGACCGGTGGTGAAGGAAGCACGACAAGCGCGCAGCGGGTGCCGTGTCCCGCTCGGCACGATTCGAGCCTGGGCACACGGCTCTTGAGCGGGCAGGCTGTTGCCGTTTGTCGGCTGTTGAGCTGGGTGGAAGGACTGTGAGGCAGTTCAGGGCGGCGTGATCAACACGTCCCTACGACGCGAACCACCTGTCAGGTGCGGGAGGTGGGCCGTAGCGTCGGTTGTATGGCGAGCGGCGCCTCTGGCGGTGGCATGGCAGATGGCGGGGCTGCGGGCTTCACCGCGGAGGCAACCCTCGTGGTGCTCGAAGAGGCTTGCGCTACGGTCGGGTTGGACCCGGCGGGGGCTCGCTTGCTGCGGCTCGGCTCCAACGCGATCTACGACTTAGCAGGCCTGCGCGTGATCGTACGTATCGCGGCCGACCCCGACTCCCTTGCCGAGATGGAGCGGGCCATCCGTGTCGCGCGGTGGCTGGCAGCAGAGGGCTTCCCCGCGAACAGGGTCGTGGCCGACGTGGCGCAGCCGCTTGTCGTGGGCGGGCGCGTGGTCACCTTCTGGGAGAGCGTCCAGGACGACGAGGAGTACGCGAGCGTCACGGAACTCGCCGATCTGCTCAAGCGGTTGCACTGGCTTGAGGAGCCGGAGCCACTGGAGTTGCCGTACTTCGATCCCTTCGCGAAGGTGTGCGCGTCGCTGCGGGGTCTGGGCGCGGGCGTGCAACCTGAGGACGTCAAGTTCCTCGCTGAGCGCGCCGACCGTCTGGAGAAGGACTACGGCCGGCTCGACTTCGTGTTGCCGTTCGGGCTGATCCACGGGGACGCGAACATCGGGAACATCCTCCGTGACCGTTCCGCCGCGCGGTGCTGATCGATCTCGACGGTTTTGCCCTGGCCCCTCGCGAGTGGCACCTTGTCCTCACTGCCGTCTACTACGACCGCTACGGCTGGCACACGCGTGAGCAGTACGAGTCCTTTGTCCATCACTACGGCTTTGACCTGATGAACTGGCCGGGCTATCCGGTCCTCGCCGACGTGCGCGAGCTGATGATGACCCTGTGGATGGGTGGAAAGGCTGCGGCTGAGTCGCGAGCCGCCGAGGAGTTCGTACGACGGGTGGAGGCCATCCGGACGAACGGCAGCCGGCGCGACTGGGCCGTGTTCTGAGGCCGCACAACTGACGAAGGTTGAATGTTCTCGATGACGACCCCGTGGCGTTCCTACCGATATGTGGGACCTGCTGAGTTGGTCCCTGCGGAAAGGTCGGCGGCCGGGCGGCGTATCGCTGACGCGGAGACCTTCGACGACTGGGCGTCGGCGCAGACCGCGACCGAGCGCGTACAGCCATTCACTTTCGTCGTGGATGTTCACGGGGTGCTGTGCCTGGCGCCGCGACGCAGCGAGCACGTGGTCTGTGCGGGCGGTGGGGATGTTCTCAGCGCCGGGGAGGTGACCTTTGCTCGGGTAGGAAACCGCTGGGGAGCGGTGGAGGTCACCAACCAGTCGACTGGGTACTGCCCAGACGTCTCGTCCTGGCCGGCCGTCGCGGCGGCTCTCGATCAGGTGGGTCTCGACCGTCCGCCCGGGTTCACCCACGAGGTGGTTTTCCGACGCTGTGAGGCGTGCCGGCGGCTCAACATCGTCCGTGAAGGCGACTTCTTCTGTGTCTTCTGCGAGCACGTGCTACCGCAGGACTGGAATGTCGATGTGCGGAGACAGACGCCGCGAGCTTAGAGCGTCCCATCACTCGGTTTCTCCCTCGGCAGCCAGCCACAAGCGGTGCTCGCCGGCCTGCTCCACCAGATCTCGGGCGGCGCTGCTCTTGGAGTGCGGAGCCAGCGCGATCCGGAACTCGGCGAGATAGCTGACGCACCCGGCCGACCTCAGTTGCTCGCCCAGGTCCAGCGCGTCCAGCGTGACACGGCACGCTTCCTCCAACTCGCCGGCTCGAAGGTGCGCGCCAGACAGCACCATGGTGGCGAAGAAGTCGGATCGGACGTGGCTGCCGCTCATGGCGTTGCGCGCGTGCTCGACAGCCTGCCGAGCGCTGTTGACGTCGCGGAAGCAGTGGGCAGCCTCGGCGGCGAGTTCGGCCTCGTCGAAGTAGGTGATCCACTCGGGTTCGTCGCCGTCGTTGCGGCGGTCGAGGTGCCGTGCGGCCTCGGCCAGGGCGAGTTCGCAGGCGTGCCGGTCGCCGGTTCGGCAAGTGCTCGCGCTTCCATGGCGTGGAACTGGGCCATGAGCGTCGGGGTCGCAACGCCGGAGATGTCCATGCGGGCGGCACGAGCGAGGGTTGCGGCCTGGGTGAAGTGCCCCAGGAAAGTGGCCTGGTGGATCATCGCGGACAGGATGGTCCCGGCTAGGCCTTGTCCGGCCGATCATGTGCGGAGCCGGAGTGGATCTATCCTGAGCCACTGGGGGGTGCTGTGGAGCAGGATGTTCAGCTCGTGCGGGATTTGGTGGCGGCCTCGCCTGGATTCGAGGGCCTGTTTGAGTCCCACGTCTTCAACCAGGACGGTGTCCTGTCCCACGTGTTCTTCTGGGATGTGGTTCAGGAGACTGTCGCGTCGTTCCTGGGAGAAGATGGGACGGACTGGCGAGTCACGTTGCGGTTCCTGGAAGAGCAACTTCGACGCGATGTTCCTGAGGTGAGCGCGGTGATTGTCACCTCGTTCCTCTTCAGCTTGCCGTGGCCGGACCAGCCCGGATACGGCCTTGTCGACCACCTTGGTCCCGCCATGAGTGCGCAGTTTGCTCTGATCCGGCCGTCCGGCTAGGACTCGTCCGGCCGACGTGACTGCCGCGTGTCCAGGCCGTTGATACGGGCATAGGGCGCGGTGATCTGAGTGATGCCGAGTGGGAACGGCTGCGGCCGTTCCTGCCGTTCAGTAACAGGCGTTGTGGCCGGTGGCGTGATCACCGGCAGGTGATCGACGGGATTCTGCACCGGGTGCGGACTGGGGTGCAGTGGCGTGACCTGCCCGAACGGTTCGGGCCGTGGAAGACGGTTTACGAACGGCACCGGCTGTGGTCGGCCGACGGGACGTGGGAGCGTCTGCTCCAGCAGGTCCAGGCCGTGGCCGACGCCGCAGGCGAGATCGACTGGGACGTTTCGGTCGACTCAACCATCGTTCGTGCCCATCAGCATGCGGCGGGTGCCCGCACCGACCCGCCGCGCGCACCCGTTTCAAAGGGGGCCGAGGGGCCAGAACATCAGGACGAAACACCATGGCAGAGCCTGCACGGCCGCCTGGTGGAGGTGGTGCTGGAGGTGAGGGCCTGGGCCGGTCGCGGGGCGGGTTCACCACCAAGCTCCACCTGAGCGCGGACGGCGGCTGCCGCCCGCTGTCTCTGATCGTCACCCCAGGCCAGCGGGCGGATTGCACCCAGTTCCAGCCGGTGCTGGAGAAGATCCGCGTCCCGAAGCTCGGGCCGGGCATGCCTCGCAAGAAGCCTGACAGCGTCGCCGCCGACAGGGCATACAGCAACGGGCCCTGTCGTGAGTACCTGCGGCGCCGGGGCATCCGGCACACGATCCCGGAGAAGACCGACAGCCAGGCCGCCCGCCTACGCAAGGCTCACGCGGCGGCCGGCCACCCAGCTTCGACGACGAGCGATACAAGAAGCGCAACACCGTCGAGCGCGCCATCAATCGGCTCAAGCAGCACCGAGCGGTGGCCACCCGTTACGACAAGCGCCGCTACGTCTACCTAGGCACGGCAACCGCCGCAGCGCTCACCATCTGGCTCCGCACATGATCGGCCGGACAAGTCCTAGGCGGCGGTCCCCGCTGTCCTGGGCAAAGCGAAGTGACTGGAGGAAGTAGCGCTGTGCGAGGCCGTGTTGTCCGGCGTCGAAGGACATCCATGCGCTGAGGTACTGCACTACCGCATGCCGGGCGTGCTCGCCGCCGAACTGGTCGTCCAGCATTGCGAAGGTGTCGCCCGTGGACTTGATACCGCCACGTCGGTGAGGCCAACCCGTGTCCCGGTGCGGCCTTCGGCGGTCAGCGGTGCCGGTTCGGGGGCGACCAACCAGCGCAACGAAGCGTCACTTCAAGCCGGTTCGGAGGGCGCGGCGTTGAGAAGGGGCTCGTATCCGTGAAGGTCGGCGCGCCAGAGTTGGTCCACCGTGGAGATCGCCGCTTCGGGGGATGGCGGGTACCGAATCTCCAGGAGCGAGCCGTCCCGTACTCCGCTCGGAGACAAGCCCAGCTCAGCCGCACCGAGGTCCAGGGCAGCCGCGAGCAGCAGACCGTAGAACTCGTCTGGGGCGCTGTGCGCGTTCTCCCAACTCGCGAGCCTCCGCTTCACGCTCGCGTCGGACGGGAGCGCCTGTTCACTCGCCTGCGCGCGGCAGCGCAACTCGCTGACCAACCGAGGCTGACCCCAACCCCGCTGCTGGCGAGCCGCCTTGAGGCGTAAGCCGATCTGCTCCGGAGCGCCCGCCATCGTACGCCCTCCCCGCCGTGGATGACATGTAGTTGCCCCACCCCGTACGTGTCTAAAGCCTGAAGTGATCGGGTGGTGAACCGCCTTCTGAGAGTCCCGGAGGAATCCTGGGCTCTCGTCATGCGTCGGCCCGTTCGCGAGCTCGCCGTGCGTGTATCGGTCGAATGGCAGGATTCCAGCACATCCGCTCGTACTCCCCGGCATGCTGGCGCCCATGGATTCAGGAAACGGTGCGACACAGCGGCTATGCCCCCTTGTTGAGGAGAACCGTCACAGGCAGCAGGAATCGGTTCGATTCCGCCCCGGCACTTGACTCCCGTGGAGTGACGTGCTCGGGCAGGGTACGGCGGGTTACACGTCCAAGGAAAGGTTGATCAGCCGGCAGGATCTGGCTCGCCTTTGTGATGAGGCCGGCGACGATCCTGTTGGTCTACGGCGGTTGTTCGTCGCTGTCATGATCTGGGGTTCGGGCGCCACCAACGGGCGCGGTCCGCGCTACACCGAAGTGGCATTGTCCGATCCGTGTCTCACCGGTGTCCTGTCCCGCACGGCCGCTCTGGTGCGGTCGGGTGATCTCGCATCCGCGTACACGCAATTTCGTATACGGGGGATCGGACGCCCCTTCTTCACCAAGTGGTTTGCGGCTGTGGACGACGGGTCTTCACGCGAGCGCGCACTGATCCTGGACAGTCGTGTTCTCCGGACCCTCAATGCTCTTGGTTGGGTCAGCTACAAGGCGGCAGGGACCAAAACTGGCCCATCCGCTACGTGACCTACGTGCGTGCGATGCACTCATGGGCCGAAGTCTTGGAGGTGGAGCCGTCCTGGCTGGAATGGCTCATGTTCGATCTGAAGGGAGACGTTCCAGCGCAGGCGACGTGCTCTGCCTGACCGCTGCGGTCAGCCTGGCCGCACCGGTTGGCTCCGTAGGATTGGCAAGTCGCAGGACGGGGCTCGTGACCTGCCGCGTCAGCGCCGAAGATCAACCGCTATGACAACGTGATCACCGTCAGACGGCTGCCCCAGCCGCATCCGGCCGCGCACGTGAAAGGACCCCGCACCCAGCAACTTCGCTGGTGGCGGGGTCTGTCGGCGCCCTCTGCGAGGTGCCCGGCTGGGTTCGAATTCTGTGGACACGGCTTCGGGGCCGTGAGTTCGGCCGGTGGGCGGGAGTTACGTGTCCTCGTCGGCCCGGGCGGAGGGTGGGCCGAACTCCGTCGTGAGGGTGGTGCGCAGGGCCTGGTTCAATGCCTCGCGCGGTGACTCGGGGGCTGCTGGGGGGAGTTGGTCCGCGGGGGCGACCCAGGCGGCGTGGCCGTCGGGACGGACCAGGACGGCGGTGGCGCCGGGCAGCGCGTCGGGGGCGGTGGTGGCCGCGGTGACGCGGTCGGACCAGCCGGCGGCGGTCGCGCGCAGCGGTTCGGCGAGCGGGCCCGGGGCCAGCAGCAGCACGCCGCGGCCGGTGCGCGCGAGCAGGGCGAACAACCCGGCCGGGGCCGCGGGTATGTCGGGGACGGCGCGGCCGTCCCAGGCATGGCCCGAGGGGTGCCGTACCGGATAGCGGGTGCCCACCGCGGTGATCGTCTCGGCGAGCGGTCCGGCTGTCGCCGGCGCGGTGGCGAGTTCGGCGAGCAGGTCGCGTACGGGCGCCAACTCCTCGTCGTCCCGGCCGAGTACGGCCTGCGCGCGGGTGTCGCGGATCAACCGGGCGCCGGCGGCGTGGCGTTCGGCGTGGTACGCGTCGAGGACGCCGTCGTCGGCCAGGTCCCGGGCGGCGAGCGCGAGACGCCAGCCGAGCGCCATCGCGTCGTCGATGGCGGCGTTGACGCCGATCGCGCCGGCCGGGGGATGGATGTGCGCGGCGTCCCCGGCGAGGAACACCCGTCCGTGCCGCAGGCGTTCGGCCAGCCGGGCGGCGTCGCCGAACCGGGTGAGCCAGCGGGCCTCGGCGATCGCGGCGGGCCGGCCGAGCGCGCGGTCCACCGCCGCCTGGAAACGGGGGAGGGTGACCGGTTCGTCGCGGTCGGCGGGCGGCTCGGGGTCGGCGGTGATCAGCCGTACGTATCCGGGGCGCGGGATCGCGAAGACGGCGCCGCCCGGTCCGGTGGTCACGCCGAACGGCAGATCGGCACCGTCCGCGAGGACGACGTCGCCCAGCAGCGTGAACCGGCGCGACGGTGTGCCGGGGAACGCGATGCCCGCGAGTCCGCGCACGGTGCTGCGGCCGCCGTCGCACCCCGCGAGGAAGCGGCACCGCCAGTTCGCCGGGCCGTCCGGGGCCGTGGTCTCGACGGTCACGCCGCCGGCGTCCTGCCGAAGGCCGGTGACGCGGTGGCCGCGCAGGATCGGTACGCCGAGTTCCGTAGCCCGGGCGGTGAGCAGTTCCTCGACGCGGGTCTGCGGTATGCCCAGGACGTACGGGTGCCGGCAGTCCATCGCGCCGAGGTCGAGCCGGGCGCCGCCGACGAACACCGTCGAGGTGACGGTCGGCCCCTCGGCGAGGAAGCGGTCCACCAGGCCGCGCCGGTCGAGCAGTTCGAGGCTGCGGGCGTTGAGGTTGAAGCCCCGGCAGAAGGGCGGCGGCGCCGCGTCCCGTTCGAGTACGGTCACGGGCACTCCGGCGAGGGCCAGTTCGCAGGCCACGGTCAGCCCGGCCGGGCCGGCGCCCACGACGAGCACCGCGGTGCGCGACACCGGTCCGGTAGTGGCGGTGTTGATGGTGGTCGCGGTGTTGATGGTGGCGGTGGCGGTGGCGGTGGCGGTGGCGGTGTTGGTGGCGGTGGCGGCCGGTTCCGTGGCCGCCGGCGCCTGAGGGGCCTCACGCATCCGGTGCCACCTCCGGCCACTCCAGGGTGCCGTTCTCGATCTCGGCGGCGACGCGTTCGACCCAGGCGAGTTCGGCGCGGGCGATCGCCTGGGCGTACTCCGCCTCGATGACGAAGAGGCGTGGCGCACCGTGTTCTTCGCGGGCGGCGCGGTGCGCGGCCTCGCGCGTCTCGACCTGGGCGCGGAGCGCGGTGGCCCGGGCCCGCAGCGCGTCGGCGGCGCGTTCGGGGCCGAGGGCGCCGAGGTAGCTGACAGCGGACAGGAACCGGGGGAACTCCTGGACCGGTTCGCGGATCAGCTCGTCCAGCCACTCGGTGAAGTGCCCGCGGCCCTGCGGGGTGTGGCGGTAGACCGTGCGGGCCGGGCGGGCGCCGACCTGTTCGGTGCCGTCCGCCTCGATCCAGCCGTCGCGGACTAGCACGCGCACGGTGTCGTAGAGCGAGCCGGTGGTCAGTTTGAAGTACTGGTCCAACTGCCGCGCGCGCAGTTCCACCGCCATCGCGTGCGGATGCATCGGCTGCTCCAGCAGCAGCCCGAGCAGCGCCAGGGCCAGCGGGTTCGCTGGTCGTTTGGCCGTCATTGGTGCCCTCCCCGTCGTCGTCACGCGGTCCGCCCGATGCTCAGCGCGGACCCGGACGCGGTCGATGTCCATTGGTCGTATCCGATTGGTCGGAACCGACTATACGCCGAGTTCGGCTGGAGACGTGCCTCCCCGCCCCCTGGAACCCGCGGGAAATCGGTGGACCGCCGCCGTACGGCTCCGCCACCCTGCGGGGATGGCCGTCTTCCATCTGGTGCAGCACGCGGAGAAGGAACGCCGGCCCGGGGACCCGGGGTTGACCGGGCGGGGACGGGCGCAGGCCGCTCGAACCGCCGGCCGGCTGCGGGAGGTCGGGCTGCGCGCGATCGTCAGCAGCCCGCTGCGGCGCGCCCGCGAGACCGCGTCCTTCCTCGCCGCCGCCACCGGTCTGGAGGTCCGGGAGGACGCCCGCCTGCGCGAGCGGATGAACTGGGACGGGGTTCAGCCGCTGGACGCCTTCCTGGCGGACTGGGCCGCCTCGGTACGGGACCGGGACCACGTGCCCGACTGCGGTGACTCCTCCCGCGCCACCGCGGCGCGGATGCGCGCGTGCCTGCTGGAGCTGGCGGAGGCGGCCGAGCGGGCGGAGGCGGCCGAGCTGGCGGAGGGGGCTGAACTGTCGGCGCGGGCCGAGCCGTTCGAGTCCGCCGACGCCGAACCCGGCCCGATCGCCGTCGTGACGCATGGCGGCGCCACCGCGGACCTGCTGCGTACGCTGATCGGCGACCGCGCGGTGCCGGCCGCGCTGACGGACGCCGGCGTGCCCTCCTGCGCGATCACCACGCTCGACGTCGTCCCTGCCGAATTCCGACATCCGCGCCGCCCCCGCCTTCTCCGTCGTCGAGATCGCGTCCGTCGCGCATCTGGGGTGAGCCGGGTGGGCGGCCCTTCGGGGCGGGCGGTCAGCCGAACTGGCGGAAGTGGCTGCGGCGGCCGTCGTGGTCGAAGACGCCCATGATCTCGGCCGGGCCGCCGTGCGCGCCGAAGGCGTGCGGGACCATCGTGGAGAACTCGGCGGCCTGGCCCGATTCCACGATGATCGTGCGCTCGCCGAGCAGGAGCATCAGGGTCCCGGACAGCACGGTGAACCAGTCCCGGCCCGGGTGGACCCGCAGCGCGTCGGTGCCGCGCCGGACCGGACGGGTGATCCGCATCTTCGCGACGGTGGTGCCGTTCGCGCCCGGCTCGCGGCTCAGCATCCAGGTGGTGACGCCGCGATCGGCGTTGTGCTGCGGCCTGATCACCACGTCGCCGTCGTCGGCGGACTCCACCAGCATGTCGATGCTGGCCCCCAACGCCCGCGCGATCGCGTCGAGTTGCTCCAGGGTGATGCGCCGGTGCCCGGTCTCGATCCGGCTCAGGCTGGACGGGCTCAGCTCGCACCGCGCCGCGAGGTCGTCGAGAGACCAGCCCAGGGACGTCCGCAGCCCCCTGATCCGCTGCCGTACGAGGATGTCGAGCCCGTGACCGTCTTGCGCCATACGCAAGAGGATATGTCGTCCCCGCAATCCGTACGTAGGGTCGGCGGCATGGCAGACCACCAGCACCCCGAAAGCCACCCGGACCAGCACCGCCACCCGGACCAGCACCGCCACGCGGACGAGCACCGCCACGCGGACGAGCACCGCCACGCGGACTCGCACGCGCACGGCCACCATGCCGGCGGCGGCGGCGGTGCGGGCGGATCGGGCAGCGGGGACGGCGGGGACGGCGGGGACGACGAAGCAGCCCTCGCCGACATGCTCGACCTCGACGCCGAGGTCCTCGCCGCGTACCTGTCCGACCTCACCGCCTGGATCGCCGAACTCGCCGAACCCGCCGAACCCGCCGAACCCGCCGAACCCGAGGGCATCGCCGCATCCCCCGCGCCCCCAGGCGCCTCCGCCTCCCCGGCCACGCGCCACATCGTCGACGTGGGCAGCGGCACCGGCGCCGGCACCTTCGCGTTGCTGCGGCGGTTCGACGGCGCCGAGGTCACCGCGCTGGACCGCTCGCCGTACATGCTCGGCCGGCTGCGGGACCGGGCCCGCGAACTCGGCGTGGCCGACCGGGTCCGTACGATCGAGGCCGACCTCGACGAGAGGTGGCCGGACGCGGGCCCGGCCGACCTGGTGTGGGCGTCGGCGTCCCTGCACCACATGGCCGACCCCGACCGCGCGCTCGCCGAGGCCGCGGCCCTGCTCCGCCCCGGCGGGCTGCTCGCGGCCGTCGAGCTGGACTCCTTCCCGCTCTTCCTGCCCGACGACATCGGCCTCGGCCGGCCCGGCCTGGAAGCGCGCTGCCGCACGGCGATGGACGAGCGCCGGGCCCACGACGTGCCGCACATGGGCGACGACTGGGGCGCCCGCCTGACCGCGGCCGGCTTCACCCTCCGCGCCGAACGGCACGTCGCCATCGACCTGGCCCCTCCACTCCCCGCCGCCACCGGCCGTTACGCCCACGCCGTGCTGGGCCGCACCCGCGACCACCTCGGGAGCGCGCTCGACGCCGACGACCTGGCCGTCCTCGCCACGCTCCTCGACGGCGACGGCCCCGACGCGCTCCTGCGCCGCGGCGACCTCACCGTCCGCACCACCCGCACGGTCTGGCTGGCGGAACGCCACTGAGCCGCCGCACGCGCGTCCCTCCCCCCTCCGCCCCCGCTCCCCCGTGTCGGTGCTGATCGCTGGGGCCGTGACCGGAAAGGTGCACCGGTTCGCGGTGTCCGGCACGGCACCTCGCCGCGTTGTCGGAGTCATCCGAGTACGCCCGGTACGAGGACGATCCTCCGCCTTGAGGATCACCGCACCGGACACCGCGAACCAGGCAAACCCTTCCGGCCACGGCACTAAGCTCCGGCCCGGCGGGTGGTTCGGCCCGCTGGGGCGAACAGGGGGCGGGATGAACACGGGTGTGGGCGCGAGAGGCGGCTCCGGACGGGCGCGGGCCGGGGCGGACGTAGGGCGGTGCCGCGCGCTCCTGGTCGCCGGGGACCTTCCGCACGCCGCGGTCCATCTCGGCCGGGCGCTGTTCCACGACCCGGGCCTCGCATCGGCGTACACCGCGCTGGACGAGATCGTGGTGGCCGCCGGATCGTCCGAGGCGGCGCGGGAACTGTTCAAGGGTGACGGCACCACGGTCTTCCCGGGCAACGCGGCGGCGACTATCGCGCTGATCGCCGAGGAGGGGCGGGTGCCCGAAGCGGTGGAACTGCTCGCTTCCGT
Organism: Streptomyces sp. NPDC087270; assembly: GCF_044744625.1. Lineage (NCBI taxonomy): Bacteria > Bacillati > Actinomycetota > Actinomycetes > Kitasatosporales > Streptomycetaceae > Streptomyces > Streptomyces sp. NPDC087270. The sequence goes on from NZ_JBIUYR010000038.1 coordinate 26,200, forward strand.
GGTCGCCGTCCACCCCGAGCGGCCCTGGGCCGCGGCGCCCTGGTTCAGCCCGGAGCTCGGCGGCTCGCTGCCGCTTCCGGCGGTCGGCGGCGCGGTCAGCGCCGTCTGGGGGGCCGTCGAGGACCCGGCGCCGCCCGAGGTCGCGGCCGCGCTGGCCCCGTGGCTGGCGCTGGCCCGCGAGGCGGCGGCCCGGCCGGACTGCGACGCGGGCGGCCTGCGCGCCTTCTCCGCGCTGGCCAGACGGCTCGGAGCGCACCAGGAAGCGGTCACATGGTGCCTGCGGGCCGAGGAACGCGAGGTACAGGCCGACGGCCGGGCGACTCAACTCACCCTGATCCTGCTCGGCTCCGCCCACCGCGGCGCCGGGCAGCCGGAGCGTGCGATCGAGGTGTGGAAGCGGGCCGTCGCGCTCGCGCCCGGCAACGCCGACGTCCTGCTCGACCTCGCGGACATCACGCTCGACCAGGGTGACGTCGCGCAGTCGTTGCGCTGGGCCGAACGCGCGGTGGCGGCCGGACCCTCGGCGGCCGACCCTACGGGCGCCAAGTACCGCGCGGCGGTCCTCGCGGCCCGGTACCGAGCCGGCCGGAAGACCCGAAGGGGCGGCGACATCGCGCAGTTGACGACCCTGATCGATCTCGCCGTGGCCCATCCGGAGGTGGGCTACCTCCGCACCTGCGTGGAGCGCGCCTGCGAAGACGGCATGTGGCTGCGGATCGTCCCCCCGCCGACCGAAGCCGTGTGCAGCGCCTACGGGTACTTGACCGGGATCGAGGAGTCGCACGGCCTGGTGACCAGTGTCACGGCGACGGTGACGGCCCTCGAAGCGCCGACGCCGACAGCCCTCTGCCGTGCCCGCTTTCCCGCGCCCACGACGACACTCGCGCGCTGGCCGCAACCGGACCCGCGCCTCCCCGTCCGCACGGACTTCGGCCCGCCGCTGTGGAGTTACCGGGGCACCGAGCCCGTCGCGGCCGCGGCGCCGCCCTCTCCGGCGGCGGTCGCCCTCGTCCACCAGGTCGCCGGCGGAGTCTGGGCCGAGCCGCTGATCGCGTACGACCGCGCCGCGGCCTTCGCCGAGCTGGACTGCGCCGACCTGCTGGGCCTGCTCGCCCACATGCCGCCGCCGCGGGACCCGAACTGGAGGGAGCTCCAGCGTGAGCACCCGCTGTACTGGGAGCGGTTCGCCCAGGTGTGGGTGTGCGTCGGCATCCTGCACCACCGAGCGGAGGAGCCGTGGGCCGGCTCCACCCGCCGCACCCTGCTGCTGCGCCTGCTCTTCGGGCCCGACGACTGGACCGTCGACGCGGCGGCGTTCGCCCTGTGCGTCGCCGCGTGGCGCGATCCCGAGCAGCGCGCGGAGATCGCCGAGGCCATCGCCCGCCGCTACCAGGAGGCCGCCGCGGCGCTCGGCAAGCGGCCCACCGGACTCCACGACCCGCTCGCCGCACTGGTGTTGATCTGCCCGGGCATCGATCCCGAGGTGGCGCGCCGCGCGCGGCGGAACCTCCGGGCGGCCCCGTGGACGAGGCCCGCAAGGGCGCTGCTCGGGAAGCGGCCGCGGCGTAAGAGCGGGTAGTGCGGGAGCGGGTGCGGGTGCGGGTGCGGGTGCGGGTGCGGGGGGCGGAGCGAGCGCGGGTGCGGGGGCGGGAGCAGGGGCGGAGCGCAGCGCGGGACCGGTGGCGGTATTGAATGCATCTAATCGGAGTACGGTGGGCCCCCTCGTCCGTACCCCTCTCGGTTGCGGCGGGTATGGGGGCGTACGTCCGGCACGAGGCTTGACGTCCGCCGGGGCCGGCCCTAGGGTCGGCGACGTGGGTTGAATAGTTTCAATCGGTCGACGCGTCGCGCGGGAGCCACGCCGTGCACCCTCCCGGGCCCGCCGCGGCCCGGCTGGCGGCGCCGGGGCCCGGGTGGGGCCGCCCTCTGGTGCGGCGGGGCCGAGTGAACTGTTTCAATGGGGAAACCTCCGACCCGTTCAGTACATTGCGGTCCGGCGGTGCGGAGAGCCCCTTTGAGGAGAACATGGTGCGAATGGTCGGGATCAAGGACGTGGCGCGGCAGGCCGGCGTGTCGGTGGGCACGGTGTCCAACGTGATCAACCGTCCCGACCTGGTCTCCGAGGAGACCAGGGACCGCGTGCAGAGCGTCATCAAGCAACTCGGCTACGTCCGCAGCGAGTCGGCCCGCCAGTTGCGGGCCGGCCAGAGCCGGATCATGGCGCTGCTCGTCCTCGACATGGGCAACCCGTTCTTCGTGGACGTCGCGCGCGGCGCGGAGTCCGCGGCCCGCGAGGCGGGGCTGGGCGTGATGCTCTGCAACAGCGGCCAGAGCGCCTCCGAGGAGGCGACGTACGTGTCGCTCTTCGCGGAGCAGCGGGTGCGCGGGGTGCTGCTCACCCCGGCCGACCCGACCGGCGCCAGCCTGGACCTGCTCCGGCAGCAGAACGTGCCGTTCGTCCTGGTGGACCGGGGCACCGGCGAGGCCGAGGGGTGCTCGGTGTCGGTCGACGACACGATCGGGGGCGCGCTGGCCGGCCGCCACCTGGTCTCCGCCGGGCACCGCACCATCGCCTACATCAGCGGGCCGCCGCACCTGCAGCAGGTCAAGGACCGCCGGGTCGGCATGCTCCAGGCCCTCGCCGAGGCCGGGCTCGGCCCCGAGGCGCTGCTGGAGATCCCCGCGCAGCGGCTCGACGTCGCCGCCGGCCGCGACGCCGCCTCCCGGCTGCTCGGCCTCGCCCAGCGCCCCACCGCGGTGTTCTGCGCCAACGACCTGCTCGCCCTCGGCGTCCTCCAGGTCGTCTACGCCGCCGGTATCGCCGTCCCGCGCGATCTGGCGATCGTCGGCTACGACGACATCGAGTTCGCCGCGGCCGCGGTCGTCCCCCTCACCTCCGTACGGCAGCCGGCCGCCGAGATGGGCCGGATGGCCGCGGAACTCCTGCTGGAGGAGACCGGACCCCGCGCCGCCCAGCACCAGCACCAACGTGCCGTCCTGCTCCCCGAGTTGGTCGTCCGCGGCTCCAGCCTGCCGGTGCGGTGACCGGAGCCGGCAACGGGTGGGCCCCGGCGCGGGGGAGCGCGTGACGGTGCCGTCGCGCCAAGGCCGCTGGGTGAAGTCGGACCCGGAGCGCGGGATCGAGGACGTGGCCCTCCTGATCCTGGAGTGGCTCGGCGAGCAGGGCGTGGGCGCCGGACTGCGGCTCGACGCCGAGCGGCTGCGGGACGGCCGGCCGGCGTGGACGTTCTTCGCGAGCGGCGGCCCGCTCCCGCACGGCATGCGCGCCGACGGTGACACGGTGGATCGCTGCCTGCGCGCCGCCGTCGAGGAGTTGAGGACGTACGGCGTGGACGTGCCGTGCTGACGCCGGGTCAGTTCGGGGTGGTGCGGGTGAACAGGGCGGTGGGGTGCGGGGTGGTGCCGTCGGGCGCGGGGGACGTGCGGGTGCCCACGCGGCGGAAGCCGCACTTCTCGGCGACCCGCACCGACGCGGCGTTCGCCTCGTCGGCCTCCAGCAGGAGCCGGGTGAGGGCGAGGTCGCGGAAGGCCCAGGCGGTCACGAGGCGGACGGCGCGCGGCGCGATGCCGCGGCCGCGGTGGGCCGGGAAGACGCTGTAGGCGACCGAGGCCACGTCGTCGGCGCGGAACTGGAGGTTCACGATGCCGACCGGCTCGTCCGTGACCGCGTCCGCGATCACCGACGGAGCCGCCCGCCCGCTGCGCCAGGCCGCCTCGACCCGCGCCACGCCGGTGCGCCGCGCTTCCGCGTCCATCGGGCCGTCGTCCAGCCAGCGGCGCGTCTCGGCGTCGTGGCTCGCCGCCGCGATGGCGTCCATGTCCGACTCCCGCCTGAGCCGTACGGTCACGGTGCCGTCGGTCAGCGGCGTACGCGGCGGCTCGACCGGCGTGGAACGGCCCATCGTGCGGCACTCCCTTCCGCCGCCCCGGAGGCGGCGCGCTCAGGCCCCCGGCTGCTCCGCGTCGTCCGGGGCGACCAGGACGACGTCGAGCGTACGCGGGCCGTGTACGCCTTCCACGCGGTCGAGTTCGATGTCGCTGGTGGCCGAGGGGCCGGAGATCCAGGTCAGCGGGCGGACCGGGTCGAGCCTGGGCAGTGCCTGCGGCACCGAGGCGACCACCTGTTCCGGTACCCGTACGACGCACACGTGGTGGTCCGGCACCAGCGTCAGCACGCGCCGGCCCTGGTCGGGGCTCGCGTCCAGGACGACGGTGCCGGTCTCGGCGATGGCGAGTGCGCAGCCGGTGACCACGCTGTCGATGCGGTCGAGTTCGACGGCGGTGATGTCGTCGCCGCCGATCGTCGTCGTGATGTCCGCGGCGGCCCGCAGCCATCCGTCGGGCAGTCCGGGTGGCACCACGGCGGTGCGGCTGCCGTGTGCGGTGAGCAGTTCCGCGATCGTACGGGGCAGGTCGGCGGTGGTGCAGCGGTGGACGTGGGCGCGGTAGTCGGCGAGGTGGGTGGCGAGCAGGTCGACGAGGGCCGCGGGGTCGTCGGGGACGTGCGCGCGGGCGTAGTCGCGGGGGATGGGCGGGTCGGCGGGCGCGGCGCCCCCGGCGCCCCCGGCGCCCTCGGCGGTGGAGCCGGGGCGGTCGGCGAGGGCGGCTCGGACCCGCGCGAGGATGCGGTCCCGGCTGGAAGGGGTGGCGGGGTCCGAGGAGCCCGCGGGGTCGGCGGGGAGTGCCGGGCCTGCCGGGCCTGCCGGGCCTGCCGGGTGTGCCGGGTGCGTCATCGGGGGTTGTCCTTGTCCTTCCGCGGGGCGCCGCCTGCACCCCGGGTCTTCTTCCAGCCGGCGCGGAACGGCTCCGCGGCCACTTCGGGCAGGTCGCGGGCGTCGCTCCAGGCCTTCGCGGGGCCGGGCAGCGGCAGCCGGGCGGGGTGCAGCCCGCGCGTGGCGGACGCGGCGCGTTCGACGGCCGACAGGGCGGCCGGATGGTCCAGCAGCCAGGTCGCCGCCCGCATCGCGGCCCGCTCGGCGCGGTGCCCCTCGCCCTGCTCGGCGACGCGTTCGCGGAGGTGGACGAGGATTTCGGGGATGTCGATGGCGACGGGGCAGACGTCGTAGCAGGCGCCGCAGAGGGTGGAGGCGTAGGGGAG
>NZ_JBIUYR010000039.1:0-24163 GCF_044744625.1 Streptomyces sp. NPDC087270
ATGTGGGCGGCGTCGTGGAGGGTGAGGATGCCGGCGATGTGGGCGGCGGCGATTTCGCCTTGGGAGTGGCCGATGACGGCGGCGGGTTGGATGCCTGCGGTGGTCCAGAGGTGGGTGAGGGCGATCATCATGGCGAAGAGTGCGGGTTGGACCATGTCCACGCGTTCCAGCCATTCCTGGTCGGGTCCGGTGAGGGTGTTGATGAGGGACCAGCCGGTGAGGGGGTCCAGGGCGGCGGCGGTGGTGTTCAGGGAGTCGCGGAAGGTGGGGTTGTGGGCGTAGAGGGCATGCGCCATGCCGGGCCATTGGGAGCCTTGGCCGGGGAAGACGAAGACGGGTCCGGGGCTGGTGGTGTGGGTGGCGTGGCCGGTGATGAGGTGGGGGGTCGGCCGGTGCTCGGCCAGGGCTCGTAGGCCGGTGAGGGCGGTGTTCCGGTTGTCGGCGATGACGACGGCTCGGTGGGGGAGTTGGGCGCGGGTGGTGGCGAGTGCGTGGGCGACATCGGGGAGCGGGAGTTCCGGGGTGTGTTCGAGATGGTCGGCCAGGCGTCCGCCGAGGGCGGCGAGGGCTTTCGCGCTCGCCGCGGAGAGGAGCAGGGGCACCGCGGGGGGCGCTTCGTCGGAAGCGGGCGCTGCGACCTCTTCGGGCTCCTCGACGTCTTCGGGCTCCTCGACGTCTCCGGGTTGTTCGAGGATCACGTGCGCGTTGGTGCCGCTGATCCCGAACGCCGACACGGCCGCCCGCCGGGCCCGGTTCACCTCCGGCCATGCGCGCTGCTGGGTGAGGAGTTCGACGGCGCCGGTGGTCCAGTCGACGTGTGAGGTCGGGTGGGTGGCGTGCAAGCTGCGCGGGAGCACCCCGTGGTGGAGGGCGTGCACCATCTTGATGAGGCCGGCGATCCCGGCGGCGGCCTGCGTGTGGCCGATGTTGGTCTTGACGGAGCCGAGGTACAGAGGGGTGGTGCGCTGCTGCCCGTAGGTGCTGAGGAGAGCTCCCGCTTCGATGGGGTCGCCGAGTGAGGTCCCGGTGCCGTGGGCTTCGACGGCGTCGATGTCGGCCGGGGTGAGGCCGGCGTTGTCGAGTGCGGTGCGGATGAGGCGGGCTTGGGAGCGGCCGTTGGGCGCGGTGAGGCCGTTGGAGGCGCCGTCCTGGTTGACGGCGCTGCCGCGGATGAGGGCGAGGACGGGGTGGTGGTTGCGGCGGGCGTCGGAGAGCCGCTCCACCAGCACCATGCCCACACCCTCGCTCCACGCCGAGCCGTCGGCCGCGTCGTCGAACGCCTTGATCCGGGCGTCGGGGGCCAGGCCCCGTTGGCGGGAGAACTCGATGAAGGACTCGACCGTCGACATGACGGTGGCGCCGCCCGCCACGGCCAGGTCGCACTCGCCGGTGCGCAGCGACTGGACGGCCAGGTGCAGGGCGACCAGCGACGACGAGCACGCGGTGTCGAGGGTCAGCGCCGGACCCTCCAGTCCGAACACGTACGACAGGCGGCCCGAGGCGATGCTTCCCGCGCTGCCGGCGCCGATCATGCCCTCGAAGCCCTCGGGCGCGGGGGTCAACCGGGCGCCGTGGTCGTGGGAGAGGATGCCGATGAAGACGCCGGTGCGGGAGCCGGCCAGGCCGCGCGGGTCGAGCCCGGCGCGTTCGAACGTCTCCCAGGTCGTCTCCAGCAGCAGCCGCTGCTGCGGGTCCATCGCCAGCGCCTCGCGTGGCGCGATCCCGAAGAGGGCGGCGTCGAACCCGGCGGCGTCCTGGAGGAAGCCGCCCTCCTTGACGTAGATGTGGCCGACGGCGTCGGGGTCGGGGTCGTACAGCTCGTCGATGTCCCAACCGCGGTCGGCGGGCATCGCGGAGATCAGGTCGCGCTCCTCCACGACCGCGCGCCACAGGTCCTCGGGCGAGTCGATGCCGCCGGGGAAGCGGCAGGCCGCCGAGACGATCGCGACGGGCTCCGGCCGGCCGGACTCCAGCTCCAGGAGCCGGGCGCGGGCGCGGTGCAGATCGGCCGTCACCCGTTTCAAGTACTCGATGATCCGCGTGTCTTCCACGGAACGCGTCCCTTTCTGCCGACGGCTCGGAAACTTCCCGGCCGATGTCGCTGGAGGTTCAGAAGCTGCCCATGTCGTCGATGAAGTCGAGGAGTTGGTCGACCGACGCGTCCTTCAGGCCGAGGTCGTCCGCCGGGTCGCCGGCCGCTGCCGGCGCGTCGGCTCCGCTCCACCGGCTCACGAGGGAGTGCAGCCGCATGGTGACCTTGGCCCGTAGCGCCGGATCGGCCGTGTCGGCGCCGAGCAGGGCCAGTTCGAGCCGGTCCAGGTCGGTGAGGACCGGTGGGACGGCCTCGACCGGGATGTCGAAGAGCTGCTCGTCGAGGAAGGCGGCAAGGGCCCTCGGGGTGGGGTGGTCGAAGGCGAGCGTGGCCGGGAGTTTCAGGCCGCTGAGCGCGGAGAGCCGGTTGCGCAGGTCCACCGCGGTCAGCGAGTCCAGGCCCAACTCCCTGAAGGCGCGGCCGTCGTCCACCTGCTCGGCGGGGCCGTGCCCGAGGACGACGGCGACGGTGGTGCAGACGGCGGTGCGCAGGGCGGCGGTGCGTTCGGCGGGGCCGAGCGCTGCCAGCCGTTTCCGCAGACCGGCCTGCTCGGCGGCGCCCGCGCGGCGCCGCCCGGCCCGCACCAGGCCGCGCAGCAGCCAGGGGAGGGTTCCGTCGCCCGCCTGGGCCCGCAGGGTGGGGAAGTCGAAGCGGGCGGCGACCAGGTGGGCGTCGGCGCCGTCGAGGGCCGCGTCCAGCAGGGCCATGCCCTGCTCGGCGGTCAGGCTACGGGTGCCGGAGCGGGCCATCCGGCGGGCCAGGTCCTGCTCGGAGAGCCCGGCGCCCATCTCGGAGCGGTCCTGCCACAGGCCCCAGGAGACGGACAGCCCGGGCAGCCCGGCGGCCCGCCGGTGCTGGGCGAGGGCGTCGAGGAAGGCGTTCGCCGCGCCGTAGTTGGCCTGGCCGGCGCCGCCGAAGGTGCCGGCCATCGAGGAGTACATGACGAACGCGGCCGGATCGGCGTCCCGGGTGAGCCGGTGCAGGTGCCAGGCCGCGTCGGCCTTCGCCCGCAGCACGGTGTCGACATGGTCCGGGGTGAGCGAGCCGAGGGCGCCGTCGGCGAGCACCCCGGCCAGGTGGAACACCCCGGTGAGCGGATGCCGTTCGGGAATCCGCGCCAGCAGCGCGGCCAGGGCGTCAGGGTCGGCCACGTCGCAGGCGGCCACCGTGACCGTGGCACCGGCCGCCGCCAGATCCGCCCGCAGTCGCGCGACGCCCGGTGCGCCACCGCCCCGGCGGCCGGTGAGCAGCAGATGCCGCGCGCCGCGCCGGGCCACCAGGTGGCGGGCGAGGATGCCGCCGAGGGTGCCGGTGCCGCCGGTGATCAGGACCGTGCCCTCGGGGTCGAGGGCGCGGTGGCCGGCCGCGTCGGCGTCCGCGGTCGCTCGCGCCAACCGCGGAACGCACAAAACCCCTTCGCGCAGGGCCAGTTGGGGTTCACCCGAGCCGAGCGCCGCGGTCAGCACGACCGGCGGGACGGCCGCCGTGTCGCTGTCCAGCAGCACGAAGCGGTCCGGCTGCTCCTGCTGCGCCGAGCGGACCAGGCCCCACAGCGGGGCGTGCGCGAGGTCGTCCGCCGCGCTTCGCGGCTCCTGGTGGTCCGCCACCTTCCGCGGCCCGCGGCCGTCCGCCGCGTTCCCCCGCTCGTCGTCGTCCGCCACCTTCCGCGGCCCGTGCGTGACGCCGTCGCCCGGGGCGCGCCGCGGGCCGGCCGCCACCGCCTGCCGGGTGAGGAAGACCAGCCGCGCCGATGCCCAGCGCTCGTCGGCCGTCCACGCCCGGCACAGCTCCAGCGCCTCCAGCAGCACCCGCCGGTCTCCCGGTTCACCGCCCGCACCGGCCACCACCACCGCGTCCGGCACGGGAGCGCCCGCGTCCACGGCGGCGCCCAGCGCGGCCAGGTCGGCGTAGCGGCGGCCGGCCTCGACCTCGGCCGGCCAGACCGCCTCGCAGCGCTCGCCCAGCACCGCCCAGCGCGTGGCGGTGGCCTCGGCGGGCGGCAGGGGCGTCCAGTCCACGCGGAACAGGGAGTTCTCCGTCCCGGTGTGCGCCGCCGCCGGACCGGCGGCCGCCATCGGCCGTACGGCGACGGACTCCGCGGTCAGCACCGGCTGTCCCGCACCGTCGTACAGGTGGAAGGCGAAGGCGCCGTCGCCGAGCCGCACCACCCGTACCCGCAGCTCGGTGGCGCCCTGGGCGTGCAGCGTGACCCCGCTCCAACTGAACGCGAGCTGCCCGCTGTCGTCGAGGCCGTCCAGGACGACGACGTGCAAGGCGGCGTCCAGGAGCGCCGGGTGGATGCCGTACTGCGGGGCGTTCTTCGCCTCCGGCTGCGGCAGCCGCACCTCGGCGAAGAGCTCGCCGCCGTGGCGCCAGGCGGCGGTCAGGCCGCGGAAGGCGGGGCCGTACCCGATGCCGGCGGCGGCGATGCGCTCGTAGGCGTCGTCCGTCGGCAGGGGCTCGGCGTCGCGCGGCGGCCAGCCGGCGAGGGGTTCGGGATCGGCTCCGGCGGGAGCCAGGAAGCCCTCGGCGTGCTGGACCCACGGGGCCTCCTCGTCGGCGTCCGGCCGCGCGTGGACCCGTACCGCGCGCCGTCCGGCACCGTCGGGCGCGTCGACCGTCACCTGCACGACGGCCGCGCCGCCGGCCGGGAACACCAGCGGCTGCTGGAGCGCCAGGTCCTCCACGGTCCCGCAGCCGACCGCGTCACCCGCCCGCACCGCCAGTTCGACGAACGCCGTCCCGGGCAGGATCACCACCCCGCCCACCGCGTGGTCGTCCAGCCAGGGCAGCGAGCGCCGTGCCAGCCGGCCGGTCAGCACCACCCCGCCGTCGGCGAGCGCCACGCTCGCGTCGGCCAGCGGATGCCCGGTGCCGCGCACGCCCGCGCCCACCGGCCCGTGCACCGGCCGCAGCCAGTAGTTCTCGCGCTGGAAGGCGTACGTCGGCAGGTCCACGCGCCGCGCGCCGCCCCCGTCGAACACGGCCGCCGCCCAGTCCACGTCCACGCCGTGCACCCACGCGTCCGCCAGGGCGCGCGCGGTGCGCTCAGGGCCGCCGTCGTCGCGGCGCAAGGTGCCCAGGGCGGCCACCCGCACGTCCTGCGACGCCGCGATGTCGCTGACCCCGCCGAGCAGCAGCGGGTGCGGGCTCATCTCCAGGAACACCCGGTGCCCCCGGTCCAGCAGATGGCGTACGGCCGCCTCGAACTGCACCGGTTCGCGCGCGTTGCGGTACCAGTACGCGGCGGACATCGTCGAGGTGTCCACCACTTCCCCGGTGACGGTCGAGCACAGCGGGACCGTGCCCCGCTGCGGGGCCAACCCGTCCAACACGTCGAGGAGTTCGCCGCGCAGCCGTTCCATCTGCGGGGAGTGGCCCGGCGCGACCGCACCCCGTACCCGGCGCACCTGCGCGCCCTCCGCCTCGGCCACCGCGAGGAACTCCTCCAGGGCCGCCACGTCACCGCTGACCACCACCGACTCCGGGCCGTTGATCACGCCGACGCTCAACTGCCGCTCCCACGGCCGCAGTCGCTCGGCCACCCAGTCGTGCGACTTCGACACCCCGGCCATCGCGCCCAGGCCCACCACGTCCACGATCAGCCGGCTGCGCAACGCCACCACCAAGGCCGCCTCCTTCAGCGACAGCGCGCCCGCCACGTGCGCGGCGGCGATCTCGCCCTGCGAGTGGCCGACGACGGCCGCCGGCCGCACCCCGGCCGCCTGCCAGGTGCGGGCGAGGGAGACCATCACCGCGAACAGCACCGGCTGCACCACGTCCAGCCGCTCCAGCGACGGCGCGTCCGGTGCCCCGGCCATCGCGCCGGTCACCGACCAGCCGACCAGGTCGTCGAAGACCCGCTCGCAGTCGGCGAACGTGTCCCGGAAGACCTCGGACCGCTCCAGCAGCGCCGATGCCATGCCCACCCACTGCGAGCCCTGTCCGGGGAAGACGAACACCGCCTCGGCGCCCGTGGGCGCCCCGGTGACGACCTGCGCCGACTCCTCGCCCGCGGCCAGCGCCCGAAGGCCGGCGAGGGCGTCGTCCGGGTCGGACGCGAGCACCACCGCGCGGTGCGCGAGCGCCGTGCGCGTCGTCGCCAGCGACCAGGACACGTCGGCCGGCTCCGGGGCGTCCGCCGTCCCCAGCAGCCCGGCCAGCCGGGCCGCCTGGCCGCGCAGCGCCGCGGGGGTGTGCCCGGACAGCACCAGCGGGGTGACCGGCAGCGCCGGCCGCGGCACGTCCACCACCGGTGCCGGCGGGGCCTGTTCGAGGATCACGTGCGCGTTGGTGCCGCTCGCGCCGAACGCGGAGACCCCCGCCCGGCGCGGCCGGTCCACCGCCGGCCACACCTCGGCCCCGGTCAGCAGCCGCACCGCGCCCCGCGACCAGTCGATCCGCGACGACGGCCGGTCCACGTGCAGCGACCGCGGCAGCAGCCCGTGGCGCAGCGCCATCACCGTCTTGATCACCCCGGCGACACCCGCCGCGCCCTGGGCGTGCCCGATGTTCGACTTGATCGAGCCGAGCCACAACGGCCGGTCCGCGTCCCGGTGCTGGCCGTACGTCGCCATCAGCGCGTGTGCCTCGATGGGGTCGCCGAGCCGGGTGCCGGTGCCGTGGCCCTCGACGGCGTCCACGTCGGCCGGGGCGAGTCCGGCGTCGGCGAGCGCCTCGCGGATGACGCGCTGCTGGGCGGTGCCGTTGGGCGCGGTCAGGCCGTTGGAGGCGCCGTCCTGGTTGATCGCCGTGCCGCGGACGACGGCCAGCACCCGGTGCCCGTCGCGCAGCGCGTCCGGCAGCCGTTCCACCAGCAGCATGCCCACGCCCTCCGACCACATCGTGCCGTCGGCCGCCTCCGCGAACGACTTGCTGCGCGCGTCCGGCGCCATGAGCCCCTGCCCGGAGAACCCCACGAACGCGCCCGGTGTCGCCATCACCGTCGCGGCCCCGGCCAGCGCCAGGTCGCACTCGCCGGTGCGCAGCGCGTGGACCGCCTGGTGCAACGCGACCAGTGCCGAGGAGCAGGCCGTGTCCACGGTGACCGCCGGGCCCTCGAAGCCGAAGGTGTACGCGATGCGCCCGGTGGCGATGGACCCGCCGATGCCGGTCGCGAAGTACGGCACCAGGTCGTCCGGCATACGGTCGGGGCCGGGCAGGTAGTCGTGTCCGACCAGTCCCGCGAAGACGCCGGTACGGCTGCCGCGCAGCGTGCCCGGGTCCAGGCCGGCCCGCTCCATCGCCTCCCACGCGGTCTCCAGCAGCAGCCGGTGCTGCGGGTCCATGGCCAGCGCCTCGCGGGGCGAGATACCGAAGAACGCCGGGTCGAACTCGCCCGCGTCGTACAGGAATCCGCTCTCCCGCGCCTCCGTCGAGGTTCCCCGGTCCCCGTCCGGGCCGAACAACTCCTCCAGGTTCCAGCCCCGGTTGTCGGGGAAGGCACCGAGGACGTCGCGTTCGTCGGCGACCACCTGCCACAGGTCCTCGGGGCTCGTCACCCCGCCGGGGAAGCGGCAGCCCATGCCGATGATCGCGATCGGTTCGTCGGACGCCCGGCGGCGGGCCGGGGCCTGGCCGGACACGGGCGCGGGTCCGCCCCGGCGTTCCTGGTCCAGATGGGCGGCGAGCGCCCGCGGGGTGGGATGGTCGAAGACGGCCGACGCGGGCACCGGCAGGCCGGTCGCCGCGCGCAGTTCGGCGCACAGGTCGACCGCGCCGACGGAGGTCACGCCGAGTTCGGAGAAGGGGCGGGTCGCCGCCACGGCGTCCTTCGTCGGGTGCCCGAGGACGGCGGCGGTCGCGGAACGGACGAGGTCCAGCGTCTCCGCCGCAGTCGGCCCGGCCGCGGGTGCGGGTGCGGGAGCGGGGGCGGCGGGTGCGGTGTGGGAGCCGGAGGCGGTGGAAGCGCTGGAACCGCCGAAGGAGCGGCCCGCGGTGATCCAGTACCGCTGGTGGTCGAAGGCGTACGTCGGCAGCGGTGCGCGCCGCGCGCCGCGGCCGGCGAGCACCGCGCTCCAGTCGACGTCCACCCCGGCCGCGTACGCCTGGCCGAGCCCGGTGAGCAGGGACCGCGTCTCGGGGCGGTCCCTGCGCAGGGTCGGGGCGAGGACCGACGCCGACGGGTCGGCGAGGCAGTCCGCCGCCATCGACGCCAGCACCCCGTCGGGGCCGAGTTCCAGGAAGACCCGTCCGCCGTCCGCCTCGGCGGCGCGCACCGCGTCCAGGAAGCGGACCGGTTCGCGCAGGTGCCGTACCCAGTACTCGGGGTCGGTGACCTCGCCGGGCCCGACGAGGGCGCCGGTGAGGGCGGAGACCAGCGGGACGCGCGGTTCGCGGTAGGCCACCTTGGCCGCCACCTCGCGGAACTCCGCCATCGCCGGTTCCATCAGCACCGAGTGGAAGGCGTGACTGACCGTCAGGCGGCGGGTCTTGTGCCCCCGCTCCGCGAGCGCGCGGGCCACGGCCTCGGTCGCCCGCGCCTCGCCCGACAGGACGACGGACCGCGGGCCGTTGACGGCGGCGATACCGACCCCGGGGGCGAGCAGTCCGGCGACCTCGGCCTCGGCCGCCCGTACCGAGATCATCACCCCGCCGCCGGGCAGCCGGTCCATGGCCCGGCCGCGCGCGGCGACCAGCGCGCACGCGTCGGCCAGGGACAGCACCCCGGCCACGTGCGCGGCGGTCAGCTCCCCGACGGAGTGCCCCGCCAGCCGCTTCGGTACCACGCCCCAGGACTCCACCAGCCGGAACAGCGCCGTCTCGACGGCGAACAGGGCGGGCTGGGTGAACACCGTACGGTCCAGGTCGACCTGGCCTCCGGACAGCACCTCGCGCAGGGGGCGTTCGAGCAGCGGGTCGAGGTGCGCGCACACCCCGTCGAGGGCGGCCGCGAACACGGGGAACTCGTCGGCCAACTCCCCTGCCATGCCCGCGTACTGCGCGCCCTGCCCGGTGAACAGCACGGTCAGCGACGGCTGTTCATGTACCTCGCCGCGTACGACGCCGGCCGCCGGTGTGCCGTCGGCGAGGGCGCCGAGCGCGGCGAGCAGCTCCCCGTGTTCGCGGCCGCCCGCGGTGACGACCACGGCGCGGTGCGGCATGCGGGCCCGGGTGGTGGCGGTCGACCACGCCAGGTCCAGCGGGCGCAGCCCGGGGTGCGCCCGCACGTGGTCGGCCAGCCGGGCCGCCTGGCCGCGCAGGGCGGCGGGGGTGCGGGCGGAGAGCAGCCAGGGCAGGGCGCCGGGGGCGCGGCCGCCGGGCAGCCCGTCGGCGGGCGGAGACGAGGGAGCGTCGGCGCCGCCGTCCAGGGCGTCCACCGGGTCCGCCTCGACCGGGTCGACCGGGTCGGTCGCCTCCAGCACCACGTGCGCGTTCGTGCCGCTGATCCCGAAGGACGACACCGCGGCCCGCCGCGGCCGGTCCGTCCGCGGCCACGGCCGCTCGCCGTGCAGCAGCCGCACGCCGGCCGCACTCCAGTCGACGTGGGTGGTGGGCTGTTCGACGTGCAGGGTGCGGGGCAGCACGCCGTGCCGCAGGGCGAGGACGGTCTTGATGACGCCGGCGACCCCGGCGGCGGCCTGGGTGTGGCCCAGGTTGGACTTGATCGAGCCGAGCCACAGCGGCCGCTCCGCGTCCCGGTCCCGGCCGTAGGTGGCGAGCAACGCGTCCACCTCGATGGGGTCGCCGAGCCGGGTGCCGGTGCCGTGCGCCTCGACGGCGTCCACGTCGGCCGGGGTCAGGCCCGCGTCCTTCAGCGCCGCCCGGATCACCCGCTGCTGGGCGGTGCCGCTGGGGGCGGTCAGGCCGTTGGAGGCGCCGTCCTGGTTGACGGCCGAGCCGCGTACCACCGCCAGGACCCGGTGACCGTTGCGGCGGGCGTCCGACAGCCGCTCCACGAGCAGCATGCCCACGCCCTCCGACACGGCGGTGCCGTCCGCCTGTTCCGAGAACGTCTTGCAGCGGCCGTCCGGCGCCAGCCCGCGCTGCCGGGAGAACTCCATCAGCGTCCACGGGGTCGACATCACCGTGGCCCCGCCCGCCAGCGCCAGGTCGCACTCGCCGCCGCGCAGCGCCCGTACCGCCTGGTGCAGCGCGACCAGGGACGCCGAGCAGGCCGTGTCCACGGTGACCGCGGGTCCCTCCAGGCCCAGCGCGTAGGCGAGCCGCCCGGACAGCACGCTCTGCGTGGAACCGGTGCCGAGGTAGCCGGCGAGATCGGCGACGCCGTCCATCATGGGCGGGACGTAGTCCTGACCGTTGGTGCCGACGAACACGCCGGTGCCGCTGCCGCGCAGGGTGCCGGGATCGATCGCGGCGTCCTCCAGCGTCTCCCAGGCGACCTCCAGCAGCAGCCGCTGCTGCGGGTCCATGGCGAGGGCTTCGCGCGGCGAGATCTCGAAGAAATCCGCGTCGAAGTCGCCCGCGGTGGCGAGGAACCCGCCCTCGCGGACGTAGGCGGTACCGGGCACGGCCGGGTCCGGGTCGTACAGCGTCTCCAACTGCCAGCCCCGGTCGGCGGGCAGCGGCCCGATCGCGTCCGTGCCCTCGGACAGCAGCCGCCACAGGTCGCCGGGGGAGGCGACGTTCCCGGGGAAGCGGCAGCCCATGCCGACGATGGCGACCGGCTCGGTCCGTTCGGCCTCCAGTCGCGCCACCTGCCTTCTGGTGGCGTCGAGTTCGTTCGCCATCCACTTGAGGGTCTCGACGACCTTGTCGCCGCCGGCCGCCGGGGCGCCGGTGCCGCTGTCGCTGCTCGTCACTGCACGCATCTCCTGTGTTGCCTGGGCCGGCCTCGGCTGAGCCGCGGGCGGCCGGACGGAGGAGTCGGGGGAGGGCCGGCCCCCGGGCGGGGGCCCTTGGGGTGGGGGCCCTTGGGTCTCGGGCCCCTGGGCCGGGGAGCCGCTCACCGGCCGAACCGTTCCTGGATGAGGCCGAGGACCTCCTCGGCGGTCGTCGCCGACGCCAGCGCGTCGCCGTTCTCCGCCGCCGGGGTGTCCGGGAGCCGGGCCAGCAGGGCCCGCAGCCGCCCCGCCACCGCCGCCGAGGAAGGGGCGTCGAGGCGGTCCACGGCCGCGTCCAGCCGGTCCAGCTCGACCTCCACCGGAAGGCCCCCGCCGGACCCGGACCCGGACCCGGACCCGGACCCGGACCCGGACCCGGACCCGGTCCCGGCCTCGGACCCGGTCTCGGCCCCTTCATCGGGCCCCGGCCCGTCCGCGGACGGGCCGGCGTGGACGGCGAGTTCGGTGAGGACGTGGGCCGCCAGCGCCTCCGGCGTCGGATGGTCGAAGACGACCCCGACCGGCAGCCGCAGCCCGGTCGCCGCGCCGAGCCGGTTGCGGAACTCCACCGCCGTGAGCGAGTCGATGCCCAGTTCGCGGAAGAGCCGGGTGGCCGAGATCTCGCCGGCGTCGGCGTGGCCGAGCACCGCGGCGAGCTGTCGCAGCACCAGGTCCCGCACCAGCGCCGTACGGTCGGCGGCCGCGGTCTTCGCGAGCCGGTCGCGGAAGCCGGAGCCGGTCTCCGCCGGGGTGGCCGCCGGCTCCCCGGCGGCGGGCCGGACGGCCCTGCGGTAGCCGGGCAGGCCGAGGAAGAGCCGGGTCGGCCGCACACCCACCGAGCCGGCGTCGAAGCGGTCGAAGTCCACGTCCGCGATGACCAGATGGCCGCTGTCGCCGGCCACCGCCCGCTCCAGCGCGCGCACCGCCCGCCGCGGGTCCATCGACTCCATCGCGAACCGGTGCAGCCGGTGGGCGATCACTTCGCCGCCCTCCAGCCCGCTGTCGCCCGCCCAGTGCCCCCAGCCGACCGACAGCGCGGGCAGGCCGAGCGCCCGGCGGCGCAGCGCGAGCGCGTCGAGGTAGGCGTTGCCGGGGGCGTAGCCGCCCTGTCCCGCGTCCGCCGTGACGCCCGCGAACGAGGAGAACAGCACGAACGCGTCCAGCGGAAGGTCCCGGGTCAGCTCGTCGAGATGGCGGGCCGCCTGCGCCTTCGCCCGCAACGACCGCTGGAGCTGGTCGGCCGTCAGGGACATCAGCAGCGCGTCGTCCACGACCGCCGCCGTATGCACCACGGCGGTCAGCGGGTACTCCGCCGGCACCCGCGCCAGCAGGTCCGCCAGTGCCGTACGGTCGCCGAGGTCGCAGGCCGCGACGGTCACCCGCGCGCCGAGCGCCGTGAGTTCGGCCGCCAGCTCCCGCGCGCCCGGCGCGTCCGGGCCGCGCCGTCCGGTCAGCAGCAGATGGGGCGCCCCGAGGGCGGCCAGGTGCCGGGCCACGTGCCCGCCGAGCGCGCCCGTGCCGCCGGTGACCAGCACCGTTCCGGTGGGTTTCCAGCCCTGCGACCGGTCTTCGGCAGGCGCGGGCACCAGCCGCCGGGTCAGCGCCGCCGACGCCCGGACCGCCACCTCGTCCTCGCCGGTGGCCCCGGACACCACGGCCACCAGCCGGGCCAGCTCGCGCGGCCCCGGTTCCGGGGGCAGGTCGATCACCCCGCCCCACCGCTCGGGATGCTCCTGCCGGGCGGTCGCCCCGAGCCCCCACACCGTGGCCTGCTCCGGCGCCGGCACCGCGTCCGCCGGCTCCGCCCCGACCGCACCTTGGGTGAGCACCCACAGCGGGGCCGGCCAGTCCACGTCGCCGAGCGCCTGGACGACGGCCAGCGTGGCCGCCAACGCCCTTGGTACGGAGTCGTGTTCGGGGTGGGTGCCGTCGAGCAGCCCGGTCAGGGCCAGTACGCCCGCCGGGACCCCGGTCCCGTCCAGCGCCTGCGCCACGGCGGCTCGGCCGGCGTCAGCCGGCAGCTCGCGCCGCGTCACGCGCGCCCCGTGCGCGCCCAGCGCCGTCTCGACCTGCGCGGCCCATGCCCCGGCCGCCGGGGCGTCCGGTACGAGCAGCAGCCAGCCGCCGCTGAGCGTGGGCCGCGGGGAGGTGGCGACCGGCTCCCACACCACCCGGTGCCGCCACCGGTCGAGCGCCGCGTCCTGCCGTGACGTCTCCCGCCAGCCGGCGAGCGCCGGCAGTACGTCCCGCAGCGACGCCGCCTGGCCGTTCACCAGCGAGAGCTCGCCCAGCAGTTCGTCGACGTCCCCGCTCTCGACCGCGTCCCAGAAACGCCGCCCGGCCGCGTCGTCGTCCGGCGCCGGCGCGGGCGCGGCGGCGGGAGAGGCGAAGTAGGCCGACTGGCTCGGCGCGTCCAGCCAGTACCGCTGCCGCTGGAAGGCGTAGGTCGGCAGGTCGACGAAGGACGGCGGAGTCTGCGCGTACACCGCCCGCGGCCAGTCCACCGGCACTCCGGCGACGTACGCGGCGCCCAGGGAGAGCGCGAGCCGGTGCGGGCCGCCTTCGCCCCGTCGCAGCGTGCCCAGCGCGGACGCCGAGGCGCCCGCGTCCTCCGTGGTCTCCTGAAGCCCCGTCAGCAGCACGGGGTGCGGGCTCACTTCGAGGAACACCCGGTGTCCGCGGCCCAGCAACTCCCTTACGGCCGCGTCGAAGCGGACCGGCTCGCGCATGTTGCGGTACCAGTAGCCGGCGTCCATGCCGGAGCCGTCCACCATCGCGCCGGTGACCGTGGAGACGACCGGGATGTCGCCCGCCTTCGGTGTGACGGGGGCCAGTTCGGCCAGCACGCGCTCGCGCACCTTTTCCACCTGGGCCGAGTGCCCGGCGGCGATCGCGCCCTTCACCCGGCGGGCCCGTGCGCCGAGCGCCTCGGCGTCCGCCAGGAACTCCTCCACCGCGGCCGTCTCGCCCGACACCACCACCGACTCCGGCCCGTTGACCGCGGCCACGCTCAGCCGGTCGCCCCAGCGCTCCAGCCGGGCGGCGACCCACTCCTGCGGCCGGGCCACCGACGCCATCGCGCCCAGCCCCGACAGTTCCTCCTGCATGGTCCTGCTGCGCAGGCAGATGATCCGTGCCGCGTCCGGCAGCGACAGCGCGCCCGCGACGCAGGCCGCGGCGACCTCGCCCTGGGAGTGCCCGACGACCGCGGCCGGCAGCACGCCGGCCGCCTGCCAGGTGCGGGCCAGCGCCACCATCACCGCGAACAGCAGCGGCTGGACCACGTCGAGCCGTTGCGGCGAGGGCGCGCCCGGACGGTCGTACAGCACGTCGAGGACCGACCAGTCCACGAACTCGCCCAGTGCCGCGTCGCACTCGGTGAGCGACCGGGCGAACGCCGGTGAGGAGTCGAGGAGTTCGACCGCCATGCCGGGCCACTGCGAGCCCTGGCCGGGGAAGACCAGCACCGGGCCGGCGCCGGGCGCGGCCGTGCCGGTGACCAGGTGGGGGTGCGCTTCCCCGTCGGCCAGGGCCGTGAGCGCGGCCAGCGCGTCGTCCCGGTCGCCGGCGACGACGGCCGCCCGGTGCTCCAGTTCCGTCACCCGCGTGGTCGCCAACTCCCGTCCCAGCGTGTGGATTTCGAGTGCGGAATGGTCGGCGAGGGAGTCGCGCAGCCGTCGGGCCTGACCGCGTAGCCCGGCAGCGGTCGCCGCGGACAGCGGCAGGACGGCGGGGCCATCGGCGAGAGCCGAAGGGGCGAGCGGGCGTCGCGGGGCCTGTCCTCGCGCCTCCTCCTCCGGCCCGGTGCGGTCCTCCGCGCCGGTTCCCTCCGCCGCCCCCGGCACGAACTGCTCCAGGATGACGTGGGCGTTGGTGCCGCTGATGCCGAAGGCGGATACGGCTGCGCGGCGGGCGCGTTCGACTTGGGGCCATGTGCGTTGCTGGGTGAGGAGTTCGATGGCGCCGGTGGTCCAGTCGACGTGTGAGGTGGGCTGGGTGGCGTGGAGGGTGCGGGGGAGGATGCCGTGGTGGAGGGCGTGCACCATCTTGATGACGCCGGCGATGCCGGCGGCGGCCTGGGTGTGGCCGATGTTGGATTTCAACGAGCCGAGGTAGAGGGGGTGTTCGGCCGGCCGGTGCTGTCCGTAGGTGGCGAGCAGCGCGGTCACCTCGATGGGGTCGCCGAGCGGGGTGCCGGTGCCGTGCCCCTCGACGGCGTCCACGTCGGCCGGGGTCAGCCCGGCGTCGGCGAGAGCCTGCCGGATCACCCGCTGCTGGGCCCGTCCGCTGGGCGCGCTCAGCCCGTTGGAGGCGCCGTCCTGGTTGACGGCCGAGCCGCGGATCACGGCCAGCACCGGATGCCCGTGGCGCCGCGCGTCCGACAGCCGCTCGACGACCAGCGTGCCGATGCCCTCGGAGAAGGCCGAGCCGTCCGCGTCGTCGGCGTACGAGCGGCAGCGCCCGCTCCGGCCGAGCACCTGCTGCCGGCTGAACTCCACGAAGCCGCCCGGCGTCGACATCACCGTCGCCCCGGCCGCCACCGCGAGGTCGCACTCCCCGCCGCGCAGCGCACGCACCGCGAGGTGCAGGGCGACCAGGCCGGCCGAGCAGGCCGTGTCGAGGGTGAGAGTGGGCCCTTCCAGGCCGAAGACGTAGGCGACCCGGCCGGACAGGACGCTGGCGGTGTGCCCGAGCAGCAGGTGGTTGGCGACCCCCGCGGGTGCGTCCTTCACCCCGGCCGCGTAGTCCTGCTCGCCCGCGCCGACGAAGACGCCCGTACTGCTGCCGCGCAGTGATGTCGGCGGGATACCGGCCCGTTCGAAGGACTCCCAGGTCGTCTCCAGCAGCAACCGCTGATGCGGGTCCATGGCCAGCGCCTCGCGCGGCGAGATCCCGAACAGGCCCGGCTCGAATCCGGCGATGTCGTCCAGGAAGCCGCCCTCGCGGGAGTACGACGTCCCGGCCGAGGCCGGGTCCGGGTCGTACACGGCGGCCGGGTCCCAGCCGCGGTCGGTGGGGAAGGCCACGATGGCGTCCCGCTCCTCGACGACCAGCCGCCACAGGTCCTCGGGGCTGACCGTGCCGCCGGGATAGCGGCAGGCCATGCCGATGACGGCGATCGGTTCGTCCGCGGCCGAGGCGGCGGACGGCGCCTGCTCCCGCTCCGCGCCGGTCAGCCGGTCGCGGATCGCGGCGGCCAGGTCGCGCGGGGTGGGGTGGTCGAAGACGACGATGGCGGGCAGGACGAGCCCGGTCGCCTTGCTGATCCGGTCGCGCACCTCCACCGCGGTCAGCGAGTCCAGGCCGAGGCTCTTGAAGGTCTGCGCGACATCAAGGTCGTGGGCCGTGTCGTGCCCGAGGGCGGCCGCCACCTCGTCCCGCACCAGTGCCAGCACCGTCCGCTCCTGTTCGAGGGGCGGCAGCGCGCCCACGCGGCGCGCGAAGCCACCCGCGTCCGCCCCCGCCTCGCCCTCCGTGGCGGCTTCCGTGTCGCCGTGCGCCGCCGACAGGGCGAACAGCGGGCCGGGCCGCACCGCGGCGAACAGCGCGGTCAGCCGCGGCCAGTCCACATCGGCGACGACCTGGCAGGTGCGATCCGACGCCAGCACCCGTTCCATCGCGTCCAGGGCGTCCGCCGGGGGCAACGGACGCAGTCCGCTGCGCCGCAGCAGCCCGGCCACCTCGTCGTCCGCCGCCATGCCCGCGCCTTCCCACGGGCCCCACGCGATGGACGTCGCGGGCAGCCCGTCGGCCCGCCGCCGCTGGGCGAGGGCGTCCAGCACCGCGTTGCCGGCGGCGTACGCGGCCTGCCCGGCGCTGCCCCACACCCCGGCGACGGACGAGAACAGCACGAAGGCGTCCAGCTCCAGGCCGGCCTCCCGCGTCAACTCGTCGAGGTGGCAAGCCCCGTCGGCCTTGCCCGCGACCACCGCGGACCACTCCTCGGCCGACAGCCCGGTCACCGGGCGCGCCTCGAAGACACCGGCCGCGTGGAAGACGGCGGTGGGCCGATGACGTGCGATCAGGTCGGCGACCGCGGCGCGGTCCGCGGTGTCGCAGGCGACCACCTCCACCTCCGCACCCAACTCCCGCAGCGCGGCCACGAGATCGGCCGCACCCGGGGCGGCCTCGCCCCGACGGCCGGTGAGGACGAGACGGCCGGCGCCGTTCTCCGCGAGCCACCGGGCCACATGGGCGCCGAGCGCCCCGGTCCCCCCGGTGACCAGGACGGTCCCGCGAGCGCGCCACCGCCGCCCGCGTACGGCGCCGGTACGGTCGGTGCCCGCGCGGGCGGCGCCGGTAAGGCCGGTGCCTGTACGGGTGGTGCCTACACCGGCTGTGTCCGCACCGGCCGTGTCCGTACCGGCTGTGTCCGCACGGGTGGTGTCCGAATGGTCGGTGCCTGTACGGGCGGTGCCTACAGCGGTCGTGTCCGTACCGGTCGTGTTCGCATCGGCGGTGCCTGTACGGGCGGTTTCCGGACTGGCCGATTCCGAGCTGGCCGCTCCAGTACCGGCCGTGACTGTACCGGCGGTGCCTGGATCGGCCGTGTCCGCGCCGGCGATGTCTGGATCGGCCGTGTCCGTACGGGTGGTGTCTGCACTGGCCGTGTCCGCACCAGCCGCATTCGTACCGGTCGTGTTCGCATCGGCGGTGCCTGTACGGGCGGTTTCCCGACTGGCCGATTCCGAACCGGCCGCTCCAGTATCTGCCATGTCCGCACGGGCCTTGTCCGTACCAGCGGTGCCTGTACCGGCCGTGCCTGTACCGGCCGCGTTCGTACCGGCGGTGCCTGTACGGGCGGTTTCCGGACTGGCCGATTCCGAGCCGGCCGCTCCAGTACCGGCCGTGTCCGCACCGGCCGTGACTGTACCGGCGGTGCCTGGACCGGCCTTGTCCGTACCGACGGTGCCTGGACCGGCCTTGTCCGTACCGGCGGTGCCTGGACCGGCCGTGTCCGTACGAGCGAAGTGCGCACCGGCCGCGTTCGTACCGACGGTGCCTGCGCCGGCCGCATCCGCACCGGAGGTGCCCGCACCGGCCGTAGGGGGATTCGTCGGGCGGTCGGGGGCCGGGACGACGCGGCGGCCCCGGACGCGTCCGTCGCGCAGGGCGATCTGGTCCTCCCGGCCGGGGCGGCTGCCCGCGGCGAGCACGGCGCACAGCGCGTCCAGATCGCGGTCGCCGAAGCCGCCCACGTCCGCCAGGCCGCCCCAGAGGGAGGGGAGTTCGAGCGAGACGACCTGGCCGAGCCCCCACACCGCGGCCTGCGCCACCGTGCGTACCGGGTCCTGGGCTCCGGTGGAGACGGCACCCTCGGTGAGGAACCACCGCGGGGCGTCCGGGCCTTCGGCACCGCCGGCATCGCGGGCCGCCGCCAGCGCGAACAGCCCGGGGTCCGGTGCGAGGGCGGCGGCGACCACGACACCGGCGACGGCACCGTCGTCGGGCGGGCCCACGGCGGTGCCCGACACGGCCTCGGCGCCGGCCCGTTCCAGCGCGGAGCGCAGAGCCGTCACCCGCGGGTCCGCCGGATCGGTGCCGGCCGGCAGGTCCACCCGCCAACGCCCGTGCAGCCGCGCCCCGTTGACGGACACCGGCACCCACGCCACCTCGTGGGCGTGGGTGCGCAGCCGGTCCGCGCTGTCGCGGGTGTCCAGCAGCGCGCCCAGCGTCCGTGTCTGCTCCTCGG
This sequence comes from Streptomyces sp. NPDC087270, assembly GCF_044744625.1. Classification (NCBI taxonomy): domain Bacteria; kingdom Bacillati; phylum Actinomycetota; class Actinomycetes; order Kitasatosporales; family Streptomycetaceae; genus Streptomyces; species Streptomyces sp. NPDC087270. Next base: position 18,569 of record NZ_JBIUYR010000039.1, read on the forward strand.
TGAGGTCGAGCTCTCCCACGAGGGCTCCGAGGGTTCCGAGCGTTCCGAGCGCGTCGGGGGCCGTGGTCCGCGCGGTCGCGGAGAGCCAGAAGCGGCGGTGCCGGAACGGATAGCCGGGCAGTGCGACGGTCCGGGCGCCGGTGCCCTCGAACGCCCGCGACCAGTCCACCCGCAGGCCCGACAGGTGCAGGGCCGACAGCGCCTCGACGAAGGCCGCCGGCTCGGGCCGGTCGGCGCGCAGCGCCGCGACGACGGTGGGCGAGGCGTCCGCCGGCAGGCTGTCGCGGACGGCCCCGGTGAGCGCGCCGGCGGGCCCCAGCTCCAGGTACGCCGTCGCGCCCGCCGCGTGCAGCGCGCCGACGCCGTCGGCGAAGCGGACCGGCTCGCGGACGTGCCGCACCCAGTAGGAGGGCGAGCACAGTTCGCCCGGGCCGGCCGGCGCGCCGGTCAGGTCGGACACGACGGGTACCGCCGGCGGATGGAAGGACACCCCGGCCAGGACCTCCGCGAAGGCGTCCGCCATCGCGTCCATGTGCGCCGAGTGGAAGGCGTGGTCGACCCGCAGCCGCCGTACCCGCCGCCCCTGCGCGCGGAAGCGCTCCGCCACCTCCTCGACGGCGTCGCGGTCACCGGAGACCACCACGGCGGACGGTCCGTTGACCGCGGCCACGCCCACCCGGTCGCCGTACCCCGCGAGCGCGTGCCGGGTCTCCTCCTCCGTGGCCTCCACGGCGGCCATCGCCCCGTCCGCCGTCACCGCCCGCATCAGCCGTCCGCGCGCCGCCACCAGCGCGCAGGCGTCGGCGAGTGACCACACCCCGGCGACACAGGCCGCCGCGAACCCGCCGATGGAGTGCCCGATCAGCAGGCCGGGCCGCACTCCCCAGTGCTCCAGCAGCCGGTACAGCGCCACCTCGACGGCGAAGAGCGCGGCCTGCGCGTGGTCGGTGCGGTCCAGCAGCTCCGCGTCCGTGCCGAACACGACGTCCCGCAAAGGCTGTTCGAGATGCGGGGCGAAGTGCGCGCACACCTCGTCGAAGGCCGCCGCGAACACCGGCTGGGACGCGTACAGTTCCCGGCCCATGCCGGGGCGCTGGCTGCCCTGGCCGCTGAAGACGACCGCGAGCAGGGCGTCCTCCCGGGCCCGGCCGGTCAGGGTGCCGGCCGTGGAGCGCCCCTCGGCCACCGCCAGCAGCCGCTCGACCGCCTGCTCCCGCCCGCCGGCGACGACCGCGGCACGCCAGGGCAGCGCGCTGCGCGTGGTCGTCAACGAATAGGCGGCGTCCACGAGTTCGGTGCCGGAGCCGACGGTCGCCGCGATCCGCGCGGCCTGCGCGCGCAGCGCCTCCCCGTCGGCCGCCGACAGCAGCAACGGGACGGTGGCGGGCGCCGGGCCGCGCTCGGGCGGTCCGGCGGACGGCGGCGCCTGCTCCAGGATGACGTGCGCGTTCGTCCCGCTGATCCCGAAGGACGACACCGCGGCCCGCCGCGGCCGGTCCGTGTCGGGCCAGGCGCGAGTGCGCGCCAGCAACTCCACCGCGCCGGACGCCCAGTCGACGTGCGAGGACGGCTCACCCGCGTGCAGGCTGCGCGGCAGGACGCCCTCGCCCAGCGCCATGACCATCTTGATGATGCCCGCGACACCCGCGGCGGCCTGGGTGTGGCCGAGGTTGGACTTCACCGAGCCGAGATAGAGCGGCCGTTCGGCCGGCCGGTCCCGGCCGTACGTCTCCAGCAGGGCCCCCGCTTCGATCGGGTCGCCCAGGACGGTGCCGGTGCCGTGGCCCTCGACGGCGTCCACGTCGGCCGGGGCGAGCCTGGCGTCGGCGAGCGCCTCGCGGATGACGCGCTGCTGGGCGGTGCCGCTGGGCGCGGTCAGCCCGTTGGAGGCGCCGTCCTGGTTGACGGCCGAGCCGCGCAGCACGGCCAGCACCCGGTGCCCGTTGCGCAGCGCGTCCGGCAGCCGCTCCACCAGCAGCATGCCCACGCCCTCGGACCAGCCGGTGCCGTCAGCCCCCTCGGCGAACGACTTGCAGCGGCCGTCGCGCGCCAGCCCGCCCTGCCGGGAGAACTCCACGAACGTGTCCGGCGCGACCATCACCGTCACCCCGCCGGCCAGCGCCAGATCGCACTCCCCGCGCCGCAGCGACTGCGCGGCCAGGTGCAGCGCCACCAGCGACGACGAGCACGCGGTGTCCACCGTCAGCGCGGGGCCCTCAAGGCCCAGCGCGTAGGCGATCCGGCCCGAGGCGACACTGCCGGCACCGCCCGTCAGCAGATACCCCTCCACGCCTTCCGGCACCTCGGTCACGCCGCTGCCGTAGTCGTGGTACATCAGCCCCGCGAACACACCGCCGCGCGAGCCGTGGACGGCCTCCGCCGGGATGCCCGCGTTCTCCAGGGCCTCCCAGGAGACCTCCAGCAGCAGTCGTTGCTGCGGGTCCATGGCCAGCGCCTCGCGGGGCGAGATCCCGAACGGCGCCGGGTCGAAGCCGGCGGCGTCGTCCAGGAACCCGCCGTGCCGGGTGGCGCTGGTGCCGCGCGCGCCGGCCGCGGGGTCGAACAGCGCGGACAGATCCCAGCCGCGGTCCACCGGGAACTCGCCCACCGCGTCCCGCTCCTGGAGCACCAGGCGCCACAGGTCGGCGGGTCCGTCCACCCCGCCCGGGTAGCGGCAGGCCATGCCGATGATCGCCACCGGCTCGCCGTCGTCGCGCGGCACGGCGTTCCGGGCGTTCCGCGCACCCTCGGACACGGCGTCCGCGCCGGCCAGCCGGCCGTCCAGGAACCGGGCCAGCGCGCGGGGGGTGGGATGGTCGAAGACCACCGTGGACGCCAGGGCGAGCCCGGTGGCCGTCGCCAGCCGGTTGCGCACCTCCACCGCCATCAGCGAGTCGAGGCCCAGCTCCCGGAACTCGCTCGCCACGTCCAGCCCGTCACCGCTCGCATGCCCCAGCACCAGCGCCGTCTCGTCACGCACCACGCCCAGCAGCAGCCGCTCCCGCTCGTCGGCCGACAGCCCGGCCAGCCGTTCCTCCAGCCCCGACCGGGACGCCGCCGGCCTCGCCTGCGCGGCCGTCCGCCGTGCGGCACGCGGCACGAGCCGCGACAGCAGCGGCGGTACGGGCCGCCCGGCCCGCACCAGCGCCCGCGGGTCGAGCCGGGCGGGCACCAGGGCCGCCGGGCCACCGTCCCGCGCCGCCGCGGCGAGGGCGGCGTCCAGCAGGGCCAGCCCCCGCTGAGCCGGCAGCGGCAGCAGCCCGGCGCGCCGCATCCGGGCCAGGTCCCGCCCGTCCAGCCGCCCGGTCATCCCCGACGGCTGCTCCCACAGGCCCCACGCCAACGACAGTGCGGGCAGCCGGAGTTGCCGCCGGTGGAGGGCCAGGGCATCGAGGAACGCGTTGGCCGCCGCGTAATTGCCCTGCCCCGGGTTGCCGAGCACCCCCGCCACCGACGAGAACAGCACGAAGGCGGACAGGTCGAGTCCGGCGGTCAGCTCGTGCAGGTGCCAGGCGGCGCGGGCCTTCGGCCGCAGCACCGCCGCCACGGCCTCGTCGCTGAGCCCCTCGACGGTCGCGTCCGCCAACACGCCCGCCAGGTGCATCACGGCGCCCAGCGGATGCCCCGACGCCTGGACCTCCGCCACGACGGCGGCCAGCGCATCCCGGTCCCCGATGTCACAGGCCCGTACGTCGGCGACGGCACCTGACTCCGCCAAGGTGCCGACCAGTTCGGCCGCTCCGGCCGCGTCCGCCCCCGAACGGCTGAGCAGGAGCAGCCGCCGCACCCCGTGCACGGCGACGAGGTGCCGGGCCACGAGCGAGCCCAGGCTTCCCGTGCCGCCGGTCACCAGGACCGTACGGTCGGGGTCGAAGGCGGGCGGGGCATCCGCTTCGGCCCGCGCCGCATCCCCTTCTTCAGGCGCCGCATCCCCTTCGGCACCGGGGTGACGGACGAGGCGCGGCACGTACGCCGCCCCGCCCCGCAGCGCGAACTGCGGCTCGTCCCCGACCGGAACCGATACGAGGTCCGCGTCCGTGTCCACGTCCGTGTCCGCGTCGGTGTCGGCATCGGTGGCCGCGCCGCCGTCCGTGTCGACGAGGACGAACCGCCCGGGGTGCTCGCTCTGCGCCGACCGCACCAGACCCCATACGGCCGCCGCCGCCGGGTCGGTGACCCGGTCACCGTCGTCCACCGCGACCGCGCCCCGGGTCCGCACCACCAACCGGTGGTTCCGCAGACCTGGGTCGGTCACGAAGCGGCGGACGACCGCCAACACGGACAGGACCAGCTCGCAGACCTCCACGGGGGAGCGGCCGACGAGGTCCAGCAGCACAGGAGGAAGGTCGCCGTGCGGGACCTGCGCGGGTGCGGCGTGGAGCGTGGACTCCCCGCTCGGCACGAGGAGTTCGTCGAGTCCGTCGAGCGTGTCGAGTTCGCCGGGCCCGGAGATCCGGGCCGCCCACCCGCCCGCGCCGGACCCGTCCGCCACGACCGCCGGCTCTGCCTCCTCCCACCGCACCGCGAACAGTTCCTCGGTCCGCGAGGTCGTCCGCAGCGCCTCCACGGTGACCGGCAGCAGCGCCAGTGACGCCACGGACACCACCGGCGCACCGTCGCCGTCCACGGCGGTCAGCTCCACGGACTCCGGCCCCGTACGGCGCAGCAGCACCCGCAGCGCCCGCGCGCCGGAGGCGTGCACCCGCACCCCCGACCACGCGAACGGCAGCCGGATGCCCGGCACCCGGGGCAGCAGCCCGGTCGCCGCCACGGCGTGCAGGGCGGCGTCGAGAAGCGCCGGATGCAGCAGGAACCCGTCGGACGCACCCGCCTCCGCAGGCAGTTCGACCTCCGCGAACACCTCGTCCGCGCGGCGCCAGAGGGCACGCACGCCCTGGAACGCGGGGCCGTAGTCGTATCCCTGGGCGGCCAGGTCGTCGTACAGCGTGCTCGTCGGCAGACGGTCGGCACCGGACGGCGGCCAGGAGGCGAGGCCGGGGGACGGGTCACCGACACCATCCAGGGCTTCCTCGGCCAGCAGACCTTCGGCGTGGAGCGTCCACGCGGCGTCCGAGCCGGCCGGGCCGGGCCGGGAGTGCACGGTCACCGAACGCCGCCCGGCCGCGTCCGGCTCACCCACCGCGGCCTGCACGGTCACCTGACCGGTGAGCGCCAGCGGCGCCCGCACCGTCAACTCCTCGACCGTCCCGCACCCGACCTCGTCGCCGACCCGCATCGCCATCTCCACGAAGGCGGTACCCGGCAGCAGCACCGACCCGGCGACCGCGTGGTCGGCACACCACTCCGGAGACCCCGCGCCCAGCGCACCCGTCAGCACCGCACCACCCGCACCCGCCAGCGGCACGGCCGCGCTCAGCAGCGGGTGGTCGCGCACGGCGACTCCGGGGTGGGAGCCGGCCGGTGAGGTCGTACGCAGCCAGTAGCGTTGGTGTTGGAAGGGGTAGGTGGGGAGGGTTGTCCGGGTGGTGGGGGTGGGGAGTTGGGTGGTCCAGGTGGGGGTGGTTCCGGTGGTGTGGGCGTGGGCGAGTGCGGTGGTGAGGTCGGTGGGGGTGGCGTGGTGGCGTCGGAGGGTGT
>NZ_JBIUYR010000040.1:0-12156 GCF_044744625.1 Streptomyces sp. NPDC087270
TGGATGGGTTTTTGCAGCCGGTGCCGGTGGGTGTGGTGGGTGAGTTGTATGTGTCGGGGGTTGGTTTGGCGCGGGGTTATGCGGGGCGTGCGGATCTGACGGCGGAGCGGTTCGTTGCGTGCCCGTTCGGCGACGGCAGCGACGGCAGCGACGGAGACGGTGGCGACGGTGGCGGTCGGATGTATCGGACCGGGGATCTGGTCCGCTGGACCGAGGACGGCCAACTCACCTTCGTCGGGCGCGCGGACGAGCAGGTGAAGATCCGGGGGTTCCGGGTGGAGTTGGGTGAGGTCGAGGCTGCCCTTGCGGCCCATCCGCGGGTCGAGCAGGCCGTGGTGGTGGTGCGGGAGGGTCGGCTGGTCGGTTACGTCGTCGGGGATGCCGACGATGTCGACGGTGGCGAGCTGCGGGCGTTCGCTGCGACCCGGTTGCCGGACTACATGGTGCCGTCTGCCGTGGTGGTGCGGGATGTGTTGCCGTTGACGGTGAACGGGAAGGTGGATCGGGCTGCGCTTCCGGCCCCTGATCTCGGGGCCGGTGGCTCCCGGGGTCCGGTGACGCCTACGGAAGTGGTCCTGTGCGGGTTGTTCGCGGAGGTGCTGGGCGTGGAGAGCGTGGGTGCGGAGGAGGGCTTCTTCGCGTTGGGTGGTGATTCGCTGCTGGTGATGCGGTTGATCGCGCGTGTCCGTTCGGTGCTGGAGGTCTCGGTCGGGGTTCGTGAGGTGTTCGCGGAGCCGACGGTGGCGGGGCTGGCGCGGCTGGTCGACGGTGCTGGGGTGTCGGCGGGTGTGGCGTTGGCGCGGCGGGAGCGTCCAGAGCGGGTGCCGCTGTCGTTCGCACAGCAGCGGATGTGGTTCCTGAACCGGATGGACGGTGGCGACGTCGAGGGGGCCGGCGCTGCCGCGTACAACCTGCCCTTCGCGCTGCGGCTCTCGGGTCGGCTCGATGTGACGGCGCTTGAGGCGGCGTTGGGTGATGTGGCGGACCGGCACGAGAGTCTGCGGACGGTCTTCCCGGATGTGGAGGGCGTGCCGTACCAGCAGGTGCTGGCGGGTGCGAGCGGCCGTCCGGAGTTGGTGCTGGTGGAGGCCGGCGATCGTTGGCGTGACGTGCTCGCCTCGGAGGCCGGGCGTGGATTTGATCTGGCGGTCGAACTGCCTTGGCGGACCGCGCTGTTGCGGGTTGCGGAGGCGGAGTGGGTTCTGCTGCTGGTGGCGCATCACATCGCCACGGATGCGTGGTCGATGGGAGTGCTGGCGAACGACCTTGAGGCGGCGTACCGGTCTCGGTTGGCCGGTGAGGTCCCGGGGTGGGAGCCGTTGCCGGTGCAGTACGCGGATTACGCGTTGTGGCAGCGCGAGGTGTTGGGGGATCTGGAGGACCCGGAGAGTGCGGGTGCGGGGCAGGTTGCTTTCTGGCGTGGGGTGTTGGCGGGGGCTCCGCAGGAGACGGTGTTGCCGTTCGATCGTCCGCGTCCGGCGGTGCCGTCGTTCCGCAGTGGTGTGGTGCCCGTCGACGTGGATGCGGTGACGCATGCGCGGTTGGTGGAGCTGGCCGCGCAGAGCGGGACGACGATGTTCATGGTGGTCCATGCCGCCCTGGTGGTGTTGTTGGCGCGGATGGGCGCCGGGGAGGACGTCTGTGTCGGTACGCCGGTCGCCGGCCGGTCGGACGCGCAGGTGGAAGATTTGGCCGGGCTCTTCGTCAACACGCTCGTCCTGCGGTCTGACGTTTCCGGTGATCCGTCGTTCGGTGACCTGTTGGCGCGTGTTCGTGAGTCGGATCTGGCGGCGTACGCCCATCAGGATGTGCCGTTCGAGCGGCTGGTGGATGAGCTGAATCCGGCCCGTTCGGCGGCGCGTAATCCGTTGTTCCAGGTGATGCTGGCGCTCCAGAACGTGCCCGAGGCGCGCTGGGAGCTGGAGGGGCTGTGGGTGGAGCAGGTTCCGCCGGTGGAGGACCCTGCGGCGCGGTTCGACCTGTCGGTGGACCTCAGCGAGCGGCGGTCCGGTCAGGGTGCCCCGGCTGGTCTGGGTGGCGGGATTCTGTTCGCGGCGGATCTGTTCGACGAGGGGACGGTGCGTCGGCTGGCGGAGCGGTTGGTTCGGGTGTTGGAGCAGGTGGCGGCCGATCCGGAGCTGCGGCTGAGCGGCGTTGCGGTACTGGACGAAGGGGAGCGGTCCGCGGTCGTCGAGCGGTGGAACGACACCGCGAGCGAGGTTGATGCTCCGACCGTGTTGGAGTTGTTCCGCTCCTGGGTGACCGAGACTCCGGATGCTGCTGCGGTGTGGTTCCGGGAGCGTTCGGTGTCGTATGCGGAGGTGGATGCGCGTTCTGATGTGTTGGCGCGGGGGTTGGTGGCGCGGGGTGTGGGTCGTGAGTCGCGGGTGGGGCTGTGCCTTCCGCGCGGGGTCGAGATGGTCGTGGCGATGTTGGGGGTGTGGAAGGCCGGTGGGGCGTATGTGCCGTTGGACCCGGAGTACCCGTCGGAGCGGCTGGTGTTCATGGTGGCGGACAGCGACGCCGAGTTGGTGCTGGTGACGCCTGAGACCGCCGGCCGTCTGTCGGCGGATGTCGAGACGGTCCTGCTCGATGAGGTGGGGAGCGACGGGGGCGGTCTGCCTGCGGTTGTCTCTGACCAGTTGGCGTATGTGATCTATACGTCGGGTTCGACGGGGCGGCCGAAGGGTGTGGCGGTCGCACACGCTTCGGTGGCGAATTTGGCGGCGGCGATGCGTCCTGTTCTTGGCGTGGAGCCGGGTGTGGTGGCGTTGCAGTTCGCGTCGTTCAGTTTTGACGCTGCGGTGCTGGATGTGGCGGTCACCCTGGCCGGGGGTGGGGCGTTGGCGGTGGCTTCGGCGGAGGAGCGGCTGGATTCTTCGGCGCTGGCGCGGATGGTGGGTGCGTCGGGTGTCGAAGTGGCGAGCGTCGTGCCGTCGTTGTTGGGAGTGCTGGAGCCGGAATCGGTTCCCGGAGTGGCCAACTGGGTTCTGGGTGCGGAGCGGTTGGAGGCCGGCCTGGCGGCGAAGTGGCGGGCGGGTGCCCGGCTGTGGAACACGTACGGTCCGACCGAGGCCACCGTCATCACCACGGCCGTCCTGTTGGAGGAGGGCATCACCGGTCAGGACCCGGCGCCCGCGATCGGCCGTCCGCTGCCCAACGTCCGTACCTACGTCCTCGACGCGTACCTGCGTCCCGTCCCTGTAGGCGTCACAGGTGAGTTGTACGTCGCGGGTGAGGGTCTGGCTCGTGGGTACATCGGGCGGACCGATCTGACGGCGGAGCGTTTCGTGGCTTGCCCGTTCGACGGCGACGGCGGTCGGATGTACCGCACCGGTGACCTGGCCCGCTGGACGGCGGATGGCCAACTGGCGTTCGTGGGGCGCGCGGACGAGCAGGTAAAGATCCGCGGGTTCCGCGTCGAACTCGGCGAGGTCGAGGCCGTCCTGGTCTCCCATCCCGGCGTGGACCAGGCCGTGGCGGTGGTGCGGGAGGGCCGGCTGGTCGGGTACGTCGTCGGGGATGCCGACGATGTCGACGGTGGCGAGCTGCGGTCGTTCGCTGCGACGCGCTTGCCCGACTACATGGTGCCCGCTGCCGTGGTCGTGCTCGACGTCTTGCCGTTGACGGCCAACGGGAAGGTGGATCGGGCTGCGCTGCCCGCTCCTGACCTCGCGGTGAGTGGCAGTCGTGGGCCGGAGACCCCGACTGAGGAGGCGCTGTCCGTCCTGTTCGCGGAGGTGCTGGGCCTGGAGGGCGTGGGCGCGGAGGAGAGTTTCTTCGAGCTGGGTGGTGATTCGCTGCTGGTGATGCGGTTGATCGCGCGTGTCCGTTCGGTACTGGACGTGTCGGTCGGAGTTCGTGAGGTGTTCGCGGAGCCGACGGTGGCCGGGGTGGCGCGGCTGGTCGACGGCGCTGGAGCGTCGTCGGTTGTGGCGTTGGCGCGGCGGGAGCGTCCGGAGCGGGTGCCGCTCTCGTTCGAGCAGCAGCGCATGTGGTTCCTCAACCACATGGAAGAGGCCGACATCGACGGCGCGGGCGCCGTCTACAACCTGCCGCTGGTGTTGCGTCTGAGCGGGCAGTTGGATGTGGCTGCGCTGGCTGCAGCACTCGGCGAGATCGCCGATCGGCACGAGAGTCTGCGGACGGTCTTCCCGGATGTGGAGGGCGTGCCGTATCAGGAGATCCGCGTGGGTGCGGAGGGCCGTCCCCCGTTCCAGGTGGTCGAGGCCGGCGATCGTTGGCGTGACGTGCTCGCCTCGGAGGTGGGGCGTGGGTTCGATCTTGCGGCTGAACTGCCTTGGCGGACCGCGCTGTTGAGGATTGCGGAGGCGGAGTGGGTTCTGCTGCTGGTGGCGCATCACATCGCCACGGATGCCTGGTCGATGGGTGTGATCGCGCGCGACCTTCGGGACGCGTATCGCGCGCTTCTTGCCGGGGAGGCCCCGGGGTGGGAGCCGTTGCCGGTGCAGTACGCGGATTACGCGTTGTGGCAGCGGGAGGTGCTGGGGGATCTGGAGGACCCGGAGAGTGCGGGTGCGGGGCAGGTTGCTTTCTGGCGTGGGGTGTTGGCGGGGGCTCCGCAGGAGACGGTGTTGCCCTTTGACCGTCCGCGTCCGGCGGTGCCGTCGTTCCGCAGTGGTGTGGTGCCCGTCGACGTGGATGCGGTGACGCATGCGCGGTTGGTGGAGCTGGCCGCGCAGAGCGGGACGACGATGTTCATGGTGGTCCATGCCGCGCTGGTGGTGTTGCTGGCGCGGATGGGCGCCGGGGAGGACGTGTGCGTCGGTACGCCGGTCGCGGGTCGATCGGACGCGCACGTGGAGGAGTTGGCCGGGTTCTTCGTCAACACCCTTGTCCTGCGGGCGGATGTGACGGGGGACCCGTCGTTCGCCGAGGTGCTGCGGCGGGTGCGCGAGACCGACCTGGCGGCGTACGCCCATCAGGACGTGCCGTTCGAGCGGCTGGTCGATGAGCTGAACCCGGCCCGCTCTGCCGCCCGTAATCCGTTGTTCCAGGTAATGCTGGCGCTCCAGAACGTGCCCGAAGCGCAGTGGGAGCTGGAGGGGCTGGCCGTCGACCAGATCCAGCCGGAGGTGGCGCCCGCGCGGTTCGACCTGTCGGTGGGCGTCAGCGAGCGGTGGTCTGGTCAGGGCGCTGCGGCCGGTTTGGATGGCGGGATTCTGTTCGCGGCGGATCTGTTCGACGAGGGGACGGTGTGCCGGCTGGCGGAGCGGTTGGTGCGGGTATTGGAGCAGGCGGCGGCCGATTCGCGGGTGCGGCTGGGCGAGTTCGAGTTGCTGGAGGAGTCCGAGCGGTCCGCGGTCGTGGAGGAGTGGAATGCCACGGCTCGGGAGCTGGACGCGTTGACGGTGCCGGAGCAGTTCGGTGCCTGGGCGATACGGACGCCGGATGCCGCCGCGCTGTGGTCGGGGGGACGGGCGCTGTCGTATGCGGAGGTGGATGCGCGCTCCGATGCCCTGGCGCGGGGGCTGGTGGCGCGGGGTGTGGGCCGTGAATCGCGGGTGGGACTGTGCCTTCCGCGCGGGGCTGAGATGGTCGTGGCGATCCTGGCGGTGTGGAAGGCCGGTGGGGCGTATGTGCCGCTGGACCCGGAGTACCCGTCGGAGCGGTTGGCGTTCATGGTGGCCGACAGTGGCGCCGAGCTGGTCCTGGTGACGGAGGAGACAGCGGGCTCGCTGGATGGTGAGGCCGCCCTCCTGGATGGGGTCGCGATCGAGTCCGGGAAACCGATCGACGTGTCCGTCGGGTTCGGTGACTTGGCGTATGTGATCTATACGTCGGGTTCGACGGGGCGGCCGAAGGGTGTCGCCGTGGCCCACGCTTCGGTGGCGAATTTGGCGGCGGCGATGCGTCCGGTTCTGGGTGTCGAGGCGGGCGTGACGGCGTTGCAGTTCGCGTCGTTCAGCTTTGACGCCGCGGTGCTGGATGTGGCGGTGACCTTGGCGGCCGGGGGGACGTTGGCGATCGCCTCGTCCGAGGAGCGGCTGGATTCTTCGGCGCTGGCGCGGATGGTGGGTGCGTCGGGTGTCGACGTGGCGAGCGTCGTGCCGTCGTTGTTGGGGGTGTTGGAGCCGGAGGCGGTTCCCGGCGTGGCCAACTGGGTGTTGGGTGCGGAGCGGTTGGAGGCCGGCCTGGCGTCGAAGTGGCGTGAGAACGCGCGGGTGTGGAACACCTACGGTCCGACGGAGGCGACCGTCATCACTACCGCGGTGCTGTTGGAGGAGGGCATCAGCGGTCAGGACGTGGCGCCCGCGATCGGCCGTCCGTTGCCCAACGTCCGTACCTACGTCCTCGACACCTATCTCCGGCCTGTGCCGGTGGGTGTGACGGGTGAGTTGTATATCGCGGGCGAGGGTCTGGCTCGTGGGTACATCAACCGGGCCGGCCTGACGGCGGAACGTTTCGTGGCCTGCCCGTTCGGCGACGGCGGTCGGATGTACCGCACCGGTGACCTGGTCCGCTGGACCCCGGATGGCCAACTGGCGTTCGTGGGACGCGCGGACGAGCAGGTGAAGATCCGTGGCTTCCGCGTCGAGCTCGGCGAGGTCGAAGCGATCCTGGCCGCCCACCCCGGCGTGGACCAGGCCGTGGCGGTGGTGCGGGACGGTCATCTGGTCGGTTACGTCGTTGCGGATGTCGAGGGTGTAGAGGGCGCTGAGCTGCGGTCGTTCGCTGCGACGCGTTTGCCGGACTACATGGTGCCCGCTGCCGTGGTCGTGCTCGACGTCTTGCCGTTGACGGCCAACGGGAAGGTGGATCGGGCTGCGCTGCGCGCTCCTGACCTCGCGGTGGGTGGCAGTCGTGGGCCGGAGACTCCGACCGAGGAGGCGCTGTCCGTTCTGTTCGCGGAGGTGCTGGGTCTGGAGGGCGCGGGTGCGGAGGAGAGTTTCTTCGCGTTGGGTGGTGATTCGCTGCTGGTGATGCGGTTGATCGCGCGTGTCCGTTCGGTGCTGGACGTGTCGGTCGGTGTCCGGGAGGTGTTCGCGGAGCCGACGGTGGCCGGGGTGGCGCGGCTGGTCGAGAGCAGTGGGGTCTCGGCGGCTGTGGTTCTGGGCCGGCGGGAGCGTCCGGAGCGGGTGCCGTTGTCGTTCGCGCAGCAACGGATGTGGTTCCTGAACGGGATGGATGGCGCGGACGGCATGGGTGCTGCCGCGTACAACCTGCCCTTCGCGTTGCGGTTGACGGGCAGCCTCGACGTCGAGGCGCTGCGGGCCGGCTTGTGGGACGTCGCCGATCGGCACGAGAGTCTGCGGACGGTCTTCCCGGATGTGGAGGGCGTGCCGTATCAGGAGATCCGTGCGGGCGCGGAGGGCCGTCCCCCGTTCCAGGTGGTCGAGGCCGGCGGCCGCTGGCGGGAGCTGATGCAGGAGGAGGTGGGGCGCGGGTTCGATCTGGCGGTGGAACTGCCGTGGCGGACCGCGTTGTTGAGGGTTGCGGAGGCGGAGTGGGTTCTGGTGTTGGTGGCGCATCACATCGCGACGGATGCGTGGTCGATGGGTGTGCTGGCTGATGACCTTCAGGCTGCGTATCGCGCGCGCCTGTCGGGCGTGGTGCCGGGGTGGGAGCCGTTGCCGGTGCAGTACGCGGATTACGCGTTGTGGCAGCGGGAGGTGTTGGGGGAGCTGGACGACCCGGAGAGTGCGGGTGCGGGGCAGGTCGAGCATTGGCGTGGGGTGTTGGCGGGGGCGCCGCAGGAGACGGTGTTGCCGTTCGATCGTGCGCGGCCCGCGGCGCCGTCGTTCCGCAGCGGGACCGTCCCGGTCGGAGTCGATGCGGTGACGCATGCGCGGCTGGTGGAGTTGGCCGCGCAGGGTGGCGTGACCATGTTCATGGTTCTGCATGCCGCGTTGGCGGTGTTGCTGGCGCGGATGGGCGCGGGGGAGGACGTGTGCGTCGGTACGCCGGTCGCCGGTCGGTCGGACGCGCAGGTGGAGGAGTTGGCCGGGTTCTTCGTCAACACGCTTGTCCTGCGATCCGACACCTCCGGTGACCCTACGTTCGGTGACCTGTTGGCGCGTGTTCGTGAGTCGGACCTGGCGGCGTACGCCCATCAGGATGTGCCGTTCGAGCGGCTGGTGGATGAGCTGAATCCGGCCCGTTCGGCGGCGCGTAATCCGTTGTTCCAGGTGATGCTGGCGCTCCAGAACGTGCCCGAGGCGCGCTGGGACCTCGAAGGGCTGTCCGTCGAGGAGGTCCCGCCGGCGAAGGCCCCCGCGGCGCGGTTCGACCTGTCCCTGATGCTCAGCGAGCGCCGCTCGGACGACGGTGCGGCCGACGGTCTGCGGGGTGGGCTCCTCTACGCGGCGGATCTGTTCGACGAGGGGACGGTGCGTCGGCTGGCGGAGCGGTTGGTTCGGGTGTTGGAGCAGGTCGCGGCTGACCCGCGGGTGCGGTTGAGCGAGATCGAGCTGCTGGAGGAGTCCGAGCGGTTCGCGGTCGTGGAGGAGTGGAATGCCACGGCGCGGGAGGTGGACGCGGCGACGGTGGTGGAGCGGTTCCGGGGGTGGGTGGTTGAGACTCCGGATGCGGTGGCGGTGTGGTCATGGGAGCGTTCGATGTCGTATGCGGAGGTGGATGCGCGCTCCGATGCCCTGGCCCGCGGGCTGAGTGCCCGGGGTGTGGGTGGTGAGTCGCGGGTGGGGCTGTGCCTTCCGCGCGGGGTGGAGGCGATCGTGGCGATCCTGGCGGTGTGGAAGGCGGGTGGGGCGTATGTGCCGTTGGACCCGGAGTACCCGTCGGAGCGGTTGGCGTTCATGGCGGCCGACAGCGGCGCTGAGTTGGTCCTGGTCGCGGACGAGACGGTGGATCGCCTTCCTGGGGATGTCGAGAGGGTCCTGCTCGACGATCTGGAGAGCGTATCGGGGGAGTTGCCGGTAGTTGCTGCTGACCAGTTGGCGTACGTGATCTACACCTCGGGGTCGACGGGGCGGCCGAAGGGTGTGGCGGTGGCTCACACGTCCGTGGCGAACCTGGCCACCGCCATGCGTCCGGTTCTGGGTGTCGAGGCGGGCGTGACGGCGTTGCAGTTCGCGTCGTTCAGCTTTGACGCCGCGGTGCTGGATGTTGCGGTGACCTTGGCCGCGGGTGGGGCGTTGGCGATCGCCTCGTCCGAGGAGCGGCTGGATTCTTCGGCGCTGGCGCGGATGGTGGGTGCGTCAGGTGTCGATGTGGCGAGTGTGGTGCCGTCGTTGTTGGGGGTGTTGGAGCCGGAGGCGGTTTCGGGGATCGGCAACTGGGTTTTGGGTGCGGAGCGGTTGGAGGCCGGCCTGGCGGCGAAGTGGCGTGAGAACGCGCGGGTGTGGAACACCTACGGTCCGACCGAGGCCACCGTCATCACCACGGCCGTCCTGTTGGAGGAGGGCATCACCGGTCAGGACCCGGCGCCGGCGATCGGCCGTCCGTTGCCCAACGTCCGTACCTACGTCCTCGACGCCTACCTCCGGCCCGTCCCCGTAGGCGTGGTGGGCGAGTTGTACATCGCGGGCGAAGGGCTTGCCCGCGGCTACATCAACCGGGCCGACCTGACGGCGGAACGTTTCGTGGCCTGCCCGTTCGGCGACGGCGGTCGGATGTACCGCACCGGGGACCTGGTCCGTTGGCTGCCAGGCGGCGACGGCCGACTGGCGTTCGTGGGGCGGGCGGACGAGCAGGTGAAGATCCGCGGCTTCCGCGTCGAGCTCGGCGAGGTCGAGGCGGTGTTCGGGGCCTACCCCGGCGTGGACCAGGCCGTGGCGGTGGTGCGGGAGGGTCTGCTGGCTGCTTACGTCGTCGGGGATGTCGATGGTGTGGAGGGCGCTGAGTTGCGGGCGTTCGCGGCGACGCGCTTGCCGGATTACATGGTGCCGTCGGCGGTCGTCGTCCTTGAGGCGCTGCCGTTGACGGTGAACGGAAAGGTGGATCGCGCCGCCCTTCCTGCCCCTGATCTCGGTGCCGGCGGCTCCCGGGGTCCGGTGACGCCTACGGAAGTGGTCCTGTGCGGGTTGTTCGCGGAGGTGCTGGGCGCGGGGAGCGTGGGTGCGGAGGAGAGTTTCTTCGAGCTGGGTGGTGATTCGCTGCTGGTGATGCGGTTGATCGCGCGTATCCGTTCGGTGCTGGACGTGTCGGTTGGTGTCCGTGAGGTGTTCGCGGAGCCGACCGTGGCGGGAGTGGCGCGGCTGGTCGACGGTGCTGGGGTGTCGGCAGGTGTGGCGTTGAGGCGTTGGGAGCGTCCGGAGCGGGTGCCGCTGTCCTTTGCTCAGCAGCGCATGTGGTTCCTCAACCACATGGAAGAGGCGGACGTCGAGAGCACGGGCGCCGTCTACAACCTCTCGTCGGCGCTGCGGCTTTCGGGTCGGCTGGATGTGGGTGCGCTTGAGGCGGCGTTGGGTGATGTGGCGGACCGGCACGAGAGTTTGCGTACGGTCTTCCCGGATGTGGAGGGTGTGCCGTATCAGGAGATCCGCGAGGGCGCGGAGGGCCGTCCCCCGTTCCAGGTGGTCGAGGCCGGCGAGCGTTGGCGGGAACTGCTTGCTTCTGAGGTGGGGCGCGGGTTCGATCTGGCGGTTGAACTGCCGTGGCGGACCTCGCTGTTGAAGGTCTCGGAGGCGGAGTGGGTTCTGCTGCTGGTGGCGCATCACATCGCGACGGACGGCTGGTCGATGGGTGTGCTGGCCGATGACCTTCAGACGGCGTACGGCGCGCGGCTCTCCGGCGCGACTGCGCAGTGGGAACCGCTTCCTGTCCAGTACGCGGATTACGCGTTGTGGCAGCGGGAGGTGCTGGGGGATCTGGAGGACCCGGAGAGTGCGGGTGCGGGGCAGGTCGAGCATTGGCGTGGGGTGTTGGCGGGGGCGCCGCAGGAGACGGTGTTGCCGTTTGACCGTCCGCGTCCGGCGGTGCCGTCGTTCCGCAGTGGCGTGGTGCCGGTCGACGTGGACGCGGTGACGCATGCGCGGTTGGTCGAGCTGGCCGCGCAGAGCGGGACGACGATGTTCATGGTGGTCCATGCCGCCCTGGTGGTGCTGTTGGCGCGGATGGGCGCGGGGGAGGACGTGTGTGTCGGTACGCCGGTCGCCGGCCGGTCGGACGTACAGGTGGAGGGGCTGGCCGGGTTCTTCGTCAACACCCTTGTCCTGCGGGCGGATGTGACGGGGGACCCGTCGTTCGCCGAGGTGCTGCGGCGGGTGCGCGAGGCCGACCTGGCGGCGTATGCCCATCAGGACGTGCCGTTCGAGCGGCTGGTGGATGAGCTGAACCCGGCCCGCTCTGCCGCCCGTAATCCGTTGTTCCAGGTGATGTTGGCGCTCCAGAACGTGCCCGAAGCGCAGTGGGACCTCGAAGGGCTGTCCGTCGAGCAGATCCCGCCGGTGACGGACTTTGCGGCGCGGTTCGACCTGTCACTTTCGTTGAGTGAGCGGCGTCTGGATGACGGTGCTGTGGATGGTCTGCGGGGTGGGCTTCTTTATGCCGCGGATCTGTTTGACGAGGGGACGGTGCGTGGGTTGGTGGAGCGGTTGGTGCGGGTGTTGGAGCAGGTGGCGGCCGATCCGCGGGTGCGGTTGAGCGGTGTTGCGGTGGTGGGTGAGGTGGAGCGGGCGGTGGTTGTGCGGGAGTGGAATGACACTGCGGGTGAGGTGGGTGCTTCGACGGTGTTGGAGTTGTTCCGTGGGTGGGTGGAGCGGACGCCGGATGCGGCGGCGCTGTGTTCGGAGCGGCGGACGTTGTCGTATGCGGAGGTGGATGCGCGCTCCGATGTGTTGGCGCGGGGGTTGGTGGCGCGGGGTGTGGGTCGGGAGTCGCGGGTGGGGCTGTGCTTGCCGCGTGGGGAGGATGCGGTTGTCGCGATTCTGGCGGTGTGGAAGGCGGGCGGGGGGTATGTGCCGCTGGACCCGGGATACCCGTCGGAGCGGTTGGCGTTCATGGTGGCCGACAGCGGCGCCGAACTGGTGTTGGTGATGCCCGAGACCGCCGGCCGGTTGTCTGCGGACATTGAGACGGTCCTGCTCGACGAGGTGGGGAGCGACTCGGGCGGACTGCCGGAGATCGTCCCCGACCAGTTGGCGTATGTGATCTATACGTCGGGTTCGACGGGGCGGCCGAAGGGTGTGGTGGTTTCTCATTCGGGGTTGGCGAATTTGGCGGGGGCGCAGGGTG
>NZ_JBIUYR010000041.1:0-10763 GCF_044744625.1 Streptomyces sp. NPDC087270
TCCGCACGCGCCAGCAGATGCTCCCGCAACCGACCCGCCTGCGCCCGCAACCCCACCTCATCCCTCGCCGACACCACCACCGGCACCAACGGCAGGCTCTTCTCGGGCTGCTCCGCCGGCTCCTCGGCGGCCGCCGGAGCCTCCTCCAGGATCATGTGCGCGTTCGTGCCGGAGACGCCGAAGGACGACACGGCCGCGCGGCGGGGCCGGCCGGGGTCGGTCCAGGGCCGGGACTCGGTCAGCAGCCTGACGGCGCCCGACTCCCAGTCCACGTGCGAGGACGGCTCGTCCACGTGCAGGGTGGCGGGGAGTTGCCGGTGCCGCAGCGCCTGCACCATCTTGATCACCCCGGCCACGCCGGCCGCGGCCGAGGAGTGGCCGATGTTCGACTTGATCGAGCCGAGCCACAACGGCCGCTCGGCGTCGCGGCCTTGCCCGTACGTCGCCAGCAGCGCCTGAGCTTCGATCGGGTCACCGAGGCGCGTGCCCGTGCCGTGCCCCTCGACCGCGTCGACCTGGTCGGGACGCAGCCCGGCCGCGGCCAGCGCGTTCCGGATCACCCGCTCCTGGGCCGGACCGCTCGGCGCCGTAAGCCCGTTGGACGCGCCGTCCTGGTTCACCGCGCTGCCGCGAACGACCGCCAGCACCCGGTGACCCAGACGCTGAGCGTCCGACAACCGCTCCATCACGACCAGGCCGACACCGTCGGAGAAGCCGGTCCCGTCAGCCCCGGCCGCGTACGACCGGCACCGGCCGTCGGGTGACAGGCCGCGCTGCCGGGAGAACTCCACCAGCAGGAACGGCCCGGACATCACGGTCGCTCCGCCGGCCAGGGCCAGCGAGCACTCGCCGTTGCGCAGCGCCTGCGCGGCCAGGTGCATCGCCACCAAGGAGGAGGAGCACGCCGTGTCCACGGAGACCGCGGGGCCCTGGAGCCCGAAGGTGTAGCTCAGCCGCCCCGAGACCACGCTCGTCGTGGTGCCGGTCAGTTTGAAGCCTTCCAGCTCGGGCGTCGCACCCCGGCCGTACTCGGAGGCGACCGCACCGCAGAACACGCCGGTGTCGCTGCCCCGCAACGAGCCCGGGTCGATCCCGGCGTCCTCCAGCGCCTCCCAGGCACCTTCGAGCAGCAACCGCTGCTGCGGGTCCATCGCCAGCGCCTCGCGCGGGCTGATCCCGAAGAACCCCGCGTCGAACTCGCCGGCCCCGTCGAGATATCCGCCACCGCGCGCGTACACCGTGCCGGCCCGCTCCGGGTCCGGGTCGTACAGCCGCTCCAGGTCCCAACCACGGTCCCCCGGCAGACCCGATATCGCGTCCCGGCCCTCGGCGACCAGGTCCCACAGCCCCTCGGGCGACGACGCGCCACCCGGGTAGCGGCAGCTCATGCCCACGATCGCCAGCGGCTCGTCCACGTCGGCCCGCCGCCGGGCCGGAACCCGCGCCGCCACCGCCTTCCCGGCGCCCGCGTCGGCACCGGGCACCTGCGTCACCAGGAACTTCGCCACCGCGACCGCGGTCGGGTGGTCGAACACCAAGGTCGCGGGCAACTTGAGTCCGGTCGCCTGGACCAGGCGGTTGCGCAGCTCGACCGAGGAGAGCGAGTCGAAGCCCTGCTCCTTGAAGGCCCGTCCCGATTCCACCGTGGACGCCGACGCGTGCCCGAGCACCGCCGCCACCTGCGCGGTCACCAGCTCCAGCGTCACCCGCTCCCACTGCTCGCGCTCGACTCCCGCGAGCCGGGTTGCCAGCGACCCTCCGCCGCCCGCGCGCCCCGCACGGCCGGGCGAGCGGACCAGCCCGGCGAGCAACGGCACGGCTGTCCCGGCCCGGGCCTGCTCGCGCAGCGCGGCCAGGTCCAGTTGGACCGGAGCGACCAGCGCGGCGTCCACCCGCTGTGCCGCGTCGAGCAGTTCGAGCCCCAGCTCGGAGGAGAGCGCCTGCACACCCATGCGCTCCAACCGGGCGAGTTGCGCGGCGTCCAGTTCCCCGGTCATCCCGGTCTCCGCCGCCCACAGACCCCACGCCAGCGACACCGCCGGACGACCCTGCGCCCGCCGCCACGCCGCCAACGCGTCCAACCCGGCGTTCGCCGCAGCGTAGTTGCCCTGTCCCGCGCTTCCGATCAGCGCGGCCACCGAGGAGAACAGCACGAACGACCGCAGGTCCAGCTCCGCCGTCAACTCGTCGAGCAGCAAGGCCGCGTCCAGCTTCGGCCGCAACACTCGGTCCACCTGCTCCGGCGTCAGCGACGCCACCAGCCCGTCCTCCAGGACACCGGCCGCGTGTACGACACCGGTCAGTGGAACCTCCAACGAGCTCAGCAACGAGGTCAGTTGCTCGCGGTCCGCCACATCACACGCGGCAACCCGCACCTGGCATCCGGCGGCCTCCAACTCCGCGACCAACTCGCCCGCACCCGGCGCCTCCAGACCCCGCCTCGACGCCAGCACCAGATGCCGCGCCCCACCAACGGTGACCAAGTGCCGTGCCACCAGCGCACCCAGGCCGCCGGTCCCACCCGTCACCAGCACCGCGCCATCCGTGCCGGCGCCCAGCAGCGGCCCGGCCGCCGGCGCCGCGGGCACGACGGCCCGCGTCAGCCGCGGAGCGAGCACCTTGCCGCCGCGCACCGCCACCTGCGGCTCGTCGTACGCGACGAGCGCGGCAAGCCCCGGGCCCGTCGCGTCGCGGCCGGCCAAGTCCAGGTGCGGGTCCAGCTCCGGGTCGAGGTCCACCAGGACGAAGCGTCCCGGGTGCTCGGACTGCGCGCTGCGCACCAGGCCCCACGCGGCAGCCGCCGCCACATCCGGTGCCTCCGCGCCGACCGCGATCGCACCCCGGGTCACCAGCACCAACCGGGACTCCGCCAGGGCCTCCGCGGCCAGCCACTCCTGCACCAGTGCGAGCGTCCGCGCCGCTACCTCGTGCGCGGTCCCCGCCACGTCCGCCGCGCCGCCGTCAAGCACCGCGCCGCCGTCGTCGAGCGCCGCGCCGGACGGCACCGCCGCCACCACCGCACCCGGCACCGCCGCGCCGGCCGCCACCGCGCCGACCAGCGCGTCGAGGTCCGCGAACCGCTCGCCGGCCTCCGTACTCTCCTGCGCACCCGGCACCGGGACCGCACCGAGCACCGCGACGCTCGCCGGGGCAGCGCCGCTCGCGCCCGCGGCCTCGGCCCACTCCACCGTGAACAGCGAACCGTCGGCCGCCCGCGCGGCACCCGCCAACTGCGCCTGGTCCACCGGCCGGAGCACGAGGGACCGGACCGACACCACCGGGGCGCCGGAGTCGTCGACCGCGTCGAACCGCACCGTGGAGTCGCCGATGGCCCCGGCGCGGACCCGCAGCCGTGAGACGCCCTGGCGCCCGAGCCGGACACCGGTCCAGCTGAACGGCATCTTGTGCTGGCTGCCGCCGGTGAACAGGGGCACGCCGCCTTGCACCACCGCGTCGAAGAGCGCCGGGTGGATGCCGAACTCGCCGGCCGGACCCGCGTACTCGTCCGCCAGCGCGACCTCGACGTAGATGTCGTCCCCGTCGCGCCAGGCCGCCCGCATCCCCTGGAAGACCGGCCCGTAGTCGTATCCGAGGTCGGTGAGCTGGTCGTAGAGCCGCTCGGCCGGGACCGGTTCGGCGTCCGGCGGCGGCCACTGCGCCGCCCAGGCCACGGCCGGCTCGGGCTCGGTCTCGGCGGCGAGTACGCCCCGCGCGTGGCAGATCGACTCCCCCCGCTCGCCGCCCTCGGGGGTGGTGTAGATCGCGACGGCACGGTGGCCGTTCTCGTCGGCCTCCGCGACGGTGACCTGGAGCTGCACCGAGGAATCCCCGGCGAGCAACAGGGGTGCGCCCAGGACCAGTTCCTCCACCACCGGGCAGCCCACGTGGCCGCCCGCCGTCAGCGCGAGCTCCACCAGCGTGACGCCGGGCACGACGACCGTGCCGAAGAGCATGTGCTCGGTGACCCAGGAGTCCGTGTCCGTGCCCAACCGCCCGGTGAACAGCCACTGGTCCTGGTCGCCGATCCGCACGCCCGCGGTCAGCAAGGGGTGATCGACACGCTCGGCCCCGGCCGCGACCGATCCCTGGGCCCCGGCCCCCGACAACTGCCAGTAGCGTTCCCGCTGGAAGGCGTACGTCGGCAGGGATACGGTCCTGGCACCGGTGCCGGCGTAGAACGCGGCCCAGTCCACGGGCACTCCGGCCGCGTGCACGGCCGCGGCGAACCCGGCGAACGCGGCCGGCTCCTCCTGCCGGGCCCGCAGCGCCGCCACGAACACCGCCTGCCCGGCGGCCTCGTCGCCGCTCGCGGCCTCCACCGCCTGGCGGGCCAGCGCGGTCAACGACCCGTCCGGCCCCAACTCCAGGAACCGCGTCACCCCAAGACCGGCCAACGCGCTGATCCCGTCAGCGAACCGCACCGCCTCCCGCGCATGCCGCACCCAATACGACGGGTCCGCCAACTCACCCGGCACCGTCACCGCACCCGTCACGTTCGACACCACCGGAATGACGGGCTCAGCGAACCGCAACCCGCCCGCCACCTCCGCGAACTCCGCCAACATCGGCTCCATCAAAGCCGAGTGGAACGCATGAGACACCCGCAACCGGGTCGTCTTCACCCCCTCCCACACCGGAAGCCGCAGCCACTCCTCCAGAGCCTCCTGCTCACCGGACACCACGACCGCCCGGGCACCGTTCACCGCGGCAATCGACAACCGGCCCTCGAACCCGGCCAACGACTCCCGCACCTGCTCCTCACCAGCCTGCACCGCCACCATCCCGCCACCGGCCGGCAACGCACCCATCAACCGACCCCGAGCCGCCACCAACGCGCTCGCATCCGGCAGAGACAACACCCCGGCCACATGCGCCGCCGCGACCTCCCCCACCGAATGCCCGACCAGGAAGTCCGGCCGAATCCCCAGCGACTCCGCCAGCCGGAACAACGCCACCTCGACCGCGAACAACCC
This sequence comes from Streptomyces sp. NPDC087270, assembly GCF_044744625.1. Taxonomy (NCBI): domain Bacteria; kingdom Bacillati; phylum Actinomycetota; class Actinomycetes; order Kitasatosporales; family Streptomycetaceae; genus Streptomyces; species Streptomyces sp. NPDC087270. The sequence goes on from NZ_JBIUYR010000041.1 coordinate 4,974, forward strand.
CGCCTGCGTGAACTGCGTCGCGTTCAACAACCCGGCCTCCACCGAGCCCTCTTCCGCCGCCAACACCTCCGACAACGGCCGCTCCAACAACGGATCAAGCTCCGCACACACCTCCTCCAGCGCCCGCTTGAACACCGGGAACACCGACGCCAACCCCAACCCCATCCGCGCCCGCTGCGCCCCCTGACCCGAGAACACGAACGCCGTCTTCCCCGACGCCGCCCGCCCCTGCACCACACCCGCACCCGGCTCACCCAGCGACAGCGCCGCCAGCCCCGCCAGCAACGACTCCCGGTCACCGGCCACCACCGCGGCCCGCTCCTCCAGGTGGGATCGCGTGGTCGCGGCCGAGAACGCCGTGTCCAGCACACCGAGCTCCGGCCGCGCCAGCAGGTGCTCCCGCAACCGCCGGGCCTGCGCCCGCAACGCCACTTCATCCTTCGCTGAGACCAACACCGGTACCACAGGCCGGACTTCCCGTTCCGCCTGAGCGGACGCCCGCGAGCCCGTGCCAGTGCCCGTACCCGTACCCGCGCCCGATTCCGGCTCCGTGTCGCTCTGCGCGGGCGCCTCCTCCAGGATCAGGTGGGCATTCGTGCCCGAGATCCCGAAGGACGACACGCCCGCGCGGCGGGGACGTTCACCGGCCGGCCAGGGCTGGGCGTCGGTCAGCAGCCTGACCGCACCCGACTCCCAGTCCACCTGCGAGGACGGCGCGTCCACGTGCAGCGTCGCCGGGAGCCGCTCGTGCCGCAGCGCCTGCACCATCTTGATGACACCGGCCACCCCGGCCGCCATCGAGGAGTGGCCGATGTTCGACTTGATCGAGCCCAACCACAGCGGGTCGCCGGCCTCGCGGTCCTGCCCGTACGTCGCGAGCAGCGCGTGCGCCTCGATCGGGTCACCGAGCCGCGTGCCCGTGCCGTGCCCCTCGACCGCGTCGACCTCGTCGGGACGCAGGCCGGCCGCGGACAGTGCCGCGCGGATCACCCGCTCCTGCGACGGGCCGCTCGGCGCCGTAAGCCCGTTGGACGCACCGTCCTGGTTCACCGCGCTGCCCCGGACCACCGCCAGCACCCGGTGTCCGCGGCGCCGGGCGTCCGACAACCGCTCCATCACGACCAGGCCGACACCGTCGGAGAAGCCGGTCCCGTCAGCGCCCTCCGCGTACGACTTGCACCGGCCGTCGGGTGACAGGCCGCGCTGCCGGGAGAACTCCACCAGCAGGAACGGCGTGGACAGCACCGTCACGCCGCCGGCCAGCGCCAGCGAGCACTCACCGGAACGCAGCGCCTGCGCGGCCAGGTGCATCGCCACCAGCGACGACGAGCACGCCGTGTCCACCGACACCGCGGGACCCTCCAGGCCCAGGCTGTACGCCACCCGGCCGGACACCACGCTCGTCGTTCCGCCGGTCAGCCGGAAACCCTCCAGGTCCGACCGGCCGCCCGGCGCCGACCCCGACCCCGGGTAGTCCGAGATGCCGACGCCGCAGAACACGCCGGTGTCGCTGCCGCGCAGCGAGGCCGGGTCGATCCCGGCGTCCTCCAGCGCCTCCCACGACCCCTCCAGCAACAGCCGCTGCTGCGGGTCCATCGCCAGCGCCTCGCGCGGGCTGATCCCGAAGAACCCCGCGTCGAAGTCGCCCACGCCGTCGGCGAATCCGCCGCGCTGGGCGTAGAACGTCCCGACCTTGTCCGGGTCCGGGTCGTGCAGCCGCTCCAGGTCCCAGCCACGGTCCTCGGGCAGCCCCGCCATCGCGTCCCGGCCGGTCGCCACCAGGTCCCACAACTGCTCGGGCGACGACGCGCCACCCGGGTACCGGCAACTCATCCCCACGATCGCCAGCGGCTCGGTGGACTGCGCCATGAGTCGCCGGTTCTGCTGCCGAAGTCGCTCGGCTTCCTTGACCGACCGCCTCAGGGCTTCGACGAGCTCGTTCTGGTCGCCAGCCATGCTTGTTCCTCCAGGTTCAGGCGCAAAGCGGGGGTAAGTCGGTTGGCACGCTTGTGCTTAAACTGCGGTCTCTTCGGTCATCCGGATGAGGGCCGCGGCGTCCATGTCGTCGATCGACTCGGTGCTGTCCTCCGCCGACGAGCCGTCGTCCGAGGCGCTGTTCACCAGTTCCAGGAGCGCGTCGAGCAGTCCCGACGCCCGCAGGCGGTTGATCGGGATCGATGTCAGTACGTCCCGGATCTCGTCCTCTTCCGACGAGCGGCGGCCGTTCGGCACGGTGCCGGGCATGGCGACCGGGATCATGTACTGGGTGACGGCGATCGCGGTGGGATGGTCGAAGACGAGCGTGGTCGGCAGCTTGAGGCCGGTCGCCTGGGTCAGGCGGTTGCGCAGTTCGACCGCGGAGAGCGAGTCGAAGCCCAGCTCCTTGAAGGCCCGGCCCGGGTCCACCGCCGATCCCGACGCGTGCCCGAGCACCGCCGCGACCTGCGCGGTCACCAGGTCCAGCGTCACCTGCTCCCAGTCCTCCCGTCCCACCTGGGCCAGCCGGGAGGCCAGCGACCCGTTCCCGCTCGCGGCCCGGGCCTGCCGGACCTGGACCCGTACGAGTCCGGCGAGCAAGGGCGGCGCCATCCCCTGCCGGGCCTGCGCCCGGATCGAGGCGAGGTCCAGTTGGACCGGGGCGACCAGCGCGGCGTCCACCCGCTGTGCCGCGTCGAGCAGTTCGAGCCCCAGCTCCGTGGGCAGCGGCTGGAGACCCAGCCGGTTCAGCCTGGTCAGGTCGGCGTCGTCCAGCTCACCGGTCATCCCGGTGCGGGTCTCCCACAGGCCCCAGGCCAGCGACACCGCCGGACGGCCCTGCGCCCGGCGCCGCGCGGCGACCGCGTCCAGTACGGCGTTGGCGGCGGCGTAGTTGCCCTGCCCGGGATTGCCGATCAGCGCGGCGACCGAGGAGAACAGCACGAACGACTGGAGGTCGGTGCCGGCCGTCAACTCGTCGAGCAGCAGCGCCGCGTCGACCTTCGGCCGCATCACCCGGTCCAACTGCTCGGGGCTCAGCGACGCCACCACTCCGTCGTCCAGGACGCCGGCCGCGTGCACCACGCCCGCCAGCGGAACCTCCAACGAGCCCAGCAGCGCTGTCAGTTGCTCTCGGTCCGCCACATCACACGCAGCAACCCGCACCCGGCACCCGGCCGCTTCCAACTCCGCGACCAACTCACCCGCACCCGGCGCCTCCAGACCCCGCCTCGACGCCAGCACCAGATGCCGCGCACCACCAGCAGTGACCAAGTGCCGTGCCACCAGCGCACCCAGACCCCCGGTCCCACCCGTCACCAGCACCGCGTGACCCGGGTCCGCCGGCTGCGGAACCGTGAACACCACCTTGCCGGTGTTACGACCCTCCCGCAGGAACCGGAACGCCTCCGCATACCGGCGGATATCCCAAGTACGGACGGGCGCGTGCGACAACACGCCCCCGTCGAGCATCTCCAGAATCTCGCCGAGCATCTGCCCCAACCGCTCAGGACTGACCTCGAAAAGGTCGAACGCCCGGTACTCCACACCCGGATGAGCCTCAGCCACCGCCTGCGGGTCGCGGACGTCCGCCTTCCCCATCTCCAGGAACCGCCCACCCCGCGGCAGCAACCCGAGCGAGGCGTCAACGAACTCACCCGCCAGCGCGTCCAGCACCACATCCACACCCGCACCGCCCGTGACGCGCGCGAACACCTCCGCGAACTCCAGGTCCCGCGACGACGCGATCCGCTCGCTCGGCACACCCAGGGCCCGTACGGCATCCCACTTCGCCGGACTCGCCGTCGCATAGACCTCCGCACCCAGATGCGCGGCGATCTGCACCGCCGCCATCCCGACACCGCCAGCCGCGGAATGCACCAACACCCGCTCCCCGGCCGCCAACCCGCCGAGGTCCACCAGCCCGTAATAGGCGGTCAGGTACACCACCGGCACCGCGGCCGCCTGCTCGTACGACCAGCCCTCGGGCATCGGCGCGACCATCCGCCGATCCGCGATCGCCGCCGTACCGAACGACTCGAGGATCAGGCCCATCACCCGGTCACCGGGCGCCAGGTCCGTGACCCCGGGACCGGTCTCCAGGACGACCCCCGCCGCCTCACTGCCCAGCGGCGCGTCACCCGGGTACACGCCCAACGCGATCAGCACGTCACGGAAGTTGAGTCCCGCGGCCCGTACCGCAACCCGGACCTCGCCCGCCGCCAGCGGACGATCGGCACCGGACGGAACCAGGGCCAGGCCCTCCAACGATCCCTTCGCGACCGACGCCAACCGCCACGGCCCCTCGGCGGGCACGGTGGCCCGCGTCAGCCGGGGTGCCAGCACCCGTCCCTCGCGCACGGCCACCTGCGGCTCGTCGAGCAGGGCCAGCGTGGCCCAGTCCGGCTCCGCCTTCCCGCCGACAGCTTCCAGGTCCGACTCCGGGTCCGACTTCGGGTCCAGGGCCGGGTCCAGGTCCACCAGCACGAACCGCCCCGGGTGCTCCGACTGCGCGCTGCGCACCAGACCCCACGCGGCAGCCGCCGCCACATCCGGCGCCTCCCCACCGGTCGAGACCGCACCCCGCGTCACCAGCACCAACCGCGCACCCGACAACGCATCCGCAGCCAGCCACCCCTGCACCAGACCCAGCGTCCGCGCCGCCACCGCACGTGCGGCGTCGGCTTCGTCGCCAGGACCTGACGTGGCACCGACCGTGGCGACCACCACGTCCGGCACCGCCGCGCCCGCGGCCAGGGTCGACTCCAGGGCGTCCAGATCCGCGTAGCGCTCACCGGGGCCGGCCGGTCCGCCGAGCAGGGCCACCGGCACCAGGGCCGGCACCAACCCGGCGTCGTCCGCCGCCCGGACCGGGACCCACTCCACCGTGAAGAGGCTGTCCTGCCCGTTGCCCTGTGCGCGTTCGAGCTGCGCCTGGTCGACGGGACGGAAGGCCACGGCGTCCACCGCCGCGATCACGGCCCCCGAGTCGTCGGCCATGTCGATACGGAACGCGGAGTCGCCCGTCGGGGTGAGCATGACCCGGGCCCGCGGCCCGGACGCCGGCCCGGTCCTGATCCCCGACCACGCGAAGGGCAGGCCCACCGGGGAGCCGGCCTGCATCTCCAGCAGGCTGCCGTGCAACGCTGCGTCCAGCAGCGCCGGGTGGATGCCGAACCCCTGGCCGGAACCGGCCTGGTCGTCCGGCAGGACCACCTCGGCGTAGACCTGCTCGCCGTCGCGCCAGGCCGCCTGCAACCCCTGGAACAGCGGCCCGTACTCGTAACCGGCCTCCGCCAGCCGCTCGTACAGCCCCTCGACCGGCACCGCGACGGCGCCCTCCGGCGGCCAGTACGCGGGGAACGGCACCGCGGGAGCCTCGACCTCCGAGCCGAGCTTGCCGCGGGCGTGGCAGGTGGGCTGGGCGGCGGCCTCCTGCCCACCGCTCTCACCCGGCGCCGTGTAGATCGCGACGTCACGGCGTCCGTCCTCGTCCGGCGCTCCGACGGTGACCTGGAGATCGAGCGCCGCGCCCTCGGCCAGCAGCAACGGGACCTGCAACACCAGTTCCTCGACGACCGGGCACCCCGCGCGCGCCCCCGCCGCCAGCGCCAACTCCACCAGCGCGGCCCCCGGCACGATCACCATGCCGAACACCGCGTGATCGCGCGTCCACGGCTGGGCCTCCTGCGATACCCGCCCGGTGAACACCCACTCGTCACGGTCGCCGACCCGCACCGCGGCCGACAGCATCGGATGCCCGAACCGCGCCAACCCAGCACCCGCCAGATCCCCGCCCCCGGCCCCCACCGGCAG
>NZ_JBIUYR010000042.1:0-9909 GCF_044744625.1 Streptomyces sp. NPDC087270
CGGCGGGCCGGGGGGCGCCGGCGCCGCGGCGGCCCGGGGGGGCCCGCGCGGCGCCCCGGGCCCCGGGGCGGCGCGGCCCGCCCCCCCCCCCCCCCCCCCCCCCCCCCCCCCACCCCGCGATCTGCTTCTGCCGGACCGCTGGAGCGGTGGCCGGTGGGACCTCGTGAAGTCCCCGCCGGGAACCCGTCAGTCCCTCGGCACCAGCCTCGTCAGAGGTTGACGCCGAAGTCCTGGGCGATGCCGCGCAGGCCCGAGGCGTACCCCTGGCCCACCGCGCGGAACTTCCACTCCGCACCGTTCCGGTACAGCTCACCGAAGACCATCGCGGTCTCGGTGGAGGCGTCCTCGGTGAGGTCGTAGCGGGCGATCTCCGCGCCGCCCGCCTGGTTCACCACGCGGATGAACGCGTTGCGCACCTGGCCGAAGCTCTGCTGCCGGGTCTCGCCCTCGTAGATCGAGACCGGGAAGACGACCTTGTCCACCTCGGCCGGAACGGTGGCGAGATTGACCTTGATCGACTCGTCGTCGCCCTCGCCCTCACCGGTGAGGTTGTCGCCGGTGTGCTCGACGGAGCCGTCCGGGCTCTTGAGGTTGTTGAAGAAGACGAAGTGCTTGTCCGACACGACCTTGCCGGAGGCGTCGAGCAGCAGCGCACTCGCGTCGAGGTCGAAGTCGCTGCCGGTGGTGGTCCTTACGTCCCACCCCAGGCCGACGGTGACCGCCGTGAGTCCGGGGGCCTCCTTCGTCAGCGAGACATTGCCGCCCTTGGAGAGGCTGACACCCATGCTGGATCTCCCTGCTCGGTTCGGCGCGGGCCGCGCCGCTTGACGATTGCTTTGCCCAATCCGTCCAACGGACACCACCCTGCACGGGTTCCCGCCCCGGTGCCACCGATGCGTCCGACAGGGCTCCGCCTCCGGCCGCGTTCCGCACCGGCCCCCACCACGCCGCCCGCTGCCACCGGGCCGACGGCCGGCGGGACGGAGGTGCGGGGCCGGACCGCCCGGACGCGCCCGGAGGTACGGGGCGGATGGTCACTTGGACTCGCCCGAGAGGAGCCATGGCCGAACGCCTGTGATCACGCTCACCCGGAGCCGGTGACGGCAGCGGGCCGCGGCGGCGGATCGCCCCGGCACAACGCGAGACGGTCGGCATCGTGATCACGATGCCGACCGTCTCGTCTGTGTGCGCGAGGGGGGAGTTGAACCCCCACGCCCTTTCGGGCACTGGAACCTGAATCCAGCGCGTCTGCCTATTCCGCCACCCGCGCATGGGTGTTGTCGTTGGGATTCTCACACTGCCCTGGACCTGTAGGTCTTGGTGGTGCGGGAGCCCCGTCCGACATGCAGAAGATTAGCACGGCGCGTGCGGTGCAATCACATCCGTTTCGGGGCGCCCGGTGGTGGCACACGCCCGGAGGGAAGGCGGTGTGGTGGAGCCCGCCGGTGCGGGACACTGGGGACACTGGTGGGTACGGCCGGAACCCCGGACCGCGTACAGCCGCCCCATCTACCATCGCAGTGGGTAGGAGGACGGCAGGCGCGGCACGGTGTGAGGGTTGACACTGACCACCCGAGCAAGATCGGGGAACCGCCGGTTTTTCCCACGCGTGGATACGATCAGTAAGCAGTATCGGAAACGAGCCGACGGACGATCCGGAGGAGGGAGGTGCCCGGTGGGTGTGCTGAAGCGTTTCGAGCAGCGACTTGAGGGCATGGTGAACGGCACCTTCGCCAAGGTCTTCAAGAGCGAGGTGCAGCCCGTGGAGATCGCGGGCGCGCTGCAGCGTGAGTGCGACAACAACGCGACGATCTGGAACCGCGACCGCACCGTGGTGCCCAACGACTTCATCGTCGAACTGAGCGCCCCCGACTACGAACGGCTGAGCCCGTACGCGGTCCAACTCGGCGACGAGCTCGCCGGGATGGTCAAGGACTACGCCAAGCAGCAGCGCTACACGTTCATGGGCACCATCAAGGTGCACCTGGAGCGGGCCGACGACCTGGACACCGGGCTGTACCGGGTGCGCAGCCGCACCCTGGCGTCCAGCGAGTCCCAGCACGCGCAGGCGCCGCAGGGCCACCAGCCGCCCGCCGGCCGGCCGCAGCCGTCTTACCAGCAGCCGCCCGCCCCGCAGCCGTACCCGCCGCAGCAGCCGCGGCCGGCCCGGCCCGCCCCCGACCGGCACGGCCCGCCGCAGCGCCCGGCCGGCCCGCCGCCGATGCCCGCCGCGCCGCCGCCGGGCGGCGCCGCCCCGGTGACCCGGCTGCCCGGCACCGGCGTACCGGCCGGCTCCCCCGCGGCCGCCACCCGGCGCTGGGTGGAGATCAACGGCACCCGCCACCAGATCTCCCGCGCCACCCTCGTGCTCGGCCGTTCCACCGAGGCCGACGTGCGCGTGGACGACCCGGGCGTATCGCGCAAGCACTGCGAAATCCGGGTCGGCACCCCCTCCGTCGTACAGGACCTCGGGTCGACAAACGGCATCGTGGTGGACGGACAGCACACCCAGCGCGCTACGCTCCGCGACGGCTCCCGCATTGTCGTGGGGAGCACCACCATCGTGTACAGGCAAGCCGAAGGGTGAAGCGGGGGCAATGTCAGAGCTGACCCTGACGGTCATGCGGTTGGGTTTCCTCGCCGTGCTGTGGCTGTTCGTCATCGTCGCGGTCCAGGTCATCCGGAGCGACCTGTTCGGGACCCGGGTGACCCAGCGCGGCGCGCGCCGGGCCGACGACCGGTCCCGCCCGCCGCAGCAGCGCCAGCAGCAGGTGCAGCAGCCCCGCCAGCAGCCGCAGAACAACCGCCAGCGACGCGGCGCCCCCACCAAACTGGTGGTCGCCGAGGGTTCGCTGGCCGGCACCACAGTGGCACTCCAGGGCCAGACCATCACCCTGGGCCGAGCGCATGACTCGACGATTGTGCTCGATGACGACTACGCGTCCAGCAGGCATGCCAGGATCTACCCGGACACCGACGGCCAGTGGATCGTCGAGGACCTGGGTTCCACCAACGGCACCTATCTGGACCGTAACCGGTTGACCACGCCCACCCCGGTCCCGCTGGGCGCGCCGATCCGCATCGGCAAGACCGTCATCGAGCTGCGGAAGTAGTCGCACAATGGGGCAGCGAAGCCACGACGCGCGAGCGAGAGGGTGGGCAGCGTGCGGATGTACCCGGAACCGACGGGGGAGGTACGCATGTCATTGAGCCTGCGTTTCGCCGCCGGTTCACACAAGGGCATGATCCGCGAGGGGAACGAGGACTCCGGCTACGCCGGCCCCCGTCTGCTCGCGATCGCCGACGGCATGGGCGGCCAGGCCGCCGGCGAAGTCGCCTCCTCCGAGGTGATCTCCTCCATCGTCACGCTCGACGACGACATCCCCGGCTCGGACATCCTCACCTCCCTCGGCACCGCCGTGCAGCGGGCCAACGACCAGTTGCTGCACATGGTCGAGGAGGACCCGCAACTGGAGGGCATGGGCACCACGCTCACCGCCCTGCTGTGGACCGGGCAGCGGCTCGGCCTGGTGCATGTCGGCGACTCCCGCGCGTACCTGCTGCGGGACGGCGTCCTCACCCAGATCACCCAGGACCACACCTGGGTGCAGCGGCTGGTGGACGAGGGCCGGATCACCGAGGAAGAGGCCACCACCCACCCGCAGCGCTCGCTGCTGATGCGCGCGCTCGGCAGCGGCGAGCGGGTCGAACCCGACCTGTCCATCCGCGAGGTGCGGGTCGGCGACCGCTACCTGATCTGCTCGGACGGCCTGTCCGGGGTGGTCAGCCATCAGACGATGGAGGACACCCTCGGCGGCTACCAGGCCCCGCACGAGACCGTGCAGGAGCTGATCCAGCTCGCCCTGCGCGGCGGCGGCCCCGACAACATCACCTGCATCGTCGCGGACGTGCTGGACACCGACGACGGCGACACCCAGGCCGCCCAGCTCAACGACACCCCGGTGGTGGTCGGCGCGGTCGCCGAACACCAGTCGCAGCCCAACGACCCGCGGCACCTGGACACCCCGGCCGGCCGCGCCTCCGAGCTGGGCCGCACCCCGCACCAGGCCGGCCCGTCCGGCGCGTTCGGGCCGCCCGGCAGCGGCGACCCGGTGCCCGGCGCCCCGCTCGGCGCCTTCGGCGGCTACGACGAGGCCGACCTCGACAAGCCCGCCGCGCGCAAGTGGCCCAAGCGCAGCCTGATCACCCTGGTGGTGCTGGCCGTGGTGGCCGGCGGCCTGTACGCGGCGTACTCCTGGACCCAGACCCAGTACTACGTGGGCGCCAAGGGCGACCACGTCGCGGTCTACCAGGGCATCGACCAGAAGCTCGTCGGGCTCAGCCTGTCCAAGGTGCACCACGACCGCGCGGACATCCCGCTGAAGTACCTGCCGTCGTACCAGCGCAAGCAGGTGCAGGACACCATCGCCACCAGCAGCCTCGGGCAGGCGAACGACAAGGCCGACGAACTCGCCCAGCAGGCGGGGGTGTGCAAGAAGGTCGCCGACGCCCAGAGCGTGGCCGACAAGGCGAAGAACGCCGCGAAGAACGCGGAGAACTCGGTCGGCTCCGGCGGTGCCGCCGGCAACTCCGAAGGCAAGCAGCAGGGCGGGAAGAAGGTCACCACCACCCCGACCCCCGCTCCCGGTCCGACGCTGACGCCCGACGAGAAGAAGCTGGCCGGGCAGTGCAGCACGGACCAGCAGTAGTGCCGGTACGGAAAGCAGCAGGAAGGTTCGGCTCGTCATGAGCGCCAGCAACACCACGACGATCACGTCGATCGGCGCGCCCAACCGCCGCAACACCGAACTGGCCATGCTGCTCTTCGCAGTGGCGATCCCCGTCTTCGCCTACGCCGACGCCGGGCTCGCCAAGCACGGCTCGGTGCCCGCGAGCCTGGCGGAGTACGGCCTCGGCCTGGGCTGCATCGCGGGCATAGCGCACCTGCTCGTGCGGAAGTTCGCGCCCTACGCCGACCCGCTGATGCTGCCGATCGCGACCCTCCTCAACGGCCTCGGCCTGGTACTCATCTGGCGGCTGGACCAGGAACCCTCCATCACCACCGCCCAGCTCGGCGGCCCGATGGCCCCCAAGCAGCTGATGTGGTCGGCGCTGGGAGTGGCGCTCTTCGCCATCGTCCTGGTCTTCCTCAAGGACCACCGCATCCTGCAGCGGTACACCTACATCTCGATGATCGTCGCGCTCGCCCTGCTGATCGCGCCGATCTTCTTCCCGGCGGTCTACGGCGCCCGGATCTGGATCACCATCCCCGGTGTCGGCTCGCTCCAGCCGGGCGAGTTCGCCAAGATCGTGATCGCGGTCTTCTTCGCCGGCTACCTGATGGTCAAGCGCGACGCCCTCGCGCTCGCCTCCCGCCGCTTCATGGGCCTGTACCTGCCGCGCGGCCGCGACCTCGGCCCGATCCTGGTGATCTGGGCGCTCAGCCTGATGATCCTGGTCTTCGAGACCGACCTGGGCACCTCGCTGCTCTTCTTCGGCCTCTTCGTGATCATGCTCTACGTGGCCACCGAGCGGACCAGCTGGATCGTCTTCGGCCTGCTGCTCAGCGCGGGCGGCGCCGTCGTGGTCGGCTCCACCGAGGCGCACGTCAAGGTCCGCGTCCAGGAGTGGCTGCACCCGCTCGCCCTCCAGAACGGCGGCGTCACCGAGACCGCCCAGTCCCGTTACGCCTTCGGCTCCGGCGGCCTGTTCGGCTCCGGCCTCGGCGAGGGCTACAGCCGGCTGATCGGCGGCATCGCCCCGAAGAGCGACTACATCCTCGCCACCGTCGGCGAGGAACTGGGCCTGGCCGGCGTGATGGCCATCCTGCTGCTGTACGGGCTGCTGATCGAGCGCGGCCTGCGCACCGCGCTGGCCGCCCGCGACCCGTTCGGCAAGCTGCTCGCGGTCGGCCTGTCCGGCGGCTTCGCGCTCCAGGTCTTCGTGGTCGCCGGCGGCGTCACCGGGCTCATCCCGCTGACCGGTATGACCATGCCGTTCCTCGCCCAGGGCGGCTCCTCGGTGATCGCCAACTGGGCGCTGGTCGCGCTGCTGCTGAGAATCAGCGACACCGCCCGGCGCCCGGCGCCGAGCCCAGCCCCCTCTCCCGATGCCGAAGCGACCCAGGTGGTGCGCAGCCAGTGAACAAGCCCCTGCGACGGGTCGCGGTCTTCTGCGGCCTCCTCGTCCTCGCCCTGCTCGCGCGCGTGAACTACGTGCAGTACGTCCAGGCCGGCCAGCTCTCCAGCGACCCGCACAACCGGCGGGTGGCGATCAACCAGTTCGCCCAGCCGCGCGGCGACATCATCGTGGACGGCAAGGCCATCACCGGGCACACCACGACCACCGGCAGCGACTTCAAGTACAAGCAGACCTTCACCGACGGCCCGATGTGGGCGCCGGTGACCGGGTACGCCTCGCAGGCGTACAGCACCACCATGCTGGAGGGCGTGGAGGACAAGTTCCTCACCGGCGACGACGACCGGCTCTTCTTCAACCGCACCGTCGACCTGCTCACCGGCAAGCAGAAGCAGGGCGGCAACGTGGTGACCACGCTGAACGCCAAGGCGCAGGCCGCCGCGTACAACGGGCTCGGCAAGAAGAAGGGCGCCGTGGTGGCGCTCGACCCGCGCACCGGCGCGATCCTCGCGATGGCCAGCACCCCGTCGTACGACCCCGGCTCCTTCGCGGGCAACTCGCTGACCGACGAGAAGAACTGGAACGCGGTCGCAAAGAAGAACGACCCGAACGACCCGACGCTGAACCGGGCGCTGCGCCAGACCTACCCGCCCGGCTCGACGTTCAAGCTGGTCACCGCGGCCGCGGCGCTGCAGAACGGCAAGGTCAGCGACATCGACAAGGACACGAACTCCCCGGACCCGTACATCCTGCCGGGCACCACCACCCCGCTGCCGAACGAGGGCAACATCCCCTGCAAGAACGCGTCCCTGCGCAAGGCGCTGAGGTACTCGTGCAACAGCGTCTTCGGCAAGCTCGGCGCCGAGGTGGGGCTCAAGGACATGGTCGACGAGGCCCAGCAGTTCGGCTTCAACAAGGAGCAGTTCGTCCCGGTCCGCGCGGACGCCAGCAACTTCGACACCGAGATGAGCCCCGACCACGTCGCGCAGTCCTCGATCGGCCAGTTCGACACCACGGCCACCCCGCTGCAGATGGCGATGGTCGCCTCCGCGATCGCGAACAACGGCAAGCTGATGCAGCCGTACGAGGTCGACAAGCTGGTCGCGCCGAACCTGAGCACCATCGCGCAGACCAGCCCCAAGCAGATGAGCCAGCCGCTGTCGGCGGAGAACGCGCAGAAGCTCCAGTCCATGATGGAGACCGTCGTCGACTCGGGTACCGGCACCAACGCCAAGATCCCCGGCGTCAAGGTGGGCGGCAAGACCGGTACCGCGCAGCACGGCATCAACAACCAGGGCACGCCGTACGCCTGGTTCGTCTCCTACGCGATGACCGACCAGGGATCGCCGGTCGCCGTGGCGGTCGTGGTCGAGGACGCCGCCGCCAACCACGACGACGTCTCCGGTGGCGGCTTCGCCGCTCCGATCGCCAAGGACGTCATGGAAGCGGTGCTCAACAAGTGAGAGACACGTCACGTCCGGATTGGGTCGCAGCCAGATACCGGTCGGATATCAGCGGACCGCTGAGCCGAATGTGCGCGCCGCGCGCCCGGTAGCGTATCTCCGAGCAGGCGTAGGGCACAGGTTCACATGTCGGGTTGAGCTTGGGACAGCGGGATTGAGGAGAGGGCAGAGCTATGGAAGAGCCGCGTCGCCTCGGCGGCCGGTACGAGCTGGGCTCGGTGCTCGGCCGCGGTGGCATGGCCGAGGTGTACCTCGCCCACGACACGCGCCTCGGCCGTACCGTTGCCGTGAAGACGCTACGGGTGGACCTCGCCCGTGATCCGTCCTTCCAGGCCCGGTTCCGCCGTGAGGCCCAGTCGGCCGCTTCTCTGAACCATCCCTCGATCGTCGCCGTGTACGACACCGGTGAGGACTACGTCGACGGGGTCTCCATCCCGTACATCGTGATGGAGTACGTCGACGGCTCCACCCTGCGCGAGCTGCTGCACTCCGGGCGCAAGCTGCTGCCGGAGCGCTCGCTGGAAATGACCGTCGGCATCCTGCAGGCCCTGGAGTACAGCCACCGGGCCGGCATCGTGCACCGCGACATCAAGCCCGCGAACGTGATGCTGACCCGCACCGGCCAGGTCAAGGTCATGGACTTCGGCATCGCCCGCGCGATGGGCGAGTCCGGCATGACCATGACCCAGACCGCCGCGGTGATCGGCACCGCGCAGTACCTCTCGCCCGAGCAGGCCAAGGGCGAGCAGGTCGACGCGCGCTCCGACCTGTACTCGACGGGTTGCCTGCTGTACGAGCTGCTGACCGTCCGGCCGCCGTTCGTCGGCGACTCGCCGGTCGCGGTGGCGTACCAGCACGTGCGCGAGGAGCCGCAGCCGCCGTCGGTGTACGACCCCGAGGTCACCCCGGCGATGGACGCCATCGTGCTGAAGGCGCTGACCAAGGACCCGGACTACCGCTACCAGTCGGCCGACGAGATGCGGGCCGACGTGGAGGCGGCGCTGGACGGCCAGCCGGTCGGCGCCACCGCCATGATGGGCGCGGCCGGCTACGGCTACCCGCACCAGTACGGCGACACGGCGGCCACCACCGCGATGCCGCCGCAGACCGACCCGCAGACCTCGATGCTGCCGCCGGCCCGCGACGACGACGGCGGCTACGGCTACGAGGACCGCCCGGACCGGCGGCGCCAGAAGAAGTCCAGCAACACCTCCACGGTGCTGCTGGTCGTGGCCGCGGTGCTGGTGCTGATCGGCGCGATCTTCCTCGGCAAGTCGCTGTTCGGCGGGCACGCCCAGAACGGCGGCACCGTGCCGGACTTCACCAACATCTCGATGACCGACGCGCAGGCCAAGGCGGACAACGTCGGCATCAAGCTGGTCAAGGGCCCGGCGGTCTTCTGCCCGAACGTCGACAAGAACCTGGTCTGCCAGCAGGACCCGAAGGCCGACTCCGAGATCCCGTCGGACAAGACGGTCACCGTCAACCTGTCGAAGGGCTCCGCACCGATCGCGGTGCCGGATGTGACCAACGACAAGTTCGACGACGCGAACACCGAGCTGACCAAGCAGGGCTTCCAGGTCGAGCAGAAGACCCAGACGTCCACCACCGTGGACGCCGGCACCGTCCTCAGCCAGAACCCGAAGGGCGGCACCAAGGTCGCCAAGGGCTCGACGATCACCCTGACCGTCGCGGTGCAGCCGAAGAAGGTCACCCCGACCAACGTCAAGGGCGACACCTACGACCAGGCGGTCAGCGCGCTCAAGGCGCAGGGCTTCACGAACATCACCCGGGGCACCGACCAGCCGTCCGACGAGACGCCCCAGGGCAGCGTCATCAGCCAGACACCCGATCCGAACGCGGGCGAGCAGTCGCTGGACACCGCGATCGTGCTGACCGTCTCCTCGGGACCGCAGCAGAGCCAGCAGCCGCCGGCGACCATGCCGGGCGACCTGGCGGGCAAGACCGTCGGTCAGGCCAAGCAGGAACTCCAGGCGCTGAACCTGAACCTGCAGATCACCGCGGTCGACATGACGGGCAACCAGGCCGACGACAACGCCAAGGTCTTCCAGGTCGACCCGGGGGCGGGCACCCAGCTCCAGGAGGGGCAGCCGGTGACCCTCACCGCGGTGGGCGGAGGCAACGGCTTCGGCGGCCACTGAGAACGGCGCCGGCAAGCACGGCGAACGACGACGCAGGGCCCGCAGGCTTCCCCTTGGGTTCAAGGGGTCGTCGCAACACCACTTGTTTCAGGTGGTGAGTAGATCACGTAGACGCTCGGCTGGGGTATCCCAGTCGAGCGTCTTGC
>NZ_JBIUYR010000043.1:0-8177 GCF_044744625.1 Streptomyces sp. NPDC087270
CGATCCCAAGCCCTACATCTGGACCAAGACCGCAGAGGACATCCTCGAACGCCTCGCCGGATATCTGAAGCGAATTCCCGACTCAGAACACTAGGAGCGCCGGGCGGCACCAAGGAGCACCGACGCGGCGCCGCCAGGTCCGGGTTGCACGGCTTCGCATCCTTGGTGGCGGTCCGCCACCATGGGCGCGGGAGCCGGCGTCCGGGCTCAACGTCCGCCGCAGGGCACGCAGAAGGGGCGCCCGCAGGGGCGCCCCTTCCGTGTCACGGCGTTCTCGGTGTCCGCGCGATGCGCGACGCCGAGGTCAGCTCAAGCGGACGTCAGGCCCAGTCGTCCTGGTTGTCGTCCTCGGACTCGCGGCCCATGCGACGCGACGCCTGGTCCTCGAGGTCGGAACGACGCTCCTGCCCCTCCTGCTGCATGCCGCGCTGGGCCTGCTCGGGGTTCTGGGCGGCAGCGGACTTGTTCCGCTTGTCGCCCTGCGCGCCCTTGGCCTGCTCGGCATAGTCCTCGGCCTCGTCCTTGAACTGATCGAAAGCGCCCATGGCTACTCCTCCTGGAGTTTTGTGGGGATGGGGCCTCGACAAGACTTACATGGCCGGACACCCCCCGCATCCTGGGACAATAACCCCAGGTCAGCGAGCGATTACAGCTACGGAGCGTGATTTGCGGAGGTCCGCGCCGACTCGTCCGCAGCGCCTCCCCTGCCCACCAGGCCGCGCCGGACCCCGGCCGCCCGGGCCAGTGCCGGCGCGGCCCGGCGCATCTCCCGCTGCCCCAGCGCGCCGCCGATGACCGAGGGCAGGTAGCCGCGCACCGGCTGCATGCCGCGTAGCCACCACTGCGCGTACACATGAGGTGATCGTCGTACGATCCCGGCGACGATCCGCTCGACCGCCGGTTCCAGCGGGTACGTCCGGTTGGTCGGCCACGGCAGTCGCGCGCGCATGGCCCGCAGGGCGTCGTCCTCGTCGGCGCCGCGCACCATGTCGGTGTCGGTCCAGCTGAGGTAGCCGACACCTACCTTGACGCCCTTGGGGGCCATCTCGGCGCGCAGGCTGTGCGCGAACGCCTCGACACCCGACTTGCTCGCGCAGTACGCGGCCATCAGGGGCGCGGGGGTGATCGCGGCCAGCGATGCGATCTGCAGAAAATAGCCGTGCGAGTCAACGAGCGCCGGCAGGAACGCCCTTGCGGTCGAGACGCTGCCCAGCAGGTTGACCTGGATCACCCGATCGAAGGCGTCGGGGTCCGATTCGAGGAACGGCCCGCCGGTGGCGACACCGGCGTTGGCGACGGCGACGTCGATCCTCCCGAAGCGCGCGCGCACGTCGGCGGCCACCTCGGCCATCGCCGCCCGGTCGGTGACGTCGGCGGTCCAACTGGCCGCCTCGCCGCCCAGTGACGCGGCGACGTTCTTCAGTTCATCGGGTTCGAGGCCGACCAGGGCCAGCCGGGCGCCGCGCGCGGCGAGTTTGCGGGCGAGCAGCTCACCGACACCGCGAGCCGCACCGGTGACCACCACGACCCGGCCGTCCAACGATGATCCGCTCATGCGCTCTTCTCCTGTTCGCCGGCCGCCTCGGCCGCACCGCTTGTCGTACGTTCCGATCCCGCGTCACCCCGCGCCAGATGATCAGCCGCCAGGGTGCGTATCAGCGCCTCCACGGCGGGCGTGTCCTCGACCGGCGTCATGTGACCGCGGCCGGGCAGTTCAGTCAGTCCGACGCAGTGCGGCAGCGCAGCGGCGATGCGGTGCGAGTGCACCTTGGGAGTCAGTTTGTCGACCGTTCCGACGACGACCGCGGTGGGCGCGGTGAGCGCGGCCACTTCGGCGTCCAGGTCCAAGACGGCCTGCACCTTGCCCCACGCGGAACGCGGCCGCGCCCGGCAGGCGTGCACGATCCGAGCGCAGAAATCCACCTGTTCGGGTGTCGAATCCGGGCCCATCACCCCGTACTTCAACACCGCCTTGGCCATCGGCGTGACCGGGCCCAGCGGCAGGCTCGAGACGAGGATCTGGCGGTGCAGCACCCGCCGCAGCCACCGGGCGCTCAGTCGCGGCGGCAGCACCTGCGTCGACCCGATCAGCCGGCTGGCTCCGGTACTCACCAGCAGCACGGCGGCGGTACGGTCGCGCACGAACTGCCGTTCGGCGGCTGCCATGATCGTCATACCGCCCATGGAGTGGCCGACGAGCAGGGCACGTTCACCCTCGGGCAGCACGGCATCCAGTACCGCCTGCAGATCATCGGCCATTATGGCCGTGCTGTAACCCTTGCGGGTGGCGGGCGCCGCACTGAGACCATGGCCGCGCTGGTCGTAGGCGATCAACCGGAAATCCGATGACAGGGCCCGCACCATCGGCGCCCAGAACAGCGTCGAACACGTCCACCCGTGCACCAGTACGACTGTCGGAGCGTCGGTGCGGCCGTACTCCTCCACGTTCAGGCGCGTGCCGTCCGCGGAGACCGCGGTCAGCGCCCTGCGCGGCTGCACAGCCTCGTATGTCGCGGTCATGACGCCACCTTCGCGGCCGGCCCGGTCACGGACTCGACGGACGACTGGCCCGCGGGGGCCAGCAGGTTGTATTCGGAGAGCTTCAACTGCCTGGTGGCGCGCCGGAACTCGGCAGTGGTGCCGGGCCACGCCGTGGTGTTGCGGCCGTTGGCGTCCAGGTACCAGCTCTTGCAGCCGCCGGTGTTCCACACGGTGCGCGAAGCGCGGCGCTGCATCTCCTCGTTCCACGCGGCGACCGCCGCCGGCTTGGCGTCCAGGGCCGCGGCACCGGAACGCTCCAGGGTGCGCAGGTAGTCGGCGACATAGTTGAGTGATGATTCGATCATCAGGATCATCGAGCTGTTCCCGAGACCGGTGTTCGGTCCGATGATGAACAGAAGATTCGGGAAGCCGTCGACGGCACAGCCGCGCAGCGCGGCCATGCCGCTCTTCCAGTGCTCGCTGAGACTGCGGCCGTCCGATCCGATGACCCGATCGCCGATCGGCATGTCGGTGACATGGAACCCGGTGCCGAAGATGATCGCGTCGACCTCGCGCTCGGTACCGTCGGCCATCACCACCGATGAGCCGCGCACCTCGCTGAGCGCCGAGGTGACGACCTCGGTGTTGGGTTGTGAGAGCGCCGGATAGTAGGTGTTGGACAACAGAATGCGCTTGCATCCGATGGTGTAGTCCGGTGTGAGGCGAGCCCGGAGCCCAGGGTCCTTGACGGACCGCCTCAGGTGGCCGCGTGCGATCCGCTCGGCCGCCTTCATCAGTTTCGGCTGCTTGACGAACGCGCCGACCTGGAACTCCCGGATCAGCCACAGCGCGCCGCGCCGCAACTTCGCGGTGCCGGGCACCGTGCCGTGCAACCACCGCTCCGCCGCGCCTATCGGCCGGTCCACCCGTGGCATCACCCACGGCGGGGTGCGCTGGATGACGGTCAGCTTCCCGACCTCCGGCTGGATCGACGGCACGATCTGGATCGCCGACGCCCCGGTGCCGACCATGGCGACGCGCTTGCCCTTGAGGTCGAAGTCGTGCTCCCAGCGCGAGGAGTGGAACACCCGCCCAGGAAAGTCCTCGATCCCCGGCACGTCCGGGATCTTCGGGTCGGACAGCGGCCCGGTCGCGGAGACCACCACATCGGCGGTCAGTTCGCCGGCGGCCGTCGTCAGATGCCAGTGCCGCGCCTCGGCGTTCCAGCGCGCCTGGAGCACCTCGGCGCCGAAGCGCAGGTGCGGCCGCAACCCGAAGGTGTCGGCGACCCGTTCGAGGTACGCGCGGATGTGCTCCTGGCCGGAGAAGGCGCGCGGCCAGTCGGGGTTGGGTGCGAACGAGAACGAGTAGAGGTGGGAGGGCACGTCGCAGGCGCAGCCCGGGTAGCTGTTGTCGCGCCAGGTGCCGCCGACCGCGTCCGCGCGCTCGAGGATCACGAAGTCGGTGATCCCTTCCCGCCGCAGCCTCACCGCGGCCCCTAGACCGCCGAAGCCGGACCCGATCACCGCCACCCGCACGTGTTCGATGTCGTCGTCCATGGCACCGCCTTCCCGCTTCTCTCAATCGCGCCAGCAATCACTGGCACAGTCGGACTGTAAGGCACCGGGCGTTACCTCCGGTAGGGGTAGGTCCGGATTTCGGCCGCCCGCCGCGCCCGCAAGCGCCCGGCGCCGCCCCCGGAACACGCGCGACGAGCGCTCCCCCAGAGGAGCACCCCGGTCGGCCGCGGAGAAGGATTTCTGCACCCCCTAGGCTGGCGACGTGGACGACAACGCGACCGTGCCGCGCGAGTACCGCGTCGAGGAACTGGCCGAAGCAGCCGGCATCCCCGTCAGGACACTGCGGTTCTACCGCGAAAGGCGCCTGCTCCCGCCCCCGCGCCGCGAAGGACGGATCGCGTGGTATTCCGAGGACCACCTCGCGCGGCTGCGCACCATCTCCGCCCTCCTGGAGCGCGGCCACACCCTGGGCGGCATCGCCGAGCTGATCGCGGCCTGGGAGCAGGGCCGCACCCTGGACGGTGTCGCCGAACTGCTCGGGCTGGAAGGCGCACTCGCCATCCCCTGGTCCGAGGAGACCCCGGTAAGGCTCAGCCCCCAGGAACTCGCCGATTACTTCGGCGAGGACATAAGCCCCGAGAACCTCACCGACTCCCTGGAGATCGGCTACATCGCGGTCGACGGTGAGCAGGTCGTGCACGTCAGCCGCCGCCTGCTGGACGCCTCCGCCGCGCTCGTGCGCGAAGGCGTGCCGCTGTCCGCGGTCCTGGCCGCGGGCCGGGAGGTACGCAACCACGTCGACGCGATGGCCGACCTGTTCACCCAGGTCATCAAATCCCACGTCATGGGCGACCTGACCGGGCTGACACCCGGCGACGCCCACCGCATCGCCGAGTCCCTGCACCGGCTGCGCCCGCTGGCCAAGAACATCGTCGACGCGGAGATGTCACTCGCCATGGACCGCAAGGTGCGCGCCGAGATCGACACCTGGATGCGAAGCCACACAGAGCCTCCCCCCGGCACCCATGGCGACGCCCCCGGCACGGCGCACGACCGCGACGCCGACGCGGCTCCCGGCCCCGCCGGCGATGAACGGCCGCAGCGGCCGTGCCCGCCTCCCCTCACGCCAGAACCCTGACCCTCGCCCCGCGCGCGTCGTACCGTACGACCTGAGACAGTGGAAACGGCCCATCGATCGGGAGGTGCCCCGTGCAACAGCCTCAAGACGCCAACGCCGAACAGGCCATCCTGGGTCGCATCAGTGCGATGGTCTCCGACGAGAAGGCCCTGCGGGACCTGCTCGCGGGAGGCGACGACGAGGGCGGCGACCAGCGCGAACGCCTCGCCGCCCTGGAGCGCGAACTCGACCAGTGCTGGGACCTGCTGCGCCAGCGCCGCGCCCTGTCCGAGGCCGGCGAGGACCCGGGAGGCGCACGCGTACGGCCCTCCTCGACCGTTGAGGGCTACCGTTCGTGAGCCCCGCCCCCGACGGCCTCACCGTCGTCGATGCCCCCGCCGCGCAGCGCTACGAAGCCCGCACGGACGGCGACCTGGCCGGCTTCGCCGCCTACCTGCGCGGCGACGTGCTGATCGCGTTCGTCCACACCGAGGTGCAGGAGGGCTACGAAGGCCGCGGAATCGGCTCGGCGCTGGCCCGCGCCGCCCTCGACGACGCCCGTGCCCGCGGGCTCGGTGTCCTGGCGATCTGCCCCTTCATCGACGAGTGGATCAGCAAGCACCCCGATTACGAGGACCTGCGCTACGCACCTGACAGCAAGGTGACGGACTAGGCACCCTGGATGTCGGGCCACGCGTCCATGGCTGCCAGGCCGACACCCGGCTGGCACCCATGGAGGCAGGTCGGCCCGTCGTAGCGTCCGTGCAGCGCGCGTGCCGCCCGCACTGAGGTCCATGTCGGATTCTCGCCAGACCGACGCTGTGACGAGGCGCGAGACTGGACAGGTGCATACGGACTTCGACGCCTGCGTGCGGGCCGTGCAGTCGAAGGATTCCCGTTTCGACGGGTGGTTCTTCACCGCGGTGCTGACCACGCGTATCTACTGCCGGCCGAGCTGCCCGGTCGTGCCGCCGAAGGTCGCGAACATGACCTTCTACCCGAGCGCGGCAGCCGCCCAGCAGGCCGGGTTCCGCGCCTGCAAGCGCTGCCGCCCCGACGCCAGCCCCGGCTCGCCGCAGTGGAACGAGCGCGCCGACCTCGTGGCCCGGGCCATGCGGCTGATCGGCGACGGCGTGGTCGACCGGGAGGGCGTACCGGGCCTGGCATCCCGGCTCGGCTACAGCGCGCGGCAAGTCGAGCGCCAACTGCTCGCCGAACTGGGCGCAGGGCCCCTGGCACTGGCCAGGGCCCAGCGCGCACAGACGGCGCGGCTGCTCATCGAGACGACGGCCATGCCGATGGGCGAGGTGGCGTTCGCGGCCGGTTTCGCCAGCATCCGCACCTTCAACGACACCGTGCGGGAGGTGTTCGCCCTGACCCCGGGCGAGTTGCGCGCCAGGGTCGCCAAGGGCCGCCCGGCCGCCGCCGTGGGCTCGATAGCGCTGCGGCTGCCATTCCGCCGCCCGCTCAACCCGGACAACCTCTTCGGCCACCTCGCGGCCACCGCCGTCCCAGGTGTCGAGGAGTGGCGCGGCGGCGCGTACCGGCGCACGCTGCGGCTGCCCAACGGCCCCGGCACGGTGTCGCTGCGACCGGGACCCGACCACATCGGCTGCCGGCTGTCGCTGACCGACTGGCGTGACCTGGGGCAGGCGATCAGCCGCTGCCGGCGCCTGCTGGACCTTGACGCCGACCCGCTCGCCGTGGACGCGCTCCTGTCCTGCGACCCGGTGCTGGCGCCCCTGGTGGCCAAAGCACCGGGACGCAGGGTGCCGCGGGTCGCCGACGGGCCGGAGTTCGCAGTGCGCGCGGTGCTCGGCCAGCAGATCTCGACGTCCGCGGCGCGCACCCACGCAGGGCGCCTGGTGGCGGCGTACGGGGAGCCCGTCGCGGACCCGGGCGGCGGCCTCACCCACCTGTTCCCCTCACCTGAGACGCTCATCGAGCGCGCCCCCGCGTCACTGGCGATGCCGCAGACCCGCAAGGACACCCTCGCAGCGCTGCTGCGCGCCCTGGTGGACGGCGAACTCGACCTGGACGTCGGCAGCGACTGGCAGCGCGCCAGAGCCAGGCTCACGGCCCTTCCAGGCTTCGGGCCGTGGACCGTGGAGACCATCGCCATGCGCGCGCTCGGCGACCCGGACGCGTTCCTGCCCACCGACCTCGGTGTCAGGTACGCGGCCCGCGACCTCGGCCTGCCCGCCACCCCGGCCGCGCTGACCCGCCACGCCGCCGCCTGGCAGCCCTGGCGCGCATACGCGACGCAGTACCTGTGGGCGACGGGCGATCATCCGATCAACGTGCTCCCCGACGACGACCACCCGGCCGCCAAACCCTCCGACGACCGCGCCACTTCAGTTCCGGAAGGCACCGCACCATGAGCACCATGACGACGACCACGACGGCGTCGGCCGTCCACACCGTAGTCGACAGCCCTTGCGGCCCCCTCACGCTGGTCGCCCGGGAGGGTGAACTCAGCGGCCTCTACATGACCGACCAGCGGCACCTCCCGCCCCTGGCGAGCTTCGGCCCGCGCGCCGGCCTGCCCGCCTTCGACCGCGCCCAGGAACAGCTCGCCGCCTACTTCGACGGCGAACTCACCTCTTTCGACCTCGCCCTGCACATGTTCGGCACACCGTTCCAGAAGCGCGTGTGGGCGGCACTGTGCGGCATCCCGTACGGCGAGACCGTCACCTACGGCGAACTCGCCGCGGAGATGGGGCGCCCCACCGCCTCCCGCGCGGTCGGCCTGGCCAACGGCAAGAACCCGATCGGCATCATCGTCCCCTGCCACCGTGTCGTCGGCGCCGACGGCAGCCTCACCGGATACGGCGGCGGCCTCGCCCGCAAGCAGTGGCTGCTCGACCTCGAACGCGGCGCACACCAACCGACCCTGACGTGACGTCACCCGCGCGGGTGACATGCCGCCCTCTCGCCACTTGGGCCCGAGGGCCCCGGCCGGTCCTTGGGTTCTAGTGGTCCTCGCAACACCCGTGATCTGTGGGAGTTGCGAGGACCGTGGGCGTTGAGCGTGCTGGTCTTGCTGGGTTGCGGGAGCG
>NZ_JBIUYR010000044.1:0-5009 GCF_044744625.1 Streptomyces sp. NPDC087270
GTGCCGGTGGGTGTGGTGGGTGAGTTGTATGTGTCGGGGGTTGGTTTGGCGCGGGGTTATGCGGGGCGTGCGGATTTGACGGCGGAGCGGTTCGTTGCGTGCCCGTTCGGTGAGGGTGGGCGGATGTATCGGACCGGGGATCTGGTGCGGTGGTTGCCGGGTAGTGAGGGGCAGTTGGCCTTTGTCGGGCGTGCGGATGAGCAGGTAAAGATCCGCGGATTCCGTGTCGAACTCGGCGAGGTCGAGGCCGCCCTGGCTGCTTATCCCGGTGTGGACCAGGCCGTGGTGGTGGTACGGGAGGGCCGGCTGGTCGGATACGTCGTCGGGGATGCCGACGTAATGGACGGTGGCGAGCTGCGGGCGTTCGCGGCGACCCGTCTGCCGGATTACATGGTGCCGTCGGCGGTCGTCGTCCTTGAGGCGCTGCGGTTGACGGTGAACGGGAAGGTGGATCGCACCGCCCTTCCTGCCCCTGAACTCGGTGCCGGCGGCTCCCGTGGTCCGGAGACTCCGATGGAGGAGGCGTTGTGTGTTCTGTTCGCGGAGGTGCTGGGTCTGGAGGGCGTGGGTGCGGAGGAGAGTTTCTTCGCGTTGGGTGGTGATTCGCTGCTGGTGATGCGGTTGATCGCGCGCATCCGTTCGGTGCTGGACGTGTCAGTCGGGGTCCGTGAGGTGTTCGCGGAGCCGACGGTGGCCGGGGTGGCGCGGCTGGTCGACCGTGCTGGGGCGTCGACGGTTGAGGTGTTGGCGCCGCGGGAGCGTCCGGAGCGGGTGCCGTTGTCGTTCGCGCAGCAGCGGATGTGGTTCCTCAACCACATGGAAGAGGCTGACGTCGAGAGCACGGGCGCTGTCTACAACATGCCTCTTGCGTTGCGCCTTGCCGGGAGTCTCGACATTGAGGCGCTCAGGGCGGCGTTGGGTGATGTGGCGGATCGGCACGAGAGTCTGCGGACGGTCTTCCCGGATGTGGAGGGCGTGCCGTATCAGGAGATCCGTGCGGGTGCGGAGGGCCGTCCCCCGCTTCAGGTGGTGCAGGCCGGCGATCGCTGGCGGGAGCTGATGCAGGAGGAGGTGGGGCGCGGGTTCGATCTGGCGGTGGAACTGCCGTGGCGAACCACGTTGTTGAAGGTCTCGGAGGCGGAGTGGGTTCTGCTGCTGGTGGTGCATCACATCGCGACGGATGCGTGGTCGATGGGTGTGCTGGCTGATGACCTTCAGGCTGCGTATCGCGCGCGCCTGTCGGGTGTGGTGCCGGGGTGGGAGCCGTTGCCGGTGCAGTACGCGGATTACGCGTTGTGGCAGCGGGAGGTGCTGGGGGAGCTGGACGACCCGGAGAGTGCGGGTGCGGGGCAGGTTGCTTTCTGGCGCCGCGCGTTGGAAGGGGCGCCGCAGGAGACGGTGTTGCCGTTTGACCGTCCGCGGCCCGCGGCGCCGTCGTTCCGCAGCGGGACCGTCCCGGTCGGAGTCGACGCGGTGACGCATGCGCGGTTGGTGGAGTTGGCCGCGCGGAGCGGGGCGACGATGTTCATGGTGGTCCATGCCGCCCTGGTGGTGCTGTTGGCGCGGATGGGCGCGGGGGAGGACGTGTGCGTCGGCACCCCGGTCGCCGGCCGGTCGGACGCGCAGGTGGAGGGGCTGGCCGGGCTTTTCGTCAACACCCTTGTCCTGAGGTCCGATGCTTCCGGTGATCCGTCGTTCGCCGAGGTGCTGCGGCGGGTGCGC
Source organism: Streptomyces sp. NPDC087270 (assembly GCF_044744625.1). NCBI lineage: Bacteria > Bacillati > Actinomycetota > Actinomycetes > Kitasatosporales > Streptomycetaceae > Streptomyces > Streptomyces sp. NPDC087270. The sequence continues at coordinate 1,723 of NZ_JBIUYR010000044.1, forward strand.
GAGGCCGACCTGGCCGCGTACGCCAACCAGGACGTACCGTTCGAGCGGCTCGTCGACGAACTCGGCGTGGCGCGCTCCGGGGCCCGCAGCCCCTTGTTCCAGGTGATGCTGGCACTCCAGAACGTTGCCGAGGCGCACTGGAATCTCGATGGGTTGGCCGTTGAGGACGTCCCGCCCGGGGCGGCTCCCGCGGCGCGGTTCGACCTGTCGCTCTCGTTGAGTGAGCGGCGCCTGGATGACGGTGCTGCCGATGGTCTGCGGGGCGGCTTCCTCTACGCGGCGGATCTGTTCGACGAGGGGACGGTGCGTCGGCTGGCGGAGCGGTTGGTGCGGGTGCTGGATCAGGTAGCGGCCGACCCGCAGCTGCGGCTGAGCGGCGTTGCGGTACTGGACGAAGCGGAGCGGGTGGCGGTCGTCCAGGCATGGAATGCCACGGACCAGCACGTGGACACGACGTCGGTGCTCGAGGGATTCCATCAGTGGGTCGTTGCGACTCCGGATGCGGCTGCGCTGTGGTCGGGGGGACGGGCGCTGTCGTATGCGGAGGTGGATGCGCGCTCCGATGCCCTGGCGCGGGGGCTGGTCAGCCGAGGCGTGCGTCGTGAGTCGCGGGTGGGGCTGTGCCTTCCGCGCGGGGCCGAGATGGTCGTGGCGATCCTGGCGGTGTGGAAGGCCGGTGGGGCGTACGTGCCGCTGGACCCGGAGTACCCGTCGGAGCGGCTCGTGTTCATGGTCGCTGACAGCGACGCCGAGCTGGTGCTGGTGACGCCCGGGACTGCCGGTCGGCTGTCCGCGGACGTCGAGACGGTTCTGCTCGACGAGCTGGGGTGCGATGAGGGTGGTCTGCCGGACATCGCTTCCGATCCGTCCGATCAGTTGGCGTATGTGATCTATACGTCGGGTTCGACGGGGCGGCCGAAGGGTGTCGCCGTGGCTCATGCCTCCGTGGCGAACCTTGCCACCGCCATGCGTCCGGTCCTGGGTGTCGAGACGGGCGTGACGGCGTTGCAGTTCGCGTCGTTCAGTTTTGACGCGGCGGTGCTGGATGTGGCGGTGACCTTGGCGGCCGGGGGGACGTTGGCGATCGCCTCGTCCGAGGAGCGGCTGGATTCGTCGGCGCTGGCGCGGATGGTCGGGGCGGCGGGTGTCGAAGTGGCGAGCGTCGTGCCGTCGTTGTTGGGAGTGCTGGAGCCGGAATCGGTTCCCGGAGTGGCCAACTGGGTTCTGGGTGCGGAGCGGTTGGAGGCCGGCCTGGCGGCGAAGTGGCGGGCGGGTGCCCGGCTGTGGAACACGTACGGTCCGACCGAGGCGACCGTCATCTCTACCGCCGTCCTGTTGGAGGAGGGCATCACCGGTCAGGACCCGGCGCCCTCGATCGGACGTCCGCTGCCCAACGTCCGTACCTACGTTCTCGACTCCTTCCTCCGGCCCGTTCCCGTAGGCGTGGTGGGCGAGTTGTACATCGCGGGCGAAGGGCTTGCCCGCGGTTACATCAACCGGGCCGACCTGACGGCGGAACGGTTCGTCGCCTGCCCGTTCGGCGGCGGCAGCGACGGCGACGGCAGCGATGGCGGTCGGATGTATCGGACCGGGGACCTGGCCCGCTGGACGGCGGACGGCCAACTGGCGTTCGTGGGGCGGGCGGACGAGCAGGTGAAGATCCGTGGCTTCCGCGTCGAACTCGGCGAGGTCGAGGCCGCTCTGGCCGCTTATCCCGGTGTGGACCAGGCCGTGGTGGTGGTGCGGGAAGGTCGGCTGGTCGGGTACGTCGTCGGGGATGCCGACGATGTCGACGGTGGCGAACTGCGGGCGTTCGCGGCGACCCGTTTGCCGGACTACATGGTGCCCGCCGCCGTCGTCGTGCTCGACGTCTTGCCGTTGACGGCCAACGGCAAGATCGATCGGGCTGCGCTGCCCGCTCCTGACCTCGCGGTGAGCGGCGGTCGGGCGCCGTCGACCCCGACCGAGGAAGCGGTCTCCGCCCTGTTCGGCGAAGTACTTGGAGTGGAGCCGGGCGGGCTGGGTGCGGAGGAGAGTTTCTTCGAGCTGGGTGGTGATTCGCTGCTGGTGATGCGGTTGATCGCGCGTATCCGTTCGGTGCTGGACGTGTCGGTTGGTGTCCGTGAGGTGTTCGCGGAGCCGACGGTGGCCGGGGTGGCGCGGCTGGTCGACGGTGCTGGGGTGTCGGCGGGGGTGGCGTTGCGGCGTTGGGAGCGTCCGGAGCGGGTGCCGTTGTCGTTCGCGCAGCAGCGGATGTGGTTCCTGAACGGGATGGACCGGGGCGCGGAGGGCGGCGCGGGGGTGGGCGCCGGTGCCTACAACCTTCCGTCGGCGCTGCGGCTTTCGGGTCGGCTGGATGTGGGTGCGCTTGAGGCGGCGTTGGGTGATGTGGCGGATCGGCATGAGAGTTTGCGTACGGTCTTCCCGGATGTGGAGGGTGTGCCGTATCAGGAGATCCGCGTGGGTGCGGAGGGCCGTCCCCCGCTTCAGGTGGTCGAGGCCGGCGAGCGTTGGCGGGAACTGCTCGCCTCCGAGGTGGAGCGCGGGTTCGATCTGGCAGTTGAACTGCCCTGGCGCGCAACGCTGTTGAAGGTCTCGGAGGCGGAGTGGGTTCTGTCGCTGGTGGCGCATCACATCGCAACGGACGGCTGGTCCATGGGTGTGCTGGCGAACGACCTTCAGATCGCCTATCGGGCCCGCTTGTCGGGTGCCGAGCCGGGTTGGGAGCCGTTGCCGGTGCAGTACGCGGATTACGCGTTGTGGCAGCGGGAGGTGCTGGGAGATCTGGACGACCCGGAGAGTGCGGGTGCGGGGCAGGTAGAGCATTGGCGTCGCGCATTGGAGGGGGCGCCGCAGGAGACGGTGTTGCCCTTTGACCGTCCGCGTCCGGCGGTGCCGTCGTTCCGCAGCGGTGCGGTGCCGATCGACGTGGACGCGGCCACGCATGCGCGATTGGCGGAATTGGCCGCGCGGAGCGGGGCGACGATGTTCATGGTGGTCCATGCCGCGCTGGTGGTGTTGCTGGCGCGGATGGGCGCCGGCGAGGACGTCTGTGTCGGTACGCCGGTCGCCGGCCGGTCGGACGCGCAGGTGGAGGAGTTGGCCGGGTTCTTCGTCAACACGCTCGTCCTGCGATCCGACACCTCGGGGAACCCTACGTTCAGTGACCTGCTGGCCCGCGTTCGTGAGTCGGACCTGGCGGCGTATGCCCATCAGGACGTGCCGTTCGAGCGGCTGGTGGATGAGCTGAACCCGGCCCGCTCTGCCGCCCGTAATCCGTTGTTCCA
>NZ_JBIUYR010000045.1:0-2496 GCF_044744625.1 Streptomyces sp. NPDC087270
CCGGAACAGCCCCGCCGTCACATGCACATGCGTCAACGCGTACCGCGCGATCAACGACCGCAACACCCCCGCGTCGAACCGCTCCTCCGGCGCCACCACCACCTGACCACCACCCAGCAGCGGCGCCCACAACTCGTACGTCGAGGAGTCGAAGGAATGCGGGGAACGCAGCAGCACCCGCAGCGGCTCCTCATGGCGCCAGCACGCGTCACTCGCGAGATCCACCACGTTCTGATGGGTGATGGCGATCCCCTTCGGCACGCCGGTCGAACCGGACGTGTACATGATGTACGCCAACTGGTCGGGAACGCACCGGGCCGGCAGCGCCGAACCGTCACCGGACCAGCCAGATCCGGCCGCGACCTCCACGACGGTGCCGCCCCGCGCCCGGAACGCGCCCACCGCCGGGTGCCCGTTCATCGCGGCGTCCACCAGCAGCAGCTCCGCCGACGCTTCCGCCATCAGCACCCGCATCCGCTCCGCCGGGGCCCGCAGGTCCAGCGGCACGTAGGCGCCCCCCGCCTTCAGCACCGCCAGCAACACGACCACCAGCTCGGCGGAACGCTCCATCAGCACCGCCACCCGCGCCTCGGGCGCCACGCCCCGGTCCACCAGCCGCCGCGCGAGGACGTTGGAGCGCGCCTCCACCTCCGCGTACGTCAGCTCGCGGTCCTCGGCCCGCAACGCCGGTGCCGTCGGGGTGCGTGCCGCCTGCGCCGTGAACAGCTCCGGCACCGTGCCCACCGGTGCCTCGCACGCCGTGTCGTTCCACTCCACCAGCACGCGACGCCGCTCCTGGTCGCCCAGAATCCCGATCCGGCCGACGGGCTGCGCGGGGTCGTCGGCGACGGCCTCGAGCACCCTCAGCAGCCGCTGGGCGATCGCCTCCGCGGTGGACAGGTCGAACAGGTCGGTGGCGAAGACGATGTCGCCGAGGAGACCGGCGGGCGAGCCGTCGGGCGCGAACCGCTCGGTGAACTGGATGTCCAGATCGAACTTGGCCGCGGGCCGTCCGGCGGGGTGCTCCTCGGCCCGCAGTCCCGGCAGTTCCAGCGCCGCGGCGTCGGTGTTCTGGACCGCGAGCATCACCTGGAACAGCGGGTGCCGTGCCATCGACCGCTGCGGGGCGATCTCCTCGACCAGCCGCTCGAAGGGGATGTCCTGGTGCTCGAAGGCGTCCAGCACCGTCTCCCGCACCCGGTCCAGGAGTGCGGTGAACGCCGGGTCGCCCGACACGTCGGTCCGCACGACCACCGTGTTGACGAAGAACCCGACCAGGTCGTCGGTGGCCTCGTCGGTACGGCCCGCGACCGGACTGCCGATCGGGAGGTCGTGGCCGGCGCCCAGCCGGGACAGCAGTGCCGCCAGCGACGCGTGCAGCAGCATGAACATCGTCACGCCCCGGCGCTGCGCCAACGCGTGCAGGCGCGCGTGCAGTTCGGCCGGAATCCGCATGTCGGTGCGCCCGCCGCGGTGGCTCGCCACCGCGGGGCGCGGCCGGTCGGCGGGCAGCACGATCTCCTCCGGCGCCCCCGCCAGCCGCTGCCGCCAGTGCGCGAGGTCCGAGGCGAGTGCGTCGGCGCCGCCGCCGTCGGCCACCGCGCGCTGCCAGAGCGCGAAGTCCGCGTACTGCGCCGGCAACGGCTCCCACGCCGGAGCCCGCCCGGCCCGGCGGGCCGCGTACGCCCTCGACAGGTCGCGCCACAGCGGCCCCATCGACCAGGCGTCTCCGGCGATGTGGTGCACGACCAGCACCAGTACGTGCTCCTGGGGCCGGTCCTTCTCGCCTCCGAGCGGGTCGTGGTCCGGTGCGATCGACAGCAGCGCGGCCCGGAGCGGAAGTTCCGCCGTGAGGTCGAAGGTGTGCGCGGCAGCTTCGGTCACCTGTGCGTCCAGGTCGTCCCGTGCGACCTCGGTCACCGCCACGTCCAGGCGCGCGGCGTCCGCGGGCAGCACCCGCTGCCACGGTTCGCCCTGGTCCGACGGGTAGAGCGTGCGCAGGACCTCGTGCCTGGCCACCACGTCGGCGAGCGCGTCCGCCAGGGCCCGCGCGTCCAGCGCACCGGTCAGCCGCACGGCGATCGGGATGTTGTAGGTGGTGTTCGGGCCTTCCAACTGCGAAAGGAACCAGAGCCGTTGCTGGGCGAAGGAGAGCGGCGGCCGGTCGGGCCTGGGCCCCGCCACCAGGGGGGCGTGTACGGGACGTGTGCCGCCCAGCCCGCGGGCGAGCCCGGCCACGGTCGGGGTGTCGAACACCTGCCGGATCGGCACCTCGACGTTCAGCGTCGCCCTGATCCTGCTGATCAGGCGGATCGCCAAAAGCGAGTGGCCGCCGAGGTCGAAGAAGTCGTCGTCGACGCCGACCCGTTGCACCCCCAGCACCTGAGCGAAAGCCGAAGAAAGGATCTCCTCCCGCACCGACACCGGACCCCGACCACCACCACGACCCGACCCCGACCCGTAATCCGGAACCGGCAACGCCCCACGATCCAGCTT
>NZ_JBIUYR010000046.1:0-1596 GCF_044744625.1 Streptomyces sp. NPDC087270
AATGACACGACTTCGGCGGTACGCTTGAGCCCCGCTACATTGTCGGCGCGGAATCACTTGACCAGTGAGCTATTACGCACTCTTTCAAGGGTGGCTGCTTCTAAGCCAACCTCCTGGTTGTCTCTGCGACTCCACATCCTTTCCCACTTAGCGTACGCTTAGGGGCCTTAGTCGATGCTCTGGGCTGTTTCCCTCTCGACCATGGAGCTTATCCCCCACAGTCTCACTGCCGCGCTCTCACTTACCGGCATTCGGAGTTTGGCTAAGGTCAGTAACCCGGTAGGGCCCATCGCCTATCCAGTGCTCTACCTCCGGCAAGAAACACACGACGCTGCACCTAAATGCATTTCGGGGAGAACCAGCTATCACGGAGTTTGATTGGCCTTTCACCCCTAACCACAGGTCATCCCCCAGGTTTTCAACCCTGGTGGGTTCGGTCCTCCACACGGTCTTACCCGCGCTTCAACCTGCCCATGGCTAGATCACTCCGCTTCGGGTCTTGAGCGTGCTACTGAAACGCCCTATTCGGACTCGCTTTCGCTACGGCTCCCCCACACGGGTTAACCTCGCAACACACCGCAAACTCGCAGGCTCATTCTTCAAAAGGCACGCAGTCACGACACCGAGTGCAAGCACTCGATGCGACGCTCCCACGGCTTGTAGGCACACGGTTTCAGGTACTATTTCACTCCGCTCCCGCGGTACTTTTCACCATTCCCTCACGGTACTATCCGCTATCGGTCACCAGGGAATATTTAGGCTTAACGGGTGGTCCCGCCAGATTCACACAGGATTTCTCGGGCCCTGTGCTACTTGGGTGATCTCCAAGAGAGCCGTACAGATTTCAGCTACGGGGGTCTTACCCTCTACGCCGGACCTTTCGCATGTCCTTCGCCTACCCATACGGTTTCTGACTCTCCGACCGGCCGGCAGACCGATCAAGGAAACTCCCACAACCCCGCACACGCAACCCCTGCCGGGTATCACACGCATACGGTTTGGCCTCATCCGGTTTCGCTCGCCACTACTCCCGGAATCACGGTTGTTTTCTCTTCCTGCGGGTACTGAGATGTTTCACTTCCCCGCGTTCCCTCCACATGCCCTATGTGTTCAGGCATGGGTGACAGCCCATGACGACTGCCGGGTTTCCCCATTCGGACACCCCCGGATCACAGCTCGGTTGACAGCTCCCCGGGGCCTATCGCGGCCTCCCACGTCCTTCATCGGTTCCTGGTGCCAAGGCATCCACCGTGCGCCCTTAAAAACTTGGCCACAGATGCTCGCGTCCACTATGCAGTTCTCAAACAACCAACACTCAAGAAAACAGCACAGCCGTTCCCTGAGAACCCAACAGCGTGCCCGACCCGACCAGTCCCGAAAATGCTTTCCACGCCGAAGCAGTACTCACACCGGACAACCAGTCGTGCCGAATAGTCAACGTTCCACCCATGAGCAACCAGCACCGGACACTCGCCGATGAACTGGCCTCTGACCGCATACGCGGTAAGAAGTGCTCCTTAGAAAGGAGGTGATCCAGCCGCACCTTCCGGTACGGCTACCTTGTTACGACTTCGTCCCAATCGCCAGTCCCACCTT
>NZ_JBIUYR010000047.1:0-1581 GCF_044744625.1 Streptomyces sp. NPDC087270
CGCCACCCCCACCGACCTCACCACCGCACTCGCCCACGCCCACACCACCGGAACCACCCCCACCTGGACCACCCAACTCCCCACCCCCACCACCCAACCCACCCTCCCCACCTACCCCTTCCAACACCAACGCTACTGGCCGAAGCCGGTCACGGCGGTCGCGACCACCGAGGCTCCCCCGACCGCCGAGGAAGCGGAAGCGGGAGCGGGAACGGAAGCGGAAGCGGAAGCCGAAACGGGAGCGGCGGAGGCACCCGAGAAGCCGTCGGGCCCCCCGACGGCCGGACGGGTGCTGGACGTCGTACTCAACGAGTGCGCGCGGGTGCTCGGGCACGCGTCCGGGGCTGACGTGCCGCCAGAGGTCACCTTCAAGGATCTCGGCTTCGACTCGTTCGCCGGCACCGAGCTGTGCAAGCGGTTGTCGGAGGCGCTGGGCCGCCGGGTGCCGGTCAACTCGACCTACGACCACCCGAGTCCGGCCGAACTCGCCGCGTTCCTGGAAGAGCGGCCCGGCTCGGAGCTGCCCGCTGTCGCCCACGGCGGCAGGGCGGCGGAGGACGACGAGCCGATCGTGATCGTCGGGATGGCGTGCCGCTTCCCCGGAGGCGTACGGGGGCCGGCGGACCTGTGGCGACTGCTGGTCGAGGAGCGGGACGCCATCGGTGACTTCCCCGCCGACCGGGGCTGGAACACCGAGGAGCTGTACGACCCCGATCCGGCCAGCCCCGGTACCTCTTACGTCCGCCAGGGCGGATTCCTCGACGACATCGCCGGGTTCGACGCCGCCCTCTTCGGGATCGCGCCGCGCGAGGCGCTGGCGATGGACCCGCATCAGCGGCTCCTCCTGGAGACCGCGTGGGAGATGTTCGAGAGCGCGGGCATCGATCCCGGTTCGCTGCGCGGCAGCCGTACCGGCGTGTTCGTGGGGACGAACGAGCAGGACTACGCCACCTACACCACTCCCGGTTCGGCACAGGGCAGCGAGGGCCTGTTGCTCACCGGGCACGCGGCGAGCGTGGCGTCCGGCCGCCTGTCGTACGTGTTCGGCCTGGAGGGTCCGGCGCTGACCGTCGACACCGCGTGCTCGTCGTCGCTGGTCGCCCTGCACCTGGCCGCGCAGTCGCTGCGCGCCGGCGAGTGCGACCTGGCCGTGGCGGGCGGCGCCACCGTCATGTCGACGCCGGGCATGTTCCTGGAGTTCTCCCGGCAGGGCGGCTTGTCGGCGGACGGGCGGTGCAAGGCGTTCGACGAGTCGGCGGACGGCACCGGCTGGTCGGAGGGTGTGGGCGCGGTGCTGGTGGAACGGCTCTCCGACGCCCGCCGCAACCACCACCCCGTCCTCGCCCTCATCCGCGGCAGCGCCGTCAACCAGGACGGCGCCTCCAACGGCCTCACCGCACCCAACGGCCGCTCCCAAGCCCGCCTCATCCGCACCGCACTCGACAACGCCGGCCTCACCCCCACCGACATCGACGCCGTCGAAGCCCACGGCACCGGCACCCCGCTCGGCGACCCCATCGAGGTGACCGCGCTGCTCGCCACCTACGGACAGCACCGGCCGGCCGAACACCCCCTCTACCT
>NZ_JBIUYR010000049.1:0-1481 GCF_044744625.1 Streptomyces sp. NPDC087270
CTTGGGTTCAAGGGGTCGTCGCAACACCACTTGTTTCAGGTGGTGAGTAGATCACGTAGACGCTCGGCTGGGGTATCCCAGTCGAGCGTCTTGCGTGGGCGGCCGTTGAGTTCCTGGGCGACGTGTTCGAGGTCTTCGGGGCTGTGGACGCTCAGATCGGTGCCCTTGGGGAAGTACTGGCGTAGCAGTCCGTTGGTGTTCTCGTTCGAGCCACGCTGCCAGGGTGAGGCGGGGTCGCAGAAGTAGACGGGCATGCCGGTGGTCAGGGTGAACTGCTGGTGGCGTGCCATCTCGCTGCCCTGGTCCCAGGTCAGGGAGCCGCGTAGGTGGGCGGGCAGGGTCTGGATCGTGGTGACGAGGCCGTCGCGGACGGTCTCGGCGTCGTGGGCGCCGCCGGGGAGGTGGACCAGCATGGTGTAGCGGGTGGCCCGCTCGACCAGGGTGGCGATCGCGGAACGGCCGCCCGCGCCGATGATCAGGTCGCCTTCCCAGTGTCCGGGCACCGCCCGGTCCTCGACGGTGGCGGGGCGATCGCTGATCATCACCATCGGGTCGATGAACCGTGGGGTGCGCCGCTGCGGGTCCCGGCGTGGTTTGCGGCGGGTGCGGCCGGAGCGGACCGCTGCCTGCACTTCCCGCTTCAGGCCGCCGCGGGCCTGGAAATACAGCGCCTGGTAGACCGTTTCCACGCTCACCCGCATGCTCTCGTCGTCGGGATGCTCCTTGCGTAGAGCGTGGCAGATCTGCTCCGGCGACCACCTGCTGCGCAGTCCGTTCTGGACGAAGCAGCGCAACGGTCCCTCGCGCAGCAGCTTGCGGTCCCTGGGCCGGGGCCTGCGCGCGGCAGCCGCCCGGTGGGCGGCATAGGGCCGGTAGCCCTGGCTGCCGGAGTTCGCGTCGATCTCCCGCTTGATGGTGCTCGCCGGCCGCCCCAGGGCCCGCCCGATGGCCTGCAGCGACCGGCCCGCCGCGCGAAGGTCACCGATCTCCTCGCGTTCGGCCAGGGTCAAAAACCGCGGGTGAAGCTGCTTGTCCAGGGCCGTCAGGCCCACCGGTGCCGTGGTCACACCGCACATCGTGACGGTCCCCGCCGCGTAGTCGACACGGCGCCCGTCCGGATAGGTACGCGAAGAGCAGGTCTTCTTAACGCCCCAGTCCCAGTCCTTGGCCGTGCGCTCGTTCACGCCGACCTGCCGGGCCGCCACCCGACGCGCGACGCCCTCGGCCCGCAAACGCTCGTACTCGTCGCGCCCAGGATGCCTACGCGGCATGCGCACCGAGACTCGTCCGGCCTTCCGGGCCCACCCAAAGGCTGTGTTCCGGTTCACCCCCAACTCCCGGGCCACCACGCTCACGTTCCCTACAGCATCCAGCCGCACAAGGAAACGCTCCCGCAACCCAGCAAGACCAGCACGCTCAACGCCCACGGTCCTCGCAACTCCCACAGATCACGGGTGTTGCGAGGACCACTAGAACCCAAG
>NZ_JBIUYR010000050.1:0-1136 GCF_044744625.1 Streptomyces sp. NPDC087270
ACGAAGGACACCCAACTCCGCGCCAACCTCACCCACGCCACCCACACCATCCGCACCAAACGCGCCACCGCCATCAACGAACTCCCCGACTGGCCCCAACTCCGCACCGCCGGCGCCGCCATCAAAGACCACACCCTCCACCACCTCGACCACTACCTCCAACAACTCGAAACCGCCGTCACCAACGCCGGCGGCACCGTCCACTGGGCCACCGACGCCGACGAAGCCAACCGCATCACCACCCACATCATCCAAACCACCGGCGAAACCGAAGTCGTCAAAGTCAAATCCATGGCCACCCAGGAAACCGGCCTCAACGAAGCCCTCCACACCGCCGGCATCCACGCCTACGAAACCGACCTCGCCGAACTCATCGTCCAACTCGCCCACGACAAGCCCTCCCACATCCTCGTCCCCGCCATCCACAAAAACCGCACCGAAATCCGCGACATCTTCCACCACGAAATGACCCACTGGGGCCGCCCCGCCCCCGACCACCTCACCGACAACCCCACCGACCTCGCCGAAGCCGCCCGCCTCCACCTCCGCGAAAAATTCCTCCGCACCAAAATCGCCATCTCCGGCGCCAACTTCATGATCGCCGAAACCGGCACCCTCGTCGTCGTCGAATCCGAAGGCAACGGCCGCATGTGCCTCACCCTCCCCGACACCCTCATCTCCATCGTCGGCATCGAAAAAACCATCCCCACCTTCCAAGACCTCGAAGTCTTCCTCCAAACACTCCCCCGCTCCTCCACCGCCGAACGCATGAACCCCTACACCACCATGTGGACCGGCACCACCACCCACGACGGCCCCAAAAACTTCCACCTCATCCTCCTCGACAACGGCCGCACCGACACCCTCGCCGACACCACCGGCCGCCAAGCCCTCCGCTGCATCCGCTGCTCCGCCTGCCTCAACGTCTGCCCCGTCTACGAACGCGCCGGCGGCCACGCCTACGGCTCCCCCTACCCCGGCCCCATCGGCGCCATCCTCACCCCCCAACTCCGCGGCACCACCACCCCCCTCGACGCCTCCCTCCCCTACGCCTCCACCCTCTGCGGCGCCTGCTACGACGTCTGCCCCGTCGCCATCGACATCCCCGAAATCCTCGTCCACCTCCGCGAACGCGT
>NZ_JBIUYR010000051.1:0-1110 GCF_044744625.1 Streptomyces sp. NPDC087270
CAGTGGGTGTTCAATACCGGGTTGGCGTTGATCGTGGCGCGGTTGGGCAGCAAGATGACGGACTTGTCGCAGTTGATGCCGTTCATGTTGCGGACGTGGATGTACATGTCGGGGGTGATGTACTCCATCACGAAGCTGACGACGACGGCGCCGCATATTCTGCGGATTCTGCTGGATGTGAATCCGGCGGCGATCTATATCGATCTGATGCGGTTCGCGTTGATCGACAGTGTGACGGCGGCGCAGATGCCGCGGCATGTGTGGGCGATGGCGGTGGTGTGGTCGCTGGTCGTCGGGGTGGGCGGGTACATCTACTTCTGGAAGGCGGAAGAGTCCTATGGCCGTGGCTGAGCAGCCGGCGCTGCCGCCGGTGCAGGTGAGTCGTCCGATGGTGCCGACGGTGATCGTGGAGGACGTGAACATCGTCTACACGGTGTACGGGGCGGGGACGGGCAAGGGGAGTGCTTCGGCGGCGTTGGGGCGGATGCTGTCGAAGAAGCGGCGGTCGTCGAACGTGCGGCGGGTGCATGCGGTGAAGAACGTGAGTTTCACGGCGTATCGCGGTGAGGCGATCGGGATCATCGGGTCGAACGGTTCGGGGAAGTCGACGTTGTTGCGGGCGATCGCGGGGTTGTTGCCGCCGGAGTCGGGGCGGATCTACACGGATGGGCAGCCGTCGTTGCTGGGGGTGAACGCGGCGTTGATGAACGATCTGACCGGGGGGACGAATGTGATCCTGGGCGGGTTGGCGATGGGGATGTCGCGGGATGAGGTGCGGTCGCGGTACAAGGGGATCGTGGACTTCTCGGGGATCAACGAGAAGGGTGATTTCATCTCGTTGCCGATGCGGACGTATTCGTCGGGTATGGCGGCGCGGTTGCGGTTCTCGATCGCGGCGGCGAAGGATCACGATGTGCTGATGATCGACGAGGCGCTGGCGACGGGTGACCGGGCGTTCCAGAAGCGGTCGGAGTCGCGTATTCGGGAGTTGCGGAAGGAGGCGGGCACGGTCTTCCTGGTCAGTCACAGCAACGCGTCGATCCGGGACACCTGTGAGCGGGTGATCTGGTTGGAGCACGGGGTGATGCTGATGGACGGTCCGACCGAGGA
>NZ_JBIUYR010000052.1:0-1055 GCF_044744625.1 Streptomyces sp. NPDC087270
GAAACTCTTGCGCCGATTGACTAAGGGTTCCTGGGTCAAGCTGATCTGCCCAGGGTAAGTCGGGACCTAAGGCGAGGCCGACAGGCGTAGTCGATGGACAACCGGTTGATATTCCGGTACCCGCTTTGAAACGCCCAGTACTGAACCGAGCGATGCTAAGGCCGTGAAGCCGCCTCTGATCTCTTCGGAGTGAGGGGGAGTGGTGGAGCCGCTGAACCGGACTTGTAGTAGGTAAGCGATGGGGTGACGCAGGAAGGTAGTCCAGCCCGGGCGGTGGTTGTCCCGGGGTAAGGGTGTAGGACGTGTGGTAGGTAAATCCGTCACACATGAAGTCTGAGACCTGATGCCGAGCCGATTGTGGTGAAGTGGATGATCCTATGCTGTCGAGAAAAGCCTCTAGCGAGTTTCATGGCGGCCCGTACCCTAAACCGACTCAGGTGGTCAGGTAGAGAATACCGAGGCGTTCGGGTGAACTATGGTTAAGGAACTCGGCAAAATGCCCCCGTAACTTCGGGAGAAGGGGGGCCACTTCCGGTGATCATCTTTACGGTGTGAGCTGGGGGTGGCCGCAGAGACCAGCGAGAAGCGACTGTTTACTAAAAACACAGGTCCGTGCGAAGCCGTAAGGCGATGTATACGGACTGACGCCTGCCCGGTGCTGGAACGTTAAGGGGACCGGTTAGTCCTGTTTCGACAGGGCGAAGCTGAGAACTTAAGCGCCAGTAAACGGCGGTGGTAACTATAACCATCCTAAGGTAGCGAAATTCCTTGTCGGGTAAGTTCCGACCTGCACGAATGGCGTAACGACTTCTCGACTGTCTCAACCATAGGCCCGGTGAAATTGCACTACGAGTAAAGATGCTCGTTTCGCGCAGCAGGACGGAAAGACCCCGGGACCTTTACTATAGCTTGATATTGGTGTTCGGTTCGGCTTGTGTAGGATAGGTGGGAGACTTTGATATCGCGGCGCCAGCCGTGGTGGAGTCGTCGTTGAAATACCACTCTGGTCGTGCTGGATGTCTAACCTCGGTCCGTGATCCGGATCAGGGACAGTG